>JAEEVC010000009.1 GCA_016287075.1 Bacteroidales bacterium | reverse complement strand
TGGCACACCGAAGGGCCTCACAACAACGATTGGCGTACCAGATGCGATGCAGAAAAACACATCCGGCACAGCGGAAGAGGCTGCAAAGCTATTTCGCGTACCAGATGCGAAGAAAGACAGCGCACCTGGCACACCGAAGGGCCTCACAACAACGATTGGCGTACCAGATGCGATGCAGAAAAACACATCTGGCACAGCGGAAGAGGCTGCAAAGCTATTTCGCGTACCAGATGCGAAAAAAGACGGCGCATCTGGCACACCGGATAGGCAAGCAAAGGCGATTCGCGTATCAGATGTGAAGAAAGTATGCACATCTAGTACACCGGAAAGGCAAGCGATAGTGATTGGTGTACCAGATGCGAAAAAAGCATGCGCGCCTGGCTCACCGGATAGGCAAGCAAGGGCGATTGGCGTTCCAGATGCGATGCAGAAAAACACATCTGGTACAGCGGAAGAGGCTGCAAAGCTATTTCGCGTACCAGATGTGAAGAAAGTATGCACATCTAGTACACCGGAAAGGCAAGCGATATTGATTGGTGTACCAGATGCGAAAAAAGTATGCGCACCTGGCACACCGAAGGGCCCCACAACAACGATTGGCGAACCAGATGCGAAGAAAGACGGCGCACCTGGCACACCAAAGGGCCCCACAACAACGATTGGCGTACCAGATGTGAAGAAAGACGGCGCACCTGGCACACCAAAGGGCCACACAACAACGATTGGCGTACCAGATGCGAAGAAAGTATGCGCACCTGGCACACCAAAAGGCACTACAAAGGCGATTCGCGTACCAGATGCGATGCAGAAAAAACACATCTGGCACAGCGCCTCTGTTTGAAATGCGGGAAAAATGTGCGAGATTTGTCCTACCAGATTGTTCAAACGATGAAAAGAATCCTCATTTCCCTTGCTGCGGCGCTCGGTGCCGCCCTCCTGCTTTCCGCGGCAGCGGAAGCGCAGACCCCCAATTCCAAACTCCGTCCGGACGAGACGGTCTTCCTGTATGCCGCGTCCAGCGAGGCCCAGACGGTCGATCCGGTGTATGGCAAGAAAACGACCTATGCCGGATTCGAGATGAAGGAAGCCAACGGCCTCACCGGGCCCGAGACCCTTTCCGAAACCGGGAACCTCGGCAATATCAATGATCTGGCCCGCTTCGACCTGTACTTCCCGAAGAAGCCGAACGGGCAGATGCTGATCGTCTGTCCCGGCGGCGGATACAAGTACACATCTTCCTGGAATGAAGGCCTTTACGTCGCGAAATGGATGCTCGAAAGGGGCATTACGGTCGCCGTCGTCAAATACCGCATGCCGAACCAGCATCACCGTGTCCCGCTGACGGATGTCCAGAACACCTTCCGCTATTGCCGGGAGCATGCCGCCCAGTGGAAGGTCAGCCAGATCGGCGTCATGGGCTTTTCCGCCGGCGGCCACCTCGCCGCGACGACCGAGACCATGTATGTCGATGCCGTCACCAAGCCCGACTTCGCGGTGCTGATCTACCCGGTCATTTCCCTGGAACAGGACACCCACCGCGGCACCCATGTCAACCTGATCGGCCGCGGGGAAGGGGATGTCCTCCGCGACGGGAAATCCCTGGAAGCCTACCGGAAGGAGCTGATGGAAAGCAGGGATCGTCATGAAAAGCTCGCCCGGAAGTACTCCCTCCAGCGTCAGGTCACCGCGTCCACGCCGGCAACCTTCCTCGCCCTCTGCACCGACGACAAGACCGTCCCGGCCATCAACAGCATCTGGATGTACGAGAAACTCATCGAGAACAAGGTCCCTGCGGAAATGTACATCTATCCCGCCGGCGGCCACGGCTGGGGCTTCACCACTTCCGAGTTCGGCACGGACAAGATCGAGCCGTACCGCAAGGAGTTCTTCGCGAGCCTCGACCGCTTCCTCGCCGAGCAGCGCGCGAAATAACGCCCCGACCCGGCAATTTCCCATTGAGACAGCGCTCCTGACCGGAATCAGGAGCGTTGCTCTTTCGTGCCACGCACAAGGCCTACTTCATCCGATTGAAGACGTAGCGGAAATTCAGCATCAGATAGCGTCCCGACAGGAAGAACCGGCCGTTACCGAAGGAATAGCTCGGAAGAAGAGACAGCTCCTCTGTTATGGATTTCGCACACTCAATCCTGCGAGAAATCGCGCAGCTGCACGCGGTAGGCGTTGAAGATTTTGGATTTGGAAACGAATCCGGCGTAAATGCGGCCTTCCCGGACGACGGGCAGGTTCCAGGCGCCGGATTTTTCGAATTTGCGCATCACGCTTTCCATGCTCTCGTCCTCGAGGACATACTCAGGGGCGGAGCGCATGTAATTATAGACGTGATTGACCGCATACAGCTCTGTCCGGAACATGTCGCGGCGGATGTCCTCCAGGGAGACATAGCCCTGGAAACGGCCGCGGGAATCGAGCACCGGGAAAATGTTCCGGTGGGAAGCGGAGACGGCCTCCACCAGGTCGCCGAGCGTGGCGTCGATGCGAACCGGAATGAAGTCGGTTTCAATGAGTTCGCTGGTCTTCAGCAGGGTGAGGACCGAATGGTCCGAGTCGTGGGTCAGCAGTTCGCCGGTCTGGGCGATGCGCTTGGTATAGATGGAATACTTCTCGAAAAGGCGCATCGTCCCGTAGGAGAGCGCGGAGGTGATGATGAGCGGGATCAGCAGCCCGTAACCGCCGGAAATCTCCGCGATCAGGAAGATGGCGGTCATCGGCGCCTGCATCACCCCGGCCATCAGGCCCGCCATGCCCACAAGCACGAAGTTCGCGACGGGGAGCGTGTCCGGACGGATGAGGTTGACGACGGAAGCCAGGACGAATCCGGCGATGGCGCCGGAAAACAGCGTCGGACCGAAGGTGCCGCCGACCCCGCCGCCGGCATTGGTGAAGGTCATGGCGAAGACCTTCAGCAGGAGGATCAGGGCGAAGAACACCGGAATCGCCCACTTTCTCTGCATGAAGAAAGACAGGACCGTCTTCCCCTCGAAATCAAGCACTTCCCCATTCAGGAGCGGGACGAGGTCATCATAACCTTCGCCGAAAAGCGGTGGGAACAGGAAGATCAGCAGCCCCAGCGCCGCGGCGCAGAGCGCCCAGCGGAGCAGCGGACGCTTCATCTTCCCGAGCCGGTCTTCCAGGCGGAGGGTCATCCGAAGGAAATACAGCGAACAGAAGCCGCAGAAAACGCCCAGAAGCAGATAGAAGGGCACATTGGCCAGGGAGAACGCCGCCAGGGAGCAGGAGAAATGCGTCGCCTGTCCGAGACAGAGGTAGGACACGATCGTCGCCGACACGGTGGAGAGCAGCAGCGGCAGGATCGAGGTCATCGACAGGTTGAAGAGAAGGATCTCCAGCGTGAAGAGGACGCCGGCGAGCGGAGCATTGAAAATGCCCGCCACGGCGCCGGCGGCCCCGCAGCCGAGCAGCAGGGTCACGCCCCGGTAGGAAAGCCCCATGTAGCGGCCCAGGTTGGAACCGATGGCCGCGCCGGTATAGACGATCGGGGCCTCGGCGCCGACCGAACCGCCGAAACCGATGGTCAGGGCACTGGTGACGAGCGACGACCAGATATTGTGCCGCTCGACCCGGGATTCATTGCGGGAGACGGCCTGGAGCACCTTCGTCACCCCGTGGCCGATGTCCCGTTTCACGACATACCGGACAATCAGCAGCGACAGGAGCATGCCGATCCCCGGAAGGACCAGATACGGAAGATTGAATCCATCCGAAGGGAAAAGGTGCATCAAGCCCCGCTGAATGGCGTGGATGGCGACTTTCAGGAGTACGGCGGCCAGGCCGCACAGGATGCCGACGACCACGGAGAGCAGGAGCAGCACGTTGCGCTCCGGCCACTTACGCAAAAGGGCCCTTCCCGGGCCCCACAGGTATTTCACGCCAGTGTTCTTCGGCATGGGATCCAATGCTATTCGCCCGCGTCGTCGCCTCCCTCGGAGTACTGGGCGATATTGTCGTCGGGAAGGGTCTCGCCGCCCGCGTCGGAGGCATCGGCGCTGCTGCCGGCCACCGCCTCGTTCCCGGCGTCTTCCTCGCCCTCGAGCCAGCGCTCGAGGTCTTCGACATCGTCGGTCTTCACGTTGATCTTCACCAGATAGACGGCATCCGGAATCTCCACGGTGACAGCATAGAAGGACGTCCCGTCCGGCTTCGGATACTTGACGAGGTCGGCGAGGTAGTCATTGAAGCCGCGCGGATACTTTTCAGCGAAAGCAGCCGCCAGTTCGGGGTTCTGGGCCATTTTTTCGTAGCTGACTACGTGTCTTTTCCTGTTGTCGATTGCCATATGCTAGTCTTTCTTCGTTCTGTTGCGATTTCGCGCTGCAATATTAGTGGAATTTTTTGAATTCCTCACACCTTTGGCGGAATTTTTCGAAGAATTTTTGAAGAAAAGTGATTTCTGCTCGCGTTTGCGCTCCGGATCGCGTTCCGTGAACACCGGACGCATGTCCCGGGGGTCCAGTCCGGTCCAGTACATGACGGACGAAGTAGTCATCGGCGTCGGGGTGAAATCCTGGACCTGGTCCATCCAGATTCCCTTCAGGGCGGGATGGTCGGCGAGGCGCTGCATGTCCTTCAGCGTGCAGCCGGGATGGCTCGATATGAAGTACGGGACAAGCCCGACATGGGTCCCCGCCTCCCGGTTGATCCGGTCGAATTCGCTCCGGAGCCGCTCGAAAAGACGGAAGGAAGGCTTCGCCATCTTCTGGAGGACATGGTCCTCGGTGTGCTCCGGGGCCACTTTCAGCCGTCCGGAGGTGTGGTCGAGCACCAGTTCCTTCAGATAGGGCCGCGAACTCGCGTCCACATAGCCGTTCTCATCCAGGAACAGGTCGTAGCGGATGCCGCTGCCGATATAGGAGTGCCGGATCCCCTTCGTTGCGTCGATGCGGTGATACAGGTTCAGCAGCCGGGTATGGTCCCGGTCCAGGTTCGGGCAGGGAGCCGGATACAGGCAGGACCGGCGCCGGCATTTCGCGCAGAGGGACTCGTCTTTCCCGTGCATGCCGTACATATTGGCCGTCGGGGCCCCGACATCGGAAATGTTCCCCGCAAAGTCCGGAAGATCATTCAGTTCCCGCACTTCCTTCAGGATGGATTCCTCGCTGCGGGAGGTGATGAACTTGCCCTGGTGCGCGGCGATCGTGCAGAAATTGCAGCCGCCGAAACAGCCCCGGTGGGTATTGACCGAGAACTTGATCATGTCATAGGCCGGAATCCGCTTGCCCTTGTAGCGCGGATGCGGCAGTTTCGTAAACGGCAGGTCCCAGAACGAATCCATTTCCTCCTGCGTCGCAGGCGGGTAGGGCGGGTTGATCTGGACATACCCGTCCCCGACCGGCTCGATGATCGTATCCGGATGGAGCATGTTGGCATGGGTCTCGATCCAGTGGAAGTTCTCCGCGAAGGCGCGTTTGTCCCGCTCGCAGGTCTCGAAACTGTGCAGAACGAGCTTTCCGGCGGGGGCACTGTCTCCCAAATCTGTGCCCACCCTCGGGCGCATAAGAGGGAGGGGCCCGTCCGTAGGATGGGAGGGGTCGCGTAGCGACGATTTGGGAGACAGTGTCCCCGCCGGAACACCCCCCTTGACGAAGAAGGCCAGCTGGGGGATGGAACGCATCCGGTGGAGGTTCCAGCCCTTCTCGATCCCTTTCGTCAGTTCGAGCATCGGCCGCTCTCCCATCCCGTAGCAAAGCCAGTCGGCGCCGGAGGAGACCAGGATGGACGGCATCAGGCAGTCCTTCCAGTAATCATAATGCGTCAGCCGGCGCAGCGAGGCCTCGATGCCACCGATCACCACCGGGATATCAGGGTATAACTCCTTGAGTATCTTTGTGTAAACGGTCACGGCGTAATCCGGCCGCGCGCCCGCCTTGCCGTCCGGCGTATAGGCGTCGTCGTGGCGGAGGCGCTTGGAGGCGGTGTAATGGTTGACCATCGAGTCCATCGCCCCCGAATTGACGGCGAAATACAGGCGCGGGGCGCCGAGTTTCCGGAAATCGCGGAGGTCGTCCCGCCAGTTCGGCTGGGGTACAACGGCAACCCGGTAGCCCCATTTCTGGAGCCACCGGGAAATCACGGCCGTCCCGAAGGACGGATGGTCGACGAACGCGTCGCCCGTAAAGAAGATGACGTCGATATAGTCCCATCCCAGGGCCTGCACCTCCTTCACGGAGGTCGGGATCATCGGCGCCTTTTCCATCGCTACATCCGGTCCGGGAGTCCGATGCCGAGGAGGTCCGTCGCCTTGACGAGGGTATCGGCGAGGGTCCGGATCAGCACGAGACGGAACCGCAGCAGGGCCGGGTCCGGCTCCTTCAGGACCGGGGTGTCGTGGTAATACTGGTTGAACTCCTTCGCGAGGTCATAGGCATAGTTCGCCACGACCGCCGGGCTCAGGGCGGCGCCGGCCTCGGCGACCTTGCCGGGGAACAGGCTCAGGAGCTTGATGAGGCGGATTTCCTTCGGGGAAGGAACGATGTCCTTCCCGATGTCCGCCGTAGAGAAGGCGATGCCCTGTTCCGCCGCCTTGCGCAGGATCGAGCGGATACGGGCGTGCGTGTACTGGATGAAGGGACCGGTATTGCCGTTGAAATCGATGGATTCCTTCGGATTGAACAGCATCGTCTTCTTCGGGTCCACCTTGATAATGAAATACTTCAGGGCCCCGAGGCCGATCATCCGGTAGAGGCGCTCCCGCTCCTCGGCCGGCACGTCTTCAAGCTTGCCGCTTTCCTCCGAGGTCCGCTTCGCCTCCTCGTACATGCGCTGGATCAGGTCGTCGGCATCGACCACCGTCCCTTCGCGGGACTTCATCTTGCCTTCCGGCAGCTCCACCATCCCGTAGGAAAGGTGGTAGATGCGCGAGGCCCAGTCGAAGCCGAGTTTGCCGAGGATGAGTTTCAGGACCTGGAAATGGTAATCCTGCTCATTGCCGACGACATATACGTGGGAGTCGAGGCCATAGGTGGCGAAGCGCCGCTCGGCCGTCCCGAGGTCCTGCGTGATATAGACGGAGGTACCGTCACCGCGGAGGACGAGCTTGCGGTCAAGGCCGTCGGCGGTCAGGTCGCACCAGACCGACCCGTCGGCCTCGCGTTCGAAGACGCCTTCCTGCAGCCCCTTCTGGACCAGTTCCTTCCCGAGAAGATAGGTCTCGGATTCATGGTCCACCTGGTCGAAGGTGATGCCGAGGGCGGCATAGGTCTCGTCGAATCCCTGATAGACCCAGCCGTTCATCATGGACCAGAGCGCACGCACCTCGGGGTCGTTCTGTTCCCACTTGACGAGCATCTCATGGGCCTCCTTCAGGCTCGGGGCCTGCTTCTTGGCCTCCTCCTCGCCCATACCTTCCGCGACGAGCTGCGCGACTTCCGCCTTGTAGAGTTTGTCGAAGGCGACATAGCAGTCACCGACAAGGTGGTCGCCCTTGATGCCCGTGGATTCCGGCGTCTTGCCGGCGAAGCATTTCTGCCAGGCCAGCATCGATTTGCAGATATGGACGCCGCGGTCGTTGACGATCGTGGACTTGATGACCTTGTTGCCGCAGGCCTTCAGCAGACGCGAAACGGAGTCGCCGAGCAGGTTGTTGCGGATGTGTCCGAGGTGGAGCGGCTTGTTGGTGTTCGGGGAGGAGAACTCGACCATGACCGTCTTGCCGGTCGGGGGGAGCTGGCCGAAATCCGCGTCCGAAGCGATTTCCGCGAAGAGTTCGTCCCAGTACACGGCCGAGAAGGACAGGTTGAGGAAACCCTTGACGGAATTGAACGCGGCGATTTCGGGCACATGCTCCACCAGATAGGCTCCGATGGCGTTGCCGGTCGCCTCGGGGGCGGCATGGGAGATGCGCAGAAGCGGAAAGACCACGAGCGTGTAGTCTCCCTCAAACTCCTTGCGGGTAACGGCGACCTGGAGGGTTTCCGGCGCCACTTCCGCGGCGTACAGGGCCCGGATGGCCGCTGCCGCCTGCTGCTGGATAAACGCTTCCTGGGTCATATCCTAGCCGAGATAATCCTTCAGGAGCTTGCTCCGGTTCGGGCTCTTGAGCCGCCGGATGGCCTTTTCCTTGATCTGGCGCACCCGCTCGCGGGTCAGGCCGAAGCGCTCGCCGATCTCCTCGAGGGTCATCTCCTGGCAGCCGATGCCGAAGAAGGACTTGATAATTTCGCGCTCCCGGTCCGTCAGGGTCGAGAGGGCGCGTTCGATCTCGGTGTTGAGCGACTCGTTGACCAGGCCGCGGTCGGCGCTCGGGGAGTCGTCGTTCGGCAGGACGTCGAGCAGGGAGTTGTCCTCCCCTTCCACGAACGGGGCGTCCACGGACACGTGGCGTCCGGAAACGCGGAGCGTATCGGAGATCTTGTCCTTCGGGACGTCGATCATCTCGGACAGTTCCTCGTTGGAGGGCTGCCGCTCGTTTTCCTGTTCGAATTTGGAGAGGGCCTTGTTGATCTTGTTCAGGGAGCCCACCTGGTTGAGCGGGAGCCGCACGATGCGGGACTGCTCGGCCAGGGCCTGGAGGATGGACTGCCGGATCCACCACACCGCATAGGAGATGAACTTGAAGCCACGGGTCTCATCGAACTTCTCCGCCGCCTTGATCAGGCCGAGGTTGCCCTCGTTGATCAGGTCGGGCAGGGAAAGGCCCTGGTTCTGATACTGCTTGGCCACCGAAACGACGAAACGCAGATTGGCCCTCGTGAGTTTCTCGAGGGCCTTCTGGTCACCCTTGCGGATGCGCTGGGCAAGTTCAACTTCTTCTTCAGGAGTCACCAACTCTTCGCGGCCAATCTCCTGGAGGTACTTGTCCAGGGACGCGCTCTCGCGGTTGGTGATGGACTTGGTAATCTTTAACTGTCTCATTCTCTTTTGTTTCCTATTCCTTGCCGAAGCCGAAGTAGGAAGACCTTCCGTTTTCATCCACACCCTGGATGAAGATCCCGCTCTTCGCCTTCTTGGCGATGGCAATCACATCTTCGGGTTTCGAAACGCTCTGGTCGTTCACCGCCGTGATGATGAACCCGGCCTTCGCGCCGGCGTCCGCCATCTTGCCCTGGCCGACCGAGACGATTTCAACACCGCCCCGCAGGCCGAACATGCGGAGCGTTTCCGCTCCCGCAGCCTTCAGGCTGGCACCGTAGAAGGCCGTCGTGCCGTCTGCATTGACCTCACCGGTCGTGGCATTGGCCGCCTGGAACGTCACTTCCACCGTATTCTCCTTCCCGTCCCGGATGTAGGTGATGAGCGCCTTGTCCCCAGGATGGTAGTTGTTGACTTTCGCCTGTACGGAGGCACCGTCCAGGACCTTCTCCCCGTCGATGGCGATGATGACATCCCCCTTTCGGAGACCGGCCTCTTCAGCAGCGCTTCCCTTCGAAACCTCGTTAATATATACGCCCGCCGCGGAAGAAAGTTTCATTTCCTTGGCAACTTTATCGTCGACACCGGACATCATGATGCCGAGGACGGCCCGCTTGACGGAGCCGAAATCGATCAGGTCGTCGACCACCTTGCGGACGATATTGACCGGGACGGCGAAGGAATAACCGCTGTAGGAGCCCGTCTGGGAGATGATGGCGGTGTTGATGCCGACCAGCTTGCCCTCCTTGTTAACAAGGGCGCCGCCGGAGTTGCCGGGATTGACGGCCGCGTCGGTCTGGATGAAGGATTCGATCTTGAACTCGCCGGTGGTGTTGGGCATCGAACGGCCCTTGGCGCTGACGATGCCGGCGGTGATGGTGGAGCGGAGGAACTGGGAAAGCGGGCTGCCGATGGCCAGCACCCACTCGCCGAGGCGGAGCTTGTCGCTGTCGCCCATTTCGATGACGGGCAGGTCGGTCGCGTCGATCTTGATCAGCGCGACGTCGGTGGCCGGGTCGGTGCCGATGACGGTAGCATCGTAAACCTTGTTGTCATAGAGGGTTACGCTCACCTTCGTCGCATTTTCGACGACATGGTTGTTCGTGACGATATAGCCGTCGGGACGGATGATGACGCCCGAACCGCTGCCCTTCTGCTCCCGGGACTGCGGCTGGTTGTATTCGTCGCCGAAGAAGAACCGGAAGAACGGGTCGATCTGCTGGTACTGCTGGCGGGCCTTGACCGTCACTTCCACATAGACCACCGCCTGGACGGCATTCTCCGCCGCATAGGTGAAATCGGGATAATCGCTCTCTGCCAAATTGACAGTCCGGTACTCGACCGTACTGCCGCTCTCAACGGCCTGCTGGTTCAGGATGCCGCCGGTGTTCGTGGCCTTGACCACGCCGTAAGCCGTCAGTCCGCTCAGCAGAACGGACAGAAGGACCACAAGAAAACCTCTTTTCATAATACACGTTGTTAAATTTGTTGCCATTCAAGGGCCGGCCGCGGGAATGCGCGGCAGGCCGGGGCAAAAAATTCAAAATATATGCCATTCAGAGAGAAAAAAAACGTATATTTGTGCATTGAGCCGATATGAAGGATTATTAAAAAGAACGACATATGAAATTCAGCATTTCCAGCACCGACCTCCTGAAAGGACTGATGGATGTTTCCAAGGCGATTCCCGCCAAGTCCGCCCTCCCGATCCTCGAGAATTTCCTCCTGGTCCTCAAAGACGGACGGCTCCAGGTCACCGCGTCCGATTCGGAGCTCACCCTCCGTACCGAAATCGAAGTCGAGACGGCGGCGGAAGGCGGCAGCATCGCCATCCCGGCCCGCCACACGATCGACCTCCTCAAGGAACTCCCGGACCAGCCCCTCAGCATCCGCACCGTCGGCGACAGTTCCTTCGAGTGCAGCTGGGCGAGCGGCAATTCCGTCCTCCCCTACTTCCCGGCCGACGACTACCCGGAGATCAAGACGGCCGGCGAGGACGCCCAGACCGTCGTTTTCCCGGCCCAGAGCCTCGTGGACGGCATCGCAGGGACCGTTTATGCGACGGCGGACGATGAGATCCGTCCCGCGATGAACGGCATCTTCTTCGACATCGACCCGGCCTCGACGACCCTTGTCGCCTCGGATTCCCACAAGCTGATCTGCTATACCACGAACGATGTCAAAGCCGCCGAAAAGGCCTCCTTCATCCTCCACAAGAAGCCCGCGAACGTCCTCCGCTCCATCATCGGCAAGGACGCGGAAAGCGTCACCGTCACCTTCGACGGCAGCACGGTCGTGTTCAGTTTCGGCACCACCATGATGGTCTGCCGCCTCATCGTCGGCAAGTACCCGAAGTACCGGGACGTCATTCCCGTGAACAACGCCAACATCCTCAAGATCGACCGCACCCTCCTGCTGAACACGGTCAAGCGCGTGGCCGTCTGCGCCAACAAGGCGTCGAACCACATCAAGTTCGACCTCAAGGAAGGCCAGCTCGAGGTGTCCGCCCAGGACCTCGGCTTCGCCCTCGCCGCATATGAGAAGATCGCCTGCGACTACCAGGGAGACGAGCTCACGATCGGCTTCAAGTCCACCTTCCTCACGGAAATCCTCGCAAACATGGGCTGCGACGGGGTTGTCATCAAGTTCGCCGACTCCCGCCGGGCCGCGCTCATCCTCCCCTCGGAGGAAGAAGCCGAAAGCGAGAAGATTTGCGGCATCCTGATGCCGATCATGATCTAGCGCATCCTTCCGTATGGAACTGAGTCTCAAGCGGCCGCTGCTCTTTTTCGACATCGAGAGCACCGGCCTGAACATCGCAACCGACGCCATCGTCGAACTCTGCTTCGTCAAGGTTTTTCCCGGCCCGGAGGTGGAGGGCGTGAATCCACAGGTCTGGACGAAACGGATCCGGCCGTGGGACCTGGAGCACAACCGGGTCATCCCGATGACCCCCGGCGCCTCGGAAGTGAACCACATCAAGGACGAGGACCTGGTCGGGGAACCGCGGTTCATCGAACTCATTCCCGAAATCACGGAACTGCTGCGCGGCTGCGACCTCGCCGGCTTCAACTCCGCCAAGTTCGACCTGCCGCTGCTCGCCGAGGAATTCGAACGGGTCCGCGCCTACTGCACCCGCAGGATGGCCGAGCTGAAGGCGGCGATGGGGAACAACGGCAGCGAGAAGCAGAAGGAGCAGTATGCCAAGGCGGAGGAGACGCTCGCCCTCATCGCGGGCGTCGACCTGCACGAGAGCCGGATGGTCGACGTCCAGAACATCTACCACAAGATGGAGCCGCGCAACCTCCGCGCCGCCTACCGCTTCTACTGCGGCGGCAAGGACTTCGAAAACGCCCATTCCGCCGATGCGGACACCTGGGCGACCTATGAGGTCCTCAAGGCCCAGCTCGACCGTTATGCCGAGCCGGCGGAGGACCGGCAGGAGGTCCTGAAGAACGACGTCGACGCCCTCTCCGCCTTCAGTGCCCGCACCCGCAACGTTGATTTCGCCGGCCGCCTCATCCTGGGCGAGAACGGCGAACCGACCATCAGTTTCGGGAAGCACAAGGGGCGTACGGCCCGCGAGGTCTGGGAAACGGAGCCCGCCTATTTCGCCTGGATCGAGGGCGGCGATTTCACCCTGGACACCAAGGCCCAGTTCGCCCGGCTGAAGGCCCGGTTCGAGCGCGAGCGCAAGGAGGCCCGCGCCGCCCGCCAGGCCGCGCTCAACCGCCCCGCCACCGACGACGAACTCGCTTCGCTCCGGGACAAGTTCTCCGGGAAACTCTTCTGAGTCAACAGGATCCGCTCGCGCGCGCTCCGGCAACAGGTACTGTTCCCGTACCGTCGCTGCGCTACCCCTCCCGCAGGCGGGTCCCTCCCTCTTATAGTGCCGAGGGTGATATACATCCGCCAGCAGGTACTGTTCCCGAACCGTCGGCTCCGCCGACCCCTCCCGCAAGCGGGCCCCTCCCTCTTATACAGCCGAGGGTGGCATAGGTTCGGAAACAGTACCTGCTGCCGGATTCAGCGCAGATTAACGCAGTTCGATGTAGTAATGGAGGCTGTCCGCGGGAATGACGGGGCCGGCGGGGGCATTTGGGCCGGAAGCAGCCGAGAAGATGCGGCGCAGGTCCTCGAGGATGAGGTCGGGGCGGACGGCGCCGGATTCCCAGAAGTCGTTGCCGCCGCCGGGCGTCTGCCGCAACGTGTTGTTATAGACGGATTTCCCCAGCACGGGGAAATCGGCGAACAGCGGGTGGACACTCCGGAGCTGGGCTTTGGTCCGGCACCAGCCGGGGTGGAGCCAGACGTCGGCACCGGCGGAGAGGGCGTAGGCCTCCTCGACGCTGACGGTGGCGGATTCCGGGCCGGGCTTTGCGCCGAGGACCGTCCCGCCGGCATCGCGGACCAGCCGGGACAGGAAATTGTCGGCGCCCGGGATGTACCACTGGTCCCCGTACGGGATGTTCATCAGCACCTTGACGGGAGGATCCAGGGGCCGGACAAGGGCAAGGTAGCGGTCCCGGACGGCGGCGAAGACGCTGTCCGCGAGCGCGCGGCGGCCGGTCAGGGCGCCGAGGAGGCGCACGTATTCGGCCCGGGCCAGCGGATGGGTTTCCAGATGGTCATACAGGGAGACCACGCGGATGCCGAGCGAACGGAGTTTCTCCATGGCAGGCGGTTCCGCCGAGGATACCGTGTAGGTCAACAGCAGGTCCGGCTGCAGCCGCAGGATGGTCTCGTAATCGGGCTGCGCGTCGTAGCCGACCTCCGACGCCCGTGCACGGACCAGCGGGTCCGAGACGAACGCCAGGCCGGACACCCCGCGGACCAGCGAATCCGCCCTGACCGCGGCCAGGCAGGCGACGGTGGAGGAGGACATGCAGACAAAGCGGGTGAAAGGCCGCGCCGTGGAGATCGTATCATCCGGACCGCCGAAGGGAGAATGGACCACGGCTGAAGAATCCGTCAGCGAGAACCACCGCGCATATTCAACGCCCACCCCGGCCGGCGCCGGGGCCACCCGGGTGCAGGACAGGGCTGTCAACAGGAAAAACAGGGCAAAACGGGTCTTCATCCTGGTTTTTTTTCAAAGATACCTTTTTTTCCGTATATTTACACATTCAACCATAGAAACGCCCATGGATCCGGAAGACAGATTGCAATGGATGGACAGCGGCCTCGCGGTGTTCCGCCTCAAAGGCGGCCCGGCGGCGGCGCTGAACCATGTCATGACCGAGATGGGCCGGGAAGGCGGCCGCGTCACGCGCAGCGACGACGGCACGCTCCTGCTCGACAACTCGGACGCCTGGCGCAGGCGATACATCAGCGCAAAGTTGGAAGAATCTGACGTTAAAGGACTTGCAGAAGATGAGCGCGCTTATGCGGTCCAGTTCCGCGAGGCGAACGGCAATACCCGCCTGCGGACCCTCGCCCTGACCATTCTCGCCATCGTCCTTCTCTTTGCCGCCGGGTTTCTACCCTGGCGGTGGTGCCGCATTGCATGCGCAGCCGCGGTCATCATCGCCTGCCTGTTCCTCCTGCTGTCACCCGACGACGGATGCCGTCGCCGCAACGAACGAATCATCCAATCCCTCAACCAGCCCCATGATCATCAAGAAAATAGCCTATGACGGCCAGTCGGCCGCCGAAGTTCCCGCCCTCTTGGAAGCGGCCGGAATCCCGTGGAACAAGATTGAAAGCGACACGTGGAAACGCTCCGACGACAATCCCGCCGTCCGCTTCCGCATCGCCCATGCCGGCGACCGGATCCTCCTCCACTTCCATGTGGAAGAGCACGAGGTCCTGGCGGTCGCCGCGGAGGACAACGGCAAGGTCTGGGAAGACTCCTGCTGCGAGTTCTTCCTCTCCCCCGACCGGAACCAGGTCTATTACAATTTCGAATGCAGCTGCATCGGCAAGCTCCTCCTCCACGGGGGCCATGTCGATACGGACCGCAGCAACGCTCCCGAAGCGGCCTATAAGGCCGTCGAGCGCTGGAGCAGCCTCGGCAGCGAACCGTTCGAGAGCCGCAAGGGCGACTTCAAGTGGGACCTCGTCGAGATCATCCCCGCCGAAGCCCTCTTCCTCCATGCCATCGACCGCTTCGACGGCCGGAAGATGACCGCCAACTTCTACAAATGCGGCAACCACCTGGAGAAGTATCACTTCCTCTCCTGGGCGCCCATCGACCTTCCCGCCCCGAATTTCCACTGCCCGCAATTCTTTGCGACAGTGGAATTCGAGTAGGGATACCTGTTTTTTATATTTTTTTCCTATCTTTGTGCTGTTACGTTTAGTAGTGGCTTACTTTATTTTGGCATAAACCCATACGCCTATGAGCATACACAGGCTACTCCCCGCCCTTGCCGCGGCCCTGTTCCTGTTTTCCGTGCTTCCCGCGCCCGGGCAGAAGAAGACGCAACTGTCCGAACCTGTCCAGAAGACCAGCAAAGACATCTACGGAAAGGTGACGGACAGTGCCGGAGAACCGGTCCCCGGGGCCTTCGTCTTCTACAATATGGAACGTGGTGGACAGACCCATGGCGTCTCGACGGACCTGGACGGCAACTATTCCATCAGTATCATCGCAACGCCCCATCCATTCAATCTCGTTTTCCAGTTCATCGGTCTCCAGACGCAGGAACGGCTCGTGAGCGGTCCCGGCCGCCTCGACGTCGTGATGACCGCCGACAACACGCTCGATGAAGTGGTCGTCGTCGGTTACGGCCTCGCCCACAAGCGCGAGGACCTCGTCGGCTCGGCGTTCCAGGTCACCAACGACGACCTCAAGTTCAAGCCGGCCGCCCGCGTCGATGACATGCTCGCCGGCGTGGTCCCGGGCATGAACGTCATTGAAGAGACCACCAACGGACGTCCGAGCGTAAAGATCCGCATCCGCGGCGACGGTTCCCTGTCCGCCTCCAACGAACCGCTCTGGATCATCGACGGCGTCCCGATCTACAACGGCGGCAAGAACAACTACATCGCCGGCGTAAACCAGACCATCAGCCCGATCTCCTTCATGAACCCGGATGACATCGAGTCCATGACGGTCCTCAAGGACGCCTCGACCGTCGCCCTCTACGGCGCCGACGGCTCCAACGGCGTCATCCTCGTCACGACCAAGAAGGCCCAGTCCGGCGCCCTGTCGGTCAACGCCTCCGTCCGGGTGGGCTACACCGACATCGACCCCTCCACGCGCCTGAAATACCTCGACGCGGAGGGCTGGATGAAAGTGGCGAAGGAGGCCTGGGTCAACTCCGGGCGCGACCTCTCCGTTTTCCCCTACCAGGATAATGAGTATCAGACATTTACGGGCGTAAACACCGTCTGGTACGACTACTACCAGCGGCCCGGCAAGACGCTCCAGGCCAATGTGTCCGTCTCGGGCGGCAGCGACAGGATGAACAACATGCTGTCCATCGGTGCCTATGCCCAGCAGAGTCCCTACATCGGCAACGCCCAGCAGCGCTTCACCCTGCGGGAGAACGCCGTCGTCAAGTTCACGGACAAGTTCTCCGCCAACGTCATCCTGGATGCCAGCTACAACTACAACGACCTGTTCTCCTCGTCCAGTTTCTTCGACGAGTTCCTGCCGATCTTCGAACCCTACAACCCGGACGGGACCTACCGCTGGTACAACTACTACAGCAACGGGGACAAGGAGTACAACGTCGTTCCCAAGAAGTTCTACACCTACATCGACGAGCGCGACCTCAACACCAAATTCAGCAAGGCGCTGAACCTCAAGGCCGCCTTGACCCTGAACTGGAAACCCACGGATTACCTGTCGTTCACCTCGCAGACCTCCGGCACGTTCATGGGCGTTTACGAGGCGAGTTATTCCTCCCGGAACACCCTTTCCGGCATGAACACGGAAGATACGTCCAAGGCCGGCAGTTCCACCCGCAGCGCGGCGTTCGACTACGACTTCTTCCAGAAATTCCACGCCAACTTCGACAAGACCTTCGGCGGCAGGCACAAGGTGACGGCCATGGCCGGCTGGGAGTGGCGAAACGTCACCCACCCGTACCTGAGCGCCACGGGATACGGTTTCGTCAACGACAGCATCCAGGAAGTATCCTATTCCTCCTATCCGGACCTGCGGCGCGGCACCTCGAGCATTACCTACCGGAAGAGCCTCTCCTACATCGCCGCAGCCTCCTATGGCTACGACAAGCGGTACAATGTCTCGGTCAACTACCGGCGCCAGGGCAACTCCGCCTTCAGCGAGTTCGCCCGCTGGAGTGACTTCGGCTCCGTCGGCGGCGGCTGGAACATCCACCGCGAGCACTGGTTCAAGCCCGGATTCTTCGACAAGATCAGCATGAAACTGACCTTCGGCACGGCCGGCAACTCCCGCGTGGATGCTTCCACCTCCTACGGAGCATATTCGCTTTCAAGCGGTTACTACTACGGCACCAAGCCGGGAGCCATCCAGAGTTCCACCCCGAATCCCGCCCTGCACTGGGAGCGGACCTATAAGACCGACTTCCAGCTCATCCTCGGCTTCCTCAACCGTTTCTCCCTTACGGTCGAGCCTTACCGGGAACTGACCACGGATGTGCTCTACAAGGCCCGCGTCTCCTCCATCATCGACAGCGGCGGCATCTACCAGAACATCGGCGAGATCGCCAACAACGGCATCGAGTTCATTTTCGATTCCACGAACATCCAGACAAAGGATTTCACCTGGTCCACGAGCATCAACGGCGCCCGCAACCGCAACATGATCGAAAAGCTCTACGGCGACGCCTATACCGGCTTCTTCGACACCATCTGGATCGAAGGACAGAGCAAGGACGCTTACTGGCTGGTCAACTGGGCCGGTGTCGATCCCGTGACGGGCGATCCGATGTGGTATGACAAAAACGGCGACCTGACCTACACCTTCAGCTACGAGGACCGCGTGTTCCAGCCCTACTCCTCCCAGCCGGACCTCTACGGCGGCGTTTCCAACGATTTCCGCTACAAGAACTGGAACCTCCGCATCATGTTCGACTACACGATCGGCGGCTGGCTGTATGAACTGCTGCACAGCGACGGCCGGGACGCGCTGGATGACAACCAGCCCGTCGAGGCCCTCGACCACTGGACAACCCCCGGCGAAGGCAGCCTCAGCCCCGCTTTCATCCACAACGGGACCTCGCTCACGTATTATAACTCGACCCGCTGCCTCTGGCGGAAGGATTCCATCCAGCTCCGCAGCGTGTCGCTGACCTACAGCCTGCCGAAACGGATCTGCCAGAAGATGCGGATCAAGAACTGCTCGTTCTCCCTCATCGGGAACAACCTCTACTTCTGGTCCCCGGGCCAGAGCCGGACGCACAACAGCTACAAGACCATCCGGTTCGGCAGCCAGGGCATGCGGCGGGAATTCTCCCTCCAGGCTTCGTTCAACTTCTAACAGCAGCGGACCATGAAAAGAACACTCTTACACACCGGCCTTGCGGCAGCCCTCCTCCTGAGCGGCTGCAGCCTCTGGCAGGATATGGAAAACGCGCTCCTGACCGTTCCGCCGCTCGGGAAGTCCACGGTCGCCTCGTTCCTCGGCACGACCGAAGGCTTCGAGGCTGCGTCAGAAGGTTTGCATTACCGTCTGTATCAACTGTTTACCAAAAACTACATCCGCTATGCGGAGATCCCGGGCGACCTGATGAAGATCACGGTCGACGCCGACGAGGGCGACTACCTCACCTTCAACTACAAGCTGGAGGCGGAACACGTCGGCACCTATCCCAGGAACATCTGGACGGCCAGCTGGGAATGCATTACGGAGACGAACAACCTCCTCTACTATGGGCCCGGCCTCAAGGAAAGCGCCACGACCGCTGCCGGGAAGGCCATCGTCGACCGCGGCATGGCCTATGCCTACTTCGGTCGCGCCCTGGTCATGTTCTCCCTCTGCAACTGCTACGCCCAGCCCTGGAACTTCACGGCCGACCATTCCCACCCGGGCGTCCCGGTTCTCACCGGCATCCCGAAATATACGGACAAACTGGAACGGAAGAAAATCTCCGAGGTGTACGAGCAGATTTTCAAGGACCTGGAAGAGGCCATGAAGATCTTCTCGGCGATGGAGGCCAATTATCCGGAGGTCGGCGACAGTTATTCGCAGGTCAAGTCCATTACGGACTGCTACCACGCTTCCTACATCGCCTGCGAGGCCCTACTCGCGCGCATTTATCTCTATATGGAAGATTGGGAGAATGCCAAGAAATACGCCGCCTCCGTCATGGAGAAGGTCCAGCTTTCCCCCCGCGACGAATATGTCGACATGTTCCGCGAATCGCAGGACCACCGCGGCAAGGAATCCATTTTCCGGCTGAACGGTTACAGCAAGACCTCCAGCATGAACTCCATGCTGGACCCGACCCGCAGCGGACAGTCCTTCGTCCCCGTCCCCTCGCTGGAGGGCCGCTACGCCTCAGGCGATGTCCGCAAGGAACTCCTCACCTACATCGGCGAGAAGAACGAGGATCCCGTCTATGCCGGCAAGGCCTTCCCCGCCATCTGCAAGTTCGTGTACCGGAAAAGCATCGATTCCGAGGAGAAGCGCACGACGGACGATTTCGTCTTCCGCTGCTCCGAGATGTACCTGATCCATGCCGAGGCCAGCGCCCAGCTCGGTGAACTGAATGCCGCCCTGGATGACATCCGGGCCCTCGAGGCGCGCGCCCGGGGCATCACTGCTTCCGAAACCGGGATCAACGCTTCCGGCAAGGAGGCCGTGCTCGCGCTCGTCGCCGAGGAGCGGGTCCTCGAACTCTGCTATGAAGGCCACCGCTTCTTCGACCTGTCGCGCCGCCGGGAGAGCGTCGTCCGCAACTCCTCCTGCGGCGCCGACGAATCCGCGATGAAGCTGACCTGGCCGAACGACCGTTTCGTCCTCCCGATCGACCGGATGGAACTCCAGTCGAATCCGGCCATGAAACAGAATCCCGGCTATCAGGAGTATTCCACAACCACCGACATTGAGACCGAATCATGAGACGCACCCTTATAACCCTCTGCAGCCTGTTCCTGGCCGTGTTGACGCTGACCTCCTGCGAGGACCAGCTCAACATCATGTTCAAGGACTTCTACGTCTGCATCAAGGACAGCAACAACACCGACAAGTCCACCGTCCTTTCGACTTCGAATGAATTCTGGGTCAGTTACTTCGTCTATCTCGTCTCCGAGAAGCGCGACGGGGACCTGACCGTCGAGTACGAGGTCATCCCCGGAGACGGGCTGAAGGAAGGCGTCGACTACAAACTGACGGCCGAACGGACTGTCACCTTCCCGAAAAACGTGTACAGGATGCCGCTCCGCATCCAGTACATGCGCCACGAGGTCGATCCCACCAAGGACAACACCCTTACCATCCGCCTCAAGAGCTGCAGCGACCCTTCGATCATCCTCGGCTATCCCGGTCCGAGCAAGAAGTTCAGCCAGCACGTGGTCACGAAAATCAACGACGATTAATCAACCATAAATATCAGTATCATGAAACTTAACAGATTGATTCTCGCTGCCTTTGCAGCCGTTGCAGTGTTCGCTTGCAACAAACCCGAGCCGGAACCGGAGCCGAAAGACACCACGCCCGCCGAGCTCAAGTCCTTTGCCCTCCTGAAGGCGGACAATGCCGACATCCTCACCGAAGACGTCACGGTCGAGACCATCGCCCCGACCATGATCGTCCGCATCCCCGGCGGCGGCGCCGGCAAGACCCTCGTCGCAGCCGTTACCGCGGGTGAGAACGATGTGATCAAAGCCAACGGCAAGGAAGCCGTGGACGGCAAGATCACTTTTGACGCCTCCGCCCCGGTGGACATCATCGTCACCAACACCAAGTCCGAACTGACCGCCACCTATGAGGTCAAGGTCGGCAAGATCCTCGCCACCGTCGTGAGTTACGTCGGCTCCTACACCGAAGCCGATGCTGCGCTGGTGAAAGACCTCCGGGTTGCCGTCAATCCCATGACCAAGCTCCCGTACATCCTCTATTCCCGCAAGAAGACCGTTGACGGTACGGCCGAAAAGAACAACCGCCTCGCCGTCATCCGTTGGAACGGCACCGCCTTCGAGCCGGTCGGGACGCCCGGATTCACCGACGTGGACCGCCAGGCCGTCATGACCGACTTCGCTTTCCAGGGAGAAACGCCCTATGTCCTCTCCTATGGTGAGACGGCGGCCTCCATCATGGGTGTCCGCAAGTTCAACGGAAGCGATTGGGAGCCGGTCGGCGACAAGGGCTTCTCCATGAAGATCAATACCGGTTTCGGCAAACCGACCCTGTTCTTCGTCAAGGAGAAACCCGCCGTCATCTGTTCCGGCAACCCCGCCAAGGTCGGTGACGTGCCTTCTTCGAGCCAACCCGGATACCGCGCTCCCGTCCGCTACATTTTTGATGGAACGGCCTGGAACCAGACCATCCAGCTTACCGGATTCCCGACGTTCGGCGAAAAAGGCGGCTCTGACGGTTATTTCTATTATGGCACGACTGCGGTCAACTCCAAGGGTGAGATCTATCTCGCCGCATCCGCCAACCTCTACGGTTATTACCTGTACAGGACGGAAGACGGGAACAACTGGGAAAAACTCGTGGACAATTTCATTCCCGAAGGTGAGACCTGGGGCGTCCCGACCAACCTGTCCCTGGCTTTCGGTCCCAGCGACGTGCTTTACATGATGGCCGTCTCTTCGGCGAGTAAGAAAGAACAGCTCTACCGCTACAACCGCGCCGCCAAGAGATTTGACGCTTTCGCCGGACCGATTGAAGTCGGAATCAACAATATCGGCGGTGCTGACACCCCGACTTACTTCAAAGTCAATCCGGTCAGCGGAGAAGTCATCTGCGTCATCATCGATCCCAAGGACAACAATGCCGCAAAGTTTGCCGTCATCGATGAAAACCGCCAGTGGACCGATTTCAAGGCGCAGTTCCAGAAGCCCTGCGCCGACGGCGACGCCTCCCTTGCGATGGGCGATGACGGTACAGCCTACTTCGCTTATGTCTCCACCGACACGGCCAAGAACCTCGCCATCGAACTCTACAAGATCGGCCTCGAGGAAGACATCCTGCCGGAATAATCCCACCTGGCCAAACAGACAGAAGCGTCCCCATCCGGGGGCGCTTCTTTTTTTGTTAGTCTCGGAGGAAATGTTTAGCTTTGCGGAAGACAAGTAACACGAAAACAATCCGTTAGAATACGTATGAGCACAAAAATCGGCTTCAGGCTGCTGGCAGCGGTATTGCTGTTGGCCGCCGCATGCGATAAGGCGCCGGAGGTCATTCCGGTGGCTTCCGTCAGCGTACGGCCCGATGCGCTTTCCCTCACAGAAGGCGAGACCGGGAAACTGACGGCGACCGTCAGTCCCGAAAACGCCACCGACAAGACCGTGACATGGAGCACCTCCGACGCGACCGTCGCCACGGTCAGCGGCGGGACCGTTACCGCCGTCAAGGCGGGTTTGGCCGTCATCACGGCCGAATCCGGCGGCAAGAAAGCGACATGCACCGTCACGGTCTCGCCCAAGGTCTATTCCGTAACGGGCGTTACGCTGGACATCAACAAGTTGGAAGACCTCCTCGACGGCGAGGAGCGGACGCTCAAGGCGACGGTCCTCCCGGAGAATGCCACGGACAAGCGCGTCACCTGGGCCAGTTCCGACGACAAGGTCTCCACCGTCGACCAGAACGGCAAGGTTACCGCCGTGTACACGGGCACCGCCACCATCACGGTCACGACCGCGGACGGCGGCAAGCAGGCAAGTTGCACGGTTACGGTCAAGGGCCGGCCCAGGGAGGTCCGGCTCGACAAACCCACCCTCGACATCACCGAAGGGGAAACGGCGGCCCTCAGTGCCACTGTCCTGCCGGAGAACGCCTATGACAAAACCGTGACCTGGGGCACCTCCGACGCGGCCGTCGCGACCGTCGCCCCGGACGGGACCGTCACGGCGGTCGCGGCCGGCACGGCCACAATCACCGCCACGGCGGGGACGGCCAGCGCGCAATGCGCCGTCACCGTCCATCACAAGCGGATCGTCATTTACATCTTCAACAAGTCCGGATATACCCCGCTGTATCTCTACGCTTGGACCCAGGATGCCACCCTCGACTGGCCGGGCATCACCCCCGACGGGACGGAGGAGATCCAGGGCGTCACCTATCTGACATTCACGCTTCCCGAGACGCTCTACGGGGATGTCTCGTTCTTCATCCACGACATGGCGGACCTGCACACGCCCGATTACAAACCCGAAACGGCCGCAGGACCTCCCTACTACTGCCTGCTCCGGTCGACCGGCCTCGTGGCGATCGATCCCGCCACCTTCGATCCCACCACCAGCGGCGGGACGGAAGGCTACGGGAACGGCAACGAATACGGCGAAGGATCATTTTAACGCACGGAGGACAGAACCATGAAGAAAAACCTGATTTGGGCAGCCCTCGGCGCCATGACCCTGCTCTCCTGCCAGCAGGAAACCGATATCACAACCCCGGAAGGAAAAACTTTCACGGCCACGTTGGAATCCCCTTCCACCCGCACCGCCCTCGAAAAGAACGGTGAGACCTATGACGTCCTCTGGCGCAGCGGTGACCGGATTACGATCGTGGACGGGACCCCAAAAAACAATGTGGGCATCTACACGACCGAAAGCACGACGAAACAGGGCGTTTTCACCCGCACGGAGGGCAAGGAGGCCGGGGATCCCGTTTACAAGGCCTATTACCCGGCCGACCTGTACATCGACGGCGGGACCGTGCTTCCGGCCGTACGGGACTATGTACCCGGCAACATCACCGGCGCTCCGATGTATGCGGAAAGCGAAACCGCGAGCCTCTCCTTCAAGAACCTCTGCGGCCTCATCCAACTGAATATCAGTTCGACGCAGGCCGGGAAGAGAGTCCGGAAGATCAGTTTCCAGGCGGAGCAGGGCATGAGCGGTCCGTTCACCATCTCCGACAACGCCGCCGTCGTGTCCGGCACGGGCGGCCTGACCCTGGACTGCGGCGAGGACGGCGCAGCCATCGGCGAAGAAGCCGTCCCCTTCTTCATCGCCGTTCCGGCGAACACCTACAATTCCCTGAAAATCACAGTTTTCACCACGGACGGCGACTTCCAGACCCGGACGTCCACGGAGGGCATCGGGATTGAACGGAGCAAGATTACCCGCATCAACCTGAACTTCGGGGAACTCGGCGCCGCCACCGGCAGCGCGGACATCATCGGCGGCACCCGGCAGCCCTGGGTCCAACTCTGGCCGGGCGGCCCGAAATGGGCCCGGTTCAACATCGGCTCGACCATTACCGGCTATGAAGCCGTGACGGATTACACCCACCCGGACGTGACCGGCGGCTATTATTCCTACAAGGGCATCACCGATTCGGCTCCCAATGCCAACGGCACCGACGATACGGCCACCTTGCACTGGGGCTTCAACTGGGCCACCCCGACCCAGGAGCAGGAACAGGGACTCCTGGACAATTGCGACTGGACCTACTGCGACGGGTCCAACATCCAGTACGAGCCCGGATGCACGATTGCCGGCTGGAAGGTTTCCGGAAAGGAGCCCGGTTACGACGGGCTCTCCATCTTCCTGCCGCTCAGCGGCATTCGCGACCAGAACGGCCGGGCCCGCCAGAACGTGGGCAGCCGCGGCGTCTTCTGGTCGACGACTTCGGGCGGTTCCGGCGCCTATTACCTCCATGTCACGAACAATGGCCGGGAGATGTCCTCCCACAACCAGCCTCACGGCTGTTCCGTCCGCGCCGTCTGCATAGCGGACGAGCCTTACGTCGAAGGCGTCTTCGTGATGACGGCCGCCAACGCCAGAATCGTCTCCTACCACTTCAACAATTATGCAGGAGACAATCCGAAACTCTTTATCCGTGAAGACCTTACGGATCCTATTACCATTACCCGGGCTGACGGGGAGATCGACCTGGAAGGGCACGCCATCGGCAAGTTGTACCTGCAGAACAACGAAGAGGGAAAGACCGTCTCCGTCAAGAACGGCACCATCTCGGAAGGCATCGACGGGAAAGACGGGCTGAACGACTATTTCTGCGGTACGGTCGCACTCTCCGACCTGCATGTCAAGATGATCTGGAACGATGGCCACCCGTATGTCATCAACGGCGGCACATACGACGAAATCCAGCTGAATAAGAACGCCAATACACCCGGTATTGTTACCATCAACAACGGTTTCTTCGGGGATATCTACCGGTACGTCGACCGCAATGGCAAAAGTGACGACGGAAGCGCCTTCGTCCTCGCCGGCGGGAAGTACAAGGTGCGCCCGGCCCTCAAGTGGTGCATCGCCGGTCATTACGTCGCGGCAAATGCCGACTCTGACAGCGATACCTATCCTTACGCGGTCATCGCGGGCGATCCGGCGGACGCCTGGCTCAACGAGAGCGCGGCGAAGGACCTGAGTGCCGAAGAGACGGCCAATACCTACATCTATGATGAACCCGGCATCTACAAGTTCAAGGCGACGGTCAAGGGCAACGGCGGGCTGGATCCCGTCACGGGCGCGACGGCGACGCCCATCGATGCCGCCGATATCAGCGGCGTCACCGTGCTCTGGGAACTGAAAGAGCAGGGACGCGCCATCCGGAACGATGACGAATACTACCGGATCGCATACAGGAACGGATACGTCTATTTCGAGGCGCCGGAGGTTTTCGTCCGCGGAGATGCGTTCGTGGCCGTTTTCAAGGACGGGGAGGACAGCCGGAACGGCCGGTTCGACCGGGACAAGGATGAAATCCTCTGGAGCTGGCTCATCTGGGCCACCGAACAGCCGGGCAAAGCCGGTCATATCTATACGATCTTCATGGACAGGAACATCGGCGCCTGGGGCACCAACGAGACCTTTGCCGGAGGCTTCGCCTACCAGTGGGGCCGTCCCTGCCCGTTCAGCGCTTCCTATAACAAGGCATACAGTCCCTATCCCTATTATCCGGAACGGAAGCAGGCGTTCCGCTTCGAGGCCGTCGGTGACGGCAAGACGCCGGCCTACTCGGTGTCGCATCCGGAGACCTTCTTCTACGGAAAGGCCAACTGGATGTCCTCCGACGCCATGTGTACGACCCTCTGGGCCGACGACGTCAAGACCATCTACGATCCCTCCCCCATCGGCTGGAAAGTCCCGTCCAAGGACCAGTTGACCGGAATCACCAACAGCATCAACTTCTACGGCACCGGCTTCATCGGCAACGGCAGCAACAGCGACTTCGGCTACGGCAACCCCGGCAGCGTCCTCCTCTGGAGCAGCACCTGCGACGACACGGGCAACTACCTCGGCGCCTGGTCCAACAGCTATGGCAACATGACCAAGAAATACGGTTCCTGGCCGGACGCCGACATGACCTCCGGCCTCCCGATCCGTTGCGTCCAGGAATCCCCGGTCGGGCATGTGGATCCGATCCCCGGCTCGGCGAACAGTTTCCTGGTTACGAAGGCCGGCACCTTCAGTTTCGACGCCACCGTCAAGGGCAACGGCGCCCGCGATCCGATCACCGGCATGCAGGCGACGCGCATCGACAAGGCGCAGATCGCCGGCGTCAAGGTCCTCTGGGAGGTTTACGGACAGGGCCGGGCCATCAAACATGACGGGGAAGCATACAGCATCCGCTATGCGGACGGGAAGGTTACCCTCACCACCCCGGATGTCCTCATCCCGGGTGCCGCCTGCGTGGCCGTCTACGACTCGTCCGACAGGATCCTCTGGAGCTGGCTGATCTGGTCCACGGAGACACCGGGAACCGAGGTCTCCGGCAGCGACGTGTTCATGGACCGCAATCTCGGTGCCGTCGATGCCGGGAACTGCATGCGGGGCTTCCTCTATCAGTGGGGGCGCAAGGATGCATTCCCGGCCTCGGACGCGTCCGGTCATGCGTATGATTACGTCCCCGAGCGGATGACCTGCTACAGCATCTCGAATACGGCAGCCACCGTGGCCTTTACCGTGGAACAGCCGACTACCCTCATCAGCAAGACCACGTGGGTGACGGCCGACGACTTCAGGGCGGGCCTGTGGCATGATACCGAAAAGAGCATCTACGATCCCTGCCCGGAAGGCTGGAAAGTCCCGACGGCGGCACAGATGACGGATTATCACTCCCATATCGGGATCAAAACGCTGCCGGGCACGGGTTTCATCGGAGACTGCACGACGGATTTCTCCTACGGCAATTCCGGTTCGGGCTACTACTGGTCAAGTACTTACAGTGACAGGACCCGCGCCAAAGCCTTCCGCAACGACGGCAGGTGCAACCAGAACTGGCCCATCCAGGAAGGCTACGCCATCCGGTGCGTGAAGGAGAGTGTGGAACTGCCACCGCCGGACGGGAACACGGAGCATTACGGCTCCGGTGGCGATTCGTATACGGATGATGATTTCAACGAGTAGGAGGAACGGACCATGAAGAAATCCCTTTTTTACGCTGCCTTCGCAGCCATCGCCCTGGTTTCCTGCCAGCGGCTTCCGGAATTGTCCGAACCGGCACAGGTGAACGTTTCCTCCGTCGTCTTTACGGCGACGACCGAATCCGGGACCAGAACCACCCTCAGCGAGAACGGCGCATTCCTCGACGTCCTGTGGCAGGACGGGGACCGGATCGCCGTCGTGGATGCCGCCGGCAATACCGGCATATTCTCGACGACGAGTACGTCTGCTTCCGGAGAATTCACCTATGTCAGCGGGCCGGAATCCTACGTCCCTGACTACACTGCCTACTATCCGGCATCCCTTTGGAACGGAACGAAGGCGGTCCTGCCCTCGCGGCAGGAGTACGTGGCCGGCAATATCGCCGAAGCCCCGATGCGCGCCGTCAGCAGTACCCATGACCTCGCGTTCAAAAATCTCTGCGGGATCATCCGGCTGAATCTCACCACTTCGATGCCGGACAAGAAAGTCCGCATGATTACCCTGAGCGCAGATCAGGGCATGAGCGGTGCTTTCAGTGTGGAGGACTTCGCGGCGGTGGCTTCCGCCAGGAACGTCTCACTATATTGCGGCGAGGAAGGTGTCGCGATCGGCGCCACGCCCGTTCCCTTCCTTATCGCGGTCCCTGCCGCGGCATATACCCATTTCAAGGTTACGGTCTGGACCAGCGACGGCTGCTACCAGTCCCGCAGCGCCAAGGCCGCGGTCAACGTCACCCGCAGCAACATTACCGATATCGCGCTGGCTTTCAACAACATCACCGCTTCCATCATCGAACTCGGCGAGACGGAGACGGCCAACTGCTACATCGTCCCCCAGATGGGCTCCTACCGCTTCAAGGCGACGCCCAGGGGCAACGGTCTGGCAGATTTGGGCGGTATCACCAAAGAGCTGGAAGAAACGTCCATCGTAAAAGCCGAACTCGTCTGGGCCACATTCAACACCACCGTCGCGCCGGAGGAGGACGAGCTGATCCGGGACATCCGCTACGAAGACGGGTATGTCTATTTCAGCACGGGCCTCTCGTACCGGGAGGGCAATGCCCTGGTCGCCGTCAAAGACGCGTCCGACAATATCCTCTGGAGCTGGCACCTGTGGTTCGAGAGCGACGACCTCGATGCCCTGGCCCATACCTATCCGGGGCCGGGCTACGTGGTGATGGACCGCAACCTGGGCGCCCTGACCAACTGCTATTCGGCGGACGATGCCCTGGACTTCGGTTTTGCCTACCAAAACGGGCGCAAGGATCCGTTCATGATGTCGGCAACCCGCACAATCTATACGCCCCTCGGCGTGCTGGGCACATACACCAGTTCCGCCGGATCTTCCAATGTCGCCAGTTCCATCCAGAGACCGACGGTCGTGTTCGGCACCGACTCGTGGGGCGGCAGCCCTGACCTGTGGACCGCTTCGGACAAGACCATCTTCGACCCCTGCCCTCCGGGCTGGCACGTCGGTCCCTCGAACCTCTGGAGCATTTCCGGCTTCAGCGCGAGCAGCTTCAAGCCCAGGGACAATGACTGGAACACCTATCACGGTTGCCTCTTCAATGGGGAGGCCTGGTATCCCGCTTCCGGCGACCGCTGGGGGGCTAACCACAACAATACCGGTTCCAACATCCGGGTCTGGACGAGGGGCGGAGGAAAGGCGCTGGCTTCCAACAACGGAGGCTCCCCCAACACGGGGGACGGCTCCAATCCCGGCCACGGATACAACGTCCGCTGCGTCCGGTCCAAGCCGCTGGAGGAGATATCGACCGAACCGGGAGCCGCCAACACCTTCCTCATCACCCGGGCGGGGACGTTCAGCGTCGACGCCACCATCAAGGGCAACGGGGGGCTCGATCCGCTGACGGGGAAAAAGGCCGAACGTTTCGACAAGACCCGCATCGCCGATGTGAAGGTGCTCTGGGAAATCGGGGCACAGGGACGGGCCATCAAGCACGACGGAACGGCGTATGACATCCGCTGCTCGGACGGTACCATCATCCTGAACACGCCGGACGAACTGGTCCCGGGAGCGGCTTATGTGGCCGTTTGCGATGCCGCGGACAGGATCCTGTGGAGCTGGCTCATCTGGACTTCGCCCGAGGTCGGCACCGTCGGACACAACGGGAAGACGTTCATGGACCGCAACCTCGGAGCGATCGATCCGGGCAACGGAATGCGCGGATTCCTCTATCAGTGGGGGCGCAAGGATCCGTTCTCCGCAGCTACGGGGGCCTATGCCTCCTTCACCTTCGTCCCTGAGCTGAACACGGCATTCAGCACCCAGAACGGCACCGCCAGCATGGCATTCACCATCGCCAACCCCACGGTCCATATCAACAATGGCGACCCCAATTCCTGGATGACCGTGGACGAGTACAACACGCTGCCCTGGAGGGATGGCCTCAAGACCATCTACGACCCCTGTCCCGACGGATGGAGGGTGCCGACCGCGGATGAGCAGAACGGTTTCTCCGGCCTGCCGGGCACCGGTTTCAGCAACTCGATCAACGCTTTCGGGAATCCCGGCGACGGTTATTACCGCAGCACCACCGTCACCTCCTATCCCAAGGCGTATGCCTTCCGCGGAAGCGGACAGCGCAACGAGTGGGGCACCAATCCCGCCATGGCCATCCGCTGCGTAAAGGAATAGCTGCTTTGTATGCAAAAAGGGTAGTTCCGGAGGGAATTTTTCTGACCGACGGAACTACCCTTTCTGTAAAAAAACAAAGCAGCGGCTTATTCCCAGGGCTTTACGACGCCGGGCGTCTTGAAGGCGATCTTGGCGGGTTCTTCGCGGACGTCTTCTCCTTCCTTGTAGGTGATGGTCCAGGGGTTCTCGTTCATGAGTTCCCAGATGCGGTCGGCCGTGCAGGGGGCGGCGAAGCGGACCTGGATGGAGGGGATAAACTCCTCATTCAGACGGAGATACACGCCGATTATGCCTTCTTCCCGGGAAAGATGGTTGCTGAGGAAGGGCAAGTTGCGGGTGATGACGGGCTTCTCGTAATTGGGATCGGCGACCTCATAGATGAACTGGGGCTTGCCTTCATAGACGAGCGCGCGCTTCCTGACACCGTCCGCATACCGGCCGTTGAATTCCGCCTCGAAAGGGTTGAACATGTGGCGGATGTAGTCCTCCACGGGGAGAAGCTCCGCATCCGGCTCCATCTTCACGAACTTGAAGGACAGCGGGGTGGAGCGCACGGAACCGTCCGGAAGGGGCATGTCCAGGGACTTCTTTTCCACCATCTCCTTGAACCACTTGGCATCCGCTTCCTCGGCGGGATCCATGTACACGCGGAGGTACAGCGGGCAGCCGAATTCGCTCTCCACGCCGTAAATCTTCTTCCCGGAGAGCCGCAGCTGCATCCCGAAGTTGTTCAGGTCCATCCGGTCCGGCATGGATTCCGTCCGGAGCGTAACCTTCTTCACCTGCGTAACTTCCTGTCTGTAAGGCGCGGACACCTTGAAGCGGGTCGGGACAAAGATGGCCTCCTGGATCTTTTCGGGGGTCGTCACGGCGGGATCGTAGGTAATCACCACCCTGTGCTTGCCGACATAGGTCTTGACACCGTGGGTGCCGGGGATCTGCACCAGCTTGCCCTTGAAGGCCATGGAACTGCCGAAGCACTTGACGGAGCGCAGCGGCTCCATGGAGAAGTGCTTCAGGCTGCCGGCATCCACCTGCTCCATGTTCCACTGCTCGTTGATGGTCGGCAGTTCCGTCTTGCCGCCGATCCAGATGCCGATGCCGAGGAGCAGCAACGTGACAAGGGCGGGAACATACTTCCAGAAACCGCCCGCAGACTTCTTGCAGGGGCCCACGGCGAGCGCACCCTTCGCGCAGGCGCCCGTGCATTCGCCGCAGAGGGTGCAATCCACGCAGGTGACCTTTCCGGTGACACCGGCGACATCGATGCCATAAGGGCAGGCGCGGCTGCAGAGGCCGCAGCCATTGCACTTTTCATTGTCCTTCTGGACATAGAGCAGCTGCATCTTCGGATGGCCGCAGAGGATTTCCAGCAGATAGCCGCCCACGCAAAGGGCCGCCAGCAGCACCCACCAGGGCAGTTTCAGGCCCACGAGGCCCAGCACCCACCACAGGGCCGTGATGCCAAGCAGCCAGGCCCAGAACTTGAGCGAATTGGAGATCGCGCCCAGCGGGCAGATGTACTTGCACCAGAACATGTCGATGAAGAAGCCGCAGAGGACAACCAGCGAGACGGTCACGATGGACATCCAGAGCGTAATCTCCCCCTTGAAGCCGGTGGCGACCGCATAGTACGGGTCCAGGTTCTTGCAGAACAGTTCGCTGGCGGTCGCGGTCATATAGAAGATCCAGAATACCAGCCCGTATTTCACCACGCGGAGGATCTTGTCGAGGACGCCCCAGCTCTTGATCCGTACAGCCTTGACCTTAAGGGCTTTCCGCAGCTTCATCAGCAGGTCTTCCACGGTGCCGACCGGGCAGAGATAGCCGCAGAAGAGCTTGCTGAACAGGATCACCGCCGCGGCGAGGACGATGCCCAGGATAATCTGGAGCGAACTCATGCTGCAGGGCAGCGAACCCCGCACGAAGAAGGTCGTCAGGGCCTCCAGTCCGCCCACCGGGCACAAGGCCTCCGGATCGGCCGGCTCCATCTTGGGGAACAGCAGCCGGACCAGGCCGGACACGAAGAAAATGATGGCTGCAAGGGATCCCCACTGCAGGACATAGCGGGGCCAGTTGGCTTTGTTACGGGGGTTTTTCATGGGTACAATTGTTTTCCAGTCGCACAAAGATAGGATTTTTTCCACAAAAAAACCGGCCCCGACGACGGGACCGGCCTTTCGATCGCTTGAAAAGCGGATTATTCAGCGACGACTTCGAAGTTGAAGGCGGCCTTGATGCCCTTGTAGAGCTTGACCACAGCCTCGAAGGTGCCAAGTTCCTTGACCTCTTCGGAGGTGATGGTGATGTCCTTCTTGTCGACGGCGATGCCGGCGGCGTTCAGGGCCTCGGCGAGCTGGGCGGCGGTGACGGAGCCGTAGATACGGCCGGTCTCGCTGACCTTCGCGGCGACCTTGACGGTCTGGGCGGCAATCTGGGCGGCAAGGGCCTCGGCGTCGGCGACGAGCTTGGCCTCCTTGTGGGCACGCTGACGGAGCGTCTCGGCGTGCTGCTTCTTCACGGACTCGGTCGCAACGGCTGCGAAGCCCTGCGGAACGAGGTAGTTCAGTGCATAACCTGTCTTGACAGTGACAATCTCACCGGCATAGCCGAGATTGGCGACATCTTTCTTGAGCAGAATTTCCATAAGGCAGATTATTTAAGAAGGTCAGTGACATACGGAAGAAGGGCGAGGGAACGCGCACGCTTGATGGCCTGCGCGACCTTGCGCTGGAACTTCAGGGAAGTACCGGTGATGCGGCGAGGGAGGATCTTGCCCTGCTCGTTGAGGAACTTCTTCAGGAACTCGGGGTCCTTGTAATCGACATACTTGATGCCCGCCTTCTTGAAGCGGCAGTACTTCTTCTTCCTCACATCGACGGTCGGAGGATTGAGATAACGGATTTCGCTGTTTTCGTTTGCCATAATTGTGTCCTCCAAATATTACTCAGCCTTCGGAGCTTCTTCCTCGGCGGCCGGAGCGGCAGCCTTGGCAGCCTTGTTGTTGCGCCTCTTTTCCGCATAGGCGGCGGCGTCCTTGTCCAGGGCCACGGTGAGGAAGCGGATGATCCGCTCGTCACGGTGATACTGGGTCTCAAGCGTCGCGACGAACTGCGTGTCGGCGTTGAATTCGATCAGGTAATAGAAACCTGTGGTCTTGTGCTGGATCGGATAAGCGAGCTGGCGCAGGCCCCAATCCTCTTCGTACACAACCTCGCCGCCGTTGTCGCGGATCAGCTGGGTGTACTTGGCAACCGCTTCCTTCATCTGGGCCTCAGACAAAACGGGAGTTGCAATGAAAACGGTCTCGTACTTCTGTACCATTGGGTTTTAATTAATTGTTTATAAAGTATTTACATTCCTTTTCAAGCCCACCGGGCCCAAAAAGGACTGCAAATATAGACAATAAAATCCGAAAAAACAAGCCTTTATGCCTTTTTCCGGACACCGCGGACCGGGTCGGCCGCGAGCGGGTCGTCCGGCCAGGCATGCTTCGGATAGCGGCGCCGGAGTTCCTTGCGGACCTCGAAATAGGCCGTCTCCCAGAAGCTGCGGAGATCGGCGGTCAGCTGGACCGGCTTGAAACCGGGCGACAGGAGTTCCATCAGGACCGGCCGGCGCCCGCCGTCCACCCGGGGCGTATCCGTCAGGCCGAAGCATTCCTGGAGCCGGACCCGCAGGACGGGGGCATCGGCACCCTGGCGGTATTCCACGCGGATGCGGCTGCCGGTCGGGACCGCGATGTGGGAAGGAGCGAGGCGGTCGACCGCCTGCTGCTGGTCATAGCTCAGCAGGCTCCAGAGCACGGGGACAAGGTCGATGCGCCGGAGTTCCGCGACCGAAAGGGCGGAACCCACGAAAGGCGGAAGCCATGACTGCGCGTCGGAGAGCAACATTTCTGTCGAAATATCAGGCAGTTCCAGCTCCGGATGCCAGGCAGACACCACGGCGATCCGCCGCTGGAGATTCTGGACGTCGTCATTGAAATCGAACATCGTGAGGCCCTCTTTCCGGGCGGCTTCGCAGAGGATCCGGACCCCTTCCTCCCGCGGGATATCCGGCAATGGCTGCTCCGCGCAGCGGATCTGTCCGATCCGGAACTCCCGGCGGGCGACGACACGCCCCTGCCGGCTGTCCCAGCCGGTGACGTCCCGGGCCTGCAGCCAGGGTTTCAGGTCCGATTCGGCGAGCGGAGCCGCCAGAAAGATGCGGCCGACACCGCCCGGCTGCGTATGCACACTGGCGACAGCCAGCCACTCGGCCGCCGACAACGCGTCGCCCGGATCCAGCGCCGCGAGATCTCCGGTCGAAAGCTGATAACGGGAACCGCCTTCCTTCCAGGCCCTTGCGATCCGCTCCGGGAAAGCAGCGGCCAGCAGGAGACCGACCTCATACGGGTCGGGAGGCGTATTGTCCTCCCCTGCCCGGACCGTGCGGCGGTATTCTTCCGCGATGCGGAGCAGCCGGGCCCAGCGGCCGGGCCGCCCGCTGCGCCGCACATCCCGCAGGGCGCGGATGCGGAGGTCCAGCGCGGCAGACGGCTCTCCGTCCAGCGGGTCCTTTTCTTCCAGGAGCGCGGCGATATCCGCCGCCAGGGCCTGCAATGCGGGCGTCGTCGCTTTCAGAAGCATCGAGGCGATACGCGGATGGCAGGGCAAGGCCGCCAGGGAACGGCCATGGGCCGTCAGGCGATGCTGCGTATCCAAGGCCCCAAGCATCACCAGAAGTTCCTGGGCATGAGCAAGATGAACAGGCGGCAAAGCCGTCAGCCAGGGCAGGCGCTCCGGCCGGTTTTCACCCAAGGCCGCAATGGCGAGCACGGTCGGCGCAAGGTCCGCGCCGACAATTTCCGGCGTCCGGTGCCCGGCCATCCGCTGCTCCGTCGCGAGGCTCCAGAGCCGGTAACAGACGCCGGGCGCGACGCGGCCCGCCCGGCCGGTCCGCTGGTCGGCCATGTCGCAGCTGACGCGCACCGTCTCCAGGCGGCTCAGCCCGCGCTGCGGGTCGAACACCGGCGTCCGGAACAGCCCGGAATCCACGACCACGCGGACGCCCTCGATGGTCAGGGACGTCTCGGCGACCGGGGTCGCCAGCACGACCTTCCGGGCGCCGGCGGGACTCGGCGCGATAGCTGCCCGCTGCCCTTCCGGCGGCAGCATGCCGTACAAGGGATAGACACGGGTAGCGCCCAGCGAATCGCCCAGCAACTCCGCGCAGCGGCGGATATCCCCCTCGCCCGGCAGGAACGCGAGGATGTCCCCGTCGTGGTCCCGATGCGCTACACGCACGAAATGGGCGACCGTTTCGGCCGCATTTTCGGGGACTGCCTCAACGCCGGGGCGGACAACCTCGACAGGGAACGACCGGCCCCGGCTCTCGACAAGGGGCAGGTCCAGGGCCGCACAGACGCGGGCCGCATCGATGGTCGCGGACATCAGCACCAGTTTCAGGTCGGGACGCAGGACCTGCCGGACTTCCCGGGTCAGGGCAAGCGCCACGTCGACGGTCAGGCTCCGCTCATGGAACTCGTCGAAAATCACCACGGAGACGCCTTCCAGCCCCGGATCGTCCTGCAGCCGGCGGACCAGGATCCCTTCCGTCACGACTTCGATCCGGGTAGCAGCGCCCACACGCTGTTCGAAGCGCATCCGGTAACCGACCGTCTTCCCGACGGGTTCCCCCAGCATCCAGGCCATCCGCTCCGCAATCTGCCGCGCCGCGACACGCCGGGGCTCCAGCATGATGACCATCCCGTCCGGAAAGGCGTCCAGGACCGCCAGCGGCAATCCCGTCGACTTGCCGGCCCCGGGCGGGGCGGTCACGACGACGCCTCCCCGTTCCGCCAGGGCACGGACCACGTCCGGACAGACCGCCATCACAGGAAGGTCGTGGCGCATAAACCCTTGAATTACAGAAAATTAAACAAACCAGCCCGGCAGAAACCGACCGGGCTGGTTCTCATAAATCCACCACTGTCAAGAAGTTGTCTGCCACGGGCTACTTCTCCGGAACGTTCGCGAGGACTTCCTTCAGGTATTCCCACGTGCGCGCGACGGACGGGATGTTCACCCGCTCGTCCGGGGAGTGCGGATACTTGATGGTCGGTCCCACGGAGACCATCTCCCACTTCGGGTACTTCGCACCGAGCAGGGCGCATTCCAGACCGCCGTGGGTGGCCATCACCTTCATCGGCTTTCCGTAAACCTTCTCGAAGCAGGACATCATCACCTTGTTCATCGGGGTGTCGAGCTTCGGCGTCCAGCCGCTGTAGCCGCCCCTGAAGGCGATTTCATCGGCACCGGCCAGTTCGAAGACGCAGCGGACGCGCTCGGCGAGATCCGCCTTCGCGCTGTCGACCGCGCTCCGCATCAGGCTGTGGACCGAGATCCGGCCCCGTTCCGTCCGGACGATGGCCATGTTGATGGACGTCTCGGTCAGGCCTTCCATCGTTCGGCTCATCCGGATCACGCCGGAAGGGCACGCGATGAGCGCCTTGACCGCCTGGAGCATCACGCTGCCCTGGATGAACTTCTTCGCGGCGGGAACCGCCTCCACGGCCAGGGATGCGCCCGGATCGCTCTCGGCGAACTCGGCCTTCACCTCGGCGAAGATGCTCTTGACCAGCTTCTTGACCGCGTCCACGTTCTCGTGCGGGACGACGACCTCGGCCTCGGCCTCGAACGGGATGGCGTTGCGGAGCGAGCCGCCCGTAAAGGACACGACCTGCACGCCGAAGAGTTCCATCAGCGGAAGGAGGATACGGGCGAGAACCTTGTTGGCATTGGCCCGGTAGAGGGAAATGTCCATGCCGGAATGGCCGCCCTGAAGGCCCTTGACACTGATCTTCAGGCCCTTATAGCCGGGGCGCACATTGTACTTGTGGTACTTGAAAGAGGCCTCGGCATCGAGTCCGCCGGCGCAGCCGACACAGAGTTCGCCCTCCTCCTCGGAGTCGAGGTTGATGAGGATGTCGCCCTGCAGGACGCCGGGGGCGAGCATGTTCGCACCGGTCATGCCGGTCTCCTCGTCATAGGTGACGAGCACCTCAACGGGGCCGTGTTTCACGGTGGGATCCTCCAGCACGGAGAGACCCATCGCCACGCCGATGCCGTTGTCGGCGCCGAGGGTGGTCCGGTCGGCCGTCACCCAGTCGCCGTCGATGAGGGTGGTGATCGGGTCCTTCAGGAAATCGTGGTCGGAGTCGGAGGTCTTCTGCGGGACCATGTCCATGTGGCCCTGCAGGATCACCCCGCGGCGGTTCTCCATTCCCGGGGTGGCGGGCTTCCGGATGATGATGTTCCCGGTCTCGTCCTGGATGGTCTCCAGACCGTGGGCAATGCCCCAGTTATAGAGGTATTCAATCACCTTGCCCTCGTGCTTGGAGGGTCTCGGAATCTGGGTCAGGCCGTAGAAGTTCTCCCATACGACCTTGGGGTTCAAATCTTTGATTGTCATATTGTTCTGCTATTTGTGAATCTGATAACGGACATCTTCTCCGAGCTGCCAGACTGGGATGCGGGTCCGGATGAGCCGCTCGGTGCCGGAGCCGAGGCTGACCGTGCAGACGGCGGGGATCCGGTAGTGGATGTAACGGGCGGTCTTGCTCTCCTTCTTCTCTTTGGCGTGCTTCCCGCCGGCGGCCTCTTCCGGGACCGGCCGGGCCTCGGCGGTCTTCTCGGGCGCGAACGACAGGTAGTACAGGGTCCCCTCCCCGTCATCCGGGGCGATGACGCCGTCCTCCGGAGAGATCCGGAAGACCGGATAGGCCTGGTCGCGGCCCGGTTCGGGGCGCACTTCGAAAGAGGCATGCTGGGTCTCCTTGACCGTATAGCCGACGAAGAGGGTCATGTACTCCTCTTCCATGCGGGTCAGTTCGGCGATGGCGCTGCCAAGGGCCTCCCCGCTGTAGGTCGCATCGGTGTCGCCAACCGTGATCTTGTAGCGTTCCTGGCGGACCTTGAGGATCAGCTCCGCCGCCTCGCGGGCGCGCTGTTCCGGCGTCCGAGTCACGACGACATCCTGATAAACAGGCACTTGCGTGAAGATATCGGTCGAATCCGACTTGACGTTCTTGTAAGTCGTGCGGCGCTCCTTCGCCTGGCCGGCGGAGACGCCCTTACGGTTGAAGTCCGAGCGCTCCGGGGCGACGAAATTCCAGCGCACGGCCTCCGGCGGCGTATCCTCCCCGAGGCTGATGAGGCCCTGGGCGGAAAGGGCGAGGAAGCGGTCGGCCTCCTTGCCGGGATCGACCGAGAAACGGGCGGCGGGATCGGCCTCCGTCGCCGGCTCGAGGCCGACGGAAACGAGGCAGGTCCGGGTTTCGTCCTTCAGGCGGACGTCGATGCCGAGGTATTTCTTCGCGAAGGCGGCATAGGGCCCGGCGAAGGAGGTCTCCCGGACCGCTTCCACTTCGAGACCGACGGTGGTGGCGGGAAGGAAGTAGGTCACCGGCTCCTGGGCGGTGGCCGCTACGGAAACGCCCCAGAGGGCTAAAAGCAGTATCTTTTTCATAATGAATTATTTCCAGCGTTTGTGGGTCCAGAGGTACATGGCGGGATCCTCCCGGATATTGGCCTCGAGGAGGCGGTAGAATTCCTGCATGATCCCTTCGGGGGTCATTGTCGAGGCATCTTCGCAGATCGGGATGAACCGCGCTTCGTACCGCCCGCGCTCCGGACGGGACCAGTGGAGATAGACGACCGAATAGTGCAGCCGGCAGGCCAGCGAAGCGCCGCCGAGCATCGCCCGGGTGGGCTGGTGGAGGAATTCCACCTCCGTCCAGGCCGCATTGCCGTAGGGCGACTGGTCGGTGTTGAACATGTAGAAACGCTTCCGGTCACGGTTCTTCAGCGCAAAGCGCATGACCTGGGAAGACTCGACATAGCCGTCGAAATCCGTCCCCATGACCGGTCCGAGGCGGCAGGCTTCGAACAGGCCGTCGGAGAATTTGCTGGTCATCTCCTTGTACACGGCCACGATATGGCCGGGCCGGAGCGCAAACGGCTCCTTCGGATCATACCCGCATTCGGAGATGCCGCCGAACAGTTCCCAGTTGCCAAGGTGGCTGTTCAGGACCATCACGCTCGGGGTCGTCTCCAGCAGGCGGTTCACCAGCGAGACGTCGTTCACTTCGAGGATATGGCTGTCCCTGAGGCGTTTCCGCCCCTTTTCTCCCTGGAAAACCGAATACCGGACCACCTCCGTGAAGAGGTCGGCGAAGTGGCGGTAAAACTCCTTGGCAAGGGGCTCCAGCTCCCAGTATTTCAGCTCGGGGAAACTGCGCGCGAGGTTGACCGTGACGACCTGCTCCCGGTAGTGCAGCACCCGCCGGGCGAACCACGCGATGAAATCCGCCATCGCGAAATGGAAGCCCTTCGGCAGCCTTCCGAGCAGCCGCATCAGTCCCAGCACGAACCCCTGGAGGGGATTGAGTTTCACCTTGTCCATGGAAAAGCAAAGATAACTTATTTTTGCCGCAACTGCAAATCTCCCCGCCGCGACCGTCTTTTCAGGTCACCCACCGTCACACTACAGCGCCCCGATCATTCATTTCAACCTGAATGAAATGGAAATAGTAACCTGCATCACCGGTGGCATTTACCCGGACAGGGCTGCGAAGCAGCAGACACCGGTGGTGCAGGTTACTATTTCTGTTTGACCGGTGTCATTTACCCGGACAGGGCTGCGAAGCAGCAGCCACCGGTGATACGGGTTATTATTTCACATTTCTTTTCTTGGAGGGAAAATAGTAAATTTGCAGGACCTGTAAACTGTACAATAATATGAATATAACTTCACTGATCCTTGCCGGGGCCCTGCTGTTTTCCACGCCCGCCCTTGCCGGAGAACCGGAAGGGCGGGTAACTGGATTTGTCTATGAAGAGTTCCTGGGGAATAAGGACGTGCGCATCCAATTGCCCGTCCAGGGGGCGCATCTGGTGCTGTACCAGGCGGACCGGGACAGCCTTTCCAGCGTCAGCGGCGACCGGGGCGGATACCTTTTCTCAAAAGTCCGCCCCGGCCCCATCCGCCTGTGCGTCCGGAAAGACGGCTATTTCACGGAAGACTTCAGCGCAGATGCCGAGGAGGGGGAAACGGTCATCTACGTCATTCTGAAACGGATACCGGTGGAATTGAAGGGGGCCGCCGTGAAGGCAACCGTCCCGCCCGTCACCCACCGGGGCGACACGACCGTTTACCATGCCGCCGCCGTCCAGGTGATGGACGGGGACAATGCCCTGGAAATCCTCCGGCAGATGCCCGGCATCTCCCTCAGGAACGGGACCCTATACGCAGACGGCGTCCCCATCAAGCGGACTTATGTCAACGGAAGGCTGATCTACGGTAGCAATGCCCTGACGCCCCTGAACGCCATCCCGGCGGAAGAGGTCACCCAAATCCGGATGTACGAGGAACGGTCCGTTGAAGACCGCATGCGCGGTACGTACAACGGACGGAAAGACCGTGTCCTCGACATAGCCACCAAAACGCCCATTTTCAGCGCCTTCCAGGCCCATGCCCTTGCATCGGGCGGCCTGGATGGCCAGGTGGGCGAAGACGGAAAAAACCAGCTCAGGTACCAGGGAGGGATCTCCGCCCACTTCTATTCGGAGAAGCTGCTGCTCTCCCTGAAGACCAACCTGAACAACATCGGCCGCAGCGACAACGCCTCCAATTTCTACGCGTATCCGGGCGGCTCCCTTTCCGACTATCACGAGAAAGCGGTCGCCAACGCATACATGGAGAAATACTGGGGCGACAGGCTCATGGGGAATTCGCTGATTTTCAATTATATCACCGAAAAGGATTACACCCGTTCCGCGAACAGGGCCCTGACGGAATACCTGAAAACCGATCAGACCCCCGCGCGGATGATTTCCGAATCCGCCAACGCCGGAAGAAGCGGCCTCCGCCACAACGTCCTTGTCAACGGCGCCGTCAACAACGCCCGCATCAAAAGCCTGTCCACCCAGCACCGGTTTTCCTTCTCTTCCGCCGAAGCCGGAAGGGAAACCCGGCAGGAGATCGAAACGGCCGGCCTGCAGGACCGTTCCCGGCATGAAATCCTGCACGAGGACGGCAGGGACTGGAGCTATGCCGGACGGATCGACTGGAAAAACGACCTCAGCAGCAGTGGCTGGTATCCCAGTTTGGACGCATATTGGGAGACCGGCAACAGCCGGAACGAATCCGTCCGCGCCGACACGCTCAAATCCACCTTCCTCAAAAGGCACCTGACGGTCGACGGATTGGGTCAAAACTGGAAGGCCGGGGCAGATGCAGCCATACGGAAACGACTGATAGACAAGCCGACGATCACCCTCACCGGTTCCCTGTCCGCCGGCTTCAACCGCTTCAGCAAAACCCGGAACGACTACGCCCTCGACCTCCTCGATCCCCTCCACCCGACCGTCGATCCGACCAATACGTTCAACTACACCTGGGACGGGATGCGGACCTACGTCGGAACCGGTTTTACCTTCTCCTCCGGAGACCTCAGCGGCACGCTTTCCTTCCAGTCCTCCTGGGAACGGATCCTGGACCGGGAATCCTACCCGGAAACGGTTTCCGAAGGGAAGGTCTATTTCCTGCCCGGCATCCTGTTCTCCCTGCGGAAGAAACTGTTCACGCTTGGCTACACCTGGCGTTCCGAAGCGCCGGCCATCGAACAATTCCGACCCCGGATCGACGACCGTTCCCCGTATTTCCTCAAGGCCGGCAACCCGGACCTGAAACCTGCGGAGCAACACACCCTTCAAGTTGGATGGAGTTCCACTCCTTTCGGCAAGAAACTGGTCTCATCCATCCTGATTGACGCATCAGCCTCCGCCGTCAGACGTGCAATCGTGTCTCAAACCACTTATTTCCAAGTAGATACGCATATCGATGGATGGGGCGGATATGACGCTGTACAGGGATCCTCGCTTACGACATTCGTCAACGCTAACGGCACCTGGACGGCGTCGGCAAACGCAACCTGGCAGGGGCGGATCCCGCCTTGGAAAACTTCGTTCGAATGGCGGTTCGGCGGAAGCCGCTCCGCGCATCCCGCCTACCTGTCCGAATGCCTTGCCATCCTGCACGAGGGGACCGTGTCCTCCAGCCTTGACATCCAGGTCAAGCCGAGCCGGACATTCCGTGTGAAAGCGGGTTATACCATCGCTTTCACAAAAGACTGGAACAACCTCGGCGACAATGTAATGAACTGCCTGTGCCATCAACCCTGGCTGGACATCCTGAAGCAATGGACAAAGGGTTATTTCGTTTCGTTCGCGTACCGGACGGAAGCCCGGCGGGTCACCCCGGAAACAACCGCCGGAACAACCTTCCATTTCCTGGACGCCGTGGTCGGGAAAACCTTCCTGAAAGGACGGCTGGCCGTATCCGTCAGCGGAAATGACCTGCTCAACAGCGGGACGCGCTTCCACATCACGGGCGGGTCGGATTTCCGCTACCGCCAGTGGACGCCTTCCTACGGCCGGTATTTCCTGCTCAACCTCCGCTTCCGCCTGAACAAGATCCAATCAACCACCCGTTTTATCGGATTGCCACCCCTCGATATTTTCACCGGAGGAATGTAACCCTGTGCAAAATCGAATGGTTACTATTTTGCAAATTCTTAAAAAATGCTTAAATTTGTAGAGGTAAAGTTTGCATTTGAAGTAACAATTTGACAGTGTATTGCCTTGGTTACTAGTTTAAGTATAACCCGAAACACAAAACGGGCTTCTATTTTTATGCGGAACAGGAATTTCCTGCGAAGGATTGTATTCGCCGGTTTCCTCGCCCTGCTGCCGCTGCTGCCCCTTTCCGCCCAGAAAACGTCGGGGCGGACGGTGAGCGGCACCGTCTATGACGAAACCGGCGAACGTTTCCCCGGCGTGGGCGTCATCACCCTGGACCGGAAGTTCGGTGTCCTCACGAACGCCGACGGCCAGTTCGTCCTGACGGGCCTCCCGGCGTCCGCCACAATCCTCGTGGAAATCATGGGCTACAAGACCCAGGAGTTCAAGGTTTCCGGCATCCCCCAGGGCGAGAGGCTGGACATCTACCTGGAGCTGGACTCCGAGACCCTGCAGGAGACGGTCGTCACCGGCATCTTCACCCGCCGGAAGGACAGTTTCACCGGTTCGGTGCAGACCGTCACCTCGGATGAGATCAAGAAGATCTCCAACGCCAACGTCATCGCCTCGCTGAAAGTCATCGACCCGTCGATGGTCGTCCTCGAGAACCTCGCCGCCGGCTCCGACCCGAACGCGATGGCCGACATCCAGATCCGCGGCGCCTCGACCCTCTCGACCGCCACCCAGTCCCTCAAGAGCGACTACCTGAACTCCGGCAACACCCCGCTGTTCATCCTGGACGGCTTCGAAACCTCCCTGCAGAAAATCACGGACATGGACATGAACCGCGTCCAGTCCATCACCATCCTCAAGGACGCCTCCGCCAAGGCCATCTACGGCTCCAAGGGCGCCAACGGCGTCATCGTCATCGAGACCAAGGCCCTCACGGGCAACCGCGCGGCGGTGACCTACACCGGCAGCGTCACCCTCGAAGCCCCGGACCTGACGAGCTACAACCTCTGCAACGCCCTGGAAAAGCTGGAAGTGGAACGCCGGGAAGGCTTCTACTACCCCAACCGGGACAGCCAGGATATCACGCCCTGGTCCGAACTCTATTACCAGCGGCTCAAGCGCGCCACGGAGGGCGAGAGCACCTACTGGCTCTCAAAGCCCCTCCGGCTCGGCATCGGCAACAAGCACTCCATCGGGGTGGAACTCGGCGCCAAGGACCTCAAGGCCTTCGCCACCTTCGCCTACAACCGGGTCAACGGAACGATGAAGGGTTCCTACCGCCAGAACATCTCCGGCGATATCAACCTCTCCTACCGCAAGGACAAGTGGACCTTCCGGAACATCATGAGCATCGGCTTCATGAAGAGCGAGGATTCCCCGTACGGGAGTTTCTCCGAGTATGCGGTCATGAACCCCTATTTCACCCCGTACGACGAGGACGGCCACCTGAAGAAGATCGTCGCCCCCGCGACGTTCACCGGTTCGAACGGCGTGACGATCTCGCACAACCAACTCATCGCGAATCCGATGTGGAACGCGGCCGTCGGCACGCGCTATCTCAACGGCTACATGGACTTCACGGACAACCTGTACGTTGAATACCAGATGCTTCCGAGCCTCCGCATCGTCGGGCGCGCCGGCGTCACCGAGCACAAGACCGAGTCGGAGGATTTCCTCCCTGCCGAGCACACCTCCTTCGTCAAGAAGATCATCGCCAACGAGGACGACCGGCTGAACAGGGGGTCCTACAATGTTTCCAACGGAACCTACACGACCTTTTCGGCCGACGTGACCGCGACGTACAACCACAAGGTCGCGGACGTCCATGACATCTTCGCCACCGCCCAGTACAACATCTCCGAGACGAAGTACGAAGAGATCATGCACTACACCGTCGGCTTCCCGAACAGCAACATGACCTCCATCACCTACGCCCGCCAATATGCGCCTGACCTGGTGCCGTCGGGCGGAGACGGCCTCAACCGCAACCTCGGCGCCCTCCTGACCGGCGGCTATACCTACGACAACCGCTACATGGCCGACGCCACCCTCAAGGCCAGTGCCTCCTCCGTCTTCGGGACGGACCGCCACTGGGGCCTGTTCTGGAGCGCCGGACTCGCCTGGAACATCCACAAGGAGGCCTTCCTCAAGGATGCGTCCTGGCTCCGCCAGCTGAAACTCCGCGGCTCGGTGGGTTCCTCCGGCAACCAGAATTTCACGACCAACACGTCCCTGCCGGTCTATTCCTATTTCAGCCAGGGCTACTACAACGGCTTCTCCGGCGCCCACCTGACCACGATGGAAAACCGCAACCTCGGCTGGGAGGAAAAGATGGACTACAACGTCGGCATCGACTTCCGCACCGCGCGCATCAACATGATCCTGGATGCCTACATCGCCGATACCCGGAACCTGGTGTTCGCGCGGTCCATCCTCCCTTCCACCGGATTCCCGACGGTCAGCGACAACCTCGGCATCGTCCGCAACAAGGGTATCGAACTGCAGCTCAGTTACATCCTCTGGCAGCGCGGCGCCTCCTATTTCAGCATCTTCGGCAAGGCCGCGACCAACGACAACCGCGTCCTGGAGATTTCCGACGCCCTGGAGGCGTACAATGCCCAGCAGCAGGCCGCCGCGGAGGAGACGCACCAGCTCACGCCGGTCATCCAGTACTACAACGGGGTCCCGGTCCATGCCATCTGGGCCGTCCCCTCCCTCGGCGTCAACCCGATCGACGGCAACGAGATCTTCATCGACAGGAACGGCAACCTGACCGACACCTGGAAGGCGACGAACCTCGCTTACGCCGGTTCCTCCGATCCGCTCATCAACGGCAATTTCGGGTTCAACGGCGAAATCAAGGGATTCGGCTTCAATGTCGTCTCCACCTTCTACGCCGGAGGCTATCTGTACAACAGCACCCTGGTGAACAAGGTGGAGAACACCTACATCGAAAACAATGTGGACCGGCGCATCTTTTCGGGACGCTGGTTCGAAAAGGGGCAGGTGGCCCAGTACCGGAACGGCGTCAAGGACACCAGCGTCTCGTACGACGAGAATGCCATCAACACGAACATGACCATGCCGACCACCCGCTTCGTCCAGCGGAACAATGTCCTGCATCTGAGTTCGCTCTCGCTCTATTACGAGCTGCCGCTCAAATGGGCGCGGAAACTGTCCCTGCAGCGCCTGAGGACGACGCTCTACGCCAATGACCTCTATACCTTCTCATCCATCGAGATCGAACGCGGCACATCCTATCCGTATGCCCGTTCCTTCTCCCTGTCCGTCACCGCAACCTTCTGAAGCCATGAAAAAGATTACGATCCTCCTGGCCTCAGCCGGCCTTCTCCTGGGTCTCCCGTCCTGCGACGAGTGGCTCACCGCCACCTCTTCCACCCAGATTTCCGACACACAGCTCTTCTCTTCCCGGAACGGATTCCAGGAAGCCCTCTCCGGCATCTACCTCTGCATGGCGCAGCCAGAGTGCTACGGAAGGGATTACACCTGGTTCGTGAGCGACCTGACCGCATTCCCCTATGCGGCGCAGCACAGCAACAACTATATCTCCCTCCAGAACCACAACTACACCAACGCCGTCACCTTCCCGATCATCACGGCGATGTGGCAGAGCGGCTATCATGCCATCGCCAACATCAACAAGATGCTCCAGGAACTGGATGCCCGGCGTGACGTGGTCTCGGACGAGACCGAATACCGGCTTTTCAGGGGAGAACTCCTCGGCCTGCGGGCCTGGATCCATTTCGACATCCTCCGCATGTGGGGGCGCGAAAACTGGGACGGGGAGAACGCGGGCAAGATGACCGTTCCCTATGTCCGCACCTATGAGAAGGAACCGACCGTCCAGAACACCTATGCGGAAACCGCCCGGATGCTCATGGCCGATGTCAACGAGGCCATCTCAATGCTCTCGGCCGACCCGGTCCGCGGCAACGTGTCCGAATCCTTCCTGACCTCCGTCAACACCAACGGATTCTGGGACAACCGGACGCGCCACCTCAATTACTATGCGGCCAAAGGCCTCAAGGCCCGGGTCCTGCTCTGGGAGGGGGAACACCGGGAAGCGGCCGAACTGGCGCAGGAAATCATCGACGAGGTGCTCGAGAAAGAGGTTGTCCGGTGGATCGACCCGATCGCCCAGCTGAGCAACCCCGACAACGACCAGCGAGACTGGACTTTCTCCACGGAACATCTCTTCACGCTCGAGGTCCCGGACCTGTATTCCACCGTCCAGCCCTATTTCTTCACGGACATCAGTTACAGCGGCATCCGGATCGACCCGGCCGTCGTCTCGGCACTTTTTGAATCGCCCGTCGGCATGATTCCCGCAGAGAAGGAAGGCGATCCCGGACAGGCGATCACGCTCATCAGCGACATCCGCGGCCCGGCCATGCAGCTCCGTTTCTCCGGTGCGGGTTATATCCCTTATAAGTATTACGCGTCCTCGACCTCCGTTTACCGGAACCGCCTGCCCATGTTCCGCCTGTCCGAACTGTACCTGACCATCGCGGAGGACGCCTTCGCCCGGAAAGACCTCACCACCTTCCTCGGTGCCATCAACGAAATCCATTCCCACCGCGGGGACGACGAAGCCATCACCCCCGAAAACATCATCCGTACAGGCTACGACAATCCGGACGGGACCACCCGGTGGGAAGCGGATATGGACCAGCTGCTCCTCCGGGAATACGTTATCGAGATGCTGGGAGAAGGACAGATCCTCCCCTTCGTAAAACGTTTCCTGCGCTACGCGAAATACGCCTTTTTGGTCCAGGGAGGCATCCAGTTCCCCGCTCCGGCACAATTGCTGTTCCCCTATCCGACCGCAGAAACCTCTTACGGCCATATCCAGGAATGATGAAAAGAATCCCTATCCTCATCGCTGCGGCCCTCACGCTGGCCGCCTGCGGCAAATCGGAGATCCCGGTCTACCGCCTCGAAGACAGCGCCGTCTGTTTCCAGAGCGTAAACAATAATTTCTCCATGCGCAGCCTGACGGAGCCGACGCGTGACCTGACGATACCCGTCGTCCTGATCGGCCAGGTTACGGATTATGCCCGTCCCATCTCGTTCAGCCGCGACGGCGGGACCGCCGTGGAAGGGCAGGACTATACCCTCGTGAGCGCAGAAGTGCCGGCCGGCTCGCTCACCGGATCCATCGTCCTCCGGGCCAACCGCCTGGAGGGTATCACCGAGAAGTCGCTGGACCTGACGATCCACCCCAACGAGCATTTCCGGGAGGGCTACCCCGCCAAACTGAAGGCCCACGTCATCTGGACGGAGTCCTATGAGCGGCCGGCCATGACTGTCTGGCGCTACTGGTACCTGTACATTTCGCACGGATACAGCCGGGATTTCCACAAATTCCTGGTCGAGCAGTACGGCGACGACATCGAGCGCTACACCTGCAGCAAGACTTATGCAGAGGAAGATCCGACCCTGATCTACAAGCTTCCGACCTGGTGGTTCAACGTCAACCGGGAAATCCGGGAGACCGTCCGGGACCATGACCTCGCCCATCCCGACGCCCCCTACCGGCACAGCGCCGATTATGAGAGTTACAAAGGCTACGGCGTCCCCGTCGGCGAGGGCGACAAAGCCGAAGGCCTCCCGCCCACCTTCCTCGAAACCCTGACAGCCCTGTAAAGATGAAAAAGCGCATTCTGGCATATCTTCTGATCCTCACCGCCGCCGTATCCTGCTACAAAGACCTGAGCACGGAGGCCGGCGAACCGTTGCCCGACCTCGTCGTGAGCGGACTGGAACCGGAACTCAACGTGGTATTCGGCCAGACCATCAACGTGGGCGTCACGGCCCGCATGACCGGGCGGAGCGCCAGCGACTTCGACTACCTCTGGGAAATCGACCTGATGGCCGACAGTCCGAAAGACCGCGTCGAACTCGGACGCGAGGCCGAACTGGAATACCGCGTCACGAACACGCCGAACAACACCCCCTATTGCCTGACCGTCACGGTGACGGAGCGCCAGAGCGGTTTCACCTTGACCAAGAACTGCTTCCTCCACGTCGGATCCTCCCTCGGAGAGGGGCTTCTGGTCGCCTATACGCGGGATGGCGGCAAGACTTCGGAGTTCGACCTTGTCGCCGCTCCCTCCATTACCTATGATTATACGGGCAGCACGCGCTACACGCGCGGGATCTACGCCCTGGCCAACAACGGAGCGACGTTTGAAGGCCGCGTCAATGCCCTCCTTGAAACCGTCGGCACGGACGGCGCCGTGCACAACGAGAACCGCATCATGGTGGCGACGGACGAGCACCTGACGGCCATCGACCCGCTTACCTTCGTTCCCAAGGAACAGGACGCGCAGTTGTTCAACAGCACGAAAATCACTTCGTTCGGCACGTCCACCCTCTTCAATTGCGCCACCTATTCGACCTATGCCTTCATCGAAGGCGACGTGTACGGCTTCATCACCAACATCGAACGCCTGTACGGCAAGGTTGCGTTCAACCGCACGCCCCGGGATTTCTTCCGGCCGGACAATTACGGAGCGGTCAACTCGACCTCGCAGGGCCGCTGGGCGGTCTTTGACGACAACTCCGGCAAGTTTTACGGCATGCAGGGATACAGGGTCTATAACGGCGCCCTGGAGGAACTGAACACGAAATTCCCGTTCAGCACCGCCGGGATGACCTGCAAGATGGGCGGTGCCCTGAAAGGGGACTGCGTCGCCTTCCTCCTCCGGGATGCGGAGGGCAAGTATTATGTCCCGATCATCGAATTCAGCAGTTCTTCCGCGCCCGATTCGTACTCCTCCTACGAACTCACCGCCGAACGGCTCGACGAGGCCGTCTCCATCGCCTTCTGCGACAACGGCAACCTGATGTATTACGCAACGCCGGACGCCATCTACGCGGTCCTGCTCATGGGCTCCGCCCCTACGGTACGCAAGCTGACCTGGAAGACGGATTCCGCGGACGAGCGCATCACCCGCATCCGCCAGTATACCCAGGCCTGGTACGGGACCCACCAGTACGGCCCCACGGACTATCCGTTCACCCTGCCGACCAACCGCAGCCAGCTGATCATCACCACCCATAACGACAAGACCGGCGAAGGAAAGGTTTACCTCCGCGGTTTCAGCGTATCCACCGGCTTGTTTACCTTCACCGGAGACGGCGGCACGTTCTCCGGATTCGGCGAGATCACTGCGATGTGCACAACACTTAGATAATGAAGAAATTACACGCCATACTCATCCTGTCCGCCGGCCTGCTCGCAGCGTCGGCGCCGGGTGCCGACGCCCGCATCTGGCCCTTCAAGGGCAAGAAAAAGGCCGAGACCGCCCAGCAGGACACGGTCAAGAAGAAACCGACGCCCTATGAAAAACTGCTCGGCAAGGGGACGGAGACCGCAAAGGGCTTCCTGACCCTGCACCTGAAAAACGGAAAAGTCTATCTGGAAGTGCCGGACAGCGTCCTCGGGAAAGAACTCATCCTCGGCGCGACGGTCACCTCGACCAGCGACAACGGAGCCGGACCCGTCGGCACCAAGCGGGGGCTCAAGCACTTCACCATCGTCAAGGAGGGACGCAAGCTCCAGTTCCGCGAACTGAACGTCTCCTATATGGACGGCGGGCCGTCCGTTGCGAAGAGCAGCATAGGCCCCATCTTCAAGAACCTCAAGATCGAGGCCGCCGCCCCGGACAGTTCCGCCGTCGTGGACGTGACGGACCTGTTCCTGTCCGACGACAAGGAATTCTCCCCCTTCACCGGCTACTCCACCTACGACAGCTACAAGCACGACGAACAGTTCAGGAAGGAGTATTCCTACATCCGCGGCATCAAGGCCTTCGAGGACAATGTCTCCGTCACCTCCTCGCTTTCCTACGTCTATACGGTCACGGCGGCGAACGGACGCAAACTCATTGACAAGAAGCCGTTTACGGCGGAAATGACCTATTCGGTCCTCCGGCTCTCCGACCGGCCGTACCACCCGCGCACGGCGGATCCGCGCATCGGATTCTTCTTCACGCAGCGGGAGCAGCTCGGCGACACGGGGACTTCCCCGAAAGATGTCTGGTTCGTCAACCGCTGGCGGATGGAGCCCTCCGACACCGCCGCCTGGCTGCGGGGCGAAAAGGTCGATCCCGTGAAGCCCATCGTCTTCTACATCGACAGCGGCTTCCCGGAGTGGTGGAAACCGTACATCCGGCAGGCGGTGGCTTCCTGGTGCAAGCCCTTTGCGCGGATCGGATTCTCCAATGCCGTGATCGCCAAGGACTTCCCGACACCGGAAGAGGATCCCCAGTTCGATCCGGACAACATCAAATACAGCTGCATCCGCTATGCCCCCGTCGGCATCCGCAATGCGATGGGCCCGTCCTGGGTCGATCCGCGCAGCGGCGAAATCATCAACGCGTCGGTCTATGTCTATCACGACGTGATCCGGCTGCTTTCCGAATGGATGCTCGTCCAGACCGGGCAGGCCGATCCGGCCGTCCGGACGATGGACATCCCGAAGGAGAAGCTCGGCGACGCGCTGGAATACGTCATCCGGCATGAGGTCGGACACTGCCTCGGCCTGATGCACAACATGGGCGCCTCCTCCTGCATCCCCGTAGAGTGCCTCCGCGACCCGGCCTTCACCCGGGAGAACGGAACCACCTATTCCATCATGGATTACGCGCGCTTCAACTACATCGCCAGCGAGGAAGACGCCGCGCGCGGGGTGAAGCTCACGCCGCCGGAATTCGGAAAATACGACTACTGGGCCATCCGCTGGGGCTACCAGCCCGTGACCGGCGCCGCCTCCTTCGAGGAGGAGACCGCCATCACCAAGGGCTGGATCACCGACTCGCTCAAGGCCGCTCCCTGGTACCGCTACGGCAAACAGCAGCTCGCCTACCAGTGGTTCGACGCCCGCAACCAGACGGAGGACCTCGGGGACGACGTCCTCGCCGCGACCGCCTATGGGATCGACAACCTGAAAACGGTCTTCGCGAACTTCATGGACTGGCTCTCGCCGGGCGACCCGGAATTCGAATACCGCACCGCGGTCTATCGCTCGATCGTCAACCAATACCTGCGTTACGCCAACCACGTCATGATGAACATCGGCGGCCTCTACCGCAACGAAACCATCGAGGGCGACGGCTGGAAGCGCTTTGAAAATATCCCTGCAGCCAAGCAGAAGGCCTGTTTCCAGTATCTCGTGAAGATGCTGGAAGGGGTGGACTGGATCGAGGACAAGGCCGTCCTCGGCCGGCTGCCCGTGGTCGGGTCCCCCGCCTTCACGCTTCGCAAGAGCATCTTCGGGAGCATGGTCTCCCTGCCGATGCTCTGCGGATTTTCGGACGGCGTGGACACGAAGGAACTCGACTACCACGGCTGCATGGACATGCTCTTCGACTTCGTCTGGAAGCCCACCCGCAGCGGCCGGGCGCTGACCCGTGACCAGCGGATGTACCAGACAGAATTCGTCCGCGCCGTCATGCAGCAGGGCGGCATTCCGCTGCCTCCCGCCCCTGAGCAGCGCCGCTTCGAGGGCGTTGCCGGACCGGAGGACTGCGAACTCGTGACCGGCACCCTCTCCTATGATCCGGTCAGCGGTTTCGAGTGGCTCCCGCGCGCCCTGTTCAACAACGGTAACATCTCCGCCGGAGATGTCTTCGCCGTCATCTACCAGGTCCATACCCTGCTCAAGAGCCGCCTCGCCGGGGCCAATGCCACCGACAAGGCCCACTACCAGCTGCTTCTCTCCACCATCGAATACGGGACCAGACTGCAATGAGAAAGTTCCTCTGCATATTGCTCTGCGCGCTGACGCTCCTTCCCGCCGGGGAGGTGCAGGCGCGGTGGAACCCGTTCCGCAAGAAAACGCCGGCGGTGCAGAAGACGGCCCCCGCCCCGAAGAAGACGCCCTATGAGAAATTCCTGGGCAAGAAGGGAACGGCGGTGGACAGCAGTTTCGTGAAAATCTACCGGCAGGACGAGCATATCTTCCTGGAAATACCTGAGAATCTGATGGGAAGGCGCGTCCTCCTTTCGACCGTCGTCCGCTCATGCCCGGACCTTACCATCCGGGAAGGGGCCGATCTCTCGACGAGCCCGGTCTATCGCATCGCCCGGACGGACTCGCTGGTCCTGCTGCAGTTTGCAGCCAGTCCCGTGCAGGCGACGGAGGAGGACTCCACCCTCAACCGCGCGCTCGCGCAGTCGCGCACCGACGCGGTCGCCATGGCCTTCCCGATCCAGTGCCGGAATGCCGACAGCACCGGCTTCGTCGTCAAGGCCGACAAACTCTTCGATCCGTCCCAGAAGGACGTAGCGAACCTGAAAGCCCAGCGCTTCGGCAGTTACAATGTCACTTCCGCCACCTACAACGCCGCCCTCTCCGCACTGAAAGGCATCAAGGCCTATCCGCGCAGCGTAGGCGTCGTCCGGGACGTCACCTATGACCTCAAGCTCAGTTTCATGGGCTTCGAACTGGCCAATTCCCCCCGCTTCAGCGCCGAAACGGAGACCTGCCTCACGCTGCTGGAGGAATCGTCCCTCCGGCCCCTCAAGGCCGACCGCCGCATCGGCGTCCGGACCGTCACGCGGGCGGAACTGGGCGGCGCCACCGCCATCAAGGAAGAGAAATGGGCCTCCCGCTGGCATGTCACCCCGAGCCGGAAAATCCGGGTCTATGTGGACACGCTGTTCGCCGCGCCCTGGTATGAAGCCATCAGGAAAGGACTCACGGCCTGGAACGCCCCCTTCATTGAATCCGGCCTCGGCATCGCCATCCAGGTGGAGCCGTATCCGGCCGGCAAGGACTTCCTCTCCGGCGACCCGCTGGTCTCGACCGTAAGCGTCGGCAACGGCGAACAGGTCGGAGCGACGCTCCGCACCGACCCCGGGACCGGGGAGATCCTCGCCTGCAAACTGACCGTGCCGAGGGACTTCTCCTATGCCCTCCGCAAGGAAGGCGTCATCCACATCAGTGACGTCGATGCACGTTACCGCTCGTACAACCTGCCGGAAGATGCAGTCTCCGAGGCACTTACCGCACGGGTCATGTCCATCTTCGGCCGCTGCCTCGGCCTGGAGCAGAACCTCGCCGGCAGCTATGCCTACTCCCCCGCCCAGCTCCGCGATCCCGCCTTCACGCAGAAGAACGGCATCACGGCTTCCGTCACCGACGACGTCCTGTTCAACCTCCTCGCCCGGCCGGGCGACAAGGAGCGCGGCGTGGTGACGGTCGCGGACCGGATCGGTCCCTATGACCGCTATGCCCTCCGCTGGCTGTACGACGACAGTCTCGACCGGGAGGCCTGGATCCGGCAGCACAGCGGCAAGAACGCATACCGCTACCTGGAATCCAACCGCCTGTACGCCGATCCCCGGGCCATTGCCGGCGACCTCGGAAACGATCCCGCCGCCCTGTTCGAAACCGGAGCCGCCCGCATGAAATGGGTGGCCGCCCATGCCCAGGACTGGATCGCCGGCGACGATGTGGACCCGGATTTCCGCGCCCTCTTCGTCGAATACATCTGGCTCGGGCTCGACCGCTACAGCGGCGCCCTGGCCCGCCAGGTCGGCGGCCTGCTGGGCGCCGACCTCCGCGAGGGATACACCGGCGAGAAATGGACGACCGTCCCTGCGCAGCAGCAGCGGGAAGCCCTGCAGATGATCCTGTCCGAATGGATGGACCTCTCCTGGCTGGACGAAAACCGCGAACTGATGACCCTCGGCGGCCCGAACAATACCCTTTCCACCCTGACCCGCATCAATGCCTTCGTCCGCACGCGGCTGAGCCAGCGCCTTGCGCTCCTCGCCCTGGCCGAGGATGAGGCGGACGGCGGCTATACGGTCGCCGAAGCGCTCCGGGATACGGAAGAACTCCTGACCCGGAACATGCGCGCCGGAAAGCCGCTCAGGCCCGGCGAAGAGATGCTCCTTGCCACCTACGCCTCCATGCTCCAGCAGCAAAGTCCTGTCATGGTCGCACAGCAGGCAACGGTCACCCATAAACAGAACAATTTGACTGTCAGCGCAGTACCTGCTTCCTACTCCGCCTCCCTGGAGACGGAGGCCCGGGTCGCCCTGGAGCGGCTGCGCCGAACCCTGAAGAATGCCTCCGCCCGCTACACGGGGAAGGACAAGGGCCGGATCGCCTACGTCCTCAACCTCGTGGAGAGCGCCCTGGACGGAAACAAACCCTGATAATTTATTAACCCCAAAATTGTTGTAATATGAAAAAACAGATCTTAGCGATCGCAGCGGCATGCCTGGCCCTCCTGGCCGTGTCCTGCAAGCAGGATGTCCCGGTGGACACCCTCACCGTCTCGTCTGAAAAGACAATCAACGCCAAGTGGCAGGGCGCCACGGCCGACATCGTCTTCACGACCAACGCCGACTGGGAAATCATCTGCGCCCCGAACTACGGGGATGCCTTCCTTTCCGTCGAGGAGAAGGAAGGGGAAGCCGGTGCCGTCACCGTGAAACTCACCATCAGCGAGAACCCCAAGTATGAGGCCCGCCTCGGCACCGTCGTCATCCTCGCCGGCTCCCTCGAGGAAAAGATCACGGTCAACCAGGATGCCCGCGGAACCACGTCCGAGGACAAGACCGAGACCTTCAACTTCCTCGCCCATGAATTCACGCTGTCCGTCAGCGAAAGGCCTGCCTCCGTCACCCTCCAGGGCGACGCCCAGGGCTGGGTCACCGCAGAGCCCGACTTCGGCAAGGTGGATTTCACCATCACCGAGAACTCCGGCGCCAAGCGTACCGGCCATGTTGACATCCTTGTCGGCAAGCACACGATCCACCTCGCCATCGAGCAGGAAGCGGAATCCGGCGAACTGAAGAACGCCTCCGCCATCTACTACGGAAACAGATTCGGTTTCTACGACTCGACCATCTGGGGCGGTTATTCCACCTTCAAGCAGTACGAACTCTGCTTCGAGTCCGAGTACGGTGAGATCGTCCTCGTGGTCAACGCAGGCGCAGAGGCCGAGCCGACCGTCGTTCCGACCGGCAACTTCCTCATCGACGCCGACGCCACCTTCAAGCCGAACACCTTCACCGTCGCCGGCAACCCGGTCGTGACCTACTACACCCTGAACGGGGAAGAGATCACCGTCGTGGACGGCCAGATCGACATCACCAAGTCCGGATCGGACTACGAGGTGACCGCCGCCCTGCTCAGCGACCAGAATGTCACGAAGACCTACACCTACAAGGGCGCCATCGAGGTCGTGAAGAACGATTCCTTCGACGGCTTTATCGAGAAGGGCAATGCCACCTATGGCAACGCGAGCACCTTCTTTACCGGGAAGGTCTGGGAATGGAAGGTGACCCTGTTCTACACGGCAGATCCCGCCCTGAAGGATTTCACCAACTTCCCGTCCTACGTTACTTACAAGCTCTATACGGCCGCCGACAGCGACATTACGGAGTTCCCGACCGGAGAATTCAAGTACGAAGTGCCCGAGACGGATGAAACGGTCACCTATCCGAACGGCAAGCTCAAACCGAATGTCGGCACCTTCACCTTCTCCGGCAACGACATTCCCCAGAACCAGCTGAGAATCAATACGGACAAGGTTGTCCCGACGCTGACGGTCACCAAGACTGAAGACGGAATGTATACCTTCGCCCTCAAGTCCAATGTGACAATGTGGAAGTGGAACAGCGACTACACGGCGGAGATAGACGTCACCGAACCGTTCGACTGGAATCCCGAGGTCACCGTCGAGGCCCCGACCATTTCGGCAGACATGATGGGACAAGCAGACGGGGATGCCGTCCTGGACACGCCGCCGTCCTACAACACGTTCTACAACCACATGTGGTACTCCGACGCCTGGAAGAACGGGACCAACGCCTTCGTCTTCAACATGACCTACATCAACAACTACTTCAACGTCTATCTGACGCTCTGCAGCGGAACGGTCTGGGAGGCCCATAATGCAACGGCCCCGATTCCTTCCGGGACATATACCTTCTCGAATTCCACGACGACTGCTGCCTGGACACTCGTTCCGACCGCCCTGTACAGTTACATCCAGAATACCTATACTGGCACCAGATACTTGATCAACGGCGGTTCCATCACGCTGACGGATACGGATATCGAGTATAACCTGACAGGTAAATCCGCTGACGGCAAGACCGCCAAGTTTACCGGCAAGTACAATACCTCGGTCAACCGTTGCGTCAACCGCTCCGCCGAGAAGTATGCGGCCCAGATGAATGTCACGCCGGTCGAGTAAGCCTGCATTTCGCGCTCTTTATGAAGGGTCGGCCGTCCGGGCCGGCCCTTTTCCGTCCCCCACGGCCTTGGGAATCCAGCGAAAAAACAGTATCTTTGTCAAGATAAGACAATTCAAAACAGTTACCATATGTTCAAGAACCAACCCAAAGGTCTCTTCGCCCTCGCCCTCGCCAATACCGGCGAGCGATTCGGGTACTACACGATGCTGGCCATCTTCCTCCTGTTCCTGCAGGCGAAGTTCGGCTTCACCGCCGCCGCGGCCGGCCAGTTCTATGCCATTTTCCTCGCAGCCGTCTATTTCATGCCGGTGCTCGGCGGATGGCTTGCGGACAAGATCGGTTTCGGAAAGTGCGTCGTCACAGGTATTTCCGTGATGTTCCTGGGCTATCTTGCCCTGGCCATCCCGACCGACGCCTTCGCCAACCGCGGCCTCGCCCTCGCCATGATGATCGGCGCCCTGCTCCTCATCGCCGTGGGCACGGGCCTGTTCAAGGGCAACCTCCAGGTCATGACCGGCAACCTGTACGACGATCCCAAATACAGCGCCAAGCGGGACTCCGGCTTCTCCCTGTTCTACATGGCCATCAACCTCGGCGCCATGTTCGCCCCGACGGCGGCGACCGCGCTGACGAACAGCCACCTGGCCAAGTCCGGTCTCATCTACAAGGCCGACATCCCCGCCCTGGCGCACCAGTGCCTCAACGGCACGCTCCAGGACCCGTCGGCCCTCGAAGGACTCCAGGCCATGATGCCCGGTGCGGATGTCGCCGTCATGAACCTGACGGATTTCAGCCAGTACTACATCAACCAGCTCTCGACCGCCTATAACCTCGGTTTCGCCGTCGCGTGCGTGTCCCTGATCGTGTCGATGGCCATCTACTTCGGCTTCCGCTCCTGGTTCAAGCACACCGACGTCAACGCCAAGCAGGCGGCCGCCGCCAGCGAGAACGTGGTCGAACTGACGCCCAAGCAGACCAAGGACCGCATCGTCGCCCTCTGCTTCGTCTTCGCCGTCGTCATCTTCTTCTGGATGGCCTTCCACCAGAACGGCTCCTCGCTCACCTATTTCGCCCGCGACTACACCCAGGATACCGTTTCCGGTCCGCTCCGCATCGGTTTCAACATCTGGCCGCTCTTCCTGATCGCCATTTCGGTCTATACGCTTTTCGGTGCCTTCCAGTCCGAAACCGCCAGGGCGAAGGGGATCTGCGCCGCCGTGACGGTGCTCCTGTGGGGCGGCGCCTTCGCCATCTACAAGGGCATGAGCCCCGAACTGCACATCCTTCCCCAGCAGTTCCAGCAGTTCAATCCGTTCTTCGTCGTCGCCCTCACCCCGGTCTCCATGGCCCTGTTCGGCGCCCTCGCCAAGAAAGGCAAGGAGCCTTCCGCCCCGAAGAAGATCGGCCTGGGCATGTTCGTCGCCGCGATCGGCTACCTGATCATGCTCGCCGCCTCCAACGGCCAGCCCGCCCCTTCGGCCCTGAAGGCCGTCGGCGGCGTGTCGCCCGACCCGGTCGTCCCGACCTACCTGATCAGCACCTACCTCGTGCTGACGTTCGCCGAACTGCTGCTTTCCCCGATGGGCATCTCCTTCGTCTCGAAGGTCGCGCCGCCCAAGTACAAGGGCCTCATGATGGGCCTCTGGTTCGCGGCGACGGCGATCGGCAACTACCTCAGCTCGATCCCTTCCATGCTCTGGGACAACGTGCCCCTGTGGGTGAACTGGACCGTCCTCATGGCCCTCTGCGTCATTTCCGGCCTGGTCATGTTCGCCCTCATGAAGCGGCTCGAGGCTGCGACGGCGTAAGCGCCCATGCCCCGGCTCTTCATCATCTCCGGCTGCAACGGCTCGGGCAAGACGACGGCATCCTATACCGTCCTGCCCGAGCTGCTTGAATGCAGCGAGTTCATCAATTCGGACGAGTTCGCGAAGGCGCTCTCCCCTTCCCGCCCGGAAGCCGCGTCCATCCAGGCAGGCCGTTACATGCTCATCAAGATGCAGGACCTGTTCCGGAAACGGGCGGATTTCGGTATCGAGAGCACCCTGGCGACCCGTTCGCTCCTCAAGACGGTACGCAGTGCCCAGGAACTCGGGTATTCGGTTACGATCCTGTACCTGTGGCTGCCCTCGCCGGAAGCGGCCCTCGCCCGGGTACGGGCGCGGGTTTCGACCGGCGGGCACGACGTCATGGAAGACACGGTCCGGCGGCGCTACTACGCCGGTCTGCGGAATTTCTTCCGGGAATACAGGCCGGTCTGCAACAGCTGGGTCCTCGCCGACAATTCCGAACCGCCCTACCGCATCATCGCGGAAGGTTCCCAGAAGGGAACGGTCATCCATGATCCCGAACTGTACCGCCAGATAGAAAAGACAGCGTATGATCAAGCCTAAACAGGCGTATTTCAGCATCTTCCAAGTTGACGGCCCGACATTGGACCGCCTCATCGCGGAGAGTCTCTCCCGCGGGGGCGATTATGCCGACCTTTATTTCGAGAACACGACCTACGGCAACCTGACCCTCCGGGACGGCGAAGTGACCTCCGGCGGGGAACACATCGACTTCGGCGTCGGGATCCGCGTGCTGGACGGGGAAAAGACCGGCTATGCCTACTCCGAGAGCACGGCCGTCCCGGACATGCTGTCCGCAGCGCGGGCCGCGGCGGCCATTGCCGACGGAGCCGGCGCGCGGCCGTGCGACCGGCCGACCCGGAGGCCCGTCCGGGGCGAGCCCAATCCCGCCGCGGACCGCTATCCGGTTCAGCGGCATTGGCGGAGCACGCCTGCCGCCGACCTCCTCCCCTTCCTCCAGCGCCTGGAGAAAAGCATCCGGAGCCGCGACAGCCGCATCGTCAAGGTCATCGCCATGCTGTCCTTCCAGGTCAGCGACATCCTGATGTACAATGCTTTCGGCGAGCTCAAGTATGACACGCGCCCGATGGGGAGCGTCTCGGCGTCCGTGATCTTCCAGCAGGGAGGGCAGACCGAGAACAAGACCGTTTCGAGAAGCTACCGGAGCGGGGTCGAGATGCTCAGCGACGCCCTGCTGGAGGAGATCGCGTCCCAGGCGGTTGCGGGCATCGACGAACGCTTCGCCGCCCGGCGGCCCAAGGGCGGGAAGATGCCCGTGGTGATGGGCGCCGGCGCTTCCGGCATCCTGCTCCACGAGGCCATGGGCCATGCCTTCGAGGCGGACTTCAACCGGAAGGGACAGTCCATCTTTACGGGAAGGATCGGAGAGAAAGTCTGTGCCTCAACCATTTCCATCATCGATGACGGGACCCTCAAGGGCAACCGCGGCGCGCTCAACTTCGACGACGAAGGCGTTCCCGGGCAAAAGACCCGGATGGTCGAGCACGGGGTCCTGACCTCGTACCTCCACGACCGGATCAGCGCCAGGCATTACGGCGTGGCCCCGACCGGAAACGGGCGCCGGGAATCCTTCCGTTATGCACCGCTTCCCCGGATGCGCGCGACCTACATGGAGAGCGGGGATGCGACACCCGCGGACATCATCGCCAGCGTCCGCAACGGCATCTACGTGGATGAATTCTCCAACGGGCAGGTCAAGATCGGCGAGGGGGATTTCACCTTCTACGTCAAGAGCGGCTTCCTGATTGAAAACGGCCGGCTGGGCGCTCCGGTGAAGGATATCAACATCATCGGCAACGGCCCCCAGGCCCTCGCGGACATCGTGGCCGTGGGCAATGACCTCGCGGTCGATCCCGGTGCCTGGGTCTGCGGGAAGGAACAGAGCGTCCCCGTTTCCTGCGGCATCCCGACCGTGCTGGTCCAATCCCTTACCGTCGGAGGAGAATGAACATGGAAAGAAACACGACCGGGCTCCTGACGCCCGGAGAAATGGCCCTGGCCCGGAAAAGCATGGACATCGCCCGCACCCTGGGCGCCGGGAAAGTGCGGGTCACGCTGAACAAGAGCCTGCTTGAACTCGTCGGCATGCTGGACGGGGAGGTGGACAAGGTGACGCATGCCCTCGACCGGAGCCTGCAGGTCGCCCTGTTCGTGGACGGACGCTTCGGGACCTTCTCCACCAACCGGCTGGAGGAAGCGGAACTGGAAGGGTTCATCCGCAAGGGCATCGACATGGTCCGGATGCTCGCCCCCGACCCCTGCCGCGACCTGCCCGACCCGTCGCGCGTGGCGAAAGACGCCCCGGGCGGACGGGAACTGGGCCTGTACGACCCGGCCGTCGAGGAACTGACGCCGGAACGCCGGCGCGCGCTTGCCACGGGGTCAACCCTGAAAAACCGCACCGGAGACGGCTGGAAGGTCGTTTCCGAAGAAGGCGAGTATTCCGACAGCGTGTTCGACAGCATTGTCATGGATTCGCAGGGCCTCTGCGCACGGCACACGGAGACATCCTTTGAAATCGGATACGAAGTCACCGTCGAATCGGCGGACGGAGACCGCTACAGCGCCTATTGGTGGGATGCATCGCCCCGGTACGCGGACATCCTGCCCTCCCTTGCGACCTGCGCCGGGACGGCGATCGCCCGGGCGGTGGGGCAGATCGGACCGCAGTTCTGTGCCGGCGGGAAGATGAACGTCGTCGTCGAGAGTGAATGCGCCTCGAAGCTGCTCAATCCCCTGCTGACCGCCCTCGGCGGCTATTCGGTCCAGCAGAAGAATTCCTTCCTTGCCGACCGGCTCGGGGAGCAGGTTTTTCCCTCCTGCCTGACGGTCCTCGACCGGCCCCGCGTCGCCGGGGCGAACGGCGCCCGGCTTTTCGACAGCGAAGGCGTCGCGACGGCGGAAGCGCCTGTCATCGAGGAAGGTACGGTGAAAATGTTCTTCCTCAACACCTACATCGCCCGGAAGATGGACGCGGCGCCTACCGTGGAGGACTGCACGCGGGCCGTCGTCCTGCCGACCGGCGGATGCAAGACCCTGGAAGACGTGCTCCGGAAGGTCGGGGACGGCATCCTGGTCACGGGTTTCAACGGAGGCAACAGCAACTCCTCCACCGGGGACTTCTCCTACGGCATCGAGGGCTATGCCTTCGCCGGCGGAAAGATCGTCCACCCGGTCCGCGAGATGCTGATGACCGGCAATTTCATCTCCCTCTGGAACAACCTGACCGACGTCGCGGACGATGCACGCGCGTGTATGTCGAAATTAATTCCTACCTTAGCATTTTCAAACGTAGATATCAACGGTTAAGATGAAGATAGACAAGAACAAAGTGGCCGTCCTCGCCTACGAACTGGAAGTCGACGGGGCCATCGTGGACCGCGCGACGGAGGAACGCCCGCTGGACTATATCCACGGCACGCACATGCTGATCCCCCGCTTTGAAGCGGAGGTGGAAGGGCTTGCGGAAGGCGACCCCTTCGCCTTTACGCTCAGCCCGGAGGAGGGTTATGGCCCTTATGACGAGAAGCGCTGCTTCGACGTGCCGAAAACGGCCTTCATGGTCCGCGGGGAACTCCGCGAGGACCTGATGCAGGTGGGGCGGATCGTGCCGATGATCGGTAAGGACGGCAGCGTCGTGAACGCGACGGTCGTCGCCGTGAAGGAGGAGGGCGTCACGCTCGACTTCAACCACCCGATGGCCGGAAAGACGCTGCATTTCAGCGGCAAGGTCCTTTCCGTCCGCGACGCGACGGAGAAGGAATTGACGGAAGGCCTTCACGGTGAGTATCTTCCGCCGGAGGAAGGCTGCTGCCACCATGGCCACGGCCATTGCCACAAGCACCACCACGAAGACGGCGAAGGCTGCTGCCACGGCGAGGGCCATGAGCATGGCGAAGGCTGCTGCCATGGCGAGGGCCATGAGCATGGCGAAGGCTGTTGCCATGGCGAAGGCCACGAAGGCGGCTGCTGCCACCACCACGACGCATAGACCATGAAAACCGCCGTCGTCATCCTGAACTGGAACACGGAGGACTTCCTCGCGAAGTTCCTTCCGGGGCTGCTTGCCTCCACCGAAGGGATGGACGCGGAAGTCATCGTCGCGGACAACGCCTCCACGGACGGCTCGCGCACGCTGCTCGCCACGCGTTTCCCGTCGGTCCGGACCCTCCTCCTCGACCGGAATTACGGCTTCACAGGCGGTTACAACCGCGCTTTGGCGCAGGTGGAGGCCGAGTATTATGTGCTCATCAACTCCGATATCGAAGTTTCCCCGGACTGGCTCGGGCCGCTCGTGGAATGGATGGACAGCCATCCGGACTGCGGCGCCTGCGGACCCAAGCTCCACTCCTGGTACGAGCGCGACCTGTTCGAATACGCCGGCGCGGCGGGCGGCATGATCGACCGTTTCGGTTATCCTTTCTGCCGCGGCCGCATCCTGGGCAAGGTCCAGCGCGATACGGGGCAATACGACAAGCCCGTGGATGTTTTCTGGGTCACGGGGGCCTGCCTGATGGTCCGGAGCAGCGTGTGGAAGGCGCTGGGCGGCCTCGATGACCGCTTCTTCGCGCACATGGAGGAAATCGACCTCTGCTGGCGGATGCAGCTTGCCGGGTGGCGGGTATCGGTGGTCCCCTCCTCCCTCGTCTGGCACATCGGAGGCGGCACGCTCCCCGCGTCCTCCCCCCGCAAACTGCAGCTGAACTACCGAAACAACCTCCTGATGCTGGAGAACAACCTCGCCCGGACATTTGCGGCGGACATACCCGAAAGGCCGCTGACCGACAAGCAGTTGCAGCAATGTGAACGGCTGGCCCAGCGGCGCATCCGCCAGCGGATGGTCCTGGACGGGGCCGCCGCGGGCGTGTATCTCCTGACGGGGTACTGGTCCGCCTTCCGGGCCGTCCTGCGTGCGCACCGGGAATACCGGCAGCTCAGCGTGGACGCTTCCGCAGCGCTCCGGGAGCAGGCGCCCGCCGCCATCAGGGGCCGTTACAAGGGATGGATCGTCCCCTATGCCCTGCTGCTGCGCGGGAACTGGGTCAAGATCAAGAAAAAATGAAGATATGAAGATCATTATCGAAGGCGCCGGCGAGGTGGGTTCGCACCTCGCGAAGATGCTGAGCCACGAAGCCAACGACATCGTCGTCATTGACACGGACCCGGCGCGGATCGCGAAGCTTTCCGCCACGACGGACGTTGTTTCCATCCAGGGGGACCCGACCTCCATCGCCGTGCTGCGCAAGGCCGGGGCGGAGACGGCCGACCTGCTGGTCGCCGTCAACCCGAACGTCCCCCAGGCCGTCAACATCATCAGCGCCATGCTGGCGAAGAAGATCGGCACGAAACGCGTGACGGCGCGCGTCAATGACCTCGCCTACATGAATCCGGAGAACAAACTGATGTTCAAGGACATGGGCGTCGACCTTCTCTTCTATCCGGAGAAGATCGCCTGCGACGAAATCATCGACCTGCTCAAGCACACCGCCTCCACGGACTCGATGGATTTCGCCCGCGGCAAGCTCCAGCTCGTCGTCTTCAAGGTGGAGGAGGATTCCCCCATCCTGGACATGAAGGTCGCGGAGTTTACGGCCGCCGTCGCCGCAGACAGCGCCGAGACCCAGTTCCGCATCATCGCCATCGCCCGGCGCGACGAGACCGTGATCCCGAAGTTCGACACCAAGTTCAAGTACATGGACCACCTCTACATCATGTCCAAGCGGGAGGGCATCGCGAACCTGATGCGCTTCCTCGGCAAGAACAATGTGGATGTCTCCAGCGTCATGATCCTCGGCGGCGGACAGATCGGCGCGATGGTCGCCGGCCAGCTCGCCCGCCAGATCGACGACATCAAGCTCATCGAGATCGACCGCAACCGGGCCCAGTACCTGGCGGAGAACCTGCCGTCCAACGTCAACGTCGTCTGCGGCGACGGGCGCAATTCCGACTTCCTCGTCGAGGAGGCCATCAAGGAATACGACGCCTTCGTCGCCGTCACCGGCAACGACGAAGCGAACATCCTCGCCTGCGTCGTCGCCCGGAAATTCGGCCTCGAACGGACCATCGCGGAAGTGGAAAGCATTGAATATCTGCGTCTTGCCGAAGAGATGGGGGTCGATGCCGTCATCAACAAGAAACTCATCACCGCCGGCCGCATCTTCAAGTTCACCCTTTCCGACAAGGTCCGTTTCGTCAAGTACATGAGCGGGACCGACGCCGAGGTGCTCGAATACACGGCCGCCCCGGACAGCAAGGTCACGCGGGGCACCCTGAAGGAGATCGACTTCCCGCGCAACGCCATCATCGGCGGCGTCATCCGCGGCGGCGAGTCCTTCATCGCGGTCGGCAACACCCGGATCGAACCGTACGACCGCGTCGCCGTCTTCGCCCTGCCCGAGGCCGTCAAGGACGTGGACAAGTTCTTCAAATAGCCCCGGCCCATGCCGTCTTTCCTGCAGATCGAGAACATCTCGAAGTCCTACGGGCCGAAGGTCCTGTTCGAGAACATTTACATGAATGTCAACGAGGGCGACAAGATCGCCCTCATCGCGCCGAACGGGACCGGGAAGACCTCGCTCCTGAGGATCATGGCGGGGAAAGACAAATCGGACAGCGGCGGGAAGATCCTCTTCCTCAAGGACATCCGCATCGCTTTCCTGGAACAGGAATATGCCTTCGACCCCGATAAAAGCATCCTCCGCCAGATCATGGACGACTCGACGGAATGGACAAGCCATCTCGACCAGGAACACGTGTACGACTATGAGCGGCGGGTCCAGCAGCTGCTCACCTCCTTCAACCTGACGGACTGGGACAAGCCGATGAAGGACCTCTCCGGCGGCGAGGTCAAGCGGGTCGCCCTGACACGGATGCTCGCCTCGGAGGCGGAGTTCTTCATCATGGACGAGCCCACGAACCACCTGGACATCGATGCCATCGAGTTCCTCGAGGGTTACCTGGGCCGGAGCCGTTGCACGCTCCTGATGGTCACCCACGACCGCTACTTCCTCGACAAGGTCTGCAACACCGTCATCGAGATGGAGCGCGGGGCCATCTACACCTACCGGGGCAATTACCAGAACTACCTCCAGAAGCGCTCCGAGCGCATCGACAACTATAATGCCGAGACCGAGAAGGTCCGGAACATCCTCCGCCGGGAACTCGAGTGGATGCACAGCACCCCCTGCGCCCGCACGGGCAAGGCGAAATACCGCAAGAACGCCTTCTATGAACTGAAGGAACGGGCCGAAGATGTCCACATCGTCCGGAACGTGGACATGAGCGAGGTCCAGCAGAAGGGGACCTACCTCGGCAACAAGGTCATCAACTGCCGGGATGTCAGCTTCTTCTGGGGCGGGAAATGCTACCTGGACCGCTTCACCTACAATTTCCAGCGCTACGAGCGGGTCGGCATCGTCGGACGGAACGCCGCCGGCAAGACTACCTTCCTCAACCTCCTTGCCGGGGAATGGCGCCCGGAGATGGGCGGCGAACTCAGTGGCACCATCGACCGCGGCGAATCCCTCCGGATCGGCTATTACCGCCAGGACGGCATGCGGTTCAAGGAAGACCAGACCGTCCTGGAAACCGTCGGCGACACCCACCTCCTCGGCCGCTTCCTCTTCCCGCACGAGATGTTCTCGAACCGGATCGAGCGGCTCTCCGGCGGGGAAAGGCGCCGGCTCTACCTGCTCACGGTCCTGATGCAGCAGCCGAACCTGCTCATCCTCGACGAGCCGACGAACGACCTGGACATCGTGACGCTCAACATCCTGGAAGAATACCTGAAGGAATACAAGGGCAGCCTCATCATCGTTTCCCACGACCGCCACTTCCTCGACCGGCTCGTGGACCATCTATTCGTCTTCACCGGCGACGGCGTCGTCAAGGATTTCGTCGGGGATTATTCCGAGTATCGGGAAACGCGCAAGGAACTGGAAGCGGAGCGGAAAAAGGCGGCGAAAAGCGCCGCCGCACCCGCCGCGCCCGCCGGGAAAAAGTCGCCGGCTGCGCCTGCGCCCGCCGGACGCCGCAAACTCAGCTGGAAGGAGAACCACGAGCTGGAGGAACTGGAAAAGGCCCTTCCCGCCCTCGAGGCGGAAAAGGCCCTTCTGGAAGAAAAGCTCAGCGGCGGCAGCCTGTCGGCAGCGGAACTGCAGGAAGCCACCCTCCGCTACGGCGCCCTCCAGGGCGAACTCGACGCCGCCGAAACCCGCTGGCTGGAGTTGACGCTCTAGCGAACGGCTTCCCGTTTCCTGCATCCCGAGGCACCCGCTACCTGTTCCCCGGCACTCATCTACGGTCGAGCGCAGCACGCTTATGCCCGCCTGAGGCCGTTTCCGTGTTTACCCCCATGCTTTCAAGGTCGAGCGCAGCACGCTTATGCCCTCCTGAGGCCGTTCCCGTGCTTGACACGATGTTTCAAAAGCGCTACGCAATGCATTTTTCCCATTCGCCCAAATACAAGGGACCGTGGATGAAACAATATCAAGAAGCCCTTCATCCACCAAAATGATCTTCTCCGTGGATGAAGGGCTGCGCGCAGATTGCGAGAAGCGTTAAATCGGTTCCTTGGCCAGGGAGACGGTGGTGTAGCCGCGGGTGATCTGCTGGAGCCGGTCGGGGCGGTTGGTGATGATGGCATCGACACCGTAGTCGATGAGTCGCTGGAGGGCCTCCGGATCATCCGGCGTCCAGGGAACGACCCGGATGCCGCGCTCGTGGCACCATTCGACATTCTCCTTCGTCACGACGGAATAATGCGGGCTCCACCATTCGGGGGTGAAGGTCAGCTTGTCCATCAGCTCTTCCACGGAAGGGAATTCCTTGGAGGAGAGGTAGGCCAGCTTGAAGGCTGGATAGCGCTCGTGCATGTACACGAGGGCACGGACATCGAAGCACTGGATGATGACCCGGTCGCCCAGGTGCTTGGTTTCCAGCATCTGCAGGCAGCGGTCCACGAGGTCGTGGTATTCCGCCCAGTTCTCCCCCTCGCCTTTCTTGGCGCTGGTCTTCATCTCGATGTTGTAGCGCACGGGGCTGAGGTCGTGGTCCCGGACATACTGCTCGATCTGGTCGATCAGTTCGGAGGCCAGCGGCTTGACCGCGGCGACCTTCGCCTGGTCGGGCCAGACTTCGTTGCCGCGCAGACCCACGTCCCACTTGGCGATTTCCGAATAATCCAGGTGATACAGGTAGGTCCGCTTCTCGTCCTTCGTGACCGGCGTGCCGTCCGGGTGGGAGGCATAGCGGTAGAGGAAATAATTCTCATGCGAGACGACGACCTGCCCGTCCCTGGAGATCTGGAAGTCCATCTCGAGCGTGTTGTCGCCGCGACGGAGCCCTTCCCGCATCGCCACCCAGGTGTTCTCCGGCATCAGGCCGGCGCCGCCGCGGTGGCTCTGGACATCGGTGTAGTTCCGCATGTCGAAGGTGTGGATCCAGGTCTTTCCGGCGGGGTTGACGACCTTGATGGCCACCTGCTTCGCATAGGGAGAAGGGGTGGCGGCGAAGAAATGGAGGTTCTTCCGCGGACGCTTGTAGTTGGAGATCTTGTCCGGATAGACCGCCTGGATCTCGCGGATGTAGGTCGGGGAGAGGTCGATGGTCTCATAGAGTTCGCCCTTCTCCTTGCCGTCCTCGGTCCAGCTCACGGTCCAGGAAGGGTCATAGTCCCAGACATTGGCGACGAGCGAGTTCGGATGGCGGATCGACTGGCCGGGCTCAATGAACTCGACCTGGTAGTCGTCCGGATGGTCCACGCTGTGCCAGAACCAGCTCAGGACACCCTTTTCGCAGGTGAAGATCTCGTAGCCGCGCGGGGTTCCGTCGTTGCAGGTCTTGGTGGACCACCAGGCGCCGCAGAGGGACGCGGCATTGTGTTCGCGGATGTTGTCGCTGTAAACCAGGTTGTTCTGGAAGTGGGTATGGCCGGAGATGAAGTCCACCGGACGGCCCTCCAGGAGGTCGAGCAAATCCTTGCCGCGCTCGATGTAGAGCCGGTCCTGGTCGGGATAGAACCAGCGGTAGAGCGGGCTGTGCTGGGCGATGAAGATATGGGTGTCCTTCGGGACATAGACGAGGAGGCTCCTGACAAAGGCAAGGGTCTCTTCCGAGTATCCTTCATCGTACTTGCCGGTCTTGGCCGGGTCGCCGGAATCATTGCCCTTGAAGAGGATGTTGTCGAGGCCGATGACGAGGTCGTCGCCGAGGAAGAAGGCGTAGTTGACCGGACCGAAAGCGGCTTCAAAGTCCGCGCAGGCGGCCTTGCCGGCGCGTTCCTGGTTGTGGTCGTGGTTGCCGATGATCCCGTAGCAGGGAATGCCCGTCTTCGCCATGGCGGCCTTGTAATCCCCGAAGACACTGAGGATGTTCCAGCCGATGTCGCCGAGGGCGATGGCGACGGTCGGGGCCTTGGCGGCGTACTTTTTCGCCTGGGCGACGAGGTCCGCCAGCGGCTCGGCGGTAAACTGGGCGAGGTGCTGGGGCTTCATCTGCGGGTCGGCGATGGAGAAAAGGTTGAAATCCTTCGTATCCGCCGTCTTCTCCAGGTCGAAGTCATAGACGCGGGCCTTGGTCAGCGGCTTGTAAAACTCCACCGTACCGGTCGAATAATCAGCCGTATAGCCCGGAGGCGTCACGATGTGGACGAATTTGGCGTCCTTGGCGAGCGGCAGCGAATAGACACCGCGGGCGTCGGTGGTGGTGAAATGGACGCCATCCGTGACAATCACCTTGGAAAGGGGCTCGCCGGCCCCGCGCACGGTGCCCTTGACCTTGCGGGCCTCGGCGGGCGCGAACGCGACCACGAGCGCAAGGAGGGCGGCAAAAACTTTTCTCATATGGATCAGAATTTAAAATAATCTTCCACGATGGCCGGGTCGAAATCGCCGAACCATTCCCGGCACTTGGCGGCCGCCTGGGCCTTGACCGACGGGGTGATGCACTTGGCTATCATATAGATGGCCCAGGTCAGGGCGGCGAGATCGTCCGTGAAGCCCGCAACCGGAATCCAGTCGGGAATCAGGTCGAGGGGCAGGATCAGGTAGCCGAGGGCGCCGAGGATCTTGTTGCGCTCCTTCCGGGGCGTTCCCGGGTCTTTCAGGACATAGAACAGGACCAGGGCGGCGTAGGTCACCTTGATGCCGGCCTTGCCGGCGATGCGGCCGAGCTTGAACCAGAAGTTCTCCTCGGAATAATGCTTCCCGTACTCCTCGGAACGGGTCTGCATCTGGTTTTTCACTTCTTCTTCCATACCTCAGGATGCTGCAAAAAACATACTAAGTGAAACAGAAATAACAACCTTCATCACCGGTGTCTGCTGCTTCGCAGCCCCGTCCGGGCAAATGCCACCAGTGAAACAGAAATAATAACCTTCACCACCGGTGTCTGCTGCTTCGCAGCCCTATCCGGGTAAATGCCACCGGTGATGAAGGTTATTATTTCACAATTCCTAAAACGGATTCTGCGGAGGGGCGAAATCATAGAAGGTCTTGTACGGGAATTTCCGGGGGGCGCCGGGCTTGTCCGGGTAGAAATCGGCCATCTCGTCCACGCGCGCCTTGAGCGGAGCGAGGCGCTCCTGCAGGGCGGCCGGCGCATCCTCCCAGCGGAGCGCGCTGCGGAATTCCGGATCCTCCCGGTAGTTGTAAATGCGGCCGTCCCAGAAATAGGCGTAGTCGTCATCCATCGCGTAGCGGGACGCCTTGGGCGACGGCGTCGTCGGCCAGAGCGGATTGAAATGGATGAGTACCAGGTCTTTCCGGGCAGGCTCTTTCCCGCAGATCTCCGGATACAGGCTGACGCCGTCGAGATTCCAGTCCGAGGGGACCTCCACGCCGACGATGTCGGCGATGGTCGGCAGGATGTCCGTCAGGTCGGCCAGGTGGTCGGCTGTCCGTGCCTCGAGCCGGTCGCCCCAGGTGATGATCATCGGGACATGCGTACCCCGGTAATTCGCCTCGCCCTTGCCGCCGCGGACCTCCTGGCCGTCCGCCGTCTTGGAGAGGATGCGGGTGGAAGTGCCGTTGTCCGAGGCGAATATGAAGATGGTATTGTCCCAGATGCCGGCATCCTTGAGTTTCCGGACCATGGCTCCGACCTGCTTGTCGAGGTACGCCACCATGGACTTGAAATTGGCCGTGTCGGCTGCGGCGGTGAAGCGGCTGTCGTAGCAGTCGTCCCACCGGGCGTCGTCCGGGGTGGTCGTGTGCGGCGTATGGACCAGGGGTTCCGTGTAATAGAGCAGGAAAGGCTTGTCCGCGGCCACCTTGCGGTCGATGAAGTCGAAAGCGTAGTCCTGCATCGTATCCGGACCGTAGATGGCGAAGTCGTAGCGCTTGCCGTTGTTGTCCCACATGCTGTTGGCATAGCGGTCCGTCTGGCGCGGACCGCGGCTCTCGTTGTACATCTCGACCTGGCTGCAGAAGAACTCGTCGAAACCGAGCTTCGGCAGCATCGCCCGGCTCCGGCCGAGCTGCCACTTGCCCACGATCGCGGTCTCGTAGCCGCCTTCCTTCGCGACCTGGGCGAAGGTATGCTCGTCCTCGTTCATGTAGCCGAATGCCACATAGTTCCGGTCGTTGTAAAGGCCGGTCAGGGCCTGGACGCGGCTCGGCGAGGAGAGTGGCTGGGCGTTCATGTTCGAATAGCGGATCCCCTGCCGCGCGAGCGCATCGATGTTCGGGGTCTCGTACTCGACACCGCCGTAGCAGCCGAAGCATTCGGTGCCGATGTCATCGGCGAAGAAGAAGACAATGTTGGGCTTGGATGGCTGCTGGACGGAGGTACAGCCGGCAAGGGCGGCGAGCGCCCCGATTCCTGTGGTCAGTGGATGGATTCGCTTCATGGTTCCGTTCGTGTTATTCCGGGTAAATGTACGCTTTTCCCGTGACAAAAACAAAGGGACCGGCCCGAAAATCGGACCGGTCCCCGGAAGGATTCTCCCCCAGGCGGCAGCACCGCCGGGGAGTGAAAACTACTTGGTCGTCACGACCTTGACATTGTCAAGATACCAGCGGTTCTGGCCTCTCGCCTCATTCTCGATATACGGATCGTAATTCGTCGGGCGGATCTTGATCCGGGTATCCTTGTCAATCCCGCTCAGGGCGACCGAAGCGTGCTGCCACTCGATCTTGCTCTCGCCGTCGACACGGCTCTGCGCAGACTCGATTCCGGGGCTGAGGACATCGTTGCTAACGGTGCACTTGCCATTGCCCACGATCTCGACGGTCAGGGTCATAATGTCGGGTTTGAATCCGCCCGTCACCTGCCAGCACCAGTCGAAGGTGAGCTCAGCGTTCACGGCTCCGGCAATGGAGGCCATAGCCGGGAGCGTGATGCCCGAGTTCCAGTCGCTCTTGCCGAACTTGAGGTAGTTGGTCTGGAGATAAAGGACCTTGCCGGGGATATTCTCCGCCGTGACATCGGTCCACGGCAGACCCTTCTGCCCTTCGTAATAGCCGTAACCGCGGGCGATGAATTCCGCAAGGAAACCCTCGCAAGCCGCAACGGTAAAGACGTTCGGGGCTGTCGTAGAAGGATTGTTGGTCGCAATGGCATCCCCCGCCGTAGCAGCGGTCGTCCAGGGAGAAAGCCACTCGAAGTCGTCCTCGAAGACGACCGTGCCGGCCGGCATTCCGCCACCGCCACCGCCGCCTTCCGGCGCATCGAGCACCTCGAAGACCGGACCGGCGTCCTCGCCCTCGTCGCCGTTGTCGGCGATACGGCAGGTGCCACCGTTCGGATTCGCCAGCGCACCGCTGCCGTTGGACTGCCAGTTGGCGACGCAGCGCATCCGGAACATCGGCTCGCGGCAAGGAGCCGCCAGGGTCCAGTAGCATTCGACGGCGATGTTCGAAGTCGGATTGATGAAGTTGTACTGGGCGTTCGTCCCGGTTTCACCTTCCGCGGAAACCGGATACTCATCCGCCGGCTTCCACTCGTTGCCATCCCAGTACTCGAGCATCCAGTACTTCTGGCCGGTGCCGGAAATACGGGTCAGGTACTTGATGTGGAGGTTCGTTCCGGCCGGATACTCATACCCGTCGGTCGCGGAGAACAGCCAGTAGTCACCCGGCCATGCACCGGTGACATACGGATGGCCGGTGCCTCCGACAATTCGCTTCGGGTTGCCGCTGGTCGGCGTCGTCGCGGTCTTGTCCACCTGGTAATAGGTAATCTTGCCGTTACCGGCCACGTTGGACGGGACATAGAGATCGCTGAAGCCTTCGGTAGCGTCGGTAACACCTGCCGTGCCGCCGAAGAGGTCCTGATAGGCGGTCATCGTCGTCGTCGTGAAGCGCCACTTAGCATACAGGAGCTTCTCCGGTCTCGGAACGACGGCGGGGCCGTTGTCCTTCATCTGGGTGGTCAGGATGCCGAACATGTTGGCACCGAGGACGCCGCAGATGTAACCGGTGAGTTCCACCTTGTTGCCGGTCAGCTTGCCGATGCTGAGCGCATCCGGGCAGTCGACCTGCTTGACGGCATATTCCACGCCGTCGACTTCGACCTTCAGGTTGCCGCCGGCGACGATGCCCGAAACCTTCGCATAGGTCAGGGCGTCCTGGGTGAACGTCGCAATCACATCATTGAGGACTACCGGATCCGGATAGGTATAGGAGCCGGAGGACAGGACCTGGATATTTTCGGCGACCAGAATGGCGGGAAGGCCGTTTTCGCTCCCCTTCTGGCCCTTGAACGAGACCTTGTCCCCGACTTTCACATCGCCGGCCGCCTTGACGTAGACCGCCTTGTCACCGTCGGTGATCACAAAGCCCGTGGAAGTCACGGCCGTGACCGTCGCTTCGTCGAGGATGAAGGACTTGCCGTCCTCGAGCGCCGCGATCTGGGATACCGTCTTGTGTTCGGCAAAACGGTAGGCGTCGCCCTCCTGGCTGACCAGGATGATCAGCCGGCTGGCAAGCGTGTTGCCGGAGATGAAGACGGTGTCCTTGCGGGGCTCGAGCAGGCCGCCGCCGTCCACGTTTTCCGTCGCCGTGACGGTCACGGAGACAACGCCGTCACCCGTCGAAGGATCGACGGTGATCCATTCCGGAGCCTTGGTATGCCACGGCCCGTCGGAATAGACCGTCACGAGCTGCGGCTGCGGGTTCCTGGCGGCGAACTTCATCTGCGACACGTCGCCGAGCACCGCCTTCGCCACCTGCGGACCTTCTTCCTTGGGGACGCAGGAGGACACGACGGGTCCTGCGACGAGAAGGAGCGCAAGGGCATAGAACAGGTTGATCAATCTTTTCATATCTACTGCCAGTTAGGGTTCTGTTTGAGATTCGTGTTGAGTTGCAGGTCCTTCTCCGGGAGCGGATACAGATAGTGCTTCTTCTCGTCAAAGGAATGCGGAACGGTCCGGAGCGCATCGCGGCAGCCCGCTACGGCATCCTTGCCCGTGTTCGGGTCCACCAGGTAGAACATCTCGTCGGTCGCCTTTTCGTTCTCGACGGCGGGATCGTGGATCTGGTACTTGGTGCCGGAAGTCACATCGGTCGAGCCGACATAGAAGGTGTACTTGCTGTCGTCACCGAATTCGTAGGCACCCGGGCCGGGGATATACATGCCGTAATACGGCTGGTTGAGGCAGTAGCCGGCCCTCCAGCGCATCAGGTCGAAATAGCGTCCGTAACCCTCCTGGAAGAGCTCGATCGCCCGCTCGCGGCGGATTTCGAGGATAACACCCTTCATCGGGCCTTCGACATTTGGATAGCCGGTTTCTTCCGACATCAGGTACGGATCGGGATTGGCGTTGGCGGCGGCCATGTCGAGGTTCGGCATGCCGACGCGGTCGCGGATGAGCTTGATCGAGATGTCGATGTCGCCCTGGGTCAGCGTACCGAGTTCGGCCTTGGCTTCGGCATAGTTCAGCAGCACCTCCGCATAGCGGTACACGGGCATGTCCGTGTCGCTGTTGTCGGTCGAGAACGGCTTCAGGTCATAGGACTGGATGTACTTGATGGTCTGGTAGCCGGTCTGGCAGTAGGCGAATTCAGGGCCGTCCTTGCTCGTTCCGGGCTTCTTCCAGCTGTAGCCGGGCGTACGGATGGTCTGCGCGAGCCGGGGATCGCGTCCGGCGACCTCCTCGGCGAAAGGCATGACATTCCAGCCGGGCTTATCGGTGAAGCGGGAGCCGTCGGCCATCAGGTACTGGTCCACGAGCTTCTTGGTCATGCCGTAACGGGCCGCCGTCTGGTTGGTGATGTCACGGCCGCAGTCGTGCTTGATCTTGAGGTCCTTGTCGAAGTTGACGCCGAGGATGATCTCGTTCATCTTCGTGGCGTTGGAGTTGTAGTCGCTGCCGTTGAAGAGCGTCAGGTAGTCCGAAGCCGGCTTCCCGGTCGAATACAGCCTGTAGACGCCGGATTTCATCAGGTCCTCGCACGCCTTGACCGCAAGGTCCAGGTAATACTGGTAGTCGTGCGTGGAACCGTCCTTCGCAACGTAGGAATTCTCGAAAGGAAGCGGGGTCGGATGGTACTTCCGGAAAGTACCCTCGAAGAGGCAGAACTGCGCCTTGAGGAACATGGCCGTGTACCTGTTGACACGGAAGGCCGTCTGGGGCTTCGCAGCAGGCTCGGGCAGGTGCTCGATGGCATCGTTGATATCTTCGATCATGTGCCCGAGGACCGTCTCACGCGTGTCACGCGCGAAATAGAGGTCCTCGTCGGCGGAACCGAGCTCATGGTCGATCCACGGCACGTCGCCGAACTTGCGGATCATGTCGGCATAATAGTACGCACGCCAGAAATGGACCAGCGCCGTATATTCCTGCACGGCTTTTCCGTCCTTGCACTTGTCCATGTTGCCCAGGAGCGTGTTCATCTTGCGGAGATTCGTGAAGGACCAGCCGCCGCCCGAAGTCGGAACAGTGCGGTCAGCGCCGCCGCGGATGAGGTTGGAAGGGTTCATCTTGACGAAGACGTCACTTTCAACGGTGAAGGGCTCCTTGTCAAGCAGGTTGTTGTAGAATGTATTGGAGAAGAGCTGGAGGTCGCTCGCCGTCGTAAAGTAGGAATCGGACGTGAGCTGCGAAGTCGGGTAAAGGGTGAGTTCCTCCTCCAGGTTACAGGCGTTCACCATGACTGCGGCGACCGCCAGGGAAAGGAAAATATACTTTTTCATGGTGCTCATCCGTTAGAAAGTGATGTCGATGCCGAACATGAGGGTCTTCGGCCAGGGATAGGACGTGTTGTTGAGGTCGTCAACAGGGTCGCCTCCCCGGTTGAAGCAGCTTTCCGGATCCAGGTGGGTGGTGTACTTGGTAATCGGAGACCAATACGCCAGGTTCTCGCCCGAGAAGTAGATACGCGCCTTTTCAAGCCCGATGTGGGAGATCAGCTTCGCGGGAAGCGTGTAACCGACCGTCAGGTTCTTGAAGCGGAGGTAGCGGATGTTCTGGATGTAGCGGTCGTTGACACGGCCGAGTTCGCCGCCGCCGTTGGAGGCGACGTTCGAGCGCGGACGCGGGAAGTAGGCGTCCGGATTGTCCTCGGACCAGCACATGTCCAGGAAGTTCTTCGCGAGGAAGGTCGGATAACCGAGGCTGAACGGGCCCCAGAAATCGAAGTTGTAACGGGCGGGATACCAGTAGTGGTTGCCCGTTCCCTCGAAGAAGACGCTGAAGTCGAAGCCGACGAAGGAGAATCCGGCCGTCATGCCGTAGTGGAGACGCGGCAGGGAGTTGCCCAGATACTTCCGGTCGCCGGGTTCGGCGAGCGTGTTCTTGGCGACACCGATGACATTGTCACCGTCCAGGTCGGCATAGCAGAGGTCGCCGGCCTTCCAGCCGCCGTTCAGGTTGGCGTTGCAGTAGGACTGGTCCACCTTGGAGGTATACGCCTGCGCATCCGCGTCGGAGGTGAAGAGACGGTCGATATGGAAGCCCCAGATCTCGCCGACCTCCTGGCCCTCATACCAGTTGGAGAGGAGTTTGGTCTCGTTTGCGAACTTGGTGATGTGGGTGGTGAAATAGCTCACCGTCGGCTTGAAGAAGTACTCGAAGGGCTGGCCGAAAACACGGAAGGAATCGCGCCAGCCGAGGGACACCTCAAAACCCTTGGTCCGCAGGTCGGCCGCGTTCATCTGGGGAACGCCGGCGCCGTAGACGGACGGGAGGTCCATGCCGTCGGTCAGCATGTTGTCCGTATCGCGGATGTAGGCTTCGGCCGTCAGTTCGAACTTGTTCCCGAACATCGCCAGGTCGAGGCCGATGTTGGTCTGCTTGGAGGTCTCCCAGGTCTTGTCGGAGGCGACCGGCGCATCCAGGTTCGTATAACGCGCCATCACGTTGTCACCAAAGTTGAAAGCGGCGAAATCGTTGAAGTTCACCTTGCGGATGAAGGTGAAGTTGCCGATTTCCTGGTTGCCCAGCGTACCGTAGGAGGCACGGAGCTTCAGGTTGTTGACGGTCGGCTTGAGCGAGGCGAAGAAAGGCTCTTCGCTGATGCGCCAGCCGATGGAGCCGGAGGGGAAGAAGCCCCACTTGTGTCCCGTGGCGAAACGGGAAGAACCGTCATAGCGGGCGGAAACCTCGAAGAGGTAGCGGCCCGCGAAGTCGTAGTTGATACGGCCGAAGAAACCGGCGCGGCGCCAGGCGGACTGGCCGCTGTCGGTCACCTCGGGGACACGCGTGTCCGTGGCTGCGAGGCTCAGGTCACTCAACTCGGTCGTGATCAGGTCGTATGCCTTGGCCCACACGCGTTTGTACACATAGGAATCATAGTTGTAACCGGCCATCACCGTCAGATGATGCCTGTCGGCGAAGGTGTTCTCGTAGGTACCGTAGAAGTTCGTCGTCTTGCGGACATATTCCCGGATATCCTCGGTCATGTAATTGTCGAAGGCGCCGCCGTTGTTATAGACGACGACCTCGCCCGGAACCTGGGAATACTCGATGAGATTGCGCCGCTTGGTGTCATGGTTGCCGTAGGTGCGGTAGGTGAAGTTGCCCTTCAGCGTCAGGTGCGGGAACGGAGTGACGGTCAACTCGGTCGTATTGGCGAGGTCCGTCCGCTTCTCGATGTTGAGGTTCTTGCTGGCATAAGCCCAGTGACGGCCGTTGCAGACCCGGTAGCCGAGCGCATCGACGAAGTAGAGCCAGGTGCCGTCGGGGTTCTTCAGCGGGAAGCAGGCCGGCGCGTGGCGGTCGCCGTACGCGAAGGAATCCTGGATGTTGTGCAGGCCCGGGAAATCATAGGTCCCGACGAAGAAGTTGGTGTTGTTGCTGATGCGCGCATACTTGTTGATGCGGGCGTCGATCTTCGCACGGAGGTTGTACTTCTCATACACGTCGGGACGCGCCTTGACCATACCTTCCTGGCGCTCGTAGCCACCTGAAAGGTAATACCTTACAGACTTGTTGCCACCGCTGACGCTGAGGCTGTGGTTCTGGACGGGGTGGACATCGTTGTAGAGTTCGTGCCACCAGTCGGTGTTTGCATAGTACTTGTACTTGCCGTCCTTGATGACCACCCAGGGGCGCTCGGGGTTCTCGGTCTTGTCATGGACGCGCGCGAGGAGTTCGCGCATGTCCTCGGCCGTGTAGTTCACGTAGTTGGAACCCTTGGACTCGTACCAGAACTTGTTGATGGTATAGACGGACCAGTAACCGGTCGTCTCCCATTCGGTGGAGGTCGTCGGCATCTCGACGCCGTAACGGCCGCTGTAACGGACGGTCGCCTTGTTGTTTTCCGAGGCTCCGTCCTTCGTCGTCACGAGGATGACGCCATAGGCGGCACGGGCGCCGTAAACGGCGGCGGAGGAGGCATCCTTCAGGATGGAGATCGAGGCCACATCCTGCGGGTTGATGCGGTTGATGTCACCGTCGACACCGTCGATCAGGACGAGCGGGGCTCCCTCGTTGATGGAGGTGAAACCACGGACGTTGAGCGAGCCGGTAGAGCCGGGGTTACCGCTGGAGGTCGTGATGTTCAGGCCGGGAACGGAACCCTGCAGCATCGTCGTCAGGTTGTGGGCGCTGCGGTTTTCCAGCGCCTTGCCCTCGACGGCGGTCACCGCACCGGTGAGGTTCACCTTCTTCTGGGTGCCGTAACCGACGACGACGGTCTCGTCCAGGGTCATCGCTTCCTCCTCGATGGTCACCGTGACACGGTCCTGCGAGGCAGGGACCGTCACGGTCGTCGAGACGTAGCCGAGGCTCGAGAACTCGAGCGTCACGTCCTTGTCCGGCACCTTGATCGAGAACGAACCATCCGCCTCGGTCATCGTGCCGTTCGACGTGCCGGCCTGGATCACCGCGACGCCGGGGACTGCCGTCCCTTCGGTGTCGAGCACCTTGCCCTTCACGATACGCGTCTGGGCTCCGGCCGTGACGGCGAAGCCGAGCGCGAGCAGCGCAAGGGCGAGCTGTTTCATGATTCTCATAAAAGGATAGAATTAGTAGTTAGTTAATAAGGAATAATCTATTTATAGACCGAAGCGTTGAAATTCTTCGGCCGGGTCATCGTCTCGGTATAGACGTTGCCGAAGCGGTCGGTCACCTTGATTTCCAAGGTCGACGTCGGGCTCGAAGCGTACACGCGAAAATGGTGGATCCATTTGCTCGTATTGAAAGAGTCGCGGAATGCGCTCTCGCTGATGATGTGGAGCGGGTCATACGTCTCGATCTGGAAACAGGTAAGTTCCTTGCCGTTCTCTGTGACGGAAATCTTCCAGGAAGGGTCGTAGTTCCAGATATTGAGAAGGACCGTGTTGGCCGGGAAGGCCTGAACGGCGTTGGCGAAGGTCTCCCAATTCTCCCTGGACGGATACTTTCCGTTGGTAACCACCTTCTTCACTTCGTTCATGTCATAAGCCCGGAACTGGTAGGAAGGGTCGTAACCCGTGGATTTGTATACCCAGGAGAAATCGGTCCCGTTGACCTTCAGGATGGTATAGCCGCCGGGTGCCCCGTCCTGGGCCAGGTTGATTCCGTTGACATAATGGCCGGACCACCACCAGGACCCGCAGACGGAACCGGCGTTGTGTTCGAAGATACCGTTCGTCGAGTACCGGTCATAGTTGAAGGTCTTGTGGGTGTGGCCGGTGAAAATGTGGACCTTGTAGCCGGAGAGGACAGATTCAAGCTGGGCCGTCTTGCCGTAGCCCCGTGAAGTCCCGAGCCCGGCCTTGAAAGCATTCACGCCGTTGGGACGGTATACCGGTGCATGGGCGGAGAGGACGATCGGCGTCGATTTGCTCACGTAGGAGAGATCCTTCCTGAGCCAGTCGAGCTGCTCGGTCGTAAAGTTCTCCGTGTATTTTCCGCGGTTGTCCGGCGCGACAAGCTTGCCGCTGGCGTCGAATCCGCTGGCCTCGACACCCGTGTAGTCGATATCATCCAGAACCACATAGTGGACCTTGCCGATGTTGTACGAATAGAAGGTCGGGGCCAGCACGTCGCGATAGTCCTCCTCCTTGTCGAAGTCGCCGTACATCTTGAAGTCGTTGTCGTGGTTGCCCATCGTGTGATAGATGGCGATATCCTTCACGTCGGTATCCATTTCCTTGACGTAGTTGGAGAGGCCGAACTTCAACTCATACCAGTAGATGTCCCAGGACATGTCCCCGAGAGTCAGGGCATAGCGGCGGCCAGGTGTGGATGCGACCGTCTGGTTGAACTCGGTGGCAAAGGTGCGGAACTGGGCCATATCCCCCGTATTCGAACGGTTCGCCAGATGGATGTCGCCCAGGATGAAGAGCGTGTAACTGTCCGTCTCGGGCGCCTTGACCATGTTGAAATCCACCCGCTGCGTATTCCCGGGAATCCCGTCGAGACGCTGGTAGATGACGGGGAGGATGCCGCCGGGCTTCTTGTCATATCCCATAGTCTCCGGTTCATATGCACCCGGAACCGAATACCATACATAGTTGTATTTCTTGTTCGACTTGAGGTAATAGACGCCGTTCTCGTCCGTGGTCGTCACCTCGATGCCGTCGGAAACGACGACATTCGGCACGCCGATCCCGTCGCACGAGATAAGGCCATATACCGTCATGCCCGCTTTGGGCTCGATCTCGACCCGCTTGACGACCGTAAAATCGATAGAGCCGCAGAACCAGTTCTTTCCGCCGTGGACGATGTAGAAGGAATACCGGTCGCTCACGACACCGTCCGCCAGGGAGAAGGAGAAGGTCTTGCCATCATCGACGGAAACAACCGGCATCGTGAACTCCTTGCCGGCCGTGTTCTTCAGGATGACGGCGTCCGAGGTCAGGATGCCGGCCTTGCCGCGGAGACGGATCGTAACGGTTTCGCCCGGTTCCGTCTCGACGGAGGAAGGGACGACGATGTTCGTCACCACGACTTTGTCCTCGGAGGATTGCTCCTGGTTCTCGTCCGGATTACAGGAGACGAGGAAGGCGAATACGAGGCCGAGCGGGAGTAGGAAGAGGAAAAATCTTTTCATCGATCGTAAGTTGTTATGCTTGTGCAAGTTTCTTTTCACTCGGGATCAGCAGGGCGCAGAGGAAAACGCCGATCAGGGAGCCGATGGCAACGGAGAGCATCGCAGCATCCCAGGAAGCGCCGTTGGCGATGCCGCCGACGACGATCTTGGAGCAGACCGCATCGCCGACCAGGTAGCCGAAAAGGCCGACGAAACCGGCTGCGGTGCCGGCCGCGTTCTTCGGGACGAGGTTCAGCGCCTGGACGCCCGTGAGGGCGACGGGGCCGTAGATGAAGAAGCCGATCATGCAGAGGGCGACATAGATGAGCACCTTCTGCACGCCGGCCTCAGCCTGGATGATGCCGGAACCGACCATCCAGTAAAGGAGGACGCCGAGGGCGCAGAGGAACATGCAGATGACGTTCATCGGGGCGCAGCGGCCCTTGAAGATCTTGGAAGTCGCCCAGCCGCAGGCGATGGTGCCGACGGCGCCGACGATGTTATGGACGGAGAAGGCGACCTTGCTCTCGGCGGCGGTCATGATGCCCTTGGCCTGGAGATAGGTAGGCGCCCAGTCGCCGATGCCGTAGCGGACCATATAGACGGCCACGTTGGAGATGGCGACGATCCAGAGGAGCTTGTTCTTGAGGACATAGTCGACAAACAGGACCTTGAAGGGAAGCTTCTCCCCCGCCTGGCCCTTGGACTTGACGCCGCTGTGGTCGTTGCGCCAGTCGCCCACGGCCGGGAGGCCGCAGGATTCGGGCGTATCCCGGATGGCCCACCAGCAGAAGAGGGCGATGACCATCGCGATGACGGCCGGGAAGACGAAGTTGCCGCGCCAGGTCTGGGCGACGCCGAGGTCGGCGGCCAGCGAGACGCCGGCGATGGCGAGGAAGCCGAGGGAGAAGGAGCCGATGGTATGGGAGACATTCCACACGCTCATCTTGAAGCTGCGCTCATTCTGGCTGAACCAGTGTGCCATGATACGTCCACAGGGAGGCCAGCCGAAGCCGCTGAGCCAGCCGACGACGAGCATCAGCACGAAGATGATGGCCGTATTGACCGCCGTGTTGGTGCCAAACGGGATGAGGCCGACGGACATCATCGTAAGCGCCGAGAGGACCAAGCCGACACAGAGGAACTTCCGGGCATCGGAACGGTCTGACACACTGCCCATTACGAATTTGCTGAAAGCATAGGCGATCGAGACGGCGGACATCGCAAGGCCGACCTTGCCGGCGTCCAGGATGCCGTCGCCAATCATGTCCGGCGCGGCGAGTGAAAGGTTTTTCCGCACCAGATAATACGCGGCGTAGCCCAGGAATGCCCCGAGGAACACCTTGATTCTCATTGCTTTATATTCCTTGTCTACTTTTTCAGCCGGGATTTGCGCCTTCGGCTTGGGCGGGTCCATGAAGCGTGCCATGTTTTCGTTTATTAGTTTTATTTTGGTTTAACGGGTAAAGATAACAAATCTTTTTAAAAAGAGTACCATCTTTTTCTATAAATTATAATCTTACCGCGCCGACTGACATTCTGTCAGCATTTCCGCACTGGCAGGTTATTTGAAAGAAGACAGGCGCCGGCCGGACAGACCGGCAGGTTTGATTGTGTATTGAAAGCAAGACAGCAATGGCAAAGAAAAAGCATGCGCAGGAAGATGCGGCGGAGAAAACCGAGATGAAAAACCAGGAGACGGAGCAGGCGGCCGAGCGGGACGAGGCCCTCAAAACGGCCGAGGAAAAAGCCGGAAAGGCTGCCGAAGAGGCTGAGAAATGGAAGAACGACTACCTTCGCCTGATGGCGGAGTTCGACACCTTCCGCCGCCGGAGCGCCGAGGAAAAGCTGGAGCTGGTCAAGTCCGCCTCGACGGATACGATCAAGGGCCTGCTGCCCGTGCTCGACGACTGCGAAATCGCCCTCGCCCAGCTGGAGAAATCGACGGACAGCGAAGCGGCCAAGGAAGGCACACAACTGATATACAATAAATTGATGGCATACCTGAAGACCCGCGGCCTCGCGGTGATCGATGCCAAGGGACAACCCTTCGACACCGAGTTCCACGAGGCGGTCACGATGTTCCCCGCCCCGAGCGAAGACCTCCGGGGCAAGGTCATCGACGTGGCCCAGACGGGCTACACGCTCGGAGGCAAGGTCATCCGCTATGCCAAGGTGATCGTAGGAGCATAGTCTATGGCACAGAAAAGGGATTACTACGAGGTACTGGGCGTCGCCAAGACCGCGTCGGCCGACGAGATCAAGTCGGCCTACCGGAAGCTGGCCCTCAAATGGCACCCGGACCGCTGGGTGAACGGCAGCGACGCCGAAAAGAAGACCGCCGAAGAGAACTTCAAGGAGGCGGCCGAGGCCTATTCCGTCCTCAGCGACCCTGACAAGAAAGCCCGCTACGACCAGTTCGGCTTCGCCGGCATGGATGGCATGGGCGGCGGAGGCGGCTTCACCAACATGGACATCAACGACATCCTCCGGAGCGTATTCGGCGAGGGAGGGTTCTCCTTCGGCGGCGGTTTCGGGGACTTCTTCCGCGGCTTCGGCGGCGGGGGCAGCGCCTCCCAGGGTCCGCGCGCCACGCGCGGCCGGGATATCCGCACCCGTGTCCGCCTGACCCTGGAGGAGATTGCAAAGGGCTGCACCAAGCAAGTGACCATCGAGCGCAACCGCCCCTGCACGGAATGCGGCGGCAAGGGGGCCAAGAATGCCTCCGACATCAAGACCTGCCCGACCTGCCATGGTTCCGGCCAGGTCCGGCAGACCGTCAACAGCCTTTTTGGCCGGATGGAGCAGGTCAGCGTCTGCCCCCAGTGCGGCGGTGAAGGGCACATTGTCTCGAATCCCTGCCGGCGCTGCGGCGGGACCGGGCTCGAACGGGTCCGCGAGACCGTGACCGTCAACATCCCGGCCGGGGTGGAGGACGGGATGATCCTGAACGAGCGCGGACAGGGCCATGCCGGACAAAACGGCGGCGGCAACGGCGACCTCCAGATCGTCATCCAGGAAGAGCCCCATGCCCACTTCCTCCGCGACGGGAACAACCTGTTCTACAGCACCATCATCTCCGTCATGGACGCCATGCTCGGCTGCGAGATCACCGTCCCCTGCCTCGACGGGAACTACAAGGTCAAGGTCGATGCCGGCACCCAGTCCGGGACGGTCGTCAAGCTCCGCGGGAAAGGACTCCCGGCCGTCCAGGGTTACGGCAGCGGAACCGGCGACCTCTTCGTCAAGATCCTCGTCTGGATTCCCCGCAAGCTCGGCCGCAGCGAGAAGGAAATGTTCGAAAGCATCCGGCGCAACACCTCCTTCACCCCCGACCTCTCGCGGGACGACAAGGCCCTTTTCGACAAAGAGAAGAAAATTTTCTGAAAAAGTTTTGCTTTTTTGAAAAACCTTCCTATCTTTGCAGTCCCAAAATCACAGCAACCTCTTACGGGATGAAAACGAGTACGTAAAGTTGCGCTTAAAGAGAGAACGAAAATGGATTTGATTAAAATTGCAGAGCAGGCTTTCGAGAGCGGAAAAGCCGCTTCCTTCCCGGATTTCAAGGCCGGTGACACCGTGACCGTGACATACCGGATCAAGGAAGGAGACAAGGAGAGACTCCAGAAATTCAGAGGGGTCGTCATCCAGATCAAGGGAATGGATGCATTCACGAGGACGTTCACGGTCCGCAAGGTTTCCGGCGGAATCGGCGTCGAGAGAATCTTCCCCTACCAGAGCCCCTTCATTGACAGCATCGAGGTGAACAAGGTCGGTAAGGTCCGCAGGGCCCGCATCTACTACCTCCGTGACCTCTCCGGCAAGAAGGCGCGCATCAAGGAAAAGAAGTTCGTGAAAGCCTCTGCAGAATAATAAGGACGCAAGTCCGCCTTGGCGCCTTAGCTCAATTGAATAGAGCATCTGACTACGGATCAGAAGGTTACAGGTTTGAGTCCTGTAGGCGTCACAAAAAACCCCGCTGGAACGCACTCCAGTGGGGTTTTTCGTTGGGATAGGAACGGTATTTTAGGAAATAATAACTTGCACCACCGGTGTCTGCTGCTTTGCAGCCCTGTCCGGGTAAATGCCACCGGTGATGCAGGTTATTATTTCTGTTTCACTTAATAATGGGCGGTTTCCTGAAGTGTTCGGACAAAAAACTGCGCCGTCAATTTGCATGATTCACTGTAATACAACGTTCTGACCGTCACCCTTCGCCGGCCGCCTGGTTGACAAACCAGAGCAGGATGCCGGAATGGCCGCCGGCTGGGCTGAACTTCTTTCGTAACAGGTTATTCCTTCAATTCCACATACTCATAGCCGCGCAGGGACGCGCCCTGCTTCCGGTTGAAGCGGTAACGCTTGGTATAGAGGAAATCGTCGGCGACCGAGTCAAAGACCTGCAGGGTCAGGTCGGCGCTTTCGAAATCCTTTTTCATCTCCAGGCGGAGATCGTCGAAAATGGAATAGATCTCGTCGCTCTTCAGCTTCCTCCCGGCAAACCCGTTATAGTCCACAGGGCCGAAGCGGTGGTCATAACCATCCGTACTATGGAAAACGATGGTCGCCTTCACATAGAGCGACACCTTGCTGCACGAGGGGAGCAGCAGACAGGAAAAGACGGCAAGGAAGAGCAGGCGGCGCATGACAATCAGTCGTTTACACGGGCCATCGCCTCGCGGATCTTCGCTTCGATCTCCTCGCAGAGTTCGGGATTGTCGATCATCAGCTGCTTGGTCGCCTCGCGGCCCTGGGCGAGTTTGGTGTCATTGTAGCTGAACCAGGAACCGCTCTTCTTGAGCACCTCGAGTTCGACGCCGAGGTCCACGATCTCGCCGCTGCGGGAGATGCCCTCGCCATAGACGATATCGAACTCGGCCTTCTTGAACGGCGGGGCCATCTTGTTCTTGACCACCTTCACCTTGACCCGGTTGCCCAGGGCCTCGTCGCCGTCCTTGATCTGGGCGGCCCGGCGGATATCCAGCCGGACGGAGGCATAGAACTTGAGCGCATTGCCGCCGGTGGTCGTTTCCGGGTTGCCGAACATGATGCCGATCTTCTCGCGGAGCTGGTTGATGAAGATGCAGCAGGTGTTCGTCTTGGAAATATTGGCCGTGAGTTTGCGGAGGGCCTGGCTCATCAGGCGGGCCTGGAGGCCGACCTTGTTCTCCCCCATCTCGCCTTCGATCTCGGCCTTCGGCGTCAGGGCGGCGACGGAGTCGATCACGACGATGTCCACCGCGCCGGAGCGGATCAGGTTGTCCGCGATTTCGAGCGCCTGCTCGCCGTTGTCCGGCTGTGAGATCAGCAGGGTCTCGAGATCGACGCCGAGCGCCTTCGCATAACTGCGGTCAAAGGCATGCTCCGCATCGATGATGGCGGCGATGCCGCCGTTTTTCTGGGCCTGGGCGATAGCATGGATGGCAAGGGTCGTCTTGCCGCTGGACTCCGGGCCGTAGATCTCGATGATCCGGCCTTTCGGATATCCGCCGATGCCGAGGGCGTGGTCGAGGGCGATCGACCCGCTCGGAATCACCTGGCTCGCATCCCATTCTGGCTGATCCCCCAACTTCATGATCGTACCTTTTCCGTAGTCTTTCTCGATCTTGTCGATCGTCGCCTGCAATGCCTTGAGTTTGGCGGCATTCACATCGGCGCCGGTCTTTTCTTCAACTGCTTTAGCCATAATGAAGCTTTGTTATAAGTGTTAATTGTTCACATGCGGGGAAAACGCACCCCGTATGCGCAAAGATATGAAAAACTCTGTAAAAGGAAAGGAAAAATATGCTAATTTTGCAGCAGGACCATGGGTATGAAAACGAGACTGCTGGGAAAAACGCCTGACGAGCTGAAAGAAATCGCCCTCGCCGCCGGACTGCCGGGTTTCGCCGGCAAGCAGCTGGCGCGCTGGCTCTATGTCCGGAAAGTCCGGAGCATCAGCGAGATGACAGACATATCCAAGGCCGGACGCGAGGCCCTCTCGCGGGACTATGAAGTCGGCGTGACGGAGCCGTCCGGCTGGCAGCTGTCCAGCGACGGCACCCGGAAGTACCTCTTCCCCGTCGGGGAAGGCGAAGCCGTCGAAGCCGTGATGATCCCGGACGAGGACCGCAAAACCCTCTGCATATCCTCCCAGGCCGGCTGCAAGATGGGCTGTCATTTCTGCATGACAGGCCGCCAGGGCTTCCACGGCCAGCTGACTGCCGCGGATATCCTTTCGCAGCTGATCGCCGTCGAAGAGTCCGACGAACTGACCAATGCCGTGTTCATGGGCATGGGAGAACCCCTCGACAACTGGCCGGAAGTATCCCGCGCCATCGGGGTGATGACCGCCGAGTGGGGCTTCGCCTGGAGCCCGAAACGCATCACCCTCAGCACGATCGGCGTCATCCCGAACCTGCGGAAATACCTCGACGGGAGCCGCTGCCATCTCGCCGTCAGCCTCCACGACCCCTTCCCGGCGGAACGGGCCTCGCTGATGCCCGCGGAAAAAGGGTATCCCATCCGCGATGTCCTGGAACTCATCCGGCAATACGACTTCACCGGCCAGCGCCGCGTGAGTTTTGAATACACCATGTTCGAAGGATTCAACGACTCCTTCCGCCACGCGGACGAACTTGCCCGCCTCCTCCGCGGACTCGAATGCCGCGTCAACCTCATCCGGTTCCACCAGATTCCGGATTTTCCCTACAGGACCGCTTCCCGGCAGGCGATGGAAGCGTTCCGGGACCGCCTTTCCGGAAGGGGCGTCACCGCCACGATCCGGGCGTCCCGGGGCGAGGACATCCTGGCCGCCTGCGGTATGCTCGCCGGACAACACAAGCAGGAACATCATGAACAGTAAATGGATATGCCTCATCGCAGGGCTGGCGCTCGCCGCCGGGACCCTGCCGGCGCAGGACCGCTGGGCGTCCGGATTCGGGCTCGACCCCTCCGACGCCGAAGCCGTGCGGGAAATCAATGCCCGGATGGATTCGATCCGCGCGCACCGGCCGACCATCGCCCTGGTCCTCAGCGGCGGCGGTGCGAAAGGCGCCGCGCATGTCGGTGCCATCCGGCACATCGAATCGCTCGGCATCCCGGTGGACCTTGTCCTCGGGACGAGCGTCGGCGGCCTCGTCGGCGGGATGTATGCCCTCGGCTACAACGGGGAATACCTGGATTCGCTCGTACGGAGCATCGACTGGGATATCGCCCTGAGCGACCGGATCGACCGGAAATACATCCCGTACGAACGCAACCGCTACCGGGAAACCTACGCCCTGTCCGTCCCGTTCTACTACAGCAAGCGGGACTTCCAGGCCATGCGCTACCATGACAAGAAGGCCGACCTCCACCTCGCCGCCCGCGAGGACGGGGCCTCCGACATGATCCGGCAGAACATCTTCGGAAGCCTGCCCTCCGGCTTCGTCCAGGGCCAGAACGTCAACAGCCTCTTCACCAGCATCTCGGCCGGCTATTCCGATTCGCTCGATTTCTTCAAGCTGCCGATCCCCTATGTCTGCGTGGCGACCGACCTGGTCTCCGGCCGCGCCAAGGTCTGGCACAGCGGCGACATCAACACCGCCATGCGCTCCACCATGTCCATTCCGGGCCTGTTCACGCCGGTCCGCACGGACGGGATGATCCTCGTGGACGGCGGCATGCGCAACAACTTCCCGGCCGACCTGGCCGCGGAGATGGGCGCCGACCTGGTCATCGGCGTCGACCTCTCCCAGGCGGAGGCGGACTACAACAGCATCCACAACCTGGCCGACATCGTCTGGCAGGGGGTGGACATGCTCGGCAACGACTCGTTCCGGCGCAACCTCCGGATCGTGGACCTGCGGATCAAGCCGGAAATCCCGGAATACAACATGATGAGTTTCTCTTCCGAAGCCGTGGACACCATCATGCGGCGGGGCTACCAGTCCGCCCTGAAGAAAGACGAGGAACTGCGGATCATCAAGGAATGGACCGGTCCCGACACGCTGACCCTGCAGGCACCGCCGGCCATCGACATCAACATGCACCCGGTCATGATCTCGGGCATCACGTTCACCGGCCTCAGCGAGGATGAGACCGACTACATGCGGAACATGCTCGCCCTCTATGACAACCACCTCGTCAACCGGAGCATGCTCGAGGACGCGGTCGCCAAACTCTACGGGACCGGGGCCTTCGATTTCGTCGGCTATGAACTGCTCGGGAAGAAGGAGCCCTTCCGGCTGCTGTTCAACTGCCGGAAAGGTCCCATCCACCAGCTGGGCGTCGGCGTCCGCTTCGACACGGAGGAAATCGTTTCCATCCTGCTCAACCTGGGCCTGAACGTCCACAAACTGAACGGACACGCCCTGGATTTCACGGGCAAGGTCGGCACGAATCCCTACGCCAGGCTCCGCTATTACTACAGGCCCGCGAAAGGCCCGGTCTTCAATGTCTCCTCCGGCCTCCGCTACGTGGACCGCAACCAGTTCGTCCTCGGGGCGAACGAGTTCAAGGTGGACTACCTCAATTTCCGCAACGAAATCTACATGTCGGATTTCGGCTGGAAGGATTTCGCCATGCAGCTCGGCATCCGCTACGACTTTTACCGCTTCGGGACCGTCCTCGCGAAAGAAACGCTGAAGGAATACGACATCGACGACCGGCAGAACGGCTACATGGGCGCCTTCTTCAACGCCCGTTCCGACACGTTCGACGACGGCTATTTCCCGAAGAGCGGACACCGGCTCACGCTGGACTACAACCTGGCCATCGGCGACTTGAACAATACGGTCGGGAGCATCAACGCTTTCTCCCTGAACTACCAGAGCGCCAAATCGTTCGGAAGGTTCACGTTCCTCCCCTCCATCCGGACGCGCGTCGTCCTCGGCGACGAGATCCCCCTGTCTTTCGCCAATGTCATCGGCGGACGGATGGCGGGCCGTTACCTCGACCAGCAGATTCCCTTCATCGGCATCACGAACGCCGTGGCCGTCTCCCCCATCCTCGCCACCGTCGGGCTGGATGCCCGCTTCTCCTTCCTCAAGAACCATTCGGTCACCCTGCTCTCCGCCCTGGGCCATTCCGCCTCCGAACTCCGCTGGTTCATCAGTCCAGCCTGGTCGGATCTCTTCACGGGATTCGGCTTCGAATACGCCTACAATTCCATCGTCGGTCCCATCCGCGCCGACATCCACTGGAACAGCATGACCAAGCGGCCCGGCTTCTATTTCTCCTTCGGCTATGACTTCTGACCAGGTGCTCGCCCGGCTCCAGCGGCAGTGCTCCCGGATGGAATACTGCAGCAGGGACATCTACCGGAAAGCGCTGAAGGCGCTGGAAGGCGATGCCGAAGCGGCGGAACGGATTGTCGCCTCGCTCCGGGCCGACCGCTTTGTGGATGACCTGCGCTACGCCTCCGCCTTCGCCCGCGAGAAAGCTTCCCTGCAGGGCTGGGGGCCCGTAAAAATCAGCTTCCAGCTGCGTGGGAAGGGCATTCCGGAGGAAACGGTCCATGCCGCGCTTGCGGAAATCGACGAAGGGAAGGCCGCCTCCAAGCTGGAAAAAGTCGTCGCGGACAAATACCGCCTGCTGCGGGAAGACCCGCAGTGCCGCCTGAAACTGCTGAAATTCGCCCTCGGTCGCGGCTACAACTACGACGAGGCCTCCGCCGCCGTCGAGAAGGCGATGAAGGGGGCTACGGAGTAGCGATTCGGCAACGGGCGAGTTTCTCCGCCGATTCCGCCTTCAAAACCCCGGCCTGCGCAAGCCCTTCCACCGTCCACCGTTCCGGAGGATTGTTCTCCCGGTAGAGGACAATGCCGTGGGCGGCGTTGGCGTCGATGTACGGATGGCGGGCCAGCTCCCTTTCGGAAAGATGCCACAAGGGATACGGTTCCGGCTCCGAACAGCGGATCAGGTCCTTCAGTCCCGCATACTTTTCCGCATCGAAATAGCGGAGGTCCATCAGTTGCTCCGGGTACGAGTAGCCGCCCAGTTCCGCCCGGTAGGACACCATCCGCGCGGCAAAGTATTTCCCGATGCCGGGCAGCGTCTCGAAAGCCGCGCTGTCGGCCCGGTTGATATCGATGCGGGGGATGTCGATATAAGGAGCAAGCCGCTCATAGACAGAATCTTCCACGACATATGACTTGGCAAAGTCCGCCTTCCTCCGGAAGCGGCCGCCGGCTTCCCGGTACCGGAGGATGGCGGCCGCCTGCCGCTCCGAGAACCCCAGGCGCTGCAGGTCCTCCGCACTGACCGTGTTGGGGTCGAAACGGAAGTTCTCGACCCGGCGTCCGGCCAGGCGGACGGCCTCCGGGGCATGCGGCGCATTCCGCCGGAGGGTCACGCCGCCGCCTCCGGGGCGGGCCGGGGCGGAAGGAGGCGGAGAAGGAACCCCGCCGGGTGCATCCCGCAGGATGGATTCCGCCAGCGAACGGTCGACGACATAGACCGTATCCGGATGGTCCCGGACGGATACGATCCGGGCGACAGCCGCCTGATGCACGAACAGGGCTGTCTGATAGCCGATAACAAGGAAAACGAGGGCGATGACGCCCGTGAGGAAAGAGGCGGAGGGCCTATCCGTCCGCTCCGTCCGGGGATTCTTCTGCTGCTCCATAACGTTTTTTCCGCCGCGCGGGTTCGGCCCCGGCGACGACGATGACGATCTCGCCTTTGGGCTCGTGTTCACGGTACCACGCGGCCACCTCGGCGAGCGTACCCCGCCGGTGTTCCTCGTGGATCTTGGAAATTTCCCGGGCGACGGAGCAAAGCCGTCCGGGACCGAAAACGTCCGCCATCTGTTCCAGGGTCCTGACGAGGCGGTACGGCGACTCGTAGAAGACCAGCGTCCGCGTTTCCGCGGCCAGGGCGTTCAGCAGGGTCTGCCGCCCCTTCTTCTGCGGCAGGAACCCTTCAAAGCAGAAACGGTCGCAGGGCAGGCCGGAGGAGACCAGGGCCGGGATACAGGCCGTGGCCCCGGGCAGGGTCTGGACCTCGATCCCCTCCTCCGCGCAGGTGCGGACCAGAAGGAAACCCGGGTCCGAAATGCCGGGCGTGCCGGCATCGGAGACCAGTGCGACATCCAGGCCGGCGAGGAGCTTTTCCTTGATAAGGGCGACGGTCTGGTGCTCATTGTATTTATGGTGGGACTGGAGGCGGCCGCGGATGTCGTAGTGCTTGAGCAGGACGGCGCTCGTGCGCGTGTCCTCCGCGAGGATCAGGTCGGCCTCCCGGAGCACCTTGACGGCGCGGAAGGTCATGTCCTCGAGGTTGCCGACAGGGGTCGGAACGATGTACAGGCGGCCGGCCATCCCCCTATCCGAGTTTCTTGCGGATGGCCATCATGAAACTGTAGACCACGTCGGAGCCGAAATTCCAGTCCGGGAAACGGGCGGCGACGTAATCGACGGCCTCGTCGAGCGTGGAGAGTTCGTTCAGTTCGCCGATGGTCTTGTCATAGAGGGCGTAATCCTCCTTGAACAGCGTATTGATGAACAGGGCGCGGTCAAAGAGGGAAATGGCGCTGCGGATGTTCCGGACGGGCATCCCGGGGCGTGCGGATTTCCAGGCGAAATTGCCGTCGGCCGCAGCCGGGCGCTTCGCTTTCACCGGCGCTGGGGCGGGTACTTCCTCGGCAAAGAGCGGCATGTCCTCCTCCTCGGGGGCGGGGGCGGGTTCCGGGGCAGGTTCGGCCACAGGCTCGGCAACAATCTCAGGAACCGGTTCTGCCACAGGCTCTTCTGCCGGTCCGGCAACGACCTCCGCTTCGACAGCAGGCCCGGCGGCACGTTCTTCCACCGGTACAGGCCCGGCGCCCGGTCCTTCGGCCGGAACGACCGTCATCCCTTCCGCCGGAAGGTCGTCGATTTCCGGCAACGGGATCTCGACATCAGCGGCCGGAATCTCTGCCGGGGAGATGTCCGGAACGGCGGGCATATCGGGCATGTCGATGATATCGATGTCGATGTCGACCGCCTCCGAGGGGGCTTCCGCCGGCGTTTCCACGGCAGGGGATGCCAGAAAGACGGCCAGTTCCTCCTTCAGGGCGGCAAGCTGCCGTTCCAGGCTTTCGATCCTTTCGATGAATTCTTTCGGGACCGCTGTTGTGTTCTTCTCCATAATTGCCTATCTTTGCAACAATACGCACAAATATAAGGAAATGTTTTCAGAAAACACGAAAAAAACGGGCTGCATCGAAGTGATCTGCGGCTCCATGTTCTCCGGTAAAACCGAAGAACTCATCAGAAGACTGAAAAGGGCGCAGTTTGCCAAGCAGAAAATCGCGACGTTCAAGCCCACCATCGACAAGCGCTATTCCGACCTCGATGTCGTGTCCCATGATTCCCACAGCATTTCCTGCACGCCGATCAAAACGCCCGCCCGGATGCTGCAGATCGACCCCGACGTCGAAGTCGTCGGCATCGACGAGGCCCAGTTCTTCGATGAAAGCATCATCGACGTCTGCCAGCAGCTGGCGAACCGCGGCGTCCGCGTGATCATCGCCGGCCTCGACACTGACTTCCTCGGCAAGCCGTTCGGCCCCATGCCGGGCCTGCTGGCCATTGCCGAAGACGTCCAGAAAGTCCACGCCATCTGCGTCCGCTGCGGCGCCCTCGCCAACCATTCCCACCGGCTCTCCCAGAGCAGGAAACTCGTGGTCCTCGGTGAAAAGGACACGTATGAACCCCTGTGCCGGGAATGCTACAACAAAGCCTGCGCGGAAGACGCCTAGGCCCCCGCTATTGCACCAGCCCGGTCGCCTCGTTCCAGGCGATCTCGGTGCGGTAGAAATCGTTGAGGAAGGTGAAATTCTTCTTCGGATAATAGTTGACGATCGAGGGAAGGTACATGCTCATCCCCGAATAGACCTTGATGTCGAACGCCCCGATGAACGAGGGCGTGGCCCCCTTGTACACGATGCAGGCATCAAGGGCCCGCTGCAGTGCCGCCTTCTCCGACGCATCGATGCCGGCCCGGAGCAGGATATCCTGCAGGTCATAGAAATAGTACCGGCCCTGGCGGTAGTAGCGCTGGACCACATTGGGATCCAGATGGAAGATCTGCTCCCGGTACTTCGCGAAAAGCGTCTTGCAAAGACTGGCCAGCGGTTCCAGGGCCGTGCAGTCGACCAGCGAGATGGTCGCCGAACGGTAATCCCCGTCGGGCTGGCTGTCGTAATGCTCGAAATAATCCCGGCAGATCCCCACCAGGTCCGGCTCCCCATTCTTGAACAGGGATGCGCCAAGCTTGGAATAATCAAGACCTTCCGCCAGCACTTCCGCCGGGGAGAAACTGATTTTGTCCGCCACGTTCCGCAGTTCGTAGGCCACCTCCACGCACCCCATCATGCAGGCGTCGAAAAGGAGGAAATCCAGGTGCATCGGAATGGCCCCGGCCATCTCCCGCATCGTCATTTCATAGACCTCGCTCCGGCCTCCGGTGAGGATCTGGTCGCGGCCGTAGCTGCGGACCATCGGGGATCCGTCGTCCCGGGGGAAATCATCCACGAAGGGGATCGGTGAACCGGGCATCCGGCGCCGCTGCCTGCCCCAGGAGACGGTACTGCCGCCCTCGAAACTCTCCGGGCTGTAGTAATAGCCGGCGGGCATCCAGCCGGAAGCATGGGAGGAAACGACCATCCCGTAATGTTGGGCGGGGAAATTGTTCCGGACATACGTCAGGACCGTGGACATCGTCTCCGGCGAAGCGGCAGGCGTGAAGGGCGGAAGCGTCATCAGGGTATCACGGACCGGCGTGCCGTCCGCACCGCGGCGCACCCGGAAGAGGACGGGACTGGTCGGGTCCGAATACCGGCCGTCCCGCAGGAGCAGCTTGGAGAAAACAAGCAGCACGTCGCTGGGATCCTGGGGGATATAACCGGAACAGAGTTCCTCGATGTCGCCCTTGATGTATTGGAACAGGGTATTGTGTCCTTCCGCGTACAGGATGACGACGCGGGAAAAGCCGCCGGCCGGCGCGAATTCCCGGTGGTGCGACTCCGTCGGGGAGGCGGAACGGTCCATGTCGAACTCCTCCGGCTTCGAACAGGCGAAAGCGCCCGTGAGGAGCAGGAGGGACAGGAGGCGGAACGCCGTGCGGTATGCCGATCGATTCGTTTTCATGCTATTCGGGACAAAGTTACTGTTTTTTTTCCTATTTTTGCATATATGAAAAAAGCTATCGCCATGATGATGATCGCCGGAGCGGCAGCCGCACTGGCGGCCTGCGGCGTGCAGGAGCCTGCCGCCGGGGACGGTTTCAAGTACACCGTCGATGCATTCGCGGACCTGAAGGTCATGCGTTACAAGATTCCCGGCTGGGAGGAACTGACCCTCCGCCAGAAGGAATATGCCTACCACCTTGCGGAAGCCGCGAAGTTCGGCCGGGACATCCTCTGGGACCAGAACTGCAAGGACAACCTGCGCGTCCGCCACGCGGTGGAAGCCATCCTGGAAGACTATTCGGGAGACAGGGAATCCGCTGAATTCAAGGATTTTACCGTCTATGCCAAGCGCCTCTTCTTCTCCAACGGCATCCACCATCACTATGCCGAGGACAAGTTCTTCCCCGCCTGCAGCCGCGACTATTTCGCGTCCCTGCTCGTCGCGGTCGGCGTCCCGGACGAGGGGCTCCTCGATGTCATCTATGATCCCGACATCTACCCGCAGCGGCGTTCCACGGATACCTCCGGGGACATCGTCAAGCTGTCCGCCGTCAATTTCTATGAAGGCGTGACCCGCGAGGAAGTGGAGCGGTATTATGCGGGCATCGTGGACCCGGACGATCCCGAACCGGTCTCCTACGGCCTCAACACCAAGGTCGTCAAGGGGGAAGACGGCGTCATCCGCGAGCTTCCCTGGAAGATCGGCGGCCTCTACTCCCCCGCCATCGAAAAGATCTGCGAGGAGCTCGACAAGGCCCGCGCGGTCGCGGAAAACGACATTCAGGCGCGCGCAATCGGCATCCTGATGGACTACTACCGGACGGGCGACCTGCGGAAATGGGACGAATTCAACATCGAATGGGTGAAGGACACCCTCGGCACCGTCGATTTCATCAACGGCTTCATCGAGGACTACAACGACCCGCTCGGCCGCAAGGCCTCCTGGGAGGGCTACGTCAACATCAAGGATGCCGCCGCCTCCCGCCGGACCGCCATCCTCTCCGCCAACGCCCAGTGGTTCGAAGACAACGCGCCGATCGACCCGCGCTTCCGCAAGCCGGTCGTGAAAGGCATTTCCGCCAAGGTGATCAACGCCGTCTGCCTCGCCGGCGACAGCTATCCGTCCACCCCGATCGGCATCAACCTGCCGAATGCGGACTGGATCCGGAAGGAGCACGGCTCCAAGTCCGTGACCATCTCCAACATCACGCACACCTACGACCTCTCCGCCCAGGAATCCCCGAACAGCACCCTCGCCGAATTCGCCTGGTCCAAGGAAGAAATCGCCCTGGCGAAGCAGTGGGGCGGCATCGCGGACGAGATCCACACCGACCTGCATGAATGCCTCGGCCATGCTTCCGGACAGCTCCTCCCGGGCGTCTCCACCACCGCGATGGGCGAATACTCCTCCGCCCTGGAGGAGGCCCGCGCCGACCTGTTCGGCCTCTACTACGCGGCCGATCCGAAACTGGTCGAACTGGGCATCATGCCCGACCCCGAGGCCTACAAGGCGGAATACGCCAATTACATCCGCAACGGCATGATGGTCCAGTTCACCCGCGTCGCCCCCGGCCGGCCGAACACCGAGGCCCACATGCAGAACCGGAAGCTCATCGCCGAATGGTGCTATGAAAAAGGCGCCGAGCGGAAGGTCATCGAAAAGAAAGTCAGGGACGGCAAGACCTACTTCGTGGTCAACGACTTCCAGGCCCTCCGCGGGCTGTTCGCGGAGCTGCTCGCCGAGATCCAGCGCATCAAGTCGGAAGGCGATTACCAGGCCGGGAAGGACCTCATCGAGACCTACGCCGTCCACATCGACCCGGATCTCCACCGCGAGGTCCTCGCGCGCTATGAGGCCCTCCACCTGAAGCCCTACGGCGGTTTCATCAATCCGGACATCATCCCGGTGGTCGAAAACGGCGAAGTCGTTGACTACAAGGTCGTTTATACGGACGACTACCTGGGGCAGATGCTCCATTACGGCAAACAGTACGGAACCCTGTAGCGCTCGATGGACGCCGAACGCCTCCTCCGGGATTACCGCTTCTACCTGAAGCTCGAACGCGGGATGTCACCCAATACGGTGGCATCCTACGCGTCTGATGTAGCGGCGTTCCTCGGGACAATGCCCGACGCCGACCTCGCCCGCATCGACCGGGAGGACGTCCTCGCCTATCTCGCCGACGTGCAGGCGTCCGGCCTGTCCAAGCGTTCCCAGGCCCGGCTCGTGAGCGCGCTCCGCTCCTTCTTCAAATGGACCGTCCTCGAAGGCGAACGGAAAGAGAATCCCTGCGACGGCATCGAGACGCCGAAACTGGGCCGCTACCTCCCTGCCGTCCTGTCGGTCGAAGAAGTCACCGCCATCCTCGAGAGCGTCGATACCCGGAGCGCCACGGGCCTCCGCGACCGGGCCATCCTGGAAATGCTCTACGGGTGCGGGCTGCGCGTCTCCGAAGCCGTCCGCCTGCGGATCTCGGACATCTTCTTCGAAGAGGGTTTCGTCCGGATCATCGGCAAAGGCGACAAGCAGCGCATCGTCCCGCTCGGCGAAGTGGCCGCGGAAGCCGTGCTCACCTATCTCCGCGAGGTTCCCCGCAGCGGCGGCGGAGAGACGGATTTCCTCTTCCTGAACCGCAACGGGAAGCCCCTGAGCCGGGTTTCCATGTTCCAGCTCGTGAAAAAGCAGGCCATGGCCGCCGGCATCCACAAGGAGATCTCCCCGCACACCTTCCGCCACTCCTTCGCCACCCACCTCATCGAAGGCGGGGCGGACCTCCGCATCGTCCAGGAAATGCTCGGCCACGAGTCCATCCTCACCACCGAGATCTACACCCACATCGACTCCTCCACCTGGCAGGCCGCCGTCCTGGCGCACCATCCGCGGAAATAATTTGCGAATCAAAAAATAATCCGTATCTTTGCGCGCTTAAAAAAGCGCAAGGCTTTTTGGTGCAATGGGGTCTTTGAAACAGAAGACTGAGTAACACATTTTTAAATTAAAGTACAATGAAGCATTTCCAGCTGAACGGCCAGATCCGCGAGAAGGGCAACAAGGCCGTCATCAAGGCGTTCCGCCGCCAGGGTCTCGTTCCCTGCAACCTCTATGGTCTCGGTATGGACAACGTCCTGTTCACCGTCGTCGAGAAGGAGCTGATGGGTCTCACCCACACCCCCGCCTCCTACATCGTGGACCTCAACCTCGATGGCAAGGTGTACACCGCCATCGCCCACGAGTATCAGTGGCACCCGGTGGATGACAACTGCCTGCACGTGGACTTCCTCGCCGTGAACGAGGAGAAGCCCGTCACCATCAACGTTCCCCTCAACGTCTTCGGTCACCCGGTGGGCGTCCAGGCCGGCGGCAAGTTCACCCAGCTTTCCCGCTCCCTGAAGGTCAAGGCCCTGATGAAGGACCTCCCCGACCAGCTCGACATCGACGTCACCCCGCTGAACATCAACGACCGCATGGTCGCCGGCGACCTCAAGTTCGAGGGTCTGCAGATCGTGTCCGACAAGAACACCATCATCTGCCGCGTGAACGCCACCCGTGCCATGCAGCAGGCTGCCGCCGAGGCCGCGAAGGCCGCGAAGTAATGGCGGACTACCTCGTTGTCGGACTCGGGAACATCGGTGCCGAATACGCATCGACCCGTCACAACATGGGATTTATGATATTGGATGCCTGGGCTCAGGCATCCAATGTCGTTTTCACCGTGGAGCGCTACGGGGCGGTCGCGGAAATCTCCTTCAAAGGCCGGCACTTCCACCTGCTCAAGCCGTCCACCTACATGAACCTGAGCGGCAACGCCGTCCGGTACTGGCTGCAACGGCTGAACCTCCCGCTGGAGAACCTCATCGTCATCTCGGACGACCTCAACCTCCCGTTCGGGACGCTGCGGATGCGCCTTTCGGGCAGCGACGGCGGGCACAACGGCCTGGAGAACATCATCTACCTCCTGGAATCCGACCAATGGGCCCGGATCCGCGTGGGCATCGGGAACGGTTTCTCCCGGGGCGGCCAGGTCGATTATGTCCTGGGTCCCCTGTCCCCGGAAGAGCTGGAACAGATTCCCGCCATCGCGGAAAAAATCGTCCGCGGCATCAAGGATTTTTCGACCATCGGACCGCAACGGGCGATGAATTTCGTGAACGCGAAACCAAAACCTGCGGAAAAACCTGCAGAAAAACCCGCAGAGGGTCCTGAAAATTAACTTTTTTTGAGTTTTTTCTTGGATTTTTCGGGTTTTTATTCTTATCTTGCACAAAGTTTTGATAATAAACGTTTAACGAACTAAATAAAACCTATCATCATGAAAGAGCTTGTTGAAAAGATCAATGCCGAATTCGCCGAATTCGCGAAGAATGCCGAAGCGCAGGTTGTGAAGGGTAACAAGGCCGCCGGTGCCCGCGCCCGCAAGGCCGCCCTGGACCTCATGAAGGACCTCAAGGACTTCCGCAAGGCTTCCGTCGAGGCTGCGAAATAAACCCATTTCGCTCCGCTTGACCGGCTGTCCAGGACAGTCGGTTATTTTTTTTCTTTTTTTTGTTTTTTTTCTGCAACGAAACCCCTCGACACTGCATCTTTAGTACAGGTTTAGGTTTTAGTACACGTCAAAGAATCGGTTCTCACGTCAGTGAGGCCGGTTTTTTGCATAGTGTTTGCATATAGTGTTTGCAAGTGCGCAAAAAAATGCCGTCATTTGTATAGTATGAAACCGAAACCGACCTGTCTGCGACACCTGTCGCTGATATTTTATATATGCCTCTGCCTGGCGCCGGCCCTCACGGCCGCGCCCGCTCGGAAAGGGCTGCTGAACCTCCGGCAGCCGGACGGGACGATCGTCCAGGCCTATCTCACCGGCGATGAAAACGGCCATCTGGTCCTGACCCCCGACGGCTGCGCCCTGATGCAGGACGCGGAAGGCTGG
>JAEEVC010000028.1 GCA_016287075.1 Bacteroidales bacterium | reverse complement strand
AGGCGGGGCCGACCTGAGGATCGTCCAGGAAATGCTCGGCCACGAATCCATCCTCACCACCGAGATCTACACCCACATCGACTCCTCCACCTGGCAGGCCGCCGTCCTGGCGCACCATCCGCGTCGATAGATCCTCACGTCGGCCTGCGGCCTCCTCAGGATGACAAGGAATGTCATTCCGAGCAAAGCGAAGGAATCTATATTTTTAAAGTATCAAAAATGTTACCTATCTTTACCGATGTCAACCGATGAATAGGATTGAAACCATATGGTTCGATGGAGAATGGATTTACGGTCGGGGTGACGATGGGGTCGCCTACCGCCAGTCCCTTCTCTGGTACAAACGGCTCCTGGAAGCGTCTGTGCCCGAACGAGCCCGTTATGAAATCAGTACCATCGGTATCCATTGGCCGGAGTTGGACGTGGACATCAGTTTCGAGAGTTTTCTGTATCCCGAAGCCGAACCGTCTCGCATCCAACGGTTCTTCCTGACCCACGAAGAGATCAATGTCTCCGGATTCGCCAGGAAGTTCGGACTGAACCCTTCCCTGCTCCGCAGTTATGTCAATGGGTTCAAAACCCCTTCCAAACGGAAGGAAGAAGAGATCGTCCGGCTGATTCATAGGCTCGGAGAAGAATACGCCGGGGTATAGCCGGACGAGCCCACGGTTGCAAAAACGCCATCTGGCGCGCTGCAATGCAACATCTGCCACCTTACGGAAAAGGCCGACCATCCAGAAGGAAGGTCAGCCTTTTTTGAAAAGCGAAGAATCAGTCGTTACTCGTCAACGGTCGGCATAACGGGCATCGAATATGTATTAGTACCGTCGATAGACACAGACCGATGAGGATCATGAACAACCCAGCAGGTCCCTATGAAGCGGGGAGTGCTCCAAAGTCCATCAGACACAGCAAACCTGAAAATACCGCTGTTAAAATCACGGAAAAACTTTTCGCGTAATCCCATACACAACAGTTTCGTTTCATCGAACTGATAATAAAGAATACGGTCAGGGGCAGAATTGGCAGCCACTTTCCCTGCAAGAACCTTGTCTACATCAGACCGAAGAGGGAACACTGCCGGGCCCGGTACCCTGAAACCGACAGGGCACGGATCGTAAATGGTCTTCGTGACAGGATCATACTCTCTCGCAGAAGTGAACGCCGTCTGCGTAGAATTCCAGGCATTTCCATAGGTCTTTGTCGACCAACGGTTTTGACCGGTATCGGGATAATAATGCTTATAAGGATACTGGATGGATTCACCATACGTAATCATATCAAGGAGGGCAAACTGAGGATAATAGGGATTCTCTTCCCTGGCAGGATAGACTTTTTTGTCACCATAATAGCTCTCTCTTCCGTCCATTCCCACGATCGGATCCTTGCGGCCCAGTTGATAGTACGGACTGTTGCCTCTCAGGAATGTCGTTCCGGTCGTCCCAATCGTAATTCTCACGGAATTGGAATTCTTTCCGCCGATATAGTCCTGAGCGATTCGGACGTAGCCTGTAATTCTCTGATACTGCTCCGTCTGTACACGGTTGCAGAAGCCCATAATCGCGGGAGACATCTGGAAGCCATTGAAGTTGGTGGTCTTCGTCATGTCCTCGTCCGTCACCCAGATGTGCCAGCTCCAGACGATGGTGTTATTCTCGTCCAGCAGGCCGATCAGGGCGTTGCCCTGCGCGATGCCGTCGTGCGTGATTTCGAACCAGATGTAGTCATCCGTCGCACCGGCGTCGCCGGGCTCGTAATGAACCTGCTCGATCAGGCCCGGCTGATCCATCCAGATGACCTGGGCGGTAAAGTTGGAGGATCCAAGCTGTTCGGCGATGTACGGAGACATGATCAATTCATCCTTATGATCGAGGAAACGGCCCAGGATAAAACCGGCATTGGAGGAAGAGGTGGAGTATGCTTGCGGGGCGTCGTCCCGGTAAACATATTCGCCCGAGACGGGATCCTTCTTCTTCCCGCGGAAAGCGGCCTCGTTAATCTCTCCGCCCTTCAGGCCATTGCCGTAGACGGCCGGGAACTTATAGGTTCCGGGAGCCCCGATCACATAGCAGTTCGCCGTGGAGGACAGGACCGTCGCACCAGTCGCGACATTGATGGTGGAGAGATCCACCACGCCGGCGACGGGATCTTTCGCCTGAAGGTTTGCCGTACGGCTGCCTTCCGGCATGGGAACGCCCTTGGCCGTCATTGGAATCAGGTTCTTCAGCGGGTCGATGGCGAGGGTCAGCTCCTGCGGATACTCCGGAACGCTGCCGTTCAGGTCCACGGTGCCGGCCGGGGAGAGCCAGTCGGGATATCCCTCGTCGCCGGGAGCGAGCCAGTTCCTGCCATCGGTGGAATACTGGATGATAAAGGGGACGGGTTCGATGCGGTCGCCGTCCACCCGGTAGCTGGCGAACGCCGGTGCCAGCGTCAGCTGGCCGCCGTCATTCGGAAGCGTAGGAGTTCCCGACGGGACGGTGATGTTCCCGAGCGAAGTTCCCCCTGTTTCGTTGCCGATGAACAGCTCCACCTCAGTCTCCACGAAAGCGACGCGCTTGCCGTGATGGCGGGCGAATTCCATCGGGGAATTGTGTGTCAGAGTGTTCTGCAGGGTCGCGCCGGCGTAAGTTTCCACCTTGACCCACTCGTACGTTCCGCAAGGGACAGGAAGGTTGAGGTCGATGGCCTTGTCGGTGCCGATGACGGTACGATTCACGATGAAAGTAACCGAGGTGCCTTCGCCGTCTTGCGTCATAACATAGGGAATGGGCTCGTTGGCATCGTCCGTAACGGCAGCGAACTCACCGGCAACTTCCTTGTCGAAAGTGACTACGATCTTGGTGACGGTGAGAGCCACATCGGTCAGGATGAAACGTGCCAGACCACCTGCGTGGTAGAACGCCAGGTCTTCGCCAGGCTTGTTGGCCGCCAGCAGGAGGGCCGGGGCAAACTCCTCGTCAAAACCCGTGAGGGCAGTGAGGTCATATTCGGCCGGGAAGTTCACTTTTGGGGCGGCGCCGTCCGCCGTCGCGACAGCGGCCGAGGCCGGATATACCGCGAAATCGTTCCTTACTTTCGTCCCGACGGAGGAAGAGAGGACGGAACCAGTCACCGGGTCGGTGTTCGGCGAGACCGCGAAGGTCTCGTACTTCCCGCTCTTGAAGTGGATGGCGATCTCGTCGCCCTCGTTCCAGGTGAACTTGCCCTCGAGGTTGTCGTAGGACGTCCTCGTCTGCGGGTCATTGTCGGCAATCCGGACAGTGATGTTCGCCGGAGCGTCGAATTCTACCTCCCGCTGGCAGCCGGAAAGAATCATCGGTGCGGCGCAGGCCGCAGCAAGCAAATATTTAAACGTTGTTTTCATATCGTTTTTCATGATTACTCCTACTCCTTTCCAGGACGAATAACATAAGTCCCGTCATATGCTTCGCCGGTCCTTCCGTAGACATAATCTGTATAGATGTCAAATAACGTCCGGCCAGCGACGCTAGAAAAGTGCGCTGTGCTATAACGTGCAAGCTCGGTGCTTTGGCTCGTACTCGGGTTATACGGGAAGAAGAGATTGTCCCCGTACATGCGTCCAGTGACGCCGTCCACGGTCGTATATACCATGTTGGCTGTATTGAATCCGGCAAAGGCCGACCAGGTAGGTACCTTGTATCCCGTCGGGCAGGGATCGTAAATGGACTTTGTAGAGAATTCCTCTGAATAATTGTAAGTATTATGAGTATTGGAGGAAGTATTCCATAAGTTGTGCCATATGCAGTTCGTCCACTGATTCACCCGCCCAGAAGAGTTCATTGCCCGGGGATACCGGATAAACATTCCGACGGTAAGAGGTCCCGCCCATGTGACGTCTGCCGGTTGGCCGGCTTCGACCATAGCATTCTTGAAAGCCACATACTCAGGATCATTTACGACCGATGACGCATAGCCTGATGTTATCGTGGACTGGGTATTCGATCTTGCGATAGGAGCATTCGTCCCCTTCGTTTCGATATAGGTGCCCGAGCGGGGATCCTTGCGGCCCCATACGTAGACCATACTTCTACCGCCGCTTTCGATGGTGATGTCGCCGGCGTGGGAGATGACCAGCAGGGGATCGGAAGTGATGCCGTTGTCCTCCGTCTGCTTCACGCGGACGTACCAGGTACGCTCGTTATAGCGGGCGATTTCGCGCGTGTCGCGCCAGCCGATGTTCTGCGGAGCGAACGAGTAGCCATTCGGGCCCTCGATGGCCGTCAAATCGTCATCGGTCACCCAGATGTGCCAGCTCCAGACGACATCGGTAATGGTTTCGGTGGTTTCGCCGTTGGTAACGGTATACGTGGCCTTCAGGGCGATTACGGCATTTCCCTGCTGGATATTCTTGGCAGGAACCTCGAAGGTGATATACATGTTTTCTCCCTCGCCATCGAGACCCACATTGTCGATCAGGCGGCCATACGTGTTGGGATTGACGTCCGTCCAGACAAAATCGGCGGTGTAGCTGATATTGGTGTATCCATCGTTAACCAGCTGCGTGGCGATATACGGGGACGTGATGGGATTGTCCCGATGGTCCACCATATAGGCCAGGAGGCCCCATGCGTTCTTGAACGGCTCTGCCGTTTCATTGAGCGTTCCGCTCGTCCAGTCCTCGGTCCGGTATTCGCCTCCCTCACCCTCGCGGGCGTGCCAGGCAACCTCATTGGGAGCGCCGTCCTTGAGCGCGTTACCGTAGACCACAGGGAACCTGTAGGTGCCCGGAGCATCCACCACGTAGCAGTTCGCCGTGGTTTTGGCAACGGTAGCACCCGCGGCGACGTTGTAGGTAGAAAGGTCGAAGTTGGCGGGATGCCTGCCAACCCGGCTCTTCAGTTCGTTCCCATGGTGGTCCACAGCGGTGTTCTCCTGCGCGGTGATGACCAGGTGGAGAGGCTCGCCGGCCGTGGAACCGGTGTAGTCCACACCGTCAGCGACGCGGAGCCAGTCGGGAGCGCCGGTCTCGGACCAAGTGCCGTCCTCGCCGGTCTGGGAGAATTCGAACGTGAAAGGAACACCCACCTTGTCGATGCCGTCCGTCTTGTAGGAGGCGAAAGCCTGGGCCAGCTCCTTGGTACCGCCGACATATTCGGCGATGACATCGTGAAGGCCATCCAGTTTATAGGTGAAGGTGAGTTCACCGATCATCAGGGTCTTGCCGTGATGGCGGGCGAAGGTGAGGTCGCTCTCGTTGAGCTTCTTCGCGGTCGCGCCGTCAAGCGCGAGCGAGACGTTCGTATAGGTGCCGCAGGGTACCGGGACGTTCAGGACGAAGTCCTTCTTGCCACCGACCGTGAAGGTCACCGTGTTGTTCGTGGCGTTGCCAGCCGTGGTGATCGTCGGGTTCGACGGGTTGGCAGTGTTCACGGTGTAGGTGCCGGTCACGTCCTTGTCGAAGCTCACGACGGCCGTGGTGACGGCGTCCGGGAGATCCTTGCAGATGATGCGGACGAGGCCGCCCACGTGCAGGAAATACAGTTCGTCCTGTCCCTGGAGGTTCTCGGCCACCATCGGAACGGGGGAGTAATCAGCGTCCGTGACCGAAGAGATATCGTAGGTCGCGGGGAGCGTCACCGTAAGGGCGCTGTTGCTGGCCGGAGCGACGCTGGCGGGATAGACCGCATAGAAGCTGCGGTCGCCGGGAGTCTCGATTCTGAACGCGCCCGTCGCGGCCTCGACCTCGACTTCCTCGAAGGCATTGCCCACATAGACGGCGATCTTGTCGCCCTCGTCCCAGGCGAACTTGCCGGTGGCATCGAAGGAGACGCGGGTCTCCTGCTCGATGACGGCCCTGAGAACGGAGCTGCCCGGGGTATTGAAATCCATCTCTCGGGCACAGCCGGCGGCGAGCAAGAGCGCCGACGCTGCTGCAATCAAATATCTTGTCTTCATAATGCTTTTGTTTCCTTTAACTTAGTCCCAATAGATGGATTCGCCGCGGGCTTCGACATCCCAGTTGATGTCCTCGCCCGTCGCCTCCAGGAGTTCCGGGAGATTCAGACCCTTGATCCAGTACTTCTTGCCGCCCGTGAAAGCAATCATGTTCCCGTTCTTGTCGGCGAGCTTGAGGGTGCGGGTGCCGAAAGGCTGGCCCACGACCGTCAGCGTCAGGTTGGTGAAGTCCGTCGGAAGGGCGAAGAGGGTGACGGTGGAAGGTTCGTCGCCGGCCTTGATCACGAGCACGCCCGCGTCGGAACGGTTCGTGACGTCCATCGAGAGCGTCTTGGTCGTGCTGGCCGTGGAAGCGGCACCGGTGGCGCAGGCTACGGAGAAGTCACCCGCGAGCGGGTCGCTCGTGCTGGTCAGCGTGAACGAGGAGATCTTCGCCTCGCCGTTGCCGCCCGCACCGATCTCGAACTGGAGCGCCGTGAACTCGGGATAGAAGTCGAGCTCCACAGGGTCCTTCGTGTTCGTGGCCGTAGCCGTCGCGAACATGAAGGCGTTGTCCATGTCGGGAACCCACTTGTCGTTCTCGTCCTTCTTCATCTGCTGCGTTGCCGGGATCGTCGCCGTCATCGAGGTCTCGGTGAGCTTCGTGGCGTCCGCCGGGTAGCGCGCATAGAACTTATAGGTGCCTTCCTCGCCCCACTGCAGGGAATTCACGTCCACCGGCTTCAGCGTGGCCTTGCTGCGAACGCCGTTCGCAGCCACCGTGAGGATCTTGTAGTCGCCCCACTTTTCGCCGGTCGTCATGTTCACGGCCTTGTCGCTCAGAATCGTGATCGCGTCGTCCACGACCCAGTCGATGCGCTCCTTCACCAGGGAACCGGAAGCGCTGGTCTGCCCCTCGCCGCTGTAAGCGGTACGGGTGGCGTCCGCCTTGGTGGCAGCCGAGAACTGGACGTTGGCCTTCTCGCCGCCGTCCTTCTTGCACCCCGCCAGCATCCCGCAGGCAAGGGCCAGCAGGCACGCAGCCTGCATCGTACGTTTCAGTGCCATCTCTCTTACTCCCATTTGAAGTTAAAGTTTTCGGTTTCCATGTCGATCTCCTCAACGTCCTGGCTCATCGTGTAGACGCCGGCCTCGTTCAGGTTCTCGACCACGGATCCGCCCAAAAAGTCACGCTCCAGCTGGACTTCCGTCTCCTGGAGCACCCGGGGCGGGTTGTAAGTTTTGACTGTTTTGAACATAGTATGGTAATAATAACAATTGATTACATTCATTTGGTTGCAATTGGCCAGCTTGTCTCCAAAAGCAATCCTTTTCGCTTTTCCGTCAACTCCGGATGGAAATGGCGTATGTGATAGATGAAGCGCTGGTAGTCCAGGCCGTAGCGGCGGGCGATGGAGAGCACGGGCTCCAACGTCGTGGAATACACCTCCATCGCGAGTGAAAATAGACGTTCGTTCTTCTCGCGCCGGACGCCCCACACGCCCAGCGGGCGGCCGTCCGCGCCCCGGCCGTAGTACGGACGCAACGCCTCAAGGCCCTTGTCGCGGTACACGCGGAGCCACAGCCTCACAGCGGAGTCGTCCAGGTCCATGACCTTGGCGATCCGCTTGCAGCCGAGCCCGGATTCGTACAGCTCCACCACCCGCTTCCGTTCGGAGAAGGGGTGGGACTTGCGCTTCCGTTTCGTTTGTGTCTGTTCTGTGGGCATTGCGTGATACAGATGGGATTAGGTGAGACGGACGAGCCAACTTCGGGGGACCTGCGCTTTCGCGAAAATGCAGTCGAGAAGGTTCACGACCACATAGTATTTGCCTTTCAATGCCGTTACGTGTCCTTCCACTCCTTTCAGGGGGCCCTTGACAACCTTCACCCGGTCGCCGAGCGAAAACGGGCGGTCCATCAAACCACCGCTCTCCATGCCCAAGTCCAGCACGCGGCGGAAGTCCTCCATCTGCTTGTCGGGAACCACCAGGAGCGTGCGCGTGGCGCAGTCCACGATGTACTTCACAGGCAGGCCGGCGCAGTTTGCGAGGTCCAGCGCCTCCTGTTTAGTCGCGCGCAGGAAAACCAAGTTCGCGATGACAGCCTTTTCCTTCCGCGGGGTATCCGTGGGTAGGGTCGGAACAAAATGCTCCACACCCTCACGCCTCAAACGGTCACGAACTTTCAGTTCCTGACCATAGCGTGTGCGCGCACCATACCAGTATGTACGGACCGTTGCTTCCTGCATTGTTTGTAAAACAAGAAAAACTGCCGTATCTTTGTCTTGGTTACTATAGATAGGTCGAGCATTTGCTCCGGCAGTTTTTCTTGTGTTTGGTTGTTAAAAAAAAGTAAACCAAGCACAAAGATAGACATTTTTGGATAACCAACAAAAAATTTTAGACATTTTTAGGCGGTTGTCCCAATGGATATAATGAATAAAATTAGAGGTAGGATTGAAGAGGTTAGGCAACTCTATAAATGGACGGAGAACTCAATCGCGAAAGACTCGGCTACTCAAAAACGTCTAAATAGACAACTCAGCCACGGAGGGAACATCACCCTGGATACGATTCTTCTTATTTTGGACGCCTGCCCGGAGGTTTCCGCCGACTGGCTTCTTCTTGGTCGCGGCGAGATGCTGTACAAAGAGACGGAGAACGGCGTCGGGAATTGCGACCAGGAAGTCATCTCCCGTTTCCTCTCCCTCCTGAAAAAGAAGGACGAACAGATGGACCGGCTGATCGAAATGCTGTCGCGGAAATAATTTGCGAATCAAAAAATTATCCGTATCTTTGCGCGCTTAAAAAAGCACAAGGCTTTTTGGTGCAATGGGGTCTGCCTTCGGGACAGACTGAGTAACACATTTTATTAAGGTACAAATGAAGCATTTTGAACTCAGCGGAGAGATCCGCAAAGTTGGCAACAAGGCCGTCATCAAGGCCTTCCGCAAGCAGGGCCTCGTCCCTTGCAACCTGTACGGCGCCGGTATGGAGAACGTTCTCTTCACCGTCAGCGAAAAGGACCTCAAGCCGGTCCTCTACACCCCGTCCTCCTACATCATCGACCTCAAGCTCGGCGACAAGACCTGCCAGGCCGTCCTCCACGAACTCCAGTTCCACCCGGTGACGGACGAGTGCCTTCACATCGACTTCCTCGCCATCGACGAGAAGAAGCCGGTCGCGATCGACGTTCCGCTCAACCTCTTCGGCCACCCGGTGGGTGTCCAGGCCGGTGGTAAATTCACCCAGCTTGCCCGCAAGGTCCGCGTCAGCGCCCTCGTCGAGAACCTGCCTGACCAGCTCGACATCGACATCACCCCGCTCGGCCTCGACAAGCGCCTCACCGTCGGTGACCTCAAGTTCGAGAACATCAACATCCTCACGGACAAGAACACCATCATCTGCCGCGTGAATACGACCCGCGCCATGCAGCAGGCCGCCGCCGAAGCCGCGAAGAAGTAATCTTTTTCCAGCGGAACGGGTATGAACTATCTGATCGTCGGATTGGGGAATATCGGCTCCGAATACGCTTCGACCCGCCACAACATGGGTTTTATGGTATTGGATGCCTGGGCTAAGGCATCCAATGCCGTTTTTTCCACGGAACGGTACGGGGATGTCGCGAAGGTGTCGTTCAAGGGCAGGCATTTCACCCTGCTCAAGCCTTCCACGTACATGAACCTGAGCGGAAACGCCGTCCGTTACTGGGTCCAGCGCCTGGATATCCCGCTGGAAAACCTCCTGGTCATCTCCGACGACCTCAACCTCCCCTTCGGCACCCTCCGCATGAAAAAGAACGGGAGCGCCGGCGGGCACAACGGACTGGAGAACATCGAAGAGCTGCTCGGCACGCAGGATTACTGCCGCATCCGCATCGGCATCGGCAACCAGTTCGCCCGCGGCGGCCAGGTCGACTATGTCCTGGGTCCGCTCAGCGAGGAGGAACGTGCGGAAATGCCCGCCATCGCCGAACGGGTCATCGCGGGAATCAAAGCTTTTTCCACCATTGGCCCCGACCGCGCGATGAATACGGTCAATCTGCGCAAAAAAGAGGAAAAATGACTTGACTAAGAGAAAGATAGTCGTTTTTTTCTTCGTTTTTTTGGTTTTATTCGAATTTATCCATATCTTGCGCAAAGTTTGACAACTCATTGTTTAACACACTTATAATTAAAACGCAACACCATGAAAGAGCTTGTCGAAAAAATCGCAGCCGAATTCGCTGAGTACGCAAAGAACGCCGAAGCGCAGGTCGTGAAGGGTAACAAGGCCGCTGGCGCCCGCGCCCGCAAGGCCGCCCTCGCCCTCATGAAGGACCTTAAGGAATTCCGCAAGGTCTCCGTCGAGGAGGCGAAATAATTTGCCCAGCCTTTAGCAGCGGTGACCCTTCCGGTCGCCGCTTTTTTTGTTCCGGAAGGGAAACAACATTTTTTTTCACTTTTTTTCATTTTTCCTGCAACGTTTGCCCGAATGCGTGCATCTATAAGACAGGTTTAGGTTTTAGTACACGTCTAGAAGCCGGTTCCGAAGTTCTTTCGGGCCGGCTTCTTGCATAGGAGCAAAAAAATGGCTTACTTTGTCCTGCGTACGTACCGGACCCGCCTGAACCGAATGAAATACAGAATAGCCCTCCTTCTTCTGCTGGTCCTCCAGCTCCACCTGGCCGCCATCCCGGTCAAGCGGCCTTTCGTCACGGTTACACAGCCGGACGGACAGACCTTCGTCCTCAAGTGTTCCGGGGACGCCTTCCACCACCTGATGACGACCGAAGACGGCTGCGCCGTCATCCGGCAGGACGACGGAAGCTACCACTTTGCCGCCTTCGACGCGCAGGGCTTCCGCCACAGCACGCCCTATACCCTTGGACAGCAGGATGTTCCGCAGGAGGTCATCCAGGCGAGCCGCCGAATCCCCTACGACCTTCTTTCCCGCAACGCCATGCTTCGCCGGGAGGTGACCCGGCCCTTCCCCCGTCCGAACCTCGAGCAGCGCTACCGCGCCCGCCATCCGGCCACGCGCGGAGCGACCGCCCCCCGGCACGGCCTCGTCATCCTGGCCGAGTTCGAGGACGTCCGTTTCCGCTATACGCGGGACGATTTCGACCGCCTCCTGAACGGGGGCGGCGGCAGGACGGCCGTCGATTATTTCAACGACCAGTTCCACGGCGCCTACGATTTCCGGTTCACCGTGTCGGATATCGTCCCGCTCTCCCACAAACAGGCCTATTATGGCAAGAACGATTCGGAGGGGCATGACATCCAGCCCGCCGAAATGATCCGGGAAGCCTGTGTCCTGGCCGATGCGCAGATCGACTACTCGGTTTTCGACGAAGACGGGGACGGGGAGGTCGACAATGTCTTCGTCTTCTTCGCCGGGAAGGATGAAGCCGACGACCCGGACCGCAACGCCGACTGCATCTGGTCGCACGCCTACTATCTGACCGGCGACGGGATCCACCTGAAAATGGACGGCGTCACCCTGGACCGCTACGCCTGCACCTCCGAGCTGATGATCCTGCTCGAGACCGGGAAATACACGATGGCCAGCATCGGGACCTTCTGCCACGAATACAGCCACACGTTCGGGCTCCCGGATTTCTACGACACCGATTATGAATCCAGCGGCGGCGATGCGGAGGCGCTCTGGCATTCCCTCTCCCTGATGGATGGGGGCAACATGAACGGCAACGGCTATACGCCTCCCTACTACAACGCCGTCGAAAGGATGGAACTCGGTATCGCCGAGCCGCTTCCGCTCTCTCCCGGCAGCTATGCCCTCGAGCCCGTCCGGGAAAACAACCGCTTCTATATCATTGAAACGGACGAGGAGCAGGAGTATTACCTGCTGGAATGCCGCGACAATGAAGGCTGGGACGCCGAAATCGGCGGGACCGGCCTGCTGATCTACCACATCGACCAGTCCCGGCGGCCTGCCGGCCTCTCCGACACATATAAAAAGGTCTTTTCCGCCGAACAGCGCTGGATCTACAACGAAGTGAACTGCCGGCCCGACCGCCAGTGCGCCGACCTCGTGGAGGCGGACCCGGCCGCGGAGCCGGACAGCTACGGAAGCCAGGTCAAGCGCGTTTTCTGGCCCCAGCAGGGGCGCACGGAATTCTCCGCCCTGACCGATCCGGCCTTCGTCTTCTGGAGCGGCACGGAGAGTACGCTCTCCCTCACCCAGATCCGGAAACAGGGGAATTCGGTCCTGTTCACCGTCGTCGGCGGCAGCATCGAACGGGCGCCGGAAGTGCTCTTCGATCGCCAGGACATCTACCAGGATGCGGCCATCATCCAGTGGAGCGCCTCGGACCCGGAATACACCAGGGACGGGTACATCAGCTTCAGCACCGACGGGAAGGACCCCGTCGAACACGCCGTCGCCCCGTATGCGCCCGGCCGGTATGCCTTCGTCATCGAAGGCCTGTCCCCCCGGACCCCCTACAAGGCCACCCTCTATTTCAAGGCGGGGGAAATCACGGGCAAGGTCAACGAAGACTGCCGCTTCACGACCAAATCGCAGTACAAGGGCACCTATCCCTATATTTACCTGACCGATGCGGAGCGCACGGACGGCGGCGCCTTCGTAAAGGGGACGGAAATCCCGCTCCGCGTCTGCAACGCCGCCGACGCCGGACACGTCAGCTGGTCTTTCAACGGCAACCCGGTCACCCCCGGCGGGAATGGCTATTTCCCCCTGACGGAATCCGGTACCCTCACCGCGGACATCGTCCGGAGCGACGGGGTCCATGAACGCATCCTCAAAAAGATCACGGTCCGATGAAACGCATCCTCACCCTTCTCCTTTGCCTGCTTCCGGCCCTCAGCGCCTGCATTTTCGAAGCGAGGATCGATGACGAACTGATCGGCAGCGACACCCCGTGCCTCAAGGTCAAGGGACGGATGGCCTTCCTGTACGACGAAGCGACCGGCCAGCTCGGCTACGTTCCCGCCAGGCATGAATTCCGGACCGGCAACGACGACATGTCCGATTTCTTCATCCTCCGCTGCGACGCTGCTCCGAAAGAGGAGGGGCAGACCGTGACCGCCTCCCTCACCTGGTTCCAGAACTACGAGGTCCAGAAACGGGACGGGATTCCCTTCAAGGTCGAAAAGATTGCGGATGACGGCACCGTATGGCTCTGGAACGGCAAGGAATCCATCGGCGCCGTGGTACGGATCCTGCCCTGACCCGCGCTTCCCCCTTGCGGGTCCGGAGAGGAATTGCTACCTTTGTCCCATGAAAGAACAGATCCTCATCCGCATCACCGGCCGGGACCGGACCGGTCTCACCGCCTCCGTCATGGAGATCCTCGCCCGCTATGACGCCCAGATCCTCGATATCGGCCAGGCATCCATCCACAGTTCCCTGTCCCTCGGCATCCTCATCCGCATCGATGAGGCGCATTCCGGGCAGGTGATGAAGGAACTCCTGTTCAAGGCGACGGAACTCGGCGTCAACATCGGCTTCGCCCCGATTCCCGACGACGAATACGAGGAATGGGCCGGACGCCAGGGGAAAAACCGCTACATCCTGACGGTCATCGGACGCAGCCTCTCCGCCAGGCAGATCGCCCAGGCGGCGGAAGTCATTTCCGACCAGGGGCTCAACATCGATACCATCAAGCGGCTCACCGGCCGGATGAGCATCATGAACCCGGAGAAGAACGTGCGTGCCTGCGTCGAGTTCTCCCTGCGCGGAACGCCCCGCGACCGGGCGGCGATGCAGGCCCGGCTGATGGAACTCGCCGCGACCGACGGCATGGATTTCTCCTTCCAGCGGGACGACATGTACCGCCGGATGCGCCGCCTGATCTGCTTCGACATGGACTCCACGCTCATCCAGACCGAGTGCATCGACGAACTGGCCGAACGGGCCGGCGTCGGCGCCGAGGTCAAGGCCATCACGGAGGCCGCCATGCGGGGCGAAATCGACTTCAAGGAGAGTTTCACCCGCCGTGTCGCCCTGCTCAAGGGCCTGGATGTGAGCGTCATGCGTGAGATTGCGGAGAACCTCCCGATTACGGAAGGCACCGACCGCCTGATGTCCGTCCTCAAGACCTGCGGCTACAAGATCGCAATCCTCAGCGGCGGATTCACCTACTTCGGCGAATACCTCCAGCGCCGGTACGGGATCGACTATGTCTATGCCAACGAACTGGAAATCGACGAGGAAGGCAAACTGACCGGCCGCTACCTCGGCGAGGTGGTCGACGGCCGCCGGAAGGCGGACCTGCTGAAACTCATCGCCCAGAGCGAGCATGTCAACCTGGCCCAGACCATCGCCGTCGGCGACGGGGCCAATGACCTCCCGATGCTCTCGGAAGCCGGTCTCGGCATCGCCTTCCACGCCAAGCCACGTGTCGTGCAGAAGGCCCGCCAGTCCATCAACACCCTCGGCCTGGACGGCATCCTCTACTTCCTCGGATTCAAAGACAGCCATCTCGGCGAACAGGGGAAGATGTAACCCTCAATCCATCGCCCATGCAAAGCAACCCATCCCTTCTCCTGACCGGTCTCGCGGCCGGGAGCGCCATGCTTGCCGCGCCACCCGCCGCCGCGCAGTACAGCCCCAACCCGCCTTTCACCGGCAGGATCGGCAGGACCGTCGCCGAGACGCAGACCGCATATCCACGACACAATCCTGTCGCCCGGCCCGGCTCCCCGAACATCGTCTGGATCCTGCTGGACGATACGGGTTTCGGCACGAGCACGGCCTTCGGCGGTCTCATCGAGACGCCGACCTTCGACTACCTCGCCGATAACGGTCTGCGTTTCAATAACTTCCACTCAGCCGCCATCAGCGCGGCGACCCGCGCCTGCCTCCTGACCGGCCGCAACCACCACCACTGCCACATGGGCCGTTTCAACGACGACCAGTACGGCACCCCCAGTTACGACACCTACCTCCCGATGGAGAACGGCACCGCCGCGGAAATCCTCCGCGAAAACGGCTATGCGACCTTCTGCGTAGGCAAGTACAACGGTGCCCCCCACGAGAACGGCTCTTTCGCCGGCCCGTTCAACCGCTGGGCCACGGGCCGCGGCTTCGACCATTTCTACGGTTTCTGCGCCCCAGCCGGCGCCGACGACCAGTGGCATCCGAAAATGTACCGCGACACCCACCGCGAGCCGGACGACTCCCTCGGCCAGCCCGCCATCACCCGCTTCGCCTCCGAGGCGATCAACTACATTGCCGACCAGCAGAGCGCCGCGCCGGACCAGCCTTTCTTCCTGTATTTCGCCCCCGGAACGGCCCATACGCCCTTTCATGCCTCGAAGGAATGGGTGGACAAATACCACGGCCGCTTCGACAGCGGCTGGGAGGACTACGCCCGCCGGACCCTGGAAAACCAACTCCGGGAAGGCATTGTCCCGAAGGGCACGGAACTCCCCGTCCCCAATGCCGACGTGCCGGCGTGGGATACCCTCTCCGATGACGAGAAGAAACTCTATGCCAGGCAGATGGAAGTCTTTGCCGGCTTCCTGTCCCAGGCCGATTACGAGATCGGCCGCATTGTGGATTTCCTCCGCCGGACCGGCGAACTCGACCACACGCTGGTCATCGTCGCCCTCGGCGACAACGGCGCATCAGGCGAAGGCGGCCGCACCGGCGGCCGCGAATTGACGCCGGAGCAGGAGAAGGCCTACATCGCAGCCGAACTGGCCCAATACGACCACTACGGGGACGAGCGGACCTGGCCCTTCTACCCCGCCGGCTGGGCTCAGGCCTGCAACACGCCTTTCCGCTATTACAAGAAATGGGCGGACTACGAAGGCGGCACCCACGACGGGCTGATTGTCTTCTACCCCGAGGGCATCCGGGAAACAGGCGGCATCCGCACCCAGTACACCCATGCCACGGACATCCTCCCGACGACGGTCGAACTCATCGGCGCGACAGTCCCCGAAACCATCAACGGCTATCCCCAGACGGCAATCGAAGGCACCAGTTTCGCCCATTCCATCCTCTCCCCCGACAACCATGTGGAGGAACGGAAACACTTGCAGTACTATGAGTTGAACTCCTCCTACGCCCTCTATAAGGACGGCTGGAAACTCCAGTTCCCGAACGGGCTTCTCAACGACCAGCGCAGGAACATCTTCCCGGACACGGAAGCCCGCCTGTACAATCTCCGTGAGGATTTCAACGAGAGCCGGGACCTTTCGAAGAAGTATCCGGAGAAAGTGAAGGAACTGCTCGCCGAATTCGACAGCCTGGCCTGGACATACGGGGTCTATCCGCTCAAGAACGGCAAGAAGGCCGATCCGGCCTATCCGGTCCCCCACAGGAACCATTATGACATCTTCGTCGGCGCCCGCCGCTATGGGGAGTATCCCTACTTCGACGGCAGCCTCGGCAAGCCCTGGGCCCTCGGCGTCCATATCGACCAGGCCGGTCCCGCCGACCACGGCGTCCTAATCTCACAGAGCCACTACGCCCTGTATGTCCTTGACGGCACACCCGTTTTCGCGACGCAGGAAGGCGACCGCATCGTCGCCGACCGCAAACTGCCGGAAGGCGCCTCCACCGTCAAGGCCGTCGCCACCCACAAGGGCAAGAACAAGACGCACATCCAGCTCTATATCAACGAAATACAGGTCGGCGAAGGGGACCTTTCCGTCAAGGTCAACCTCCCCGGAAGGAACAACTACATCGAGGTCGGCCGCCAGTGGGGCGTCCCCGTCAACGCCGACTACGCCTCCCCCTTCTACTTCACCGGCAAGATCTTCAAGGGCACGGTGGACGTAAAGCACTGAGATCATATCCAACGCGTTATAGGGACGGAGGATGTGGCCTCCGGAGGCGTGTCCACCCCCGGACACGGGAAGGGGGAGGGGCCCGCCAGATACAAGTTATTTGCAGAGCAAATGACGCAGGAGATGGTGGGAGGGGCCGGAGCGGAGCTGTGTCAGCAGCGGAGCGGAGTCCTTCGGAGACCACATCCTCCGTCCCTGAAACACCCAAAAAAGAGGCCGGCTCACGCGAGTCGGCCTCCTTTGGGAGATAATGCCGGGGCCTTCGGTCAGAAGGAGGCGGCGATGGCGATGAAGTCGTCCGCCTTGAGGGCGGCGCCGCCGATGAGGCCGCCGTCGATGTCCTTCTCGGCGAAGAGTTCCTTCGCGTTGGAGGGCTTGCAGCTGCCGCCGTAGAGGATGGTCATGTCGTCCGCTGCCTCGAGGCCGAACTTTTCGGCGATGACGGTGCGGATGCAGGCGTGGATTTCCTCGGCCTGCGCGGCGGTCGCGGTCTTGCCGGTGCCGATGGCCCAGACGGGCTCATAGGCGACGACGATGGACTTGAGTTCCTCGGCGGAAAGCTCGTAGAGGACCGCCTTGGTCTGCTCCGTCACGACATCGAAATGCTTGCCGGCCTCGCGCTCGTCGAGGTTCTCACCGACGCAGAGGATGACCTTCAGGCCGGCGGCAAGTGCAAGCTTCGTCTTGACAACGAGCTTCTCATCGGTCTCGCCGTAGTACTGGCGACGCTCGGAGTGGCCGAGGATGGTGTACTGGCAACCCGCGTCAACGAGCATGTTGACAGCGACTTCGCCGGTGTACGCACCCTTTTCGTGGTCGGCGCAGTTCTGGGCGGAGAGGGCGACCTTGGAGCCCTTCAGGGCTTCGGCGACGCTCACCAGGTGGGTGAACGGCGGGGCGACGACGAGTTGGACATTGGCCGGGAGGTCCTGGGCCTTCGCGGCGACGGCTTTGGCGAGTTCAACGCCTTCGGCAACGGTGGTGTTCATCTTCCAGTTGCCGGCAACGATATACTTTCTCATATCAGTAAATAAAACATGTTCCGTAAAATCATGCAAAAATAGGCAAATCCGTGCAGATTCCCAAACGGCGGAGCAGCAAAATGCACCCGGCAGCCCCAGTCCGCCCTAGCGGGCGATCGGGCCGCTGCCGAGCATCTCGTCGCCGTCGTACCAGACGGCGAACTGGCCGGCGGTGATGCCGCGCTGGGCCTGGTCGAAGAGGAGGTAGAGGCCGCTCTCCCGCCGGAGGAGCGTCGCGCCCTGGAGGGGCTGGCGGTAGCGGATGCGGACACGGCAGCGTCGGATGTCGCCGGGGGCCATGGCGAGGTCTTCCCGGATCCAGTGTATTTCTTCCGGTGAAATCCGCAAACAATTGCGGGACAGACCCTTGTGATGATGGCCTTCCCCGACGTAGATGATGTTGGCCGGGATATCGGTCGCGATGACGAAGAGCGACTCCTTATGGCCGCCGATGTTCAGTCCCTTCCGCTGGCCGATGGTATAGAACTGGGCCCCTTCGTGGCGGCCGATGATCTTGCCGAAGGGATTCTCCTTGTAGCGGGTTTTCCGGATATGCTTCTTGCCGCTGCGGTAGGTTTCCGTCTCGAAGCGGATGTCGTAGGAAACGGGATCGGCGAGCATCTCCAGCGCCGCATCGGAGAGCGCGGCGACCTTTTCGAGCTCATACGGGCTCTCCCCCAGCGGTTTCCCGTCCGATGTCAGGACCTTCTCTTCCGGCGCATAGGGGGCGATCAGCTGAAGCTCCATGCCAGGCCGCGCCAGGGAATACAGCAGGGACACCTGCTCCTGATAGTGCGGATTCTCCTGATAATAAGCATCATAGACCTCAATGACATCGCCCTCGACGGAGGTCAGCTTCTGCTTCAGGAAGGTCGGCAGGTCGACCTTGCCGACAAAGCAGATGCCCTGGGAATCCTTCTTCTCCGCCGACGGCAGGTCGGCTTCCTTCGCCAGGCGGCGGACTTCCGGCTTGCGGATGTCCCCGATCGGGAAGAGGGCCTTGGCGAGTTGCGCCTGCGTCAGCTGGCAGAGGAAATAAGTCTGGTCCTTGTTGGGGTCAGAGCCCTCCAGGATCCGGTACAGCGGGGTGCCGTCCCCGCCGGGAACAGGCTGCCCTGACGCATCCAGGACCGGTTCCTTGCGGCAGTAATGGCCGGTGGCCACAAGGTCTGCGCCGTACTTCTCCGCAATCCGGAGGAAGGCGTCGAACTTGATCTCCCGGTTGCAGAGCACGTCCGGGTTCGGAGTCCGGCCGCGGGCATATTCATCGAACATGTAGTCCACGACCCGCTTCCGGTATTCCTTCGAGAGATCGACGAAATAGAAGGGAATGCCGATTTTCCGGGCCACCATCTCGGCCACGAAGCGGTCTTCCTCCCACTCGCAGTCGCCGTGGAGGGTCGCGTCGGCCTCATGCCAGTTCTGCATGAACATGGCGAAGACGTCGTAGCCCTGCTCTTTGAGGAGCAGCGCCGCAACGCTCGAGTCCACCCCGCCGGACAGCCCGATACAGACCTTTTTCCGCTTCCGGTCTTCCATTTTGTCCATTTTTTGCGGGCAAATGTAACAATTAATAGGAAAAATTCCTATATTGCACTGCTATGACCAAGAAACACCTGTCCATCGATTACATCGAATATGCATCCGCCGGGGAGATGGAACCCGCCGACCAGGCGCTCGTGGCGGAAGCCATCGAGGCCGAGAAAGGATCCTACAGCCCCTATTCGCACTTCAGCGTCGGGGCAGCCCTCCGCCTGGAGGACGGCACCGTCGTCCGGGGCGCCAACCAGGAGAATGTCGCCTACCCGTCCGGCCTCTGCGCCGAGCGCACGGCGATGTTCGCCGCCGGGGCCAATTACCCCGACCTCGCCTTCGACACCCTCGCCATCGTCGCCAGGGACCACGGCGTGATGTGCGAGTATCCCGCCTCCCCCTGCGGCAGCTGCCGCCAGGTGATGGCCGAATACCAGAAAAAGGGCGGCCGGCCGCTCAGGATCATCCTCATCGGCTCGAAAAAAATCCGGAAATTCGGCTGCGTGGACGACCTGCTTCCCTTCATTTTCGACAGCCTGAAAGCGGAATAAGTTTTGGGAGTCACGAAAAATTGACTACCTTTGCAACGGGAAAGTCTTACACGACCAGCTCCCTCTGAATTCCCCCAGGGCCGGAAGGCAGCAAGGGTAGGAGGTCGTAGCGGTGCGATGTAAGGAGCTTTCCCTTTTTTTTATGATTCCGTATGAACACGATCGCGATCTATACCCTGACCTCGGCGCTGCATGACGAAGCGTCCGTCGCCCGCATCACCGACGGCTTCCTCGCCGACATTTTCCCCGACGGGGGCTACGACTTCCCCGGCAGCGATTTTTCCGGTTTCGGATCCGGGGCGCTGGACCTCATTTTCGTGCGCACAGGCGGCACGGAGGGCATTTTCAAGCCGCTCCTGCCCAAACTGACGGCGCGCGGCGTCCGCCGCTTCCACCTGCTGACCTCCGGCAAAAGCAACTCCCTCGCCGCCTCGATGGAAATCCTTTCCTATCTGCGGCAGCAGGGCCTGGAGGGCGAGATCATCCACGGCGCCACGGCCACCGTCCGGCGCCGGATCGCAGAACTCGCCCGGGTTGCCGAGGCGCGTGAAAAACTCCGCGGAACCCGCCTCGGGGTCATCGGGAAACCCTCCGACTGGCTGATCGCCAGCGACGCCGACTACAGGCAGGTCTATGAGCGTCTCGGCATCTGGCTCGAGGACATCCCGATGGAAGAACTCCTGGAAGCCATCCGGAATGCCTCCGGCGAAGAGTCCTTGCCGGACAAACCCATGTCCGAGGAGGTCAAAAAAGCGTTCCCTGGCGCCGTGGAGATCCACGAAGCGCTCAAGAGCATCGTTATGGAGCACAATCTCAACGGACTGACGCTCAGGTGCTTCGACCTCCTCACTTCCGTCGGCAATACAGGTTGCCTCGCCTTGGCCCGGCTCAATGCCCAGGGCATCCCCGCCGGCTGCGAAGGCGATGTCCCCGCCCTGCTCTCGATGACCATCGCCCGCGCGGCGACCGGCGTCTCCGGCTTCCAGGCCAACCCCTCGCGCATCGACCCGGAAACCGGCGAGATGCTCTTCGCCCACTGCACCGTCCCCCTCGACATCGTCTCTTCCTACGACTACGACACCCACTTCGAGTCGGGGATCGGCGTCGGGATCCGGGGCCGCTTCGAAGTCGGTCCCGTCACGGTGTTCAAGGTCTCCGGCGACCTGTCCCGACACTTCGTCGCGGAAGGGATCCTGACCGGCAACCAGGCGGAGCCCGACCTCTGCCGGACCCAGGTCCTCCTGCGGCTCGAACCGGCCGATGCTCGCTATTTCCTGATAGAACCGATTGGGAACCACCATATTATCATTCCGGGCCGCCACAAGGCCGTCCTCGAAGAAATCCTCCGTTAGCGCATGGCTGATTACATCCTCGGCATCGAATCCTCCTGCGACGACACTTCCGCGGCGGTCCTCCGCGACGGGGTGCTCCTGTCGAACGTCATCGCCAGCCAGCAGGTCCACAAGGACTTCGGCGGCGTGGTCCCGGAACTGGCGTCGCGGGCCCATGAACAGAATATCGTCCCGGTCGTGAGCCAGGCGCTCGACAAGGCCGGCATCACGGCGCAGGACCTGTCGGCCATCGCCTTCACCCGCGGCCCCGGCCTCCTCGGGTCGCTGCTGGTCGGGACCTCCTTCGCGAAGGCGCTCTCGCTCTCGCTGGACATCCCGATGATCATGGTCAACCACCTCCAGGGCCACATCCTCGCCAACTTCGTCCGCGAGGAGGGCAAGCCCGTGGAGGAGCCGGCATTCCCCTACCTCTGCCTCCTCGTTTCCGGCGGCAACTCGCAGATTGTCAAGGTCTCCGGCCCGCTCGAATTCGAGATCCTCGGGCAGACCATCGACGACGCCGTGGGCGAGGCTTTCGACAAATGCGCGAAGCTCATGGGCCTCGGCTACCCCGGCGGCCCGGTCATCGACCGCCTCGCCAAGCTCGGCGACCCGGACCGCTTCCACTTCGCCAAGCCCCAGATCCCGGGCCTGGACTACAGTTTCAGCGGCATCAAGACCTCCCTGCTGTATTTCGTCCGCGACGAGCTGGCGAAAGACCCGGACTTCCTGGAAAAGAACAAGGAAGACCTCTGCGCCAGTTTCCAGAAGACCCTCGTCGATATCCTGATGGGGAAACTCATCCGGGCGGCGAAGGAAACGGGCATCCGCGAAATCACCATCGGCGGCGGCGTCTCCGCCAACAGCGGACTCCGCGAACGGCTCGTCGCCGAAGGGAAGAAACGCCGCTGGCACACGTACCTGCCCGCCTTCAAGTTTACCACGGACAACGCGGCGATGATCGCCATCGCCGGCTGGTTCCGCTACCGCGCCGGCGAGCGCACCCCGCTCGACGTCGCCCCTGTCTCCCGCATCGCAGATTTTTAGTGAAACAGAAATAATCACCTGCATCACCGGTGTCTGCTGCTTCGCAGCCCTGTCCGGGTAAATGCCACCGGTGATGCAGGTGATTATTTCACAATTCCTTAGCCCCATGAAAGAGTTTGAACTGGTCCGGAAAATCGGGAAAGAACTGACGGAGAGCGAACTGCGTGAAGCCGCCGCCAAGGCGCTCGGCGTCCGGCCGGACAAGGTCGGGCACGTGGAAATCGCGCGCCGTTCCGTGGATGCCCGCCAGGATATCGTGTACCGCTACCGCGTCCAGGCCTGGCGGGAGGGCGAGGTTTACGAGCCCTACCGGCTTGCGCCTTACCGCGATGTCCACGACGCCGAACCGGTCATCATCGTCGGGGCCGGACCGGCCGGGATGTTCGCCGCGCTGAAGCTCCTGATGAACGGGCGGAAGCCCGTCGTGCTGGAGCGCGGCAAGGACGTCCACCGGCGCAAGGCCGACATGGCGAAACTCTCCACCACGGGCGTCATCGACCCGGATTCGAACTACTGCTACGGCGAAGGCGGTGCCGGGGCGTTCTCCGACGGGAAACTCTTCACGCGCTCCTCCAAGCGCGGCGACATCCGGGAGGTCCTGCACCAGCTGGTACTGTTCGGCGCCGACCCGGACATCCTCATCGACGCCCATCCCCACATCGGGACCGACCGGCTCCCGGCCGTCGTGGAGAACATCCGGAACTGCATCGTCGCCCACGGCGGCGAATACCATTTCGACACACGCGTCAAGGACATCCGTGGCGGCGAAGGCTCCTTCGAAGTCCTTGCAGACGACTTGGTTACGGGCGGCGAAGCCAGCTACCGGGCCGGCGCGGTCATCCTGGCGGCCGGCCATTCCGCCCGCGACATCTACGAACTCTTCGCCCGGAAGGGCTGGGCGATTGAAGCGAAGGGATTCGCCCTCGGCGTCCGCGTCGAGCACCCGCAGTGGCTCATCAACCAGATCCGGTACCACGGCAAGTACCAGCCATTCATGCCCACGGCCGAGTATTCCTTCGTCCAGCAGGTCGAAGGACGCGGCGTCTTCTCCTTCTGCATGTGCCCCGGCGGCATCCTCGTTCCCTCCTCCACCGAGGACGGGACGGTCGTCCTCAACGGGATGTCCAACGCGGCCCGCAGCTCGAAATGGGCCAATGCCGGCGTCGTCGTGCAGATCGAGCCCGGCGACGAACCGGAGGAATACCGCGGAGCCGGACCGTTCGCGCTGATGGATTTCCAGCACGACATCGAAAAGAAGATGTACGAGTGGGCGCAGTCCGTGCCTGTACGGGATGCGCACCCGCTGAAGGCACCGGCCCAGCGGATGAAGGATTTCTGCCGGGGCATCGTCTCCGAGACGCTTCCGAAGACCTCCTACCATCCCGGCGCGGTTTCCGCCCCGCTGCATGAACTCCTTCCGCAACACGTCGCCATGCGCCTCCGCCGCGCCTTCCCGCAGGTGGACCGCCAGATGCACGGTTACTACACCAACGACGCCCTCCTTCTCGGCGTCGAGTCCCGCACCTCCTCCCCCGTCCGCATCCCCCGCGACCCGGAAACGCTCCAGCACGCCCAGGTTCCCGGCCTCTACCCCTGCGGGGAAGGCGCCGGTTACGCCGGCGGCATCGTCTCCTCCGCCCTGGACGGCATCAACTGCGCTGACAAGGTCCCGCACGACTGATTCCAGGCCCGTTCCCTTGGGAAACTTACAAAAATTTTCTATTTTTGTAGGTTAGACGTATTATACCCCTCGAGGACCCGGTCCCGGAATGAACAAGGTGCTGACCATAACCGGAGCTTTCTTCTCCACGCTGCTCGTGACGCTGCTCGCCGCGGGTGTCGCCGTCCAGTCTCCCAAAGTCCAGACCTGGATCGGCAAGAAAGCCGTCGCCAAGATTGAAAAGCAGCTCGGCGGGCACTTCACCTTCGACGAGGTGCGCCTGAATCCCTTCGATGCCCTGGTCCTGAAAAACGTCGTCATCCTCGATGATTCCCCCTACACGGGCCGCCCGCAGCAGGCCGTGGTGGATACTTTCGCCCGCGCGGACCGCATCGCGGCGACCTTTTCCCTGAAGAGCCTCTTCCAGAAGCAGGGGCTGCATTTCAACCGGGCGGAAGTGGACGGATTCGTGATGAACCTGGCCATCGAGCCGGGAGACGGGGAGAAGACCACCACCAACCTCCAGCGCATCTTCCGTCTCTCCGACGACAAGGAAGTGCCGGAAGACCGCGGCGACGTCTTCGACATCGACCGCTTCACGGTGAAGGACTTCACTTTCCGGATGTTCAACTTCCCCATGGACGAACGCTTCGAGCGGGAAAAGCGCCAGGTCCCCTCCGATGCCATCGACTGGAACAACCTGGAAATCAAAGGACTGATCCGCGGGCGGAAGATGAAGTTCTCCCACCTCATCATGTCGGGGACCGCGGATGAGGTCACCATCCGGGAGAAGAGCGGCTTCGCGGCCACCCTCTCCGGGGAGACGCGCGTCGGCTGCGGCATGTCCCGCATCCGGAACCTCCGGATCGACGACGGGCGCTCGGCGCTGTACATGCCGGAGTTCAAGATGACCTACCGGGACCAGGAAGCCTTCAACGACTTCCTCCACGGCGTCCGCCTCCAGGGCGACATCGCCCGGTCCGTCCTCGACATGCAGACCATCGCCTACTTCGCTCCCGCCTTGAAAGACAATACCTTCCGCGCGGAACTCACCGGCAAGGTGGACGGGCGCGTGGATGACCTGGCCGTCAAGGACATCGCCTTCCGCGACCTGAGGAGCAACGTCTCCGGCCGCATCAGCGGACGGGTCACCGGTCTTCCGGACGCCTACGGGATGATCACGGATTTCAAGGTGGCCGACCTGCGCTTCACCACCGACGGACTGGGCCGCTTCGTCGGGGAATGGGCGCCGAAGGCGAAACTGGACCTCGGCAAGTTCGCCAAAGGCGAGACCCTGAGCTTCACCGGGACCGGGCACGGACCGCTCAACCGGCTCGCCGTGAAGGGAACCCTCGGCTCCGCCCGGCTCGGCAGCGTCCAGGCCGACCTCGACATCCGCAACCTCATCGACCCGAAACGCGCCCTCCTCCTCGGGGGAAACATCAAGACCAAAGACCTCCAGGCGGGCAGGATCATCGGCAACGACGCCCTCGGCGCCATCACCCTGGACGCCGGTCTCGAGGCCAGGCTCGCCGCCGGCGGCCCGGAAGTGAGGATCGACTCGGTCCGGATCGACCGGCTCGGCGCCCTCGGCTACGACTATTCGAACATCCTGGCCACGGGCACCTATTCCCACGAAGCCTTCGACGGGCGCATCGTCTGCGACGACCCGAACCTCAATTTCATCTTCCAGGGCCTCTTCAACCTCTCCTCGACGACGGAGAACGCGGCCTACCAGTTCTACGCCAACCTCGGCTATGCCGACCTGCATGCCCTGAATATCGACAAGCGGGGCAAGTCGAAGGTCTCCTTCCGGACGAACGCCAATTTCATGTATATCCGCCACAAGGACCTGATCGGCGACGTCAGCGTGGCCGACATCATCCTCGAGGATGCGAACGGACGGCACAACATCGGCAACGCCTCCATCCAGGCCCACTCCAACGACAACGTCAACCGGATCCAGTTCTCCTCGAAGTTCGCCGACGGGACCTACATCGGCTCGAAGCCCATCCTCGCCATGGTGGAGGACATTCAGGAACTGACTGTCCGGAAAGAACTTCCGGCCCTGGGCAAGGCCGCCAACCCCAAACGGTCGCCGGTCCCCTACCGCCTGGATTTCAATTTCCACGACACGCGTGACCTGCTCTCCTTCATCGCTCCGGGCGTGTATATCGCCGACAGTACGCGCCTGAGCCTCGCCATCGCGGAAGACGGCCTGCTGGAAGGCCAGGTCCGCTCGCGGCGGCTCGCCATGGAGGACAAGTACCTCAAGGATGTCCTCTTGAAATTCGACAACCGCGGCGAAGGCCTCGACGGGCGGTTCACCTGCTCCGAGATCAAGGTCGGCGGCATCTCGATGAAGAACAACAGCGGCTCCGTCCATGCGCAGAACAACCATATCGGCGTCGGCTACACCTTCCGCAACGACGCGGACAACAACGGCGAAGTCTTCGCCGGCGGCGACCTGTACCGGACCCCGGGCGGCGCCCTCGCCCTCCGGGCCCAGGCGCAGCCTTCCGCCATCCGGTACAACGGACAGACCTGGAACCTGCAGTCCAACGACATCCTCCTTTGCAACAAGGACATCGATATCAAGCAGTTCCGTGCAGCGTGCAACGACCAGACGCTGCTCGTGGACGGCGGCCTGTCCCCGAACCGCAAGGACACCCTCGACATCAACATCGAAAAACTGGACATCTCGCTCCTCAACCACCTGACGGGCCTCGGGCTCGACCTCCAGGGCAAGGCGAGCGGCAAAGCCCGACTGATTTCCCCGACCAAGCCCCAGATGGGCCTCCTGGCCAACCTGGCCTGCGACTCCACCTACATCGCCTCCCAGCCGGTCGGCCTCCTCCGCGCCGCCAGCCGCTGGAACGACGAGAAGAAAGCCTTCGACATGGTCCTGCGCAACGAACTGGACGGCAAGCACAACCTGAACGTGCGCGGGACGCTGAAGCCCTCCGACCGGACCATCAACGTGCTGGCCAGCATGGACGGGCTGAACGCCGCCTATGCGGCCCCGCTCCTGAAAACGGTCTTCAGCGAGGTGGACGGCCGGATCGACGGTAAGGTCCGCGTCGAAGGCCCGCTCAACCGACCGGAGATCACGAGCGAGGGGCTTGCCGTCCGGGACGGCCTCCTCCGCATCGACTTCACCAACGTCGCCTACCGCGTCAACGGGCCGGTGGACTTCCATTCGAAAGGAATCATTTTCAAGGACATGGCCCTTTCCGACGGGGAATCCGGGGAGGGGACGCTCTCCGGCGGCATCCGCCATGACCATTTCAAGGACATGACCCTTGATATCCGCGCGGATATCCGCGACATGCACGCCCTTGACCTCACGGCCCGGCAGAACCCGACCTTCTACGGCAATGTATACGGCACCGGCAGGGTCCTCGTCAAGGGCCCGTTCGACGACATCCTCATCGACGTGGACGCCCGGACGGCGCGTACCGGCGAATTCCACCTCCCGCTCGGCGCCGCGGCCGGCAGCAAGTCCATGGACCTGCTGACCTTCACGGAGCCGGTCCGGGAAGTGTATGTGGATCCGTACGAGGCCATGATGAGCCGCGGCGAGGTCAAGCGCGGAAAAGCCTCCGACCTGGGCGTCAAGCTCCGGATCGCGGCCACCCCGGGCGTGACCGCCTTCATCGAGATCGACAAGGACTCGGGGCACATGCTGACGGGCCAGGGATCGGGGACCATCGAGATCGAGACCCGCACCAGCAGCGGCCTGTTCACGATCAACGGCGACTACACCCTCACTTCGGGCAACTACAAGCTCTCGGTGATGAACATCGTCAACCGCGACTTCGCCATCCGGGACGGCAGTTCCATCCGCTTCGGCGGCGACATCATGGACTCCGACCTGGACATCAACGCCCTCTATACGGTCAAGACCTCGCTGTCGAACCTCATCAGCGAGATGGACGTCCGCCGCAACGTCGAATGCGGCATCCATATCTTCGACAAGCTCCGGAACCCGCGCATCGACGTCTCGATCGACGTCCCGAACCTGGATCCGGCCGCCCAGGGCTACATCGACAGCGCCCTGAGCACCGACGACAAGAAGCAGAAACAGTTCCTTTACCTGCTGATTACGGGCAGTTTCCTGCCGGCGGAAGAGTCCGGGATCGTCAACAATTCCAGCATGCTCTACAGCAATGTCTCGAACATCATGGCGACCCAGCTCAACAGTATCTTCGAGAAACTGGACATCCCGCTCGACCTCGGGCTGAACTACCAAACGACCGACCGGGAGACCGACCTGTTCGACCTCGCCCTTTCGACCCAGCTGTTCAACAACCGGGTCATCGTCAACGGAACCATCGGGAACCGCGAGTATTCCACCTCGGGCACGGGCCAGGAAGTGGTCGGTGACCTCGACGTCGATATCAAGCTCAACCGGCCCGGAACGCTCCGGCTCAACCTGTTCTCCCACTCCGCCGACCAGTATACGGCCTTCCTCGACAACAGCCAGCGCCATGGAGGCGGTATCTCCTGGCAGCGGGAATTCAACACCTTCAAGGAGTTCCTCCAGGATCCCTTCAACCGGAAACGGCGGACAAGCGAGGAGGAAGAGAAAATCATCCTGCAGATCGATTCCCTCGGGAATGCCGTCCCCCTTCTGAACGAATGAACAAAGGAAAACTCTACCTGATCCCGTCTCCGCTCGGAGACAATGCGCCGGAGGAGGTCATCCCGGCGCCGGTATTGGAGTTGTTGCGCCGGCTGGACACCTTCGTCGTGGAGGAAGTCCGGACCGCGCGGCGATACCTCTCCCGGGCCGGCCTGAAAGGCCACATTGCGGACCTGCAGTTCCATGAACTGAACGAGCATACGCCCATCCGGCAGATCGAAGGATACCTGCCCCTTTTCGACGGGGGGCATGACGTCGGGCTCATCTCCGAGGCGGGCCTTCCGGCTGTCGCCGATCCGGGCGCCCAGCTCGTCGCGCTTTGCCATGGTGCTGATATAGAAGTGGTTCCATTCGTAGGACCTTCCTCCCTGATGCTGGCCCTCATGGCCTCCGGCCTCAACGGCCAGTCCTTCGCCTTCCGGGGCTATCTTCCCGCCAAGACGGACGAGCGCCGGGCCGCCATCCGCGCCGTGGAGAAGCGCTCCGCGGCCGCCCGGGAGACGCAGATCTTCATCGAGACGCCCTACCGCAACGATGCGCTGCTCGCCGACCTGCTCGCGACACTCTCGCCGCGGACGCGGCTCACCCTCGCGGCCGACATCACCCTTCCGGACGCCTTCATCCGCACGCGGAGCGTCGCCGCCTGGAAGCAGTCCGTCCCCGTCATCGGCAAACGCCCCTGCGTATTCCTTTTGCTTGCCTGAGATGAGAATCGCCTGTACGACACTGGGATGCAAGCTCAACTACGCGGAGACCTCCACCTACGAACGGGGCTTCCGCGAAGCGGGACATGAAACCTGTTCCTGGGACGAAACCGCCGACGCCTACCTGATCAACACCTGCGCCGTCACGGTGACCGCGGAGAAAAAATCGCGCAACCTGATCCGGAAAGCACACAAGCTCGCGCCGGCGGCGCCCGTCGTCGTCACGGGCTGCTACGCCGAACTCAAGCGCACGGAAATCCTTGGCATCGAGGGTGTTGCGCGCGTTTTCGGGGCCAAGGAGAAAGGCCTCGTCGTCCCGGAGACGCTCAAGTTGCTGGAACGGATGGAAACGGCGGTGCCGGAGCGGGTGCTGTTTTCTCGACCCCTCCCGCAAGCGGGCCCCTCCCATCTGCATGGGTGCATGTCTTCGAAAACAGCACCCGCTCCGGCCACCGCCGATGAAAGCCTGCGCCGCGCGATGGCGGAGGAATACCGGGAAATCTCGAAGGAAACCCTGCCCGCCTACTCCACGGGCGGCCGGACGCGGTCCTTTCTCAAGGTGCAGGACGGCTGCAACAATTTCTGCGCGTACTGCACCGTCCCGTATGCCCGGGGCGAAAGCCGCAACATCCCCATCTGCGAACTGGTGAAACAGGCGGAAGCCATTGCCGCGACCGGGGTCCGGGAAATCGTCCTGACCGGGGTCAACACCGGCGATTTCGGCCGGACCACCGGGGAAAGTTTCCTGGACCTGCTGAAGGCGCTGAACCAGGTGGAAGGAATTGAGCGATACCGCATTTCATCCATCGAGCCCAACCTCATAACGGAGGAGGCCGTGGACTGGATCGCCTCCGGGACCAAGTTCCAGCCCCATTTCCACATCCCGCTCCAGAGCGGCAGCGACACGCTGCTCAAGCGGGTCGGCCGGCGGTACGACACGGCGCTGTTCGCCGGGCGGATCGATTACATCCGCGCGCGGATGGAGCAGCCCGGCCGCGCGAAGGTCTTCTTCGGCATCGACGTCATCGTCGGCCTGCCCGGAGAGACCGAGGCGCTTTTCCAGGAGACCTATACGTTCCTGCGGGACCGGATCCGTCCGGCCTACCTGCACATATTCCCCTACTCCCCCCGCCCGGGGACCCGCGCCGCGACGATGCCGGACCAGGTCCAGGACCGGATCAAGACGGAGCGTGCCGCCCGGCTGGAGGAACTGAACGAGGAACTCCAGGCCGCATTCCGGGAAGCGAACAAAGGGCTCCCCGAACGCGTGCTCTGGGAATCCACCGACCGCGACGGGATCATGGCCGGCTACACCGGCAACTACATCCGCGTGGAGCGGCCCTATGACCCCGGGCGCTCCGGACAGTTGGAAGATATTGTATTGTAAGCACTTGCAATGATAAAGGCGAAACTCACCTTCCTCGGGACAGGGACCTCGCAGGGGATTCCGATCATCGGCTGCCGCTGCCCGGTCTGCCAGTCCCCGGACCCGCGCGACAAGCGCTTCCGGGCCGCCGCCCTCGTCGAATTCGGCGGCCTGCGCATCCTCATCGACGCCGGTCCCGACTTCCGGATGCAGATGCTCGCCCACGGCATCGGCCACCTCGATGCCATCCTCCTCACCCACAACCACAAGGACCACACGGGCGGACTGGACGATGTCCGTTCCCTGAATTACATCGACAAACGCGCCGTGGACATCTTCTGCGAAGACCGCGTCCTGACGACCCTGAAACGCGAATACAGCTACGCTTTCGAGGAGCACCGCTATCCCGGCTCGCCGGAATGGCACGTCCACATCATCGACGAGCGGCCCTTCATCGTCCGCTCCTCCCGGGACGCCGGCGAGCTGGTCTGGGTCCATGACGTCGGCTACTTCCTGAAGCAGGCGGACGGCACGCTCGCCCCCTCCGACGCGACCCCCCGCGAGGCGGAGCACCCCGGGGAACTTTTGGCGGACAGCGCCGGAGCGGGTACTGTTTTCTTGACCCCTCCCGCAAGCGGGCCCCTCCCATCTGCATGGGTGCATGTCTGCGAAAACAGCACCCGCTCCGGTTCTTCCGCCGTCGTACTTCCGATCCGGGGCTACCACGACCAGATGCCGGTGCTGGGATTCCGGTTCGGGAACATCGCGTACATCACCGACATGAGCCGGATTCCGGAGGAGGAATTCGCGAAACTCGAAGGGCTGGACCACGTGTCGCTCAATACCGTCGGCTACAAGACCCATCATTCGCATTTTTCCCTGGACGAAGCCCTCGCCATCGCCGACCGGATCGGCGCGAAACACACCTGGCTCACCCACCTGAGCCATTCTTTCCCCGTCCACGAACGCTTCGCGGAAATGCTCCGCGCCCTTTGCCGGGAACGCGGCATCCGTTCGGATGTGCAGCCGGCATACGACGGTCTGACGGTGGAGTAAATTTCTGACCTGTAATCAGTTGTCTTCCCTGTACGGAGGCACGGCACCTTCATCGATGAGCCGGCGGAGGACCGTCAGGTAGTCGGGACCCGTCGCGGCGGAAGGAGCGCCGAAGGAAGCGGCGAGTCCCTCCAGCGTATAGCCCTCCGGATGGGAACGGATGAAAGCCTTCAGGGCCGCCTCCGTATCCTTTTCCTTCTGGGCCCGGCTGCGGCAGACGTCGCAGCACAGGCAGTCGGAACTGTCCGCCTGGCCGAAATAGCGCAGGAGGAAGCGGGAGCGGCATTCCTCCGTTTCAGCGGCATAGTCGAGCATCGTCTGCATGCGGCCCCGGAACGTTCCCTTGAGCATCTCGTACCGCTTCGGGGAGAGCTGCACGTTTCCGGGCTGGAGCCGGTCGTGGTGGAGATAAACGACATTGGCCGTGTCCGCGGGGATGTATTTGATGACATGTTCCAGGGCCAGCTGGTACAAGAGCTGGCGGAGCCGGGAGACCGGGATGCCGCATTTGGCGGCGATGTAATCCTCTTCGATGGGGACGGGATAGGAGAAGAGACCCGTGTAGCGGCGCATCAGGGCCTCCAGCAGCGGGGCCATCGCGGAATCCGGCAGGTCGATGGAATAGAGGACGCGGCGGTCCACGATGATCTGGACGCGCGTCTGGATCTCCAGGTCTTCCGTGAACGTCCAGTGGCCCTCCCGCTCGATGTACTTGATGGCATAGAAGGCGGAGGACTGCTGGTAATGGTAGCGCTTGCAGAAGGCCGGGAAATCGAGCTTGAGCTGGCGTCCGATGCCGGTATCATAGGGGATTTCATAGAAAATGTGCATCTTCTGGTACACATCCTCGATGTATTCCAGCGAAGGGAAAGAGACGGACTCGATCTGCCGGAGGCGGCGGACATCCACGCTGTTCCACAGGAGGACGGCGTAGCTGCGCTGCCCGTCCCGGCCCGCGCGGCCCGCCTCCTGGAAGTAGGCCTCCGGGCTGTCCGGCAGGTCATAATGGACGACGAAACGCACATCCGGCTTGTCGATGCCCATGCCGAAGGCGTTGGTACAGACCATCACGCGGATGTGGCCGGCCTTCCATTCTTCCTGCCGGACCGTCCGGAGGGCTGCGCCGATTCCGGCGTGGTAAAAGGAGGCGGAAACGCCGTTGGAGGACAGCAGGGCCGCGATTTCCTCCGTCTTGTTGCGGTTCCGGACATAGACGATGCCCGTTCCCTGGACGCCGGCGCAGATGGAGAGGAGCTGCCCGTTCTTGTCTTCGCAGTTCCGGACGATGTAGGAGAGGTTCGGACGCTCGAAACCCGCCTGCAGGAGGTTGGGTTCCGCGAAGCGAAGCTTCTCCATGATATCCTGCGCCACGACGGGCGTCGCCGTCGCCGTCAGCGCGATGACCGGGGCATCGACAATCTGGCGGAGCTCCCCGATCCGCAGGTAGTCCGGACGGAAATCATAGCCCCACTGCGAGATGCAGTGCGCCTCGTCCACGACGATGAAGGCCACCCGCATCTGGCGGATGTAATTCTGGAACAGCGCAGTAGATAGGCGCTCCGGCGACAGGTACAGGAACTTGAAATCGCCGTAGCAGGCGTTGTTGAGCGCGAGGTCCACCTCGCGCCGGTTCATGCCGGCATGGACGGCGAGGGCACGGATCCCCCGCGCCTCCAGGTTCTGGACCTGGTCCTTCATCAGGGCGATGAGCGGGGTGATGACGAGCGAGATGCCGTCCCGCATCAGGCCGGGGACCTGGAAACAGACCGACTTGCCGCCGCCGGTCGGCAGCATGGCAAGGACGTCCCGGCCGGCCAATGCCTCGGAGATCACCTGCTCCTGCATCGGCCGGAAGGCCTCATGGCCCCAATACTCCCTCAGGACGTCCAGCGGCTTCATATCAGCTGATTGTCAAAGTTTTACAGCGCAGGCCAAATCCGTTCCCAGACATACTTGATGATGTCCATCGTATGGCGGGAATTGGAATGATAGGCCACGACGGCGTCCTTTTCAGGCATGACGATGCAGTGCTGCCCGTGGGCGCCGTCCAGCCGGAAGGCATTGTGAGTATCGCACCAGATCTGGTAACCGTATCCCATGCTGCGCTCGTCCTCCACCGGCACGCCCTTCTGGTAGATCTGCGGCGAGGTGGAATCGATGATCCACTGCGGGTCGAGCAGCTGCTTTCCGTTCCACATGCCCTTCTGGAGGTAGAACTGGCCCATCTTGGCGAAGGATTCGGTCGTCAGGTAAAGGCCCCAGCCCCCGGTATTGCAGCCCTGCGGGGACAGGTCCCAGTGCCAGCGGCGGATGCCGAGCGGCTCGAACAGGCGCGGGGTCAGGTAGGCGGAAACGGTCTGGCCGGTCAGTTTGCTGACGATGGCGGACAGCAGGTAGGTGTCCATGCTGTTGTAGCGGAACTTCGTGCCGGGCTCGAACTCCAGTTCGGAGGCTAGGACGACCCGGGCCCAGTTCACCGTATCGTTCTGGATGCACCGGTCGATATCGTCATGGGAGAACGCGCTCATGGTCAGGAGGTTCTTCACCGTCATCCCCGCCAGCCAGGCGCTGTCGGGACGGGCGGCGAGACCGCCGGCGGCCGCCATTTCCTCCTTGAAGAAATCGATGACCCGGTCCTCCACCGTGAGCAGTCCCTCCTGGACGGCGAAACCGACGGCGGCGGAAGTGAAGGTCTTGCTGGCGGACCACATGACGCGGAGCTGGTCCGGATCCTCGCCGACCGCATAGCGGTCATAGACGAGTTTGCCGCCCTTGAGGACGACCAGGCTGTGGATTTCGTCGCAGGCATGCGTCCCCCAGACGTCATTGAACAGGAGGCTGAAGCCGGTCGTATCGACGCCGGAGCGTTCCGGGGTGGTCCGGGGGATCGGGGTGTCGGCAGGCTGCCGGCCGCAGGAGAGAAGCAGCAGGGCTGCCAACAGGGAAAAAACGGTACGTTCCATAGGCTCAGGATGTTTCTTCATCCCGGCAAATTTACCCCAAGAAATCCAATCCTGCAACTAAGTTGCAATTTTTTAAAAAAATTGGATAAATATGCTTTTCAGGTTGGAAAAATGCCGCAAAAAGAGTAAATTTGCGCCGCTGACAAGTTAAACTCATTCAAATAAAAGCATTATGGCAAAATTCGATTTGACCAAGTACGGGATCAAGGGCGTCAAGGAAGTCCTTTACAACCCGACCTACGAAGTCCTCTACAACGAGGAGACCAAGCCCGGTCTGGAGGGCTACGACAAGGGTCAGGTTACCGAACTCGGCGCAATCAACGTCATGACCGGCATCTATACCGGCCGCTCCCCGAAAGACAAGTACATTGTCTATGACCAGACCACCAAAGAAGGCAAGCCCGGCGAAATCTGGTGGACCACGGAAGGCTATCCGAACGACAACCACAAGATGTCCGTCAAGGTCTGGAAAGAGGTCAAGAAACTGGCCCAGAAGCAGCTTTCCGGCAAGCGCCTCTTCGTCGTCGACGGTTTCTGCGGCACCCACGCCGACACCCGCATGAAGGTGCGCTTCATCATGGAGGTCGCCTGGCAGGCCCACTTCGTGACGAACA
>JAEEVC010000027.1 GCA_016287075.1 Bacteroidales bacterium | reverse complement strand
AAGTGGGCCTATTATCTGAAAAATATGCCTACCTTTGCCACGAAGCCTGCGGGCGCCGACGAAGAGTTCGATGCGTTCTTCGATGCCGCGCGTTTCGCGGAGCTGCCGGAAACCGACAAACAGCAATACTACAAGGCCATGAAAAGCGAATACGAAATCCGCGTCACTACGCAATACAGCTATAATGAAGGAAAGGCGGATGGTCGCGCAGAAGGCCGCGCGGAAACTGCCCGCGCGATGCTTGCGGACGGGGTGGACCCTGTGCGCATTACAAAGTACACCGGCTTGAGCGCCGAGGAACTTGAGGCGCTGAAGAAGTCATAAGTGATGGACACTTCGATGCGTTCTTCGGTTGACGGTGCTTGCGTCGCCCCTTGTGTGTACGGAAAAGAAAAGTCCCAGGCCGGGGAGACCTGGGACTTTTTGGGGTAATTGGCGACAGGAAAGACGTTATCGGCCTTCCTGTGCCGGGCGAATGGATACGCCTGTATTCCGGCCTGAGGTTAAATCATAGTGTGTGTTGAGAACCCCCAAATTACCGGAATCAAGGATTCCGAAATTCATGATATATCCCCTGACAGTACTGCCCGACCCACAAGTCCAATATTCACCATCCAGGCTAATAGTTGCGCTGTTCGGATTGCGCGACCCGGCCGCGGGGAAGAAGATATAGGGGTGCGTTTCATCGTTTGGCGCATTGAAGTAATAGCCATGCAAATAGCTGGTGTAAACATCACTTGATGAGAACCCTACGAAGGCCTGGTCTTTTGGAACGGTATATCCAACCGGACAGGGGTCATATATTGTTTTTTGGGTTGCCGTACGCGTATCGGCAGAATTGGCACCATAGTGCCACCAGTTGTAACCGCCACCGGCACCATTACTGGTACCTTCGAGATAATATGCGTATTGGCCAAAATGAATATGAGGATTCAGGATAAGCCACTTGTACGCCATGGGCAAATAATCTCCTTGAACACTTGGGTTCGACCAAAAACTATAGCTGTTGTTTTTGTAGATCGTGTCCTGGAATCTTCCGCCTTCGGTGGTCGCTTCGCTGGTAGACCCTTCGTATTGGTTGGGAATCGAAGGGTCTTTCCGTCCCCATTGGTAATAGGGACTGTGTCCATTGAAACCTGAATTAACGCGCCAGTAATAGGGACGGTCAATCTTGATGACGCGATAATTGTCGGTCCCTACTTGTTCCAGACGAACAAACGCCGTAGCCTGCGCATAGGTTGTCCCGGAAGCAGAAGTCCCTGATTCAACCCAGCCCAGGTTACGGGGCATGAAGGTGGCATTCGCGCAATAAATGTCCGTCAAGTCGGGATCGGAATTGTAGGCCGGATAGTTCTTGGGAACATAATCGGTCATCCAGATCATCCAACTCCACATGACGCCGCTTCCGTCCGCTACTGCAATGACGGCACACCCCTGGTCAATGTTGTCCTTTACATGGAGATAACACCAATAATACCCATTGATCTTTTCATTTGAAAAGGTCACGTTCCAGTTCCCGGTGACATCTATCACGTTTTTCTCTTCCCAGACGATAAATGCCTCCGAAGGTTTGGGAAGGTCAGGCTTGGTGATTTTATTGTTTTTGTAATCCACAAAGTTATTCGCCAGTGAACCGACGGTGGAACTGTTATTCTTGACCCCGTTCCCATACACCAGCGGGAAGCAGTAGTAACCAGGGGCATTGACGATGTAGCAGTTGGCCGTTTCGACAATGTTGTTCATGGCACCGTCCACCGGATTGGAGAGGTTCCAGTAAGAGGAGGAACTGCCGCGCTTTACATATGCACCGGTGTTGCTCCGGAGCCGCTCCCGGATTAAATTGGGCAGATTGAGGTTCGAACTGGACGTTGGCGGGGCGGCGGGATAGCCGATCGATATCGACTCTCCGGTGACGGAGCCGCTTCCGGCTGCCGGAGAGAGAGAGGTCATGAACACCTGGCTGAGGGTCTTGACGTTGGTTTTGTCGTTGGCGTCGCTCTCGCTGGTGTAGTAGCCCTGGACCGTCCACGGGACATTCTGCTTCCGGTCCGGATTTCCTTCCGGATAGCGGTAGCTGGTGACAGATGTGGCCGTAGAGGTCCCGTTGTATGTGAGCGTCGGGTCGGAAGCATCGAAGACGTAGGTGTATGGAACCACGGAATCGGGAGCATCCAGTTTCCAAATGTAACTCTTCCGGCAGGCGCTGACGGTCATCCAGGTGCCGTTGTCCTTCAGTTGGAGGGTGCGCTTGCTGCCGTCGTTGAAGTTCAGGGTCAGCGTCAGCTGCGTCTGGTCCATCGGCAGGGTGAGGAAGGTGACGGTGTATTCCTCGGTCGTGCTCAGCGTCACGCCGCTGCCCAGCGAAATGGTGATGGCATTGCTGCCGTCCGAGATGTCGCTTGCTGTGAGCGGGGTCAGTCCGGCGGTGGTGACGGAAGCCTCGAAGGAGCCGGCGAGAAATGCGGAAGTCTGTGTGGACGAAAGTGTTACGCTGGTCAGCGTGGCTGTGATGGGATCATTCGCCCGGGTGAGAAGCGTGAACTCCAGGGTGGTCACGAGCGGGCAGAAATCCAGTCGCACCTTGCCGCCTTGCCGGATGCCGCTTGCGACGGCATACATGTACGCATAGTCCATAACGGGCTTGAAGACCTTCCCGGCGAGGGTGGCGTTCTGCGTCGCGGGGATTTTCCCGGTGATGGTGGCGGAACTGTTCGTAACAGTAATGCCGGCCTCGTCGTTCTGCAGCGGGGAAGGATAGACAGCGAAGAAATTATAGGAAGAGGCCGTGCCCCAGTAAAGCGGCTCTCCGACCGGCGCGAGGGTGGCGCCGTGTGTCTCGTCTTCCTTGGTGTCGGACGGGATGACGCTGTAGTCGGCGAACTTGTTGTCGCTCTCCGGGATGGTGGCCTGGTTGCAGGCGATACGGATCTTGTCCGTGGAGAGCCAGTCGATGCGCTCCGCCGACGAAGAACTGGATATGCCGGCATTGTTCTGGTCCTTGCCGCTGTATTCCGTGCGGCTGGCGGGACCGTTCCCATAGACGGAGGAAACGCCGAAATGGATGGCGCCTACGTCCGGTGTATTCTTTTCCGAAATGCAGGAGGCGGCGCTCCCGATGGTTGCCATGGCTGCGGCAAGCAGGATGATAATGCGTGTGTGTTTCATGGTAAAACCTCCTTATTATTCTCCCCAGGTATGATTGAATGTCGAACCTCCGTTGAGGGAGGCGTCTTCATAAAAATCGTCTGTCAATTGTCCCGTGGACATGATGACCGGCTCATGGACCGGGCTCGCGACGATATCCATCAATGCGGTCTCCAGCTGGATGAAGACCGTCTGGAGGACCGCTGGGGAGGCGTACTCCGTTTTCTTTGTTAAGTTCATTATGGCTGCGTGATATAATAGATTGATATAAAAAGAGTTCAAGTTGCAAAATTAATATTATTCTGTGTTTAAGTGCAAAAAAACCGCCTTTTCATCTATGTTGCCTCCCGCATCCATCGCCAGATTGAGCGCGGCAATCCCGACGACAGCCTCGCGCCTGTTTATGTCGTATGCCGGGCGAACTTTCTCCGCTCCGCGTCCGCACATCATGAAGGACTACCGGGGTATGCTGATATGTCCTGCAAACCCTTTGCGCTTTTCCTTTTCTTTCGGGAATCATTTATTGGAATTAGCGGGAGTTTTTTGTAATTTTGCACGTTTTTCCGGCAAAATAACGGTATCTCGGTGCGTCGTGGGCCGTTTTCCGGAAGGTAGTGTGTTCGTGTTTTTATTGATAATCAATTATTATGCGCATGGACAGAGGATATGCAGCGCCCCGCGTTATGCAGACGGCAAATGTTTGCCTGGAGCGCGGATTCCTTACGGGCTCGGTTGTGGACTCCATGACGGTGGAGTCGACCGGTCAGGAAGTGGGTGGTGTCTATGATTATGGCACCTCGACGACGTTTAACCATGAATGGGGAGAGTAGTATCATGCAGACGATGAATAAACTGTTTTGCGGCCTGATGGCGCTGGCGGCGCTGGTTGCATGTACCCGTGAAAACCTGGTCCATGGAGCCGGTGACGAGATTGTCTTCGGCGCATCGACCGGTTATGAAAACGGCTTGGAGACACGTACGGAATACAGCGGCGACCTCGTTGGGACCAGCCCGAAGTACGAGCGGATCAACTGGGTGCCGAACGAGGACCGGATCCGGGTGTACAGTGGGCAGGCGACCCATCGCTACAAGGACCAGCACTGGGCGGATTACCAGATCACGGCTGCGACGAATACGACCGGCGAGCGGAACAGCAAAGCCACGCTTGCTCCCGTCGTGGAGGTCGGTACGGCCAACGGCCTGGTCTGGGGCGATCCCTCCGATGTGCATTACTTCTATGCTCTTTACCCGGCTCCGTCAATGGGTTCGACGGCTGCATCTGCCTCGATATCAGGCGCTTCCAATAATAAAGCGACAATCAGCGGGTCGATTCCCGCCGAGCAGCCGGTGGTCTGGAATGCGGCGAAGCGGGAGTACAAGCCGGATATGAACTATGCCTACATGTACGCTGTGGCGAAGGTTGAACCGCAGGTCCCCGGCGAAGTCAAACTGGGCTTCAAGCCGCTGATGACGGCCGTCGAGTTGAATCTGGTCGCCTTGTCCGCCGATCCGCTGACCGCCCGGCTGACCTCGGTGACCCTGTCGTCTGCCGAAAGCAAGATGTCCGGCTCTTTCACTGCGACCCTTTCGGAGGATGGCCTGGAGGCGGTTTCCGTCGCGGAGGGAGCAGGGAACTCCGTTTCCGTTTCCCTTGGTGAAGGGGTGACCCTCTCTTCCCAGCCGCTGAAAATCACTTTGTTCGCCCTTCCGGTCGAGCAGAAGAAGATTACCCTCACGCTGGGCTTCTCCGGAGGCTTGACCCGCCGGCTCGAGCTGCGGGATGCGACCGACTGGCTCACGCTGACGGACTGCCGCAAGCTCTACCTGAACAATGTCGGTGTCCCGAGCGATATCGGTACCTATCACTTCAGTGTGACGACTCCCGCCACGCTGGGGGCAACGGGCGGAAGCACCGGCTTCCAGGTGGTCAGTTATCGGTCCAAGGCCGGTGCCAACACCGGAATCGGCTGGACTGCTGCCTTCTCGACCGACGGCGGTACCAACTGGTCGGATGAACTGCCTTCCTGGATCACTGCCTGTCCCGTTTCCGACCCCGACGGTTCGACGGCCGGAGAGAGCTTTACCGTAACGGCCGCCGTCAATGAGCTCGTTTCGAGCAAGGTTTGGCAGGGTACGGCCACGGTCGGTACCAACAACTCGAAGGATGCGGCCATCGACCTCTCCACGCGGGATGTCTATGGCAATGCCAACAGCGCCGACAAGCGCCGTTCGGCCAACTGCTATGTGGTCAGCGCCCCAGGCTGGTACAAGATTCCCGCGGTCTATGGCAATGCGCTTGATGAAGTGATATTCTCCGACGGCAAGAATGTCCTCTCCTATGCCAACAACCGGAGCGGCGCCAATATCCTCCCGCGCTTCCTCCGGCACGACGGCAATGGGATAACCGATCCGTGGATCAGGAACAACGGAATCACCATCAGCAAGGCCGAAATCCTCTGGCAGGACGGTAAGGACCTCCTTTCCACGGTCTCTGCGGATGCTTCCTACCTCTATTTCTACGTGGCCCCGGAGACCATCAAGCAGGGCAATGCGCTGCTCGGTGCCTTCCAGGGGAGCACGGTGGTCTGGAGCTGGCACATCTGGGTGACTGACCGGACCTCTGAACTCCAGACGGTGAATGTCTATTCCCGCAGGGACGCCGATGCGACCCGCCCCAACCGGATGATGAAGATGAACCTCGGCTGGCTGGATGCGGAGACATACAATGCCGCGCCGCGTTCCGCCGTGATGCGCCTGACCCAGAACAGTTCCGGCGAAACGGTGGAGATGACTATCTCCCAGGAAGGCCGGAGCGGCCGCGTCAGTTATGGTACGGCCCCCACCTACCAGTGGGGCCGCAAGGATCCCATGCTCGAATCGGACGGCTCCATCTCCGACCAGTACAGCGACAAACTGACCCCGCGCATGGAGCAGTATCCTGCCGGCGGCGCTTACCTGTTTATCAACCATCCGACCTATAACGAGCCGGTTTCGGTGCCGTATTCCATCCAGCACCCCAATCGGTTCTATCGTGTGGCATACCGGGACAATGGCCCCGGCGACTGGTCCACGGAACACTACTTCAATCTCTGGAATGTCAACGGCATCCGGGAGCCGGGAGATGCGACCATCAATGATGCGGATGTCAAGGTGGTCAAGACGGTCTATGATCCCTGCCCGGTCGGTTTCACCGTTCCCAACCGGAATGCTTTTACGGGCTTCACCACCACCGGAAGCAAAAACACCGCCTTGAATCAGGTCCGTGCATCCAATACCGCTACATTTACATCGGACTACGGTTATTCGTTCTATGTTTCCGCAGGAACGTCCATGAGCGGCGCAACCTTATTTTTCCCGGCCAACGGCTATCAGCTCAGCGACGGGCTGGGAATCCGTCTCGTGACCAACACGGGCTACTACTGGACCGCCACGCCCACCGACGGTAAGGGCGCCCGCAGCCTGCAGTTGAACCGCAATGGTACGGATCCGCTCAACAGCGGCTTCCGCGGCCATGCTTTCTCCATCCGGCCCGCCGCGGAGTAACCCGCGTTGCAGGACGATTGGAGGCGCCTCGGTACAGCATAGACAGCCGTTCCGCTCCGACGCTGTCCTTCCGCTTTCACCGATCTGCTTTCTCCGCTCCGCTGCCGCCGCTGTCGTTGCCGCTGTAAACGCCCGCTGGAACATTCAAATCGGAAGTAGCTAACCAGCAGCGTTTTATAAGAAATCGCTCCCCTGATATCGGGGGAGCGATTTTGTTTAAATAACTATAAATCAGCGCTTTGCAATTTGAATGTTGCTGGCACGGCGCTGGATTGGTCTTTGTCGCCGGACTTATTCCATGGCCCACGTCAGCTGCGGCAGGGCGCCGCTGAAGTCCCAGACATCGCCCGACCAGCCGAGGCTCTGGGCGATGCTGGAAACCGTGGCGGTCGATGCGGCGGCTGTCCCGTAATAAGGTTGCTGATAAGTATATCCTGCTTTGGTTCCCGGCGTAGTCCCCTTCGCCCAATTAGTGCCATCGCAATTCGGCTGGTCCACCATGGTAGTATTCCATTCACCACCCGAGCAACTATAGGAGTTCTTATACTGCATATCCGGACGGCGATAGCCGTTGCCGAATACATTCTTAAAGGAGGTATGGCCGATGACCGCGCCAGAGGATCCGTAGTTACCCGCCTGGGCTGCTATGACCTTGGGATTCCATGCAATGCAACCAGTAATCGTATTATTTGCAACCGTCTGGTCTCCCCAGGTCTGATAACATGCAAGGCCTACGATACCACCGAGAACGCGGCCACCGGTAACCTCGGCGTCAGACCAGCAATTCTCCACGACACCTCCCTTGCCGAGGTCGCCGACAATACCGCCATAACGCTGTTCGGTGGCACTACCGACAACTTTGCCGCGAGAGTAGCAATTCTTGATGATTGTCGCATCATCCTTGAGACCGATACCGAGGATTCCGCCTACGCGGCTATTTCCTGTGACCGTGCCATCATAATAGCTTTCTTCAATGGTGTCAGATTCGGCCACACCGACAAGACCTCCAACATAATTTCCGGAGGCTGTAACGGTTGATGTCGAAAAGCAATTCTTAATGGTGGCGCCATCCGCATTGATATAACCAATCAGACCGCCGACATAGCCGGCTGTACTCGTAACCGGACCAGAAGAAGAGCACTCGGTAAATGTGGCACCAATCTTATCGATTCCGCAGAAACCGCCGGCATTGTTCGCGCCCGCAGCGACGCTTCCGCTTGCACTGCACTTTTCAATAGAAGCCGCCGTCGTTTCAATCCAGCCCACGAAACCGCCAGGATTGCCAGCGCCGGTTATGTCCACGGATGCGCTGTCGTTGTAAAGGGTGCCTCCGACGCAATAGCCGACAAAACCGCCAACTGCACCGGAATACTGGTTATTGCCGATGGCCGACTCACTGGTCGCCGTACTATTCTTAACGGTCGCGCCGTCGAGGAAACTCACGAAACCGCCGACATAGTTGCGTACATTATTGTTCGTGGCCAAGCCTTCTACAGTGCAGCCGGTCGTATTACCAACAGTGGCAGCTGACCCAAGATAGCCGAATGCACCTCCAACATAACGGGAATTGTTGTTCGCTGGAGCATCTAAAAGGCCTATGGTCAAATTATTGACATGACAATCGTCAAAGGACGCAGCCTTATTATCGACACGGCCGACAAGCCCCCCTATGAATCTATTCAATTTGCTTTTGTCATTGTCATGAAGTGTTGGTCCGAGAATCGTTCCATTACTATAGGAGCAGCGGTCAAAATCAACGGCGGCGTTCACTCTTGCGGCAATACCGCCGGCAATACCATCGTTGGGGATAGCAGAGGCATTACTATCTCCTGAACTGGTAATGTCCGTGTTGGAAACAATAATGTCGCTTACGTTTGCTGTGTTGGCGAAATACGCCAAAAAACCAGCAGCGTATCCTACCGTGGAAACCGAGCAATCGCTGATGGTGATATTAGAGAAAACATTCCCGTTTTTCGCAGACTGACCAGCGAGCGTTCCGCAAAAATCCCCTCCATTTTCAAGTTTGGAATTCTTAATCAAGACATTCCTCACTTCGCAATGGTTTGGACCGTAGGTCGCAGTTCCCACATAACCTGCAAGGATTCCGCTTTTTCCCTTTGGGTAAATGGTGGCGTGGTCAATTGTCAAGTCATAAACATTGCCCATCAAAACGCCAAAGACTGAAGCATATTCGTCTGAAGTAGTAGGATTAGAGGTGGTAGTTATATTGCTGATTTCGTGATTGTTACCATCGAAATCCAACTGCTTGTCATAAACGTTCCCGGTAAACTTCGTGCCGCCAGACTCCGGATAACCATTGTTCAGGGGGAACCAGACAATGCCCGTCATGTCGACATTGTCAATGAGTTTAAAATACTTCTTCTCTCCTCTCACCATCAACTGGTGCATCGCATCCATCTGATACTTATCCGCAATCAGATACGGGGCGGCCGAGGTGCCGTCATCATCCTTCCCCGCGTATCTGTCGATATGTGAACAGTTGAGTTTGAGGCCGTTGAGGGCGCCGTTGTTCAGGGACACCGCGGCATCGAACTTTTGATAACGGGTATAGTAATCATAATCACCGTCCCCGACCTTGAACCGGATGAACATTTCCGTGCCCGCGGGGATGGCCTCGGCCGCGATGTTGGCATAGACATAGAGGATGTTGTCTGTCCCCGCGCCCGCGTTGGTGAGTTTGACCGTCAGCTTGTTGCTGCCGTTGAAGAGGTTGTTTTCCGTCTGGAAAACGACGGCTTTGACGTTTGCGGAAACATCCGTAGGAATCTTGGCGATCAGGCCGAGGACACCGGTGGTCTGGGAAAGAACCAGGTCATCAAAATCCTCCTCCGTCACATTTTCCGCCATTGCCGCATATTCAAGATGCGTAAGATCGCCGTCAGAAGCCTGCGTTTGCGTGTCGCCCATGTTCGAACCGGCATGCTTGACACTGACCTTGTACGGCGCTCCGCCTTCGGGCAGCACACCGGTGAACGTGGCGGTTTTTCCAGTTTCGTCGATGGTGGGATTCCCTAATTCCACGGAACCGGAAGCGTTGCTGACAACAAGCACGTCGTCGCTCTCCCAAGTCAACGTCAGTTTAGGTTTGCTACCCGTCTCGTCCAGGGCATACTCGACCCGGGTAACGGCGTCAGGAAGTTTGGCGCAGATGGTGATTTGCTTGCCTTCGACAGATGTCGCCACATCCTCACCGTGCGGATTCATCACGTCGTTCTTCTCATCGATCTTGGAACAAGAAAGGGAGATGGAAAGTCCGGCAAGAAGGACAAGGGTATATTTCATAATCTTTTTCATACGGCTTTCCTCCTTTTTAAAACTCTTCATCTTCGTAAAGTTCATTCCATTCCATATCCTGCAGCTGCCTTGGCCGGACATCGCTCAGGATGGTCTGCTCCAGTTCGATCCAATCCACGGACGTATCGGGAGCCTCGTACGTCCTGCGGGCGAGTATACGGGTGTTCATTTCAGTGTGTATTGATGGTTGCTATAACAAGCTGTCAATGATGGGTTTGATGATGCCTTCCATCACCGTGTAGGCGACGGGGCCGGGGTGGAGATTGTCGTAGAGGCGGTATTCCTCCTTCAGGGAGAGGCCGTCGGCGGCCACCAGGGAGGTCCAATAGTCGCAGTAGGTGTAGCCGCCTGCCGTCACGCAGTCCTGGATCATGCCGTTCAGTTCGATGATGTGCGGGCCCTTGTTCTTGGGGCTCAGCCGGGAATAGGTGTCGTTGTTCGGCGTGACGGAGCAGAGGACGACCTTGATGCCGGCGGCATTGGCCATGCTGGCCATTTCGGCGATGTTCGCGACGATGTCCGTCTTGGCGACGCCCTGGGCCAGGTCGTTGGTACCGCCCATGATGACGACCACCTTCGGCTTGAGGTTCACCACATCCTTCTGGAAACGGGACAGCATCTGGGTCGTGTTCTGGCCGCTGATGCCCTTGTCGATGTACCCGTTGCCGCTGAAGAAGCCCGGATGGAAGGGAACGACGACATTGCTCCCGTTCCGGGTCATGTAACTGCTATCGAACGGAATCTTCAAATTGCTCTCCGCAAAGCTCGTCTCGTTGCGGGCCCATTGCCAGGTGATGCTGTCGCCCACGAAGATGGCCGGGATGCAGGTGGGGACGCTCAGCAGCAGCGGCAGGTCGCCTCCGAGGTCCCAGACCGTCGCAGGCCAGGACTGGCTGACCGCCTGGGCCGACACGGTCCCCGCATTGCCGGAATACACGTTGGTGATGCTGGCCCCCACAGTATTGGAAGCACAGAACGGAAGGGAGGCATGCCAGCCGATGCACTCGGAAATCGTGGCCACGTTGCCTCCCTGCAGCGCGCACTGCCCGACGAATGAACCCGTGTTCGCTCCGCTCCCGGACAGGGAACCCGCTGCATAGCAGTAAGATACATGGGAGGAGTAGGCAATGCCGATGAAGCCGCCCACCGGGGAATAGGATCCTCCCGAAACGGCCGCGGTCGTGTAGCAGTGTTGGATATCACCGTTCTGGACGAAGCCGACGAAGCCGCCGCAGTTGTTGCCTTTGGCCGTGACGCTGCCTCCGGAAACATAGCAGTGTGTCGTGTTGTCGTACTGGACGCCCGTGAATCCACCGGTGTTGATGGCGCCGGTGACGTCGGTATTGCCCACATGGCACTGGTTGGTGGTGACATTGTTGCCGCCCGCGGAGCTGTTGCCCAGCTGGCCGCAGAAACCGCCGACGCGGCCGGCACCGGCCGCAGACACCGTCGCTTCGAGAACGAAGCAGCCTTGGAACGAGACGCCGCCGAGGCAGCTGCCGACGAAACCGCCGACCCGGGAATTGGTATTCGTCGTGTTGGCTGTCACGGTACCGGTGATGTACCGGCAGTCGGTGAAAGAGGCATTCTCGGCGACACCGGCAAACCCGGCGGTGAAACGCTGTCCGGTAACGTTGCCGGTGGCGGCGCAGTCCTTGAAGGCGGCCGATCCGCAGGCCCAGCCCGCGAATCCGCCCACCGAGCTGGCTTCGACGGTCACCGTGGCCGACGTCGAACAGGTCGAATACGTGTCGGACACCGTGGCATAGCCCACGAATCCACCCGTATAGCCGCCTTTCGCCGTAATGGTCGTGGCGTCGTCCACCTCACAGCGGATGAAATTGGCGCCGGCATAGCCGGTGTAGCCCACGAAACCGCCGATGTTGTTGATGGCGGCCTGGGTGGCCGTGATGCGGGTTCCCTTTACGGCGCAATTGATGAAGGAGTGAGCCTGATAGCTTTCTCCGATGAAACCGCCGGTATAGAGGTTCGCATTCGCCGCCGCCTGGTTCTGGTTCAGGGTGACGCCGTCCACCTCGCAGGAAGTGAAGATGGCGGGGACCTCGTATTTGTCGATGCCGGTAATGTCGGCGATGGCGGCAAAACCGCCCAGATGGTTGGTGCCGTTCACCGTGGTATTGACGACCTTGCATCCCGTGACGGCGCCCTTGCCGCGCACATGGCCGGCAAAGCCGCCGCAGGCCGCGGTGCTGGTCACCGTGGACCCGGTGACGGTCACATTGGTGCAGGTGGCGACGCGGGAATAATCGTTCTGCGTCGTACCCAGGAAACCGGCGATCACCCCGGCCTTGGAGGTGGCGTTGATCGTGGCCTCGCTGAAGGTGACATTGGAAATGGAACCGTACAGCACGCCGGCAAAACTGGCATAGGAAACACCGCTGCTGGTGAGACCCTTGATGGTGTGTCCGTCGCCGTCCAGGTCGATGCCCTTGTCAAACGTCCCCCCGGTGTTCAGGGGCGTCCAGTTGGAAATGACGGAGGCGTCGATGTCATCGATCAGCTTGAAATACTTGACCTTCCCGCTTTCCAGCACGCCGGTCTTGTGCATGTTGTCCAGCTGGCGTCCGTTCGCGATGAGATAGGGATTCTCCGCGGAACCGTCGCCCGCCACGAAGTCCGCGAGGGAGAGGTTCACGTTCGTGAAGGAGTTCATCCTGCCGCCCTTGACGGTCTTGTCGCCCGCGATGGTGAGGGTGGCCGAATAGACGTCGTTCGCGGCATCGGTGGCATAGACCGGCAGTTTGGAGCCGTCCGCGAGGGGAATGTCCTCCCAGGGCAGCATCATGTAGGCGGTGAGCACCTGGCCTGCGGCGGAGACGTCCACATGCTCCAGCGGGAGGTTGTAGTACGTGTCGCCCAGGCAGATGGATGCTTTCTTCAGGGTGGTGACACCGGCGGGCAGGCTTGCCTGCAGCTTGACGGCGGCTCCCTGCTTGAAATTGCCGCCGTGGGTCTGGGCCCAGGACGGGTCAAAGGCGATGTCGGTATAGGTGTCCACGCCGCTCAGGAGTGCCTTGAAGCGGAGATGGGCCGCGGACCCGTTCCCGTCCTGGGCGGGACTCTCCGTGTCCGCTTCCGCCTCAGCCACAGAGGTATACGTGCCCGGGCAGAGGATGTCGAAAGAGGTCCCCTCCATCGCGGGACCGGTGAATTCGGCCTCATGCGCGGAGAGGATGCGGGAGATGTTGAATACGCTGGAGGAAGAGCCCGCGATGACGCGGATGCAGTCGCCTTCTTCCCAGGAGAGGGACAGTTTGTCCCCGTCGGGCGTGAAAGCCACCCGGGACGGGGTCTCTTCCGGCATGCAGACCCGGATCGTGACCATGTCCCCTTGCTGGACGGGCTGCGTATCCACCGGTACTTCCCTGGTACAGGAGGCCAGGAACAGGAGAGCGGTCAGGGAGATGTACAAAGGTTTCATAGCGCAGCGTCCTTTAATCGTTTCCTTCATCCCCGTCGGCGGGTTCTGGATCGGTGAAGATGGGGTTGTCGACATAATCGGACAGCTGGGAAAGCAGGAACTGGTATTCCGCAGCCAGGCGCACCGCACGGAGGGCGGGGGTCACGTAGGCCTTCAAAGTAAGGATGGATTTCATATATCAGGTCTGTTTTTATTGACTATTGGGCGTTTACGATGCAGATATAGGAGTCGCGTTTCCGCTGGCCGGAATGGTCGTGTGTCTTTCCGGATCCCATGTTGTCGCAGGGATAGTTCACGACATAGGCGTCACTCGCGAAGGAATTGTGCCGGACGCACATGGTGGAAGAACCGCCGCCGTCCAGGTTGATGGCGAACTGCGGGTTGAAGTACTTGGCAAGGAAGACGGTGAGCCAGTAGGCGCTCATGCCGTTGCCGCCATAACCGGTGGTATAGCGGCCGTCGCAGACGACCAGGAGGAGATGGTTCCCCTCGGTCAGGGCCACCGCGGTGCGCGGATACTGTCCTCTCTGGTGCGTGTTGGGATCTTCCGAACTGTTGAACTGCTTGGGATGGAGGTCCTTGAACTTCTTGCCCACCGGATTGAAGTCCTGGATGAGCACGGGAGCGCTGGAGATCAAGCCGGGCCATTCGTCGGTGCAGAGCTGGTAGAAGAGGCGTTCCTGCTGGACCGTCTTGGTCTTGGTGGCGGTGTCCGGGTCATAACCGTCGAAGGCGATCTTCAGGTTCCGTCCGCCGTCGGTGTAGAACGTGCCCTCACTCTTCCAGTTGGGGATCTGTTCGTTGGTTTCGCTGTCCGTGATGTAATTGTTGGGCATCATGGAGATGGGCACGCCGCCAGAATAGTACTGGAGCCGGGAGCCGTCCCATATGCCGTTGGCTTTCAGGGCGATGGAGGGCTTCTCATAACCGCCGTTGATGGCCGCGAAGGCGGAAGTGGCGGCAAAGGCGTCGGAACAGGTGACGCTCGGTTCGGTATAAATCACCTTCACCGCATATTGGGGATTGGAGAGGTCCAGGTCCACGATAAAGACGTCCTGGTACTTGTTCTCCGTCTCCGGGCAGTTGTAGGCATAACGGTAATAGGTGAGGCCGTCGGCCACCTGCAGGATGCTCCAGCCGGGATCCGTCGCCTTGGGCCGGACTTCGCCGAGGCCGCGCAGGGATGCGCTCCCCGGAGGGACATCGGCGGCGCCGCTCCGCGGAGCTTCTGCCGGCGGAAGGACCTCCACCTTGCCGGTGAGGTACGGCACGGGGCCGGAAAGGTCCCAGACGGTCTCGTCCCAGCCGAGGGAACGGGCCGCTTCCGAGAGCGTGCCGCTGAAGGCCCGGCCGTGGTAAGGATAATAGTGTGTGTACGTGCCGGGATTCGGGTTGGACAGCACCAGCGGCGTGGTCGGGCTGGCATTCGCCTGGTCATAGAGGACCATGCTGGGGGAGTAGTCGTGGAAAACCATGTCCGCACGGCGCAGGCAGTCCGTGAGATAGTTGTGCGTGGCGGTGAAGGCGACGATGGCGCCGGAAGAATACCAGTCCCCGTTGGGCGAGTTCTGCGTCCGCGTTACGATCTGCGGCTGCCAGGCGATGCACCCCTCGATCACATTGTCGGGCATGTTGGTCGTGTTGTTGCTGCCCTGGTCCAGGTTCGCGAAGCCCACGATGCCCCCGGCCGCGCGCGAGGCGCTCACCGTGCAGGTGGAGTAGCAGTTGACGATCTTGGTCCCCGTGCGGATGAGGCCGCCGCAGAAGCCGCCCACGCGCTGGTCGCCGTAAACGCTGCCGGTGCTGAAGCAGTTCCGGATGGTGGAGGCGTCGCCCCAGTCGAGACCGAAGAAACCGCCCGTGTAGTTCTTGTTGCTCTTGACCTCCACGTTGGCGGAGCAGGAATCGATGAAGGCGTAGTCCACGCGGCCGCAGAAGCCGCCGATGCAGGAGGTCTGGTTATTGGCCACCTTCGGGGCGGCGGTATAGGTCACTTTCCCGTCCACATGGACATTATAGACGGTGGCCCGCTTGAGCGGATAGCCGCAGTAGCCCGCCAGGATGCCGGTCGGCGTGCCGAAGGTATTGGTAATCTCGGCGTTATAGAACCGGAGGTCGTAGCATTCCCCGTACAGCAGGCCGAAAAAGGCCGGCTTGTCGTAGGGACGGTTCTCGCTGAGCATGCCTTCGTCCGTCTCGCCGTTGTTCCGGGCCTGCGCCTCGGTGAACGAGCAGGAGAAGTTCTCGATGGTATGGTTGCCGCCGTCGAAGTTGACGCAGTAGTCGTACGGGGCGTCCCAGTTCAGGGGGACCCAGGGCGTTTCGGCGAGGTACTCCTCCATGTCGATATCGTCGATCAGGCGGAAATACACCTTTTCCTGGTGCTTCAGGACGCCTTCGGCGTGCATGTTGTCCAGTTGTTTTGCGTTCGCGATCAGGTAAGGATGCCCGGCGCTGCCGTCACCCCCGGCGAAGAGCCGGGGCGTGAAGCCGCCGCCTATGACGATGGAATTCTGTGCACCGGCCTTCAGCGTCTGGCTGCCCGGAACCGTCCGGGAGACGGCATAGGCGGTCCCGTCCCGGTCCAGGACGGTCACGGTGAGGGTCTTTCCGCCGATGGGGATATCCTCCCATCCGCACTGGGCATAGGCCGTCAGGACACGGTCCGACCCCAGGGAGACGCCGACGAGGTTCACGGTGATGTCGTTGCCGAGGCCTTCCATCCGCACGCTCTGCGGATAGGCCAGGGCGGCCGGCAGGGTGAGGACGAATTTCACGATGCCGCCCCGGTTGAGGGAGGTGCCGGGATGTTCGGCCACCCAGGCGTCGGTAAAGCCGATGTCGGTGAGGTCGGAGCGGGAGACACCGCTCAGTCTGGCCGTGAATACCAGGTGGTTCGTACTCCCGTTGCCGCTCTGGGTGAGGGAGGGATTGCCCGCTTCCGCCGCTTCGACGGAGGTATAGGTGCCGGGGCAGATGATGTCGAAACGGCTGCCGGCCACTTCGGGTCCGGTGAATTCGGCTTCATGGTCCGTGAACCCGTCCGCGATCTGGTAGACGGCCGACGCGCCCTCGCCGAAGACGCGGATGCGGTCGCCTGCCTTCCAGGCCAGGTGCAGCCCCGTGCCGCTTTCAGGAACGGTAAATCCCGCCCGGCTGAGGGGCTCTTCCGGCAGGGACGCGCGGATGGTCAGGACCGCTGCGGACTGGTCGTCCAGGTTCTGTTCTTGGGTGCACCCGAAGGCAATCAGGAGGGAAATAACCGGTAAAAATGTCAGAACTCTTTTATTCATAACGCTTTCGCCTATTATACAGTGAGTTTCAAAGATACATCATTTTTCTAAAAATGATGCGATTTCTGCAAAAAAACCATCGGTTCGGCCCGCTCCGGCACTGCAGGCTGTCTAATAATGGGTGGCTTTTAATGGGTGGCTTTTTTGGGGGGGCTTTGGGCTTTTTGGGGGCCGCCGCGGGCGAAAACCGCCTCGTATGCCCGCCAAGCGTGGTGTTTCCCCCCGCCGCGGGCAAAAACCGTCCTGTATGCCCGCCACTGGCCCGGCTGGAAAAAGTCCTGCACAGAATCGGCCTCCAGGCGCACAAAGCGTGTGCAAGTCGCATCAGTGTGCCCCGGGTCGTGCACGAAAACCGCCATAGAAAGGCAAAAGCGTGCAGCACTTTTGCGGGAAGAGATCGCGGGGCAGACCGAAAGCACCCTGATTTGCTGTGTGACGCGGCCTTCCGGGCCGCTGGCGTTATTTTTGCATTTCATGGAAAAATATCCTACATTTGACCCGTCGTTCCGCATTGGGGAACGGCATAAAGAACTTTTGATATGAAAAAATTTGGTCTCAAGATCCTTCTTCCGCTCATGGCCGTCCTTGCGGCGATGATGCTTTCCACCGGGTGCGAGAAGCACGCGTATTCCATTAGTACCAACATCTTCCGCTATTCCACCGGGGGTAGCGACAGTTTCCACGATGTCTCGACCAAGATCTCGCTGAAGACCGGCCAGAAGGCGTATATCATTGCCACCAGCAAGTCCGGCGAGCGCTTTGACGGCGGCAAGTACACCGCGACCGCGACGGCCGTCCAGGAAACCAACGAGGACGGTACCGTGAAGGAGACGGAACAGCATGCCGTCAATGTCACCACGGACGGGATGGTCAACGGCTTCCCTTGCATCACCGTCGAGGCGCTTGCGCCCGGCGCGGCCAGCGTGAGCCTCAATTTCGAAATCATGGGTTTCCGGCTGTACAAGACCGTCACGGTCAATGTGAAGTAGCTGGGAAACAGCGCATTGTTACCGCGGGGAAAACCCCGCGGTTTTTTTGTTTCAGGGTGGGTCGGCTCCGGCGCGGAACGACGGACCCCGCCGTCCAGAAGACCCCGCCGTCCGAAGGTCCGGAAGATTATGCCGGCCAGAGGAGCAGGCCGATCCGGTACGCGCCGAAGCCGAAAAGCCAGGCGACGAGGATGGTGTAGAGGGCCAGGAGGATGGCCCAGCGCCAACTGCCCGTTTCGTTCTTCGTGGCGATGAAAGTGGCGATGCAGGGGAAATACAGCAGGATGAAGACCATGTAGGCGAGGGCAGCCGCGGTCGGGACCGACGCCTTCAGCGCGGCCTGGAGCCGGGTGTCGTGCTCATCCGTTTCGGGGGCCGCGCCATCCTCTTCCCCTTGCGCGTACATGACGCCCAAGGTGCTGACGACCAGTTCTTTCGCCCCGACGCCCGCAAGCAGTCCGACATCCATCTTCCAGTCGAAGCCGAGGGGGGCGAGGGCGGGTTCGACGCTCCGCCCGAGCCAGCCGATGCAGGAATGCTCCTGCTGGTACGCCGCGCTTTGCCCTTCGTGGCGCGGGAAATAGCCGAGGAACCAGATGGCCACGGAGAACAGCAGGATGGTCGTGCCCATCTTTTCAAGGTACTGCCGGCCCTTTTCCCAGGTGTGGCGCCAGATGGCTTTGCCGGTCGGGATGCGGTAAGGCGGCAGTTCCATCACGAAGGGAAGGTCGTCGTCCTTGACGAAGCGGCCGAGGACAAGGGCGCTGAGGATGGCGAGGATGACGCCGAGGAGGTAGATGCCGAGCAGGGCCGTCGCCGCGTTGCCGGGGAAGAACGCCCCGGCGAAGAGGACGAAGACCGGCAGGCGCCCGGCGCAGGACATGAAGGGGATGATGGCAATGGTCAGCAGGCGGCTTTTCCGGCTCTCGATGGAGCGGGTGGCCATGATGGCGGGCACATTGCAGCCGAAGCCCATGACCATGGGGATGAAGGACTTCCCGTGCAGGCCGATCCGGTGCATCATCTTGTCCACGATGAAGGCGGCGCGGGCCATGTAGCCGCTGTCCTCCATCAGCGAGATGAAGCAGTACAGGATCATGATGTTGGGCAGGAACACGAGCACGCTGCCGACGCCCCCGATGACCCCGTCGACGATCAGGTCCTTCAGCCAGCCCTCTTTCATGAAGGTGCCGACGAAGCCCCCGAGTTTCCCGACGAGCCAGTCGATCCAGTCCATCGGGTACTGGCCGAGGGTGAAGGTGGCCCAGAAGATGAGCCAGAGCAGGAGGATGAAGATGGGGAAGGCGAGCCAGCGGTTCGTGACCACGGCGTCGATCCGGTCGGTCAGGGTGCGGCGGGGCCGCTCCGACTGGTACGGCTGGTAGGTTTCGGCGAGCGCGCCCTGGATGAAGGCGTACTTGGCATCGACGATGGCCGATTCCGGCGTCGTCTTGAGCAGGTCGCCGATGCGCTCGTTCTCCGCTTCCCGGGCGGCGATGAGCTTGTTGCGGAGGGGGCTGGTCTCGATGAGCCGTTCGATGTCCTTGTCTCCTTCAAGGTACTTGATGGCCAGATAGCGGGTTGAATAGCGCCGGCGGAGGTCTTCGTCCTGATAGACGATGTCCCGGATGCGGCGGATCGATTCCTCCAGTTCCCGGCCGTGGTTGATGTGGATGTGCCGTGCGAGTCTGGGGTCGGCGTTTTCATAGACCTGGATGACGGTGTCGAAGAGTTCCGGGATGCCCCGTCCGTCGCGGCACACCGTCGGGCAGACGGGCATGCCGAGCAGGTAGCCGAGCTGTTTCGTGTCGAGGGTGTCGCCCTTCGCTTCGAGTTCGTCGTACATGTTCAGGGCCATCACGGTCCTCAGGTTCATGTCGATGATCTGGGCGGTCAGGTAGAGGTTGCGCTCGATCGAGGAGGCGTCGACGACATTGACGATGACGTCGGGCATCGCGTCGATGAGGTTCTTGCGGACATAGAGCTCCTCCGGCGAATAGGCTGACAGTGAATAGGTTCCCGGCAGGTCGACCAGGGTGATGCGGTAGCCCTTGTATTCGAAATGGCCCTCTTTGGCCTCCACGGTCACCCCGCTGTAGTTGCCCACGTGCTCATGGCTCCCCGAGGCGATGTTGAACAGGCTGGTCTTGCCGCAGTTCGGGTTGCCGACGAGGGCGACGCGGATGACATGGTGCCGCTCTTCGGCGACATGCTGCAGGGCTTCCTCGATCCGGGCCTTCTCCTCCATGTCCTCGGGCAGGCCCTGCAGGTGCTCGTCGCTCCGGAGCGCCTCGCGGGCCTCCTCCTCGCCGACCACCTCGATCTGCCGCGCCTCTTCCCGGCGCAGCGAGATCTTGTACCCGATGATCTCATATTCAATGGGGTCCTTCATCGGCGCGTTGAGGACCACCCGGACCCGCTTGCCCTTGATGAATCCCATCTCGATCAGGCGTTTCCGGAAACTCCCGTGCCCGTTGACACGGACGATGACCGCTTCCTGCCCCGTCTGGAGGTCTGCCAGTTTCATGTTCTGCGTTTTTTACCGGTGCAAAGGTACGGCGTCTCCCGCTCCCGGTCAATCCCCATTTGTGGGGATGGCGATTCTTGCGTATCTTTGCATCCGGTCATGGGAAAGAAGCGTCAGACAGGGCCCTTCCGGGTGGAAGTACCGGGCGGCGGGGAGCGCGTGCTGCTGCACGCGTGCTGCGCGCCGTGCTCTTCCGCCATCGTGGAATGCCTCCTGAACCAGGGCATCCGGCCCGTCATCTTCTATTCCAACGCCAACATCTTCCCGAAGGCCGAATACGACATCCGGCTGAACGAGTGCATCCGTTTCGCCCGCTCGCAAGGGCTTGAAATCGTGGAGGATACCTATGACCATGCCGACTGGCGCCGCTGCGCCGAAGGGCTCGAGCACGAGCCCGAGCGCGGCGCCCGCTGCCTCGCGTGCTTCACCTACCGGCTCTCGCACGCCGCCCGCTACGCGTCGGAGCACGGCTTCCCCGTGCTGGCGACGACGCTGGCGTCCTCCCGCTGGAAGGACCTCGCGCAGGTGAACGCGGCCGGCGAAGCAGCCTGTGCGCCGTACCCGGCGGTCACCTGGTGGCCGCAGAACTGGCGCAAAGGCGGCCTCCAGGACCGGCGCAACGCCCTCCTGAAGGAATACGGTTTCTACAACCAGCTTTTCTGCGGCTGCGAATTCTCCCGGCGTCAGAACGACACGCCGTTGTCCGAGGATTTGTAGTCGAAACGGTCGCCGTGCCAGGTCCAGGTGTGGAGGACGCCGGTGGCGGGGTCCTTGATGGTCAGCGCCTGGCGGAAGATGCGGCACTCGGTGCCGCCCGCGAGGGCCGGCGCGCCGATTTCCTTCCATGCGCCCTCTTTCCATCGGAGCACATGGGCTTTCACGCCATCCGGAAGTTTCTCCCCGACAATGAGTTCCGGGGTCTGGTCCCCCGTGAAGTCGTGGATGCCGAGAAGGAGGTCGGCCGTGTCGAAGGACAGTGTGGCGGCGGGGAGGATGACGGTATTGCCGGAGGCCTCGGCCCGGAAGGACCGGCCGTCGGCGGTCCAGGTGAGGGGGCCGTTGCCATAGACATAGGCGTCCAGGCCGATGACGAAGGCCCGGGCGTCGATGTCCGCGGCGGTGCGGATCTGGGCGGGCGCCGGCAGGGAGGTCAGCAGCCCGGCCAGGAGGAGGCAGTGGAGGAATCGCTTCATGGCCACAAATATAAGGATTATTCTTCATATCTTTGCAGCATGGATTTCTGGAAAAACTACGGGTCGACCGTGCTGCTGCTCTGCGGCCTGGTCATCGGCGGGGTCTGCGGCGTCGTTTTCGGCGAAGGGGCCGCGGCGGTCAAGCCGGTGGGGGACCTCTTCCTCAACCTGATTTTCGTGCTGATCGTGCCGCTGGTCTTCTTCAGCATGTCCTCGGCCATCGCCCGGATGCGGGGAAGCGGCCAGGCCGGCCGGGTCATCGGTATCTCCATCGCGGTCTTCGTCGGGATGTCCCTTGTCGCCGCATTCGTCGGTTACGGCTGGTGCCTCCTCTGGGACCCGCTGCGGGGCGTGGACAAGGCGAGCCTCCTCTCCAGCCTGCCGCCGATGGAGGACCAGGCGTCGCTCACGCCCGGGGAAATGCTCGTGAAGACCTTCTCCGTCCCGGATTTCATCCAGCTCTTCAACAAGGCCAACCTGCTGCCGCTCATCGTGTTCTCCCTCCTGCTGGGAGCCGCGGTGCCGCCCGGCGGCAAGGTCGCCCGGGCGCTGGATGCCGGGCTGGATGTCATCGTGCGGATGATGAAGCTGGTCATGGTGGCGGCGCCCGTCGGCCTCGGCTGCTATTTCGCCGCGACGGTCGGCCGCACCGGCAGCGCCATCATCAGCGGCTATCTCAACGTTTTCCTCAGCTACACGGTCCTCGCCCTCCTGTTCTTTTTCCTGGTCCATACGGCCTACATGGCCCTCACAGGCCGCCTCAAGGCCTTCTGGCGGCATATCTTCACCCCGGCGCTCACGGCGATCGCCACTTCCTCCAGCGCGGCGACCATGCCTGCCGGCATCGCCGCGGCCTGCGACATGGGCGTCCGCCCCGAGATCGCCGAGACCGTCATTCCCCTCGGCACCAACCTCCACAAGGACGGGACGGTCATCGGCGCGGTGATGAAGGTCCTCTTCCTCTTCGGCCTTTTCGGCATCGGGAGCGGCGGCCTGGGTTCTTTCTTCCTCATCGTCCTGGTCGCCCTCCTCTGCGGCATGGTGATGGGTGCCATCCCGACCGGCGGGATGACGGCGGAACTGCTCATTTGCGCCGTCTTCGGATTCCCGCCCGAGATGGCTGCCGCCGTCATGATTATCAGTACGTTGATCGATATTCCCAGCACGCTGCTGAATGCGTGCGGGAATGTGACTGCAGCGGTCCTGGTGGACCGGTTCGCCTAGTACACTTCGAATTCCGCTTCGGAACGGACGGCGCCGAGGCGCCCGTCCAGGCCTTCCATGACCACGCGGTAGCGGCCCGGATGCGCCCCCGTGCGGACTTCCAGCCGCACTTCCTGCCCGGCGGGCAGGGTCACGGCCGGGTGCCAGAACAACGTCTGCCGGCGGTCGTTTTCCGCGGGTACGTGTTTCCCGGTCAGGGCGACGGGATAGGAAGCTCCCTTGAAATCAATGACTTGCGTCAGGTCATTCATCCGGAGCGAGAGGCTGCCTCCCTTGCGGGTCGAGAAATTCACGATCCCGTTGTAAACGTTCATCCCGAACAGATAGGGGTGCGGGTAGATCTCGATGTCCTGGAACAGCAGGGCGTCGTATTCCAGGAGCCGGGCGTGGTCGGTCACGGCGATGCCGTCGAGCAGCACGAGGATGTTGTCCCGGAAATAGGAAAGCGCCCCGGCCTTGTCGGTATAGAGCATCTGGATCTCGCGGGTGCGGCGTTTCCCCCTGCGGACACGCAGTTCGGGGACCAGTTCGACAAGGACTTCATCGACGGTGGGGAAGCGGACGTAATCGTCGAGATGATAGACGGTCCGGTCCTCCCGCCGGAGCAGGAGGTTCTCCCGGACCGGCAGGAACTGCACCAGGGTGTCCGCGTAGCCGGCATGGAAGGCCTGCATCGCCAGATGCCGCTCCAGCAGGGCGGTGCGGTAGGTTTCCGACAGTTTCAGGGGCGGGATCCCGCTGACGGTCGGGTAGAGGTACGGTTGCTCGAGATGGAGGAAACACTGGGTCCCCTCATCCATGCCGCCCAGTTCGCAAACCAGGTCGCGGTCGCCGTAGATATTGTTCGTGAAGAACACGGCCTTTCCGTCCTGGAAATCAGAGGTATAGGTGTCGGACGCCGCTCCCTGCGCGGAGATGATGGCGATGGGGTGGGGGACGGAGAGGGCTTTCTCCCGGTCTTTTCCGTTGATGGTGGCATAGATGACCTCGCCGTCGAAATCCGGGATCCGGTCCCCGGTCACGCGGACGGAGCCGGGCGCGGGGAGCCCGGCAAGGAAGCGGTCGATTCCCGGAGCGGCGGGCTCGGCGATTTCGTCGGTCCGGTACACGGAAACGCTGACGGAAGCATCCGTCCCGCAGCGCAGGAACAGCGGAAGGACCGACCCGGCCTTTGCCCGGCGGTTCACCTGCAGTACGAGGCCGCCCAGCGGGTCGCTGAGTGCGTCTTCCGTATCAGTGATTTGATTGTCAATTATTTCTACGCCGCCCGGAATCCGTTCGGTCGTCATGGTGTTGAAAACGGACAGGATCCTGGCCCCGTCGAGGTAGCCCTGGCCTTGTTCGTTCCGGTTGCAGGAGGTATAGGCGACGAGGGCGTAGTTGCCCGTCGGCATGTTGGCCGGCAGGGCCAGGACGCCCGCACCGCGCCCGCCGATCAGGGCGATTTTTCCCGTCACGGCCGTCCCCTGGGAGGAGACTAGTTCCAGGTAGGCGATGCTGCTCGCGGACGACAGGACCGGCGTGCCGGCGGCGTCGATGCAGAAGAGGGAACACCATACGAGGTCGCCCGCCACATAGGCACCCTTGTCCGTGGACACATAGATCCGTTCGACGGGCTGTCCCGCCGCGGTGAAGGCGGCGAGTGCCGCAAAGAGGGAGAGGAGGGTCTTTCTCATGGTCATTGATGGTCGTTGGGCCAGAAGTCCGGCTTGTCCTTGGTCCCGCCGTTCACCACGCAGTCGATGCAGGCGAGCGGGCACCAGAGCATGCCGGAGACTTTGTTCCTGTCGATGCCGGGATACAGCGGCCGGTAGCCGCTTTTGTAATGGTCGGTCAAGGAATAATCTTCGTTCAGTTCCGGGACTTCCCGCTGGTCCGGAAGGGCCTCCCGGTAGTACCGGCTGTCGATGAATATCCGTTTCGAGGCCGTCGTGACGGCTTCGATGAAACCGATGGCGGAACGGGACGGATCGCTGATGCACTGGATGTTCCCGGAGACCTTGTCCGGCATGGCCGAGAAGAGGTCGCCGGTCAGGTTGGAGTTCCTGCCCACCGTGCCATAATACTTGTAGCCCTCCGGGGAAATGCCGCGGGTGCGGACCAGGATGGCGTAGAGGACCTGGAAGCGGGTGTCGGTCCGGTGGATGCTCCGGACGACCTGGCGCTCCATCCGGTTGACGGACAGCCGCTCTGCCGAGTAGAGGCCGGGCTCCCTGGAACTGGCCTTGTACCAGCAGTAGTAGTTGGGGTTGACCCAGCCGTCCTGCTGGTAGTAGCCCTCGGTTTCCAGATCGAAGAAGTAGCCCGGATTGTACTGGGCATGTTCCTCCCAGTTCTCGTCGAATTCCCAGAAATAGTACGGATTGTCCGACTCGGACGGGGTCATGGTGGCCTGGACCTGCACATAGTCCTCCTCCGCGGCGAAGCGGATGTCCCCGATGAACGGAGCCGTATGGACCTTGAGCCAGGGGGTCTGGTACACTTCCACCTCGACGGGGTCATCCTCTTCCGAAGCCCTTTCCTGTTCGGTTTTGGGCAGGGTCAGGTAGATGGTCATCCGGTATTCCCGGCCGGGGACGGCGGTTTCCATCCGGGCGGTGAAGCCGCCGAGATAACTGCCGGTGACGGGATAATTGATACCGGCATTGTCTTCCACGGTGATCTTGGCGGAAAGGATGCCGTCGTCCCTGGACGGTGCGACGGAGCCCTCGGAGAGCGGTTTGACGACGCTCAGCCGGATCGGGCTCTGCTCCCCGATGAGCAGGTTGCCCTCGACAACCAGCGGCCGGTCTTCCGCATCCGGCAGCACCGGCGTGAACGGATAGGTGCATGCGCACACCGCCGCAGCCGCAAAGAAGGTTAACAGGGTCTTTTTCATCAGAAGAGGAGATTGAGGTTGATGTAGGGGATCGGCATGGCGAATACCGACACCATGTAGCCCTGGATCCGGGCGCCGTGGTCGGTCGTGAAGAAGACCGAATAGGGGTTCTTCCGGCCGGTGATGTTGTACACGCCGATGGTGATGGAGCTGTGGGTCAGGGCCTTCAGGTAATGGCCGGGATCGATGTTGATGGCCGCGTCGAGGCGGAAGTAGTCCGGGATCCGGTAGGCGTTCCGCTCGGAATAGAGCAGGCGGTAGCCGTTCTGGTAGCGGTATTTCCCCGTCGGGACGGTCACGGGCCGGCCGGTGGAGTAGTCGAGGTTCACCGACAGGCTGTAGCGGTGGGTGAACTTGTAGTTGAGGGCCATTTTCACGTCGTGCGGCTTGTCATGGGCGGCGCAGTACCATTTGCCGCCGGCGATGGTCTCGAGGCCCCGGTCCTCCATCTCGCGCAGCAGGGTGCGGGAATAGGAGTAGGAGATCCAGCCGTTGAGTTTGCCGGCCGATTTCTTGGCCATCACCTCTACGCCATAGGCCTTTCCTTCGACTTCCACGAGGTCGTCCGCCAGGTTCGGATTCATCGCGAGCGTGGCGCCGGACTTGTAATCATGGTAACGGAACATCTGCTTCCAGTACCCTTCCAGCGAGAGGTCTACCTGGCTGTTGAAGACGGTCCAGTAGGCGCCGCCGGCCAGCTGGTAGCCGTCGGTCGGACGGATGCCCTTCCCGCTGAGTTTCCAGGTGTCCATCGGGGAGATGGAGGCGGTGTTGGAAATCAGGTGGATGTACTGCTTCATCGTGTTGATGCCGGCCTTGAAGGAGAGGTTGTCCTTCGGGGAATATTTGCCCGAGAAACGCACTTCAGGGCCGCCGTAGAGGGTCGGACCGCCGGCGACGAAGCCCGAAAGCCGCGCGCCGAGGTCCAGCGAGAGGACCTCGCTGAAGGTCCAGGTGTCGCCGAAATACACGGCCGGTTCCAGGGCGTATTCCTGCGGGAGGCGTCTCGCTTCGACGGCGGAGGGGACCGGCTGCTTTTCCCCGGCCTCGTCCAGGACGTATCCGTCCAGCGGATCGAGCCGGCCGGGGTCGAAGCCGTAGCCGACCGCCTGGACGCCGTAGCTGAGGGTGTGCGCCCCCCTGACGTCGGTGATGCCGGCCTTCAGGAAGGCCTGGCGGACCTGGGTCTCCAGACGGCATCCCGTCAATAAGGCCCTGTCTTCCAGGGTGTTCCCGAACTGGTCATAGCCCGTGCTCACGTTCAGGTAATGGTCCTTGCCGAGTTTGTGCCGCCACAGGAGCGAGGCGTTGAGGCTCTGGTAGCGGAAGGTCGTGTCGCCCTGGAAGCCGAAACGGTCCCGGGCGAAGTAGCCGAAGGCCTGGAGGGTGTTCAGCGAGTCGGCCTTGTGGGTGATCCCGAGGTTGAAATCCCCGAAACCGGCGTTGCCACCCGCATAGCCGCTGTTTTTCGGCAGCTGGCGGAGGAGCCAGTCCGAATAGGTGATGCGGCCGCCCGTGACGAAGGTCGTCCGGTTCTTCGCGAGCGGGCCTTCCAGCTCGAAACGGCTGGTCAGCAGGCCGATGCCGAGGGCGCCTTTGACCTTCCCGGGGTCGCCTTCCTTGCTCCGGACATTCAGGACGGAGGAGATGCGCCCGCCGAATTCGGCCGGGATGGAACTCTTGTACAGTTCCACGCTCTCGACGACGTCGGGATTGAAGGCGGAAAAGATGCCGAACAGGTGGCTGGGGTTATAGACCGTGCTTTCGTTAAAGAGGATGAGGTTCTGGTCGGAGGCGCCGCCGCGGACATTGAAGCCCGTCGAGGCCTCGCCCACGGACTTGACCCCGGGCAGGGTCATCACGGCCTTAATCACGTCGCCCTCCCCGAACGCGGAAGGGATCTTGCCGATGGTCTTGATGCTCACCTTCTCGAGGCCGATCTTCGTCGTGCGGTGCTCGGCCATGCTCTCGGCGGTGATGGTCGCCGCCCGGAGGGCCGTGATTTTCTCGGGCATGATGACGTCGAAGCCGCCGGGACCGTTGAGGATGACCTTCAGGTCCAGCTCGTCCTTGGTGGGTTCGCTGAAATGCAGGACGTTGGCCCCCAGCGGGAGGGTGATGCGGTAGTGGCCGGAACGGTCCGTCCGGGCGTAGGTATTGGTCTGCTCGTCGTAGATGGTGACCCCGGGGAGCCGCGCGCCTTCCGTGTCGGTCACCACGCCGGTGACGACCGCCGTCGTGCGGGAATCGCCTTCCCGTTTCCGGCCGATTTCATAGACTTTGTTGCGGTAAGTGGCCTGGACGGTCTCCTCCTGCGCGGCCGTCCGGCTGGCCTGGGGCAGGAAATAGCCGGCCGGGAGTTCCTTGCGGGCGCCTACGATGGGAGCGACGGCCAGGGTGGGCGGTACGCCTTCCCCGCCGGCCGGATGCCAGTCCCCGAGCAGGGGCGTGATGCGGCCCGGCTCCCGGTCCAGTTCGGCGGCGAGGAGCTGCAGGGTGGCGCCCAGGTTCTGCGGATCCGTCGCCCTGCTCCGGAGGAGTTCTCTGGCCTCGCCCTTCTGTTTCGGATGCAACTTCCTGTAGGAACGGAGATTGCGGAGCCGGACGAGGGCGCCGTCGACGAGGAGGTAGAATTCTTCCTTGTAGGCGAAGTAGGTGATGACGTCGGTGCGGTAGTCCGGATCGGTAAAGCCGATTACTTCCCCGTTCTTTTCACCGGGGTTGCTCTGAAACTCCTTTTCCACGCGGCGGAACAACGGCTCGGCGCCGTCGTGCAGCAACTGGTAAAACCCCGGAAGCGCCTCTGCGACACCGAGATACCGGAGATTGACGAAGAGATGGCCCTTGCGGGTGAACCAGACGACCTGGTCCCGGTCGGCATAGACGGGCGCATACTGGCGCCCGGGCCGGACGGTCAGCTGGTCCGTGAAGGCGTCGATGTTCAGCAGGACGTCTTCATACCGTCTGCCGTTGTAAAAGATGTCGCCGGGCGTGTATTCCGGATCGTGGTCCCAGAAATAGTTCCCGTTATAAAGGAAGGTGTAGGGAGCGACCAGTTTGCCACGGAAAATCATGGCACGCGGGTCGCCGGAGCCTTGTTGTGCGCGTGCAAGTGGGAAGACAAGGAGCAGCGCCGCCAATAGGACCAGGTATCGTTTCATAATACAAAAATAGACAAATCCTGCGAAAAAAGGTTTAACTTTGTCCGAAATGACGACGAGCAGCCTCTATACCCCCCGGACGAAGGTAGCGGACCTGGTGGACAGCAATGTCCACCTGCTGGGCGTCCTGTCCCGGATGGGCATCCCGATGGGATTCGGGGATGCGACCGTGGAGGAGACCTGCCGGCTCCACGGGGCGGACATCGAAACGCTCCTGCTGATCTGCAACATGTACGCTTTCCGGGATTATGTCCCCTCCGAGGAGGAGATGACGCGGCTCGACCCGGGGCAGGTCGTCTCGTACCTGAAGAATTCCCATGCCTATTACCGGGAAGATGCGCTCGTGACGCTCGAGGGGGCCATCGGCCGGATGCTGGAGCCCTGTGACGAGCGCCGGAAACAGTTCATCCTGGCCTTTTTCGCCGATTACAGGTCCGAGCTGGAAAAGCATTTCGCCTACGAGGAGGCGCATGTCTTCCCCTTCGCGGAAGCCATCATCCGCGGCGACACGACGATGGAGCGCTTCTTCCAGGTCGAGGCGGAGCATACGGACATCGCTGCGAAAATGGGTGACCTGAAATACATCATCCTCAAGTATCCGCCCGTCGAATGCCGCAGCGCGGACATCCAGCAGGTGCTGAATTTCCTCTATTTCCTCGACGAGGACCTGCTGCGCCATAATACGATCGAAGACCGCCTGCTCGGCAAGGAGGCGCCCTCCGAGCCGCGGGCCCCGAAGCCGTCCCCCGACGGGGACGAACTGACCGCCCGCGAGAAGGAGATCCTCATCTGCGTGGCGAAAGGGATGCTCAACAAGGAGATCGCCGACCTCTACAACATCTCCGTCTATACGGTCATCACCCACCGCAAGAACATCACCCGCAAGACCGGCATCAAGTCCATCGCCGGCCTGACAATCTATGCCCTCCTGAACAACCTGATCGAGGTGGGCGCGGTGGAATAGTCCCCGGATTCGCTGAAAAAAAAGGCCGTTTGACTGAATGCCGACCCCACAGGGCCGGTATTTTGCTGATTTCTCCGTACATTTTACGTGTACTTTTGGATTTTTGAAATACTGACCGGCATCACCGGTGTCTGCTGCTTCGCAGCCCTGTCCGGGTAAATGCCACCGGTGATGCCGGTCAGTATTTCTGTCTCACTTAAAACCGCAAGTATCATGAAAAGGGCATTTTATTCCCTCATCCTGCTGGCCGTGACGGCGGCTGGATGTACCGCCGACCGGATCACCGAGGTCGACGGCGGGGAAACGGATCCAGGCATATCCGTTTCCTGTACTGCACTCAATGCCGACCTCGTGGCATTGCAGGCCCTTGTCAAGGCGATCGGACCCGGCGGCACGGTCACGTCCGTGTCCGGCTCCACGCTTGTCTTTTCCGGCGGCGAGACCGTGACGGTCCCCGTGCGGGATGCGTATGATTTCAGTTATGTCAACCCGGTCGTCGGCCTTTCCGACGGGATCTACTGGACCCTCGACGGCAAGGCGCTCCCTTCGGGCGGTTCGGCGCTTCGGGTTGCCGATGGCCTCCTTCAGCTGAAAGGCGCCGCCAATCTGTGGTATGCCTATTACGACGGGGAGTGGAACGAGCTCGGGAGCATCGCTTCCGGCAGCAGCATCCCCGTCTTCAAGGCGTTTGATGCCACGCGGGATGCCGTGCAGGTGACCCTGTCCGACGGAACGGTGCTGAACGCGCAGATGTACAAGGGAACCGAGGCTATATCGGTTTTACCTTCAAGCGTTTCCATCGCGAAGGAGGGCGGGGTTGCGACGGTCTCCGTCACGGCGAACGCAGCGTGGACGGCCTCGTGCGAAGCGGACTGGCTCAGCCTGTCGCCCGCTTCGGGCGCGGCCTCGGATGCCGCCCCGGTGACTCTCACCGCCACGGAGAACACCGGTGCCTCCCGGAAGGCGACCGTCGTTTTCTCGACCGGCGAGCTGTCCGCGACCGTGACCGTGTCCCAGGCCGGCAACGGCGGGACCATCGACACGGGCGACACGGAAATCTCCGATGACAACATCGCCCGGACGGAATTCGCGCGCACGGTGACCGTGACCTACTCGACCGGCGTCGATGCGGTCGTCGGCGGGACCACGGACGATTTCGCCGTGACGGTCAGCGGCAACGACGTGACCATCACCTACAAAGGGACGGAGAACATCCTCTATGAACTCTCCGGCACGACGGACGACGGCTTCTTCAAACTCTACAGCGCCAAGAAGCAGGCCATCAAACTTGCCGGCGTGAGCATCACGAACAAAAACGGCGCAGCCATCAATAACCAGTCAAAGAAACGCACCTTCGTGGTCGTGGAAGGGACCAACACGCTGTCGGACGGGACCTCCTATACGGAAACGCCTGAAAATGAAGATGAAAAGGCTACCTTCTTCAGCGAGGGCCAGTTGATTTTCAGCGGCGGCGGCAGCCTCACGGTGACGGCCCGGGGCAAGGCGGGCATCACTTCCGACGACTATGTCCGCTTCATGTCCTCCCCGACCGTGAAGGTCAGCTCCAGCGCCGGCCACGGCATCCGCGGCAAGGATTATATCCTCGTCTCGAACGGAACGGTCGAAGCGACGGTCAGCGCCGCGATGAAGAAGGGCTTCTCCTCCGACAGCCTTGTCCGGATCGACGGCGGCGTGACCACGATCTCGGTCAGCGGCGGATCGGCCTATGACAGCGAGGACGGGGATTACAGCGGTTCGGCGGGCATCAAGGCCGACCAGCTCTTCGAGATGACGGGCGGCACCGTCACCATCACCAACACCGGCCTGGGCGGCAAGGGCATCAAGGTCGGCGGCAGCCCGGACGTGACTGTCACCAGCAGCAATTACAACGCCTACGCCATCGGAAAGAGCTATATTTCCGGCGGCAGGCTGACCATCAAGACGACCGGCGGCCGCTATACCCAGGGCGACATCTCCCCGAAGGGCATCAAGGTCGGCTGGGCGATCAAGAGCGGCCATGCCTATTCCTATTATTCCGGTGACCTGGAGATCCGGGGCGGCGTGGTCAGCGTCACGGCGGAATCGGCGGAAGCGATTGAGTGCAAGCGCCATCTGACCGTGAAGGGCGGGGAAGTCTATGCCTATTCCAAATCGGACGACGCCATCAATGCGGCCGGCGACTTCACCGTCGAGGACGGATTCCTCTGCGGCATCTCCTCCGGCAACGACGGACTGGACGCCAACGGCAACTTCTACCTCAAGGGCGGCGTGGTCTATGCGGTCGGCAAGAGCACGCCGGAGATGGCCATCGATGCCAATACCGAGGGCAATTTCAAGCTTTATCTCACCGGCGGCACCCTCTTCGCCATCGGCGGCCTGGAAAAAGGCGCCTCGCTCTCCCAGGCCTGCTACAGCGCTTCTTCCTGGAGCAAGAATACCTGGTACGGCCTGACGGTCGGCTCCAGCTCCTATGCGTTCCGGACGCCTTCCAGCGGCGGCACCGGCATCGTGGTGTCGGGCGCTTCGACCCCGACCCTCCTCTCCGGCGTGACCGTTTCCGGCGGGACCACCCTCTTCGACGGCAACGGTTATGTGGGCGGATTCACCGGGGGCACGTCCGTCTCGCTCGGGAATTATTCCGCCGGTTCCGGCGGCGGTCCGGGCGGCGGTGGCCACGGAAGGCCCTGATTGACAAGGATATCCAAAGAAGGTTTATCATGAGAAAGACAGCAATCCTTGCGCTGGCCGCGCTGCTTGCCGCGGTCTCCGCCTCCGGCCAGGAGCCCCAGGTGCTGAACAAGAAGAACCTGGTCGTCAAGGAATGGAACACGGACGCCCGCTCCAACACGCGGGTCCTGGACCATGTGACCACCTACAACGCCGAGGGACGGAAGGTCGAGGAGATCGAGTATTCCGGCTCCGGCCAGAAATGGCGCAAACGCTTCGAATACGGCGCGGACGGGAAGCTCGCCCGGGAGCTCCTCTACGATGAGCGCAACCGCCTCACCGGCTACAAGAAGTTCGAATTCAACGCGTTCGGAAAGAAAAAGGTCCAATATACCTATGATGCGAAAGGGCGGCTCCTGTCCGTCAAGAACTTCGAATACATCACCCAGGATGCCTGAAACCCCGCATACGGATTTCGTGCCGGTCCTCGCCGGATTTCCCCCCGTCACCCTCGCGGAGATGGACGGGGTCCGGCTGATGAACCGGACCGATACGAAATATGTGACGGAGGAATCCGTGCTCGCGGCGGTGCTTGCGGATGCCCGGGCGGCCGGTTACCGGGTGCTGGAGGTGGACGGGGAGCGGATCTGCGCCTATGATTCGCTGTATTTCGACACGGCGGCGCTGGGCATGTTCCTGGACCATCACAACCGGCGCGTTCCCCGCCGGAAGGTCCGGACCCGCGTGTACGTCTCCTCCGGGACGGCCTTCCTGGAAATCAAGCGGAAGCGGAACAACGGGCGGACGAAGAAGAAGCGGACGCCCATCCCGCCGGCGGATTTCCCGGATTTCCGCCGCAATCCGGCCGCCTGCCGCTTCCTGCAGGAAAAGACCGGGTACACGGCCGACGACCTCTCGCCGGCCCTGGAGACCGTTTTCCGCCGGATCACCCTCGTCAACCCGGCGATGACCGAGCGCCTGACCATCGACACGCGCCTGTGCTTCGCCAACCCCCGGACCGGCCGGGAGGTTTCCCTGAAACGGCTCGTGGTCATCGAACTCAAGCAGGACGGCCGGGCGGCCAGCCCGATGAAGCGCATCCTGCTGGGGCGGCGGGTCAAGCCGCTCCGCGTGAGCAAGTACTGCATCGGCGTGACCCTGACGGACCCTTCCGCCAAGGCCAACCGCTTCAAATTGAAAATCAGAACATTGGAAATAACGATCAACGACAAGTTATGGTAAAGATCCTCACCCTCCTTGTGTCCCTCCTCTTCCGGGGCATCCTTCCCCTGCAGGCCCAGCCGGCCGACCTTTCGGCCTTCGACATGGCTGACGAGGAGGTCTTCGACGTCGCCGGCTTCGTGGAAGCCGAGATGACGACGGCCCAGAGCATCCTGGAGCTCGCCATCCGCTTCCTGCTGAACCTCGCGGTCTGCTGGGTGCTCGTGCACTGCTTCTATTACCGGAAAAGCCGCCGGCGCGACTATTATTTCACCTTCATCATCTTCTCCACGGCGATGCTCCTGCTGCTGTATATGATGGGCAATGCGGAAGTGGGCATCGGGCTGACCCTCGGGCTGTTCGCCATCTTCGGGGTCATCCGCTACCGGACCGAGACGGTTCCGATCCGGGAGATGACCTACCTGTTCGTCATCATCGCCCTGGCGGCCGTCAACGGCCTGTCGCCCGTGTACAGGCTCACCGGTGCGGCGACCGACCATCCGCAGTATGTGCTGCATGCCGGCGCGGTGGGGGTGACGGTGCTTTCCAACCTGCTGGTTATCATACTGGTATGGATCCTCGAGAGCGAGCGGATCGTCCGCCACACCTCGGCCAAACTGGTCCTGTACGACCGGATTGAGCTGATCGTGCCGGAGCGGCGGGCGGAACTGGTCGCCGACCTCCAGCAGCGGATCGGCCTGCGGGTGGAGAACCTGGAGATCGGCCATGTCGATTTCCTGCGCGACGCCGCCTGGATCAAGGTGTACTACACGCTGGAGCCGGACCAGACCGGTTCCATCGACCAGCTGACGAAAGAAAAGGATTTTATCGGGCAGTAGGCTTATGGGACGGAAGTTGATCCTGGCCGCGGTGCTTGCCGCGGCGATCCCCGCCACCCTGCGGGCGCAGGGGACGGAGGCGGACGCGGGAACCGATGTCCGCGCCCGGGTCTCGGCCGAACTGGACCGGAAAATCGTCAGGGGCATCCACGTGTACGGGGAACTGGAGGGCCGCTTCAAGGACAATGTCCAGCGTATCAATGATTTCCGTGTCACCGTGGGGACGACGTACAAGGTGGCGGACTGGTTCAAGACCGGGGCGGGCTACACGTTCATCGGCAATGTGAACGGCTCCTACGTCCTGGAGCCCCGCCACCGGATCCATCTGGACGGGACCCTTTCCTTCCGCGCGGGCGACTGGCGTTTCTCGCTCCGGGAGCGCCTCCAGCTGACCCACAAGGCGGAAGACATCAACGTGTACCAGGAGACCCGGAACGCGCTCGCGCTCAAGAGCCGGGTCAAGGTCAGCTGGAAAGGTTCCCGGACCCTGGAGCCCTACGCCTTCTTCGAACTGCGGAACGCGCTGAACGACCCGTCTTTCACGGCGACCTGGAACACGGGCACCCAGCGGTACTCGAATGTTTCCTTCAACGGGTATAAGGACCTCTATATCAACCGGTACCGGGCGGCGGCCGGACTCGACTGGCGCATCTCCAAGCAGCATTCCATCGAGTTCTACGGCTTCTTTGACCGCTACCGGGACAAGGAAATCGACACCAACCGCTACGGCTCCGAAAGCTGGCAGGAAAACGGCCTGGTCCTCAAGAGCCTGACCTATCAGACCGGCACCAACCTGACCTTCGGCGTCGCCTACCGCTTCGCGTTCTGACGGAAGGGTTGACGGGAGAGACGGGGGGAGTGATAAAGGAAAGGGACAGGGTCCCGGACGTGTTTTTTGAGTCCGGGACCCCGTCCCTTTCCTGATGGGGATGTTCCCTTATGCCTGGAGCCCCTTCTTGACGGCTTCGCTCAGCCGGTCGTAGAGGGCGTCGGTCTTTTCAAGAAGCTCCATGCGGATGGCGGTATAGACGGCCCGCCCGCCGCCGGCGGCGGCACCGACCTTGTCGCGCAGGTCGTTATAGAGGTCCACTGCCTCGTCCACCAGGTTGGCGATCTCGTCCCCGTTCCTGCCCGGATGGGTGGTGAGGAAAAGCGCGCAGTCATCCACAAATGCACCGATTACATACTCGATGTCTTTCTTGATGTCTCTAAGATTCATGTCTTTCTGAATTAATCCGGTGCAAAGATAGCATTTTTCTTTGAATTATAATAAACCGGCACTCGGCATATTCCGCCATTTCTTTACCTAATATCCGGGGTTCTGGTCAAGACCCGGGTTGGCGGTCAGGGCCGTGTTCGGAATGGGGAAGAGATTCTTGTATTCTTCGAAATTCCGGCCGGCATAGCCGCGTCCCTTCCATTGCCACGAGTAATTGGTGCTACCTCCATACTTGCCGAAGCGGATCAGATCCATCCGGCGTCTGCCTTCAAAATAAAATTCACGGGACCACT
>JAEEVC010000050.1 GCA_016287075.1 Bacteroidales bacterium | reverse complement strand
CGAGGTTCGTCTGGATGACTGGACTTGAACCTCCACCCCCGCCGCTGCGCGACTGCCCCTAGGGGCACAAGGGAAGTCCCCTTGCGCTGACACAGTGTACCAGATGTGTTATTTCAGTTGGTATCTGGTACGCAAAAACGGCTCTCCCGCCACTCCAGTGTGCCAGATAGCAAAGCTTTCTTCGCATCTGGTACAGAGACTAGCTGCTCCGCGCCGCAGGATATGGCGGCCCCCAAGTGACGGAGACGTCCCACGAAACGACCGGCCTCCGTCAAAAACGGCCTTTTTTGACGGAAACGTCCCATTTTTCTGCAGGCCTCCGTCACTTCGTTCGCGGAAATCACCCTCCTCCTTCCGTGAAAGGGAAAAACCCGCTGTTATTTCGCGCTCAGTGCACTATAACGGCGCTAAGACCAGCAGTTTGCTCAGCGAAAGAGATAATCCCACAGTACACTCGCGCTCAGAGCACAAAATGGCCCGAAAACTAACAATTTGCTCTGTGAGAGGGAAATATACGCCACAATTTGCCGTTCGCGGAACATCGCACAACGACGGAGAAGAGCAGCTGACAGACATCGCACAACGACGGAGAAGAGCAGTGGGCAGACGGCGCACAGCAAAGGAGCAGAGCAGCGGACAAACGGCATTGTACAGCGGCGGAGCGGTGGACCAGTGAAAATAGTCAAGCACAGAATCGGCCTCTGAGCGAAAAAAGCGTGCAGCACCCGCATTCGGGAACACGGTGTCCAGCACGGAATACGCCACGGAAAGGCAAAAGCGTGCGGCACTATTGTAAAAGCGGGGAGGCCGCCCTGGATAGGCTTCCGTGCGGCAAACGGAGGGTGGCGGCGGATATTAAGGGGAACGGTTACAGAGGAGCCCGGGGAAAGGGGTGTTCCGTCAGGACGGCCGGCGTGTGTTTGAGCGTGGGGCGACGGAGCGACCCGCGCGAGTTAGCCGGACGAACCCCTTTCCCCGACCGCGACCGCCGTTCCCCGCCATGGAGCCGTCGCCCTCCTTCTGCCACCCACCGTCAGCCACCCACCGTCCGCCGCCCTCCTTCAACCACCCTCCGTCAGTCGCCCTCCGACCGTCGCCCTCCTTCAGCCACTCTCCGTCAATCGCCTTCTGCCACCGCCCTCCGCCTGCAGCACACATGCCCACAGAAACGCGTGGCGGACAAATGCCGATATATGAGGCAATTCCTGTTTTTTATGGGCGGCAGTTTCACGCCGAGAAAATTGGGAAGAAGCTCATTGGCAACTCCTTGTCTGCCACGTGTTGGCGCATGGGGGATGCTTTGGGCCGTTACTTGAGTAGCGGCAATTCACCGCTCAAATCCCAAACCGCTTCGGACCAGCCGAGATCCTTCGCGACCTGCGAGACAGTCTTGCCGGCGCCCGCCCCGGCCGTTTCCTGACGGGCGGTTTGCGAAAAAATTGTATCTTTGCGTCCATGAACAGATTATCCTTCCTCAGCCTCCTGGCGCTGCTCCTGGCCGGAGCCGCCGCCCTTTCCTGCGGCCCCGTCAAGGGGAGCGCGGTCGTCCCGACCGAAGCGGACGATGCCACTTCCATCGTGTATTTCACCCGGGAAATCTCCCCTGAGAGCCTGGTCCGGGTCTATGAAGCCCTTGGCGTCGAGGCCAAAGGCCGTGTCGCCGTGAAGATTTCCACGGGGGAATCATCCAAATCCTACAACCTGTCGCCCGAACTCATCGCCCCGCTGGTGAAGAAGGTCGGCGGGACCCTGGTGGAGTGCAACACCGCCTATGGCGGCAGCCGCTCGACGACAGAATCGCACCGCAAGGCGATCGCCGAGCGCGGATACGATGCGGTCGCCACCGTGGATATCATGGATGAGGAAGGGGAGATCAAGATCCCCGTCCGGGACCAGAAATGGATCCCGTACGACATCGTCGGATCCCATATCCGGAACTACGACTGCATGATCAACCTGGCCCATTTCAAGGGGCACATGATGGGCGGCTTCGGCGGCGTGCTGAAGAACGCTTCCATCGGCGTGGCCTCTTCCAACGGCAAGGTCAACATCCATTCCGCCGGAAAGCATGAGACCGCTTCCGGGGACGGCAATCTCCACGCCCCGGCCGGCTGGTTCCTCTCGCCGGAGAAGAATACGCCGTTCATCGAGTCCATGGCCGCCGCCGCGCAGGCCGTCCATGACTATTTCCACGGGAATGTCCTGTATATCGATGTGATGAACAATCTTTCCATCGACTGCGACTGCGACGGGAACCCCCATGCCCCCACCATCCGGGACATCGGCATCGCCGCCTCGCTGGACCCGGTCGCCCTGGACAAATTCTGCGTCGACCAGGTATTCAACATCCCCGCGGGCGGGGACGACGACACCAAGGCCCTCATCGACCGCATCAACCAGCGTCACGGCATCCGCATCGTGTACCGCGCCGAAGAGAACGGCCTCGGCTCGACCCATTATAAGGTCGTCGAGGTGCAGTAGGCTGCAGTTGAGCGTGTCAAGACGGCCGTTCCGCCTCAGATATCCTTGGAAATCTTGATGATGACGGGGCGCCGGACGGTGATGTCGGTGTTGCCGCGGCAGGTATAGAGGACATACAGGGCATCGCCCATGACCTTGATCCCTTCCGGCTCGGCATAGCAGTAATTGCTCTCCACATAGCCGCGGGCCACGAGCCCGTCGATGTCCTGCATGTACTTCTGCTGCACTTTCGGGCGAAGGAGCGCGCCGGTCGAGAGGTCATAGACCTCGATGTACGAGTCGTGCTTGATGACGCTGCCTTCCGGCACGTCGCCCATCCGGAGGAAATACGCCTTGCCGCCCCCGATGCAGAAGGTCTGCCAGCGGAGGCCGCGCTGGGAATAGCTGGTGTCGAATTCGAGCAGCGGCGGGATGGTCGTCGCGTCCCGGGCGAGGATCTCGGGCTTGCCGGTGAACTCCGGAATGCCGGAATCATAGGTGCTGGTACTGCCGGTGCTGGTGATGATACCCCCGTAGGTGATGGCCTTGGGAAGCGTGACCTTCGTTCTCGGCAGGGCCAGCAGCTGGCTGAGCCGGTACACGTAGGTTTTCTTGATGGCGCAGATGGCGATCAGGTCGTTCTCGAAGTCGATGGCGGGCCAGCAGGGGCTGACGCCGAAGTAGTAATTGTCGTCGGGATCGGTGTTCAGGATGTCGCCCTTGACCCCGGACGTCTCCTTCAGGGGGAAACGCGAGACGATCCAGGGATTGCCGTAGGAGCCGTCGCCGCGGGAGCCGAAATTGGGGGCCCAGACGTACTTTTCCCCGGAGGCCGTACGCTCGATGATGAAATTGTTCCCGTGCGAGAAACAACTGAGGCCCATGTACTTGGGCGCAACGTCCGTGCTGAGGGTGACTGCCGGCGTGGTCCAGCTGATGATGTTCCGGTACCAGCGGTTGAGCTGGGAGAAGTACAGGGTGTTGTCCACGGGATCATAGTCGAAGCCCTGCTGGACGGAGGTCGTGGTGCGGGAGCAGCAGGAGGAGAAGATCATGTCGTCCGTGATCATGGTCTCGGAGCATTTGTGGAGCCCCGGCTCGCCCGTCTGCCCGCCCGGTTGGTCGGTCTGCCCTCCTGGCTCATCGGTCTGCCCACCCGGCTCATCGGTCTGCCCACCCGGTTCATCGGTCTGCCCGCCCGGTTCATCGGTCTGCCCGCCCGGCTGGTCAGTCTGCCCTCCGGGCTCATCCGTCTGACCCCCCGGCTGGTCGGTCTGCCCTCCTGGCTCATCCGTCTGTCCACCCGGCTGGTCGGTTTGCCCGCCCGGCTCCTCCACCGTCGGCTCGGTGGCCGGCGGGAGGCCGCCTGTTTCCGGTTGGCATGAAAACAGGACGGCAAGGAGGAGAATGATGGCCGACGGATGCTGTCTCACTGGATGAAGCTGGCGAAATAACCCGGGAAGAAGACGGTCGTGATGAGATAGCCGATGACCGTGGAAACGATCACGCTGATCAGGCCCGGCATCATGAAGGAATGGTTCAGCAGGTACTTGCCGATGACGGTGGTGCCGGAGCGGTCGAAGTTGACCGTCGCGATGTCCGAGGGATAGTTCGGGATGAAGAAGTAGCCATAGACGCTCGGGAGGACGCCGAGGAGCACGGGACCGGCGATGCCGAGCTGGTAGGCCAGCGGCAGGAAGGCCACGACGACCGCGCCCTGGGAATTGATAAGCACGGACACCAGGAAGAAGACGAGGGCGATGGACCAGGGGTAGTTGGAGACGAGCCCGGTGAGCATTTCCTTCATCTGGTCCATGTAGTTGCCGAAATAGGTGTCGGCGAGCCAGGCGATGCCGTAGATGGCCACGACGGCGACCATGCCGGACTGCCAGACGGCGCCAGCGACGGCCTTCTTCGGGGCGGCCTTGCAGAACATGATGTTGCAGGCGGCGGCCATCAGCATGATGATCTGGATGATGATGTTCATCTTCGGGATGCCCATGGCGGCGGCCAGCGTCCGGCCGTCGGAGACATGGATCATCTGGCAGAACGCGAAGCCGACGATGACCAGCAGGGAGCCCAGGAAGATGAACACGGAGGCCTTCGCTTCCTTGGTGATCACCTTGTCGAGGGTGGTGGCGGAGTTGCCGTACATGTACTGGTACATCTCCGGGTCGGCTTTCCGCTTGAGGAATTCGGGATCCTTGTCGAGGTCCTTGCCGCGCTTGTAGGAGGCGAGGGCCGCGCACATCAGGCCGCAGACGCAGGCCGGGATCGTGACCATGAGCACCTGCGGGATGGATACCATGTAATTATTTGCATTGGAGATTGTTACGAAGGCGACGACCGCAGCGGCGATGGGCGAGCAGGTGATGCCCACCTGCGAGGCGACGGAGGCGACGCCGCAGGGACGCTCGGGCCGGATGCCCTTCTTCAGTGCGATGTCGCAGATGATCGGCATGATGGTATAGACCACATGGCCGGTCCCGACGAGGACGGTCAGGAAGAAGGTCACGAGGGGGCCCAGGAAGGTGATGTGTTCCGGATGTTTCCGGAGCATCTTCTCCGCAATCTGGATCATCCAGTCCATGCCGCCCGACGCCTGGAGCGTACCCGCGCAGGTGACGGCGGCGATGATGATGTAGATGACGTCGGTGGGCGGGGTGCCGGGTTTCAGGCCGAAGCCGAACACGAGGATGGCGAGGCCGATGCCGGAGATGGCGCCGAGCGCCAGGGAACCGTAGCGAGACCCCACGTAGAGCGCTGCCAGGACGATGAGCAGCTGGATAATCATGAGTGCTGACATGGTATGTGGTTAGTTTTTATAAATCATACAGGTACAGCCCCGTTTCCGGGTCGAAGCGGCGGCCGATGCTGCCGTGGAAGTCCTCCACGACGAGTTCGCAGGCGCCGTTGAGGACGGCGGAGAGCAGGTGGCCGCCGATGCAGGAATAATCCCGGCGGGAGGCGGTGACATGGAGGTGGAGATAGACCTTGCCTTCCTTTTCGGAGATGTTGCCGGTGAGGTTGGTGATCTCCATCTGCTCGGAGAAGGTCTTGTCCACATATTTCTTCGTGGCGGGGTCCAGGAAGCGGAAAGTGGCCTCGCAGATGGCTCCGATGCCATGGACGGCGCCGGCGCGGATGCCTTTCTCCGTGCAGAAGGCGGCGAGGGCGGCGGCGATTTCCCGGTGGTTGTCGATGCTGACGACGTAGCGGTCGCCGAAGGTGCGGTATTTGTACATGCCTTGTTTCGATTTTCGCTGCAAGTTACGAAAAATTCCCGTTCTTGGCGCGGATTGTGTATCTTTGTGGCGGCAAAATAATCAGTCCGTATGAAAGGAATGCGCCTTCTTCTCGCGGGGCTCGCCGCCCTCCTCTGCCTTGCAGCGCAGGCTGCCGGTCCGCTCCGCTATCAGTATAAAAACAAGGGAATCTCCCATGTATCAGCCGATTACGATCTGGTTTCCGTCGGGGATACCCCGTTCTGGGTACGCACCGAGTCGGTGGTTTTCCCGGACGGGACGGCCGCCTGGTTGCTTTACCTCAATATCGAAGGGGCCAGGCCGTTGAGCGTCCCGAAAGGCGTCAAGATGGCCGCGACCCTCGGGAGCGGCAAGCTGCTCCGCCTGGAACAGATCGGCACGGACAGCGCCACGAAACGGGCCCTGACTCGGGGCAAGGAGCGCTATTACCTGAACCGGCTGAAATACATGGTCGAGCCCGCCGAGATGACCAGCCTCTGCGCGGGGGTCCGTTCCCTGGATATCGTAACCGGCTGGGATCCGGATGATTATCTGCAGGTGAGCTTCCCGGGGGACGAATTCGCGAAAGTCCTCTCCGCCCAGGTCTCCGCGGTCATGGCCGCGGGCAAGCCGGCGGAACTCTCCGGCGAGATCGCCCGCTATGCGGACAGCAACAACAGCCTGATGGTCGTCGCCCGGCCCGAAGCGGTCAAGGGGGCGTCCATGGCCTACAATGTCGGCCTTACCTATCTCTATTACAAGCATTCGGACAAGGAGGATTTCGACCTGTCGGTCCAGGTCGGGACGGACCGGGAATACCGGATTCCGCTCGAGTCGGAGGTCGTGTTCCTGCTCGGGGACGGCTCCCGGGTTTCCCTGCGCCAGACGCGCGACGAGGTCAACCGCCTGTTCCTCTATCCTTCCGTGGAAGAAATCCGCCGGATGACCGATGCCGGCGTCCGGAGCCTGAGCTTCCAGACCGAGTCCGGCGAGGCGGTCGATACCTTTGACGGCCGGGTGTTCTCGGATGCCCTCGGCCGTCAGTATCAATTGCTTATGTCGGTTTCCCCGAAGTAGCGCCAGGCCCGGGAACGGGCCCTATCGGTTGAATCCCTTTTCCGTCAGGAATTCCCAGACCCGGTCCAGCCAGGTGTAGCTGCCGGTGCCGGGGGCTGCTTGCCTTTGGAAGCAATGCGGCCGGAGGGCGAGCGTGTGCAGTTCGCTCTGGATGCCCATCGCGCGCATCTTCTCCCAGCATTTGACCGAATTCATGGAGGCCCAGACATCCGCGTCGCCGTGGATGAAGAGCATCGGCGCGGTGGCGAGGTCGAAGGAGAATTCCGGGGCGAGTACGGCGTCGTCTTCGTTGCCGCCGCCCGTATTGTGCCAGTCTAGGCCGTCCGTCAGGGCATAGGCGGGATAGATGCCGATGCCCCACTGGACGTTGCAGGGGAGTTTGTCGGTCTTGTCGAAAGGCAGGTAACTGTTGTGCAATGAGGAGGTTACGCCCATCAGCGTGAGGTGGCCGCCGGCGGAGTAGCCCATGATCCCGATCCGGTCGGGATCGAGGCCGTATTCCTCCGCCCTGCTCCGGACGATGCGGATGGTCCGCTGGAGGTCCTCCCAGGCGCAGTTGTGCTTCATCAGCCCGCTTTCCTCGGTGGGGCGGGGGGAGCGGTAGCGGAGGGAGACGACGGTCATGCCCTTGTCGTTGAGGAAGCGCCGGACCGGGGCGACCTCGAAGCCTTCCGGATTGTTCTTGGTATATCCGCCGCCCGAATAGAGAATCTGGATTGCCTTGGTTTTCAGTTCCTTCGGGAAGTGCCATTCGATATAGGGCTCGCACAGATGCGGCTGGGCGTCGGGCATTTTCCCCTCCGGCCAGACGGCCTCTTTCAGGTAGTTCCCCCGGGCATCGTCGGAAGGGAAGCGGTCCATCAGTTTCTCCTCCGGTCCGAGGGCGGGGAGGATGCCCATCTGCCGCATGAATTCCACGGCCCGGTCGAAGCCGAAGGCGCCGTGGCCCTTGTCCGGATACAGGTGGAGTTCGGAGGGAATCCCCATCCGGCGGAGCTGCCGGTAAACAAGGGTGGAGCCGTTGGGGGTGTACGGGTCCTTCCCGCCGTGGTGCAGGCTCATCGGGCAGGTCTTCCCGTCGAAGGCGAAGATGGGGCTGAGCTTCACCTCCGGCCCGTAGCCGTCCCGTCGCGCCCGGGAGCCGGTATCCGCGTCCGTGGTGATGTAGGCGGGCGCGTTGACGATGGCCCAGTTGAGGTGGGCGGACAGCTTGTCCCGTTTGTCGATGGGCTTGTAAGCCATTGTCCCGGAGGTGGTTGCGAGAAGCAGCGCGAGATGCGAGCCGGCCGACATGGAGATGGTCCCGATCTTTTCGGGATCATAGCCCCGCCGCGCCGCCTGGCTCCGCACGAGCCGGACGGCCCGCTGCCCGTCTTCCCAGGCGGTCTGGTAGAACGGAATGCCTTCCGGGCGCGGGGTCCGGTACACGAAATTGACGCACTGGAATCCCAGCGCCGTCAACTTTTCCCGCCATTCCCGGATCAGGCCCACGTCGCAGCAGTTGTTGTACCCGCCGCCCGAAATGAGGATCATGCAGCCGCCGTTCGGCTTTTCCGGTGCATCGAACCATTCCAGATAGGGAATGCGGTGTTGTTCCGGCCGGAATCCTTCGGCCTTGGCTTCATCGGTCATCGCGGCAATCTGCTGCGGCTGGGCATCGGGCATCCGCCCCGCCGGCCACACCAGTTCCCGCACCTGGGCGCCCGCCGCGGTCGCCGCGGCGCAAAGCACCAGCAAAAAGGAAAGCAATCTTTTCATCATCGTATGGTTTTTTCGTGCTGTCACCATCGGCCTCTGCTGTCACCATCGGCCTCTGCTGTTACCAGCGGTCGTGCTGTTGCCAGCGGCTGTGCTGTTACCAGCGGTCGTGCTGTTGCCAGCGGCTGTGCTGTTACCAGCGGCATCTCCTGCAGGAAGATTGAACAGCTTCTGCTGGGCATGCACGCATTCCCTGCAAAAATAGCAAACTTCCGCCTTTCTTGCAACGCCCCGCCGTGCTATGCAACGTAGCATGCGCCAATTCACCGCGAACGTCCAGTTGCGGTGCTGATTTCCTTTTCGCAGAGCAGGATGCTGATTATCATGCTGCAAACGCGACAAAACCGCCCCAGCCTCCTCCCCGCGAACACTTTCTAAGTGTACCGCCTCGAAACCACTTGTCCTCCCTAAAAAACAAAGTGACAGTCCAACCACCCCGCGGAAACTAAGTGTTCATGAAAAGGCGGACAGAAGGCCCATTTGCCGCACACTTAGTGTGTTAAAAGGCCATCCCACCCTGTTCCGACACCTATGTGTACAAGGAACCGCTACCCCAGCCCCCTCCCCGCGCACACTTACTAAGTGTACAACCCCACATGTACCAGCCCATCGCAAGTGTACCGCTCCGAATGACAAAGCGACAGCTCTACATGTCCGCTCCACCGCAATCGCCTCCGTAGGCAGGCGGAAAAGTGCGCGGGAGGCGGTTCAAGCCCGGGAAAGGGCTATTTCGGGCCGGAGATGGTCTGCTGGGTGTGGTTCCGGCCCGTAATGGTGGGAATATGGGCCGGAAGTAGCTGGCGGGAAGAGAGTCAAGCCCGGGAAAGGGCTATTTC
>JAEEVC010000026.1 GCA_016287075.1 Bacteroidales bacterium | reverse complement strand
GTGATGCGTGCGATGAACTATTCGCACGGCAAGGACATCTCGAACATGTGCACCTATCCGCGTGACCCGATCACGAACTACGCGGGCAGCTTCAGCGCAAAGCGCGCGCTGCTGACGTACGCGTTCTTCTTCAAGTACATGCTGGACAACAACCTCGACAAGGCCGACGGCATCGGCGCGGATGTCGCCATCCGCAGCGAACTGTTCGGTGACGAGGCAGCTCCCGAACCGACGCCCACCCAGCGGGATACGACCTGGCTGGCGGAATGGTGGATCAACGACGCCGACAAGACGCTCCTGAACGCCCATTATGCCGAAGAGGCCAAGGAGCCCGGGACTTCCCTGCCGAATGTCGCCGCCAACGCGGCCGGCAACGGCGGACAGTATGTCGAGCCGAACAAGTCCGGCGCCGGCCGGATCGAGTTCTACAACGCCATCGACAAGACCGAGATCAATCCGAAAGCCCGTGTCAAACGCACGATCGGCGCGATGGCCATTACGGAATTCGGTACCTGGATCGACGACTACTGGCTGATGACGGCCAACCCGTCCGCCCCCGTCGCCGCGGGCGAGGACATCATGGTCTTCTTCGCGATGCGCGCCAACTCCAAGAACACGCCCAAATACTGGCTGGCTGAAATCAAGGACGGAAACGAGTGGAAACCGCTCCTTCCGACCAAGCAGGCGACGTTCAACGGATCGACCTTCAACTACAATGTAGAGGTGTTCTTCGACATTCCGAACAATTCCGAGGTCAGCACCGAGGTGGATGCGACCTACACCCTCACGCAGTCGAACAGCGAGATCGTTGTCCGGATTACCTGCATGTCGCTGAAGATGGCGGGCGGAACCAATGATGTTCCGACCATCATCTCGGATTCGGTTGACGGAGCAACGGAGAACCCCGTCATCATGCTGGTCGGCGAACGGACCAACAAGAACGGCAAGCCCGTTACCCGGCACACCGGTATCGCCATCCTCAAATAGGAAATGGACGATCTGAAAATCACACGATTCCGGCCGCTGAAGCAGGTGCTCGTACACGATGTGTTCGACACCGGCTTCAACGGCTGGATGGTTATCATGCCGAACTTCTGCAACGAAGGATTCGAGCAGAGTCCGAGCATCGTGTCGAAGGACCAGTGGCCGCCCTGCATGCTCTCGACCGCGACCTTCCGCTATCCGGGATCGCACGGGTCGATGAGCGGGCAGTACAGCCTCAAGATCTCCACACGTGCCGTTTCGAGCCCGTATGCCGGGATGCCGGCCCCGGGCTCGATGGGGCACGGGATCAAGCGCGTGTCCTTCTGGGGCCGGCCGGACCTTCTCCAGTTCGAGACCTGGTTCGCCTACACGGCGGAGCAGGACCTCTGCGACGGGGAAGGTCCGCTGCCGGGCCTGCACGAGAACTCGGTCCGGTGCTTCGGCTTCGGTTTCGACCTCCAGCAGCGGGGCGGCAAGCGCCACTTCGCCGGCGTCCGTTACCTCAACGCGGTGGACGGACGCCCGGTGCGGAAGTGGCAGATGATCTGGCCGTGGGCCAAGGATGACAAGTCCTGGGCCTATGACACGGAAGGCGACTGGTGCGTCAAGGGTGTCGATCCGTTCTGGTTCGGGAAACGCCACCCGGACGGCCGGCACGAGGGCTTCATCGACGTCCCGGACGGCGGCCAGGAGCTCTGCTACAACGAGACGGACTGCAAGCTCAACTGGCAGTATTTCCGGCTCCTCGTCGATGTGAAAAAGTATGAGTACCTCGAGATGCAGTGCCAGGACAAGGTCTTCGACCTCGGCCGCCATCCCATTTACGGGACGGACCCTTACGCGCGCATCGAGGGGCTGATGAATCCGCTCGCCTGGGTCGAGACCGACGCCCCGCGGCGGAGCTTCCTGTACCTGGATTCGGTCGTGGTTTCACAAGAGTAAGTCTATGAGAAACAAATGGTTCCTGCTGGCCCTGCTGGCCTTTTTCCCCGCCGGCTGCGGGGGAGACAAACCGCTTGACCCGGTCAAGCCGGGCGGAAAGACCGACCCGGTTACGCCCGCCACGGAGGCGGACCAGCCCGTCTCGGCCGGAAAGGGCGAGGCCCTTCCCGCCTGGGAGGAGGGCTGGCTGGACATCCACTCGATCAACGGCGGGCGCGGCGAGAGTTTCTACTACATCCTCCCCGACGGCACGACGATGCTCATCGACGCGGCGGGTGCGCCGCCGCATGAGCTGGCGGTCACGGCGGACCCGAAGAATGGCGGAACGCCGTCCCGCCCCAGCGCGGACATCTCCTGCGGGCAGGTCATCGTCAACTATATCAAGCACTTCGCCCCGGAGGTTGCCGGCGGGAAGATTGACTATTTCATGGCCTCCCACTACCACGGTGACCACATCGGCGCCTGGCGCGACAGCTGGCAGACGCTCTACAAATGGCCCCTCCATCCGATGGGCGGCTTTGTCGTGAACGGCCTCCCGGACGTCGGCACCCAGATTCCGATCGTGAAAATCATCGACCGCGGGGACTGGGGCGACGCCGGCGGCCGCTGTTCGGCGGACTACATCGATTCGGGCGGCAAGAAGCGCTACCAGAACTACATGAAATTCGTCGAATGGACGAAGACGGCCAACGGGACGGTCCGGGAGACCCTCGAGGTCGGCCGGAACGACCAGATCGTGATGCTGCACCATCCGGAGAAGTACACGAATTTCTCCATCCGCAACGTGGCGTCCAGCGGCGATGTCTGGACCGGGTCCGGGACGGGCGTGAACACGACTTATGTCCCTTCTGCGGCCGAGTGCAAGGCCCATTGCGCCGAATGGAGCATCAGTGAGAACATCTACAGCATCGCCGTCTGGCTCAACTACGGCCCCTTCGACTACTTCACGGGCGGTGACATCCAGTATTCGGGCAAATCCTCCTATTCCTGGAAGGACATCGAAAAGCCGATTGCCGCGGCGGTCAACAAGAAGATCGAGGTCATGAAGGCGAGCCACCACTGCACGGCCAACACCAACAGCCCGGAGCTGACGGCGACCTTCAAGCCGGACGTGGTGATCGCGTCGAACTGGAATGAGGTCCAGCCCAACCCCGCGACGGTCAAGCGTTTCCAAAGCGCCAACCCGAACGTCCGCATCTTCGTGACGAACATGGTGGACAGCAACCTGAAGACCCTTGCGAGCGAGGGGATCCCCGCGTCGGCCTTCTCTTCGCTGAGCGGCCATGTCGTCGTGCGCGTCGCCCCGTCGTCGGGCAAGTACTGGATCTTCGTCCTGGACGACAGCAACGAGCAATACATCATCAAGGACAAATTCGGTCCCTTCACGAGCAAATAGCCTATGCGCCTGTTCAATGCCTCCCACCTGGAGGTCAAGAAATATTTCGACGGTCCCTTCCAGACCAACCCCTATGAGGCCGGATGGGCCTCCGAGTGCATCTTCTTCATCCACGTCGAGGAGCGGCGGGGCGACCCGGTGCTCACGGCGAAGGTCCAGATCTCCCATGACGGGATCCACTGGTGCGACGAAGGGACGGTTTCCGGGGAGATCCGGGACGGGCTGAACTTCATCCGCGTCCGGGAATTCGGCAACTGGCTCCGGCTCGACGCCGATGTCCGGGGCGGCAGCATGAAACTCAACATCCAGATCGCCTGCAAGGAATAGCCACCATGAATCTCGCGGATTACCTGATCATCCTCCTGTTTTTCACCGGCCTTCTCGCCGTCGGCTACCTGCTCGGCAAGAAGATCGCCTCGTCGAAGGACATGTTCATGGCCGGAAAGAGCTCATCCTGGTGGATTTCCGGCCTGTCCACCTACATGACCATCTTCTCGGCGAGCACCTTCGCCGTCTGGGGCGGGGTCGCCTACAAGAGCGGCCTTGTCGCGGCCTTCCTCGGGATGATGCTGGGCATCGCCTCCATCGCGGTCGGCCTCTGGGTCTCGGGGAAATGGTCCCGGATGAACATCAGTTCCCCGGCGGAATTCCTCACCGTCCGCTTCGGGGACAAGACGCTGAAATTCTATTCCGTCGTCCTCATCCTCGGCCGCGCGGTGCACACGGCGGTGTCGCTGTATGCCATCGCCATCATGGTCGTGGCGCTGATGCCGCTGCCGGAGGGGAATTTCTTCGCAGATCCGGCAACCGGGCACCTGAGCGTCGTCTGGGCGGTCATCGCGCTCGGGCTCATCACCCTCGCTTATACGACCATGGGCGGGTACCTGGCGGTGCTGATGACCGATGTCGTGCAGTTCGCGGTGCTCTTCGCGATGATCCTCATCCTGGTGCCGCTGTCGCTGCGCGAGGCCGGCGGCGTACAGGCGTTCATCGCCGCGGCGCCGGAGGGCTATTTCCGCCTGACGAGCAGCGACTATACCGGCAGCTGGATGGTTTTGTGGCTGATCCTCAATTTCTTCATGATCGCGGGCGACTGGTCCTTCGTGCAGCGGTACCTGAGCACGCCGACCGCGAAGGAGGCGCGCCGGAGCTCCTATCTGGTCGGCGCGCTGTATCTGCTGACCCCGATCATCTGGTACATCCCGGCGATGGTGTACCGGACCATCGACCCCGCCGCCAATCCGGAACAGGCGTACATGCTGATGAGCCAGCGGGTGCTGGGCCCGGGTCTCCTCGGGTTCATGATCGCGGCGATGATGTCGGCGACCCTGTCGATGGTTTCCGGTACGCTCAACGTGTTCGCGAACGTGTTCACCTGCGACCTCTACCTGCCGCGGCATCCCCAGGCGACCGAGGCGCAGAAAGTCCGTGTCGGGCGCATCTTCACCTTCGTCTACGGCGTCGTCCTCGTGGTCATCGGCGCCATTATCCCGCTCCTCGGCGGCGCGGAAAAGGTGGTCGTGACCATCCTGACCGTCGCCATCTGCCCGATCTTCATCCCCTCGATCTGGGGGCTTTTCTCGAAGAAGATCAAGCAGTCCGACGTGTTCATCGCGATGGGTGTGGCCTATGTTTTCGCCTTCCTGTCGAAGTTCCACCTCATTTTCCCCGCCTACACGACCGCGCATCCCGTGATGACCGACGCGGTCTGCGGCTGCGTGATTCCGATCGTGCTGCTGACCTTCTTCGAGCTGGTGGGCCTGCGGCGGCCGGTGCAGCCGGGCTATGCCGCCGTCGAGGCGCGGATCCGACCGGAGAGCGAAGCCGTCCCCGAGGCGGCGAAAAAGGCCGGGAAGGCCTATTCCGGGATGGCGCTGACCATCATGATGGGGACCTATCTCGCCATCGGCGTGATCTCGCTCATCCTGTCCCTGTTCTACCCCGCCAACCGTCATCTGCTGCTCCTGGTCGGCGGCGTGCTGACGGTCTTTTCGGCGCTGGTCCTGGCCTTGTATCGCAAATGGAAATGAAACGGAAGTTCTTGATAGCCGGGCTGCTATGGGCGGTCGCGGCCGGGGCGCAGACCCCCTGGGAGGAGGTGCGCGCCCTCCCTTCGCGGGTGGACGGCATCTGCCAGGTGTATCCGGAACCTTCCGGCCGCCTGACCCCGGCCCCGAAGGGCTATGAGCCCTTTTACCTGAGCCATTACGGCCGCCACGGCTCCCGCCTGGTCCACCGGGACGACTACTACTCCGACCCGTACCGGATGCTCCTTGCGGCCGATTCCGCCGGGGTGCTGACCCCGCTCGGACAATCGGTGCTTGCGCGGCTCGGCCGGCAGTACGCTGAGGCGAAAGGCCGCTGCGGCGAGCTGACGCTCCGGGGCGAACGGGAACAGGCCGGCATCGCGGAGCGGATGGTCCGGAACTATCCGTCCATCTTCCGGAAAGCGGGCGCGCGGGTGGACTGCCGCTCGACCACGTCCAGCCGCGTGGTCCTCTCCATGGCCGCGCACAACGAGCGGATGCGGGAGCTCTGCCCCCGCCTGTCGCTGGTCCGCAGCGCGTCGGACGCCTATACGGGCCTCGGCGTATCGTATCCGATGGTCGGGCGCGATTCCATCTACCGGCGCTGCTACGAACTGATCCATGCGCGCTTCGACTTCGACGCCTTCGCCCGGAAACTCTTCACGGATCCCGCTTATGCCCAGTCGGTTCCGCGCCTGGACCGGGACGCCTGGCACCTGTATTTCTCGGCCTCCAACCTCGGCTGCGCCGGTGCGGGATTCGACTATTCCGACCTGCTGCCCCTGGAGGACATGTTCGTCTTCTGGGAGGCGACCAACTACCTGCTCTATACCTCCTGCTCCAATTCCCCGTTCAACAGCAGCGCCGTGATGAACTGCGCCCGGGGGATGCTGCGGGACATCCTGGAACGGGCCGACGCCGCCGTCGCCGGGGCCGCCGGGCCCGAGCCGCCGGGATACGGCCGCCCGGCCGTCCACGCGGCGGACCTGCGTTTCGGGCACGATGTCTATATCATCCCGCTCGCGGCCATCCTCGGCCTCTCCGGCGCCTTCCACGCGGACCCCTATACGGTGAAGGACGTCTGGCGGTATTACGACGTCTCGCCGATGGCGGCCAACATCCAGCTGGTTTTCTATGCCCCGAAGAAGGCGCTCCGGCATCGCCAGGGGGCGCTTCCTGCGGAGGAAATCCTGGTGAAAGTACTTCTGAATGAGGAAGAAGCGACGCTGACGACCCCGGAGGGACACCCCCTCCCGGCGGCACCCGCGCCCGTCTGCGGCCCCTATTACCGCTGGTCCGAACTGCGGGGCTGGTTCGGGGTCCTGGCGGACCACGAATTCTGATGCGGCACGCTTTTCGTGGAAAATACCTATCTTTGTAGCCCCGGGCACAGCGGTCCGGGACCCGGCATGCAGCTATGAACAAAGTTTGGACAAACATCCTTCTCCTCCTTTTCCCGCTCGCCCTGGCGGCGCAGCCGGCGGGGCGGCAGCCGTTCAATGACGGCTGGCGTTTCCGGCAGGTGCCGGCACTCTCCCCGAAGGAGGCTCAGCCGGATTTCAACGATTTCGGCTGGCGCGTCGTGGACCTGCCCCATGACTGGGGCGTGGAAGGACCGGGCGACGGCGTGGCTGTCTCCGGCGCCCCGCGCTTGAACTGCTGGGGCAAGGCATGGTATCGGAAGCATTTCAATATCAGTAAAAAAGACTTGTCCGGACGGGTCTTCTTCACCTCGGAAGGTGCCATGTCCGGGGCCGAAGTCTGGGTGAACGGCGTCTCCGCCGGGCGCTTTCCCGACGGGTATGCGCCTTTTACCCTTGACATGACGGACTATCTCCGCGAAGGGGACAATGCCATCGCGGTTTCCCTGGACAACAAGCCGGTCGTAACCGGCGACTATCCCGGCGGCGGCCTTTACCGCCCGGTCTGGCTGACCCGCTCTCCCAAGGCCTGTGTCGAGCGGACGGAGGTCCGGACGGAGGTGAACGGGCGCGGAGCCCGGGTGCAGCTGCGCCTCCATCTCCGCAATGCGGGCGAGCCGGTGCAGGCCCGTATCAGTACCCGGATCTATCCGGACTACGAGGAATTCCTCACCGATGCGGTTGCCCTGTCGGATCCGCTGGCCGTCACCCTGACGGACACGCTCTCGCTTTCGCAGTGGATAGAGCTGGAAGACATCGCGTTATGGACGCCGGACGAGCCGAACCGCTATTATGCCGTCACGACGGTCAAGACCCCGTACGGGGAGGACCGGTTCACGACCCGTTTCGGATTCCAGGGAGAACGGCCTGCGCTGCAGGGGGTGCTTCTTCCCCATGACCTCGGCCCGCTTGGCGCCGTCTGGGAGGACGGCCTCTGGGCCGAACGCCTTTCCCGCCTGAAGGAGACGGGCTGCAATGCCGTCAGTACGGGCGCCCTCCCGCCCGCACCGGGCCTGCTGGATCTCTGCGACCGGATGGGCCTCCTTTTCGTGGATGGCACCGCCGGGCGCCGGGCCGTGACCGACGGCACGCATCCCTGCGTCGTCGACGGCAGCGGCCAGGCGGCTTTCGACCTGTACGGCTATGCGCCGGTGGGCTCCTTCTCCACGGAGAATGCCCTCTTCAATACCGCCGGCTTCCCGACGGCCTCCTATGCCGTCTGTCGGGCTCGCTGGAATACAGAAACGCCTGTGGCTGAGGTTATTGCACATGCTCCCTCTTCCGACGGCAAGACGGTTCTGGTCGAGGTCCGGACCAACGGGGACAGCGGCGTGCTGTATGTGAACGGCCGTTCCCAGGGCTTCCGCAAGGTGGATCCGCAGCGCGGCTGCCTCTCCTGGAACGCGGCCTATGAACCCGGGGAGATCAGCGTGCTGGTTTACCGGAACGGCCGCCCCTGGGCCCGCGGAAAGGCCGCGACGGTCGGGGCACCGGCCGCCGTCGTCTGGGCGGAAGGGATCGAGCAGCGGATGGCCGGGACGGACATGACGCGGGCCGTTGTCCTGCGGATTCCCGTCGAGGTGGTCGATGCCGACGGAAAACGGGTGCCCGATGCCGCCCCGACGCTGGAATTCAGCCTGGCCGGCTTCGGCCGCATCCTGGCCGTCGATGCGGGGGACCCGCTCTCCGAGACGCCTTTCACGGCACAGAAAATCCTGGCGCACCAGGGCCGGGCCGCCGTCTATATCTACAAGAAAGGGGAGGAGAAGGTCATCCTCTCCGTCCGTTCGCCGGGCTTGAAATGCCCCCGGATGGAACTGTAATTATTTCCGGATATATTCCTTCAGGTCTTCCCAGGGGAGGGAGACCGAGATGACCCCGAGGTAATAGGGGCCGATCTCGTAGGGCTGGTAGTACCAGGTCACGCCCTTGCGGGTCACGTCGAAGCAGCCGTTCGGCGCGATGTCCTTGACGAAGAGGGCGTCGTAGGCCTCCGCGTCCCCGTCAAGGGCGGCGAGGAGGTTGTCGCGCAGCAGCGCGGAAATCCCTTCTTGATAACCGTCTACGAAGAAATCACCTTCCTGCACGGCGGCGCCCGTCTCGGTCGAGAAGACCATCGGGGTCAGGGTCGGGATGCCGTGGGCGCCGCCCCGGTAGCCGTAGTATTCGATATAATAGGTGACCAGCTTCTTATAGACGTCGCCGAAATAGCCGGTGATGCTTTCTTCCCAGGAATGGATGCCGGCCAGCTCCGGATCCTCCTCTTCCGCGTGGATCGGGGCCATCTCGTCGAAATAGGCATCGACGAGGCCCGCTTCGAAGCGGGCGGCCGTCTCCTCGACGGTCGTGGGATCCTCCTCCATGTCAAAGGCGAACGCCAGGATGCTGCGGTTCATGGCCTGGGAGACGGAATCCTCCCCGACGGGGTATTCCAGCAGGATCTGGACGGAAAGCGTGTCCTGGCAGCCTTCGGCGAGCGGAAGCTTCATCTCGTCGGTGAAGACGTTTGTCTTGATGCCCCGCTGGCAGGAGGCGAGGCAGAGCAGGAGGACAAGCGCGGCGAGCGTTCTTTTCATAAGCGTGCGGTTTTGTTGCAAAGATAGCCAATTTTTCTAATCATTGTTCATCTCTGCGATGTCCGTCGGACGGGGGGTCGGATCGCCGATCAGGTGGCGGCTGTAGTAATCGGCCATCTTCCAGAAGAAATAGTCGTTCATGTCCCCGAATCCGTGGCGCTGGCCCGGGAGGAGGAGCATGTCGAAACGCTTGTTGGCGCGGATGAGGGCGTTGACGACGCGGATCGTGTTGGCCGGGTGGACATTGTTGTCGATGTCGCCGTGGACCAGCAGGAGATGGCCCTTGAGACGGGCGGCGAGCTCCTGGTTGGTGTCGATGTGATAGACGAAGGTGGTGTCGCCCTGGGAGACCTTCTCCTGGATGCCGTGGTGCTGCTCGGACCACCAGCGGTTGTAGATGCTGTTGTCGTGGTTGCCGGCGCAGGAGACGGCGACCTTGAAGAAGTCGGGATAGGTCAGGATGGCCGCGGTGGACATGAACCCGCCGCCGGAATGGCCATGGATGCCCACCCGCTGCGGATCGAGGTAGGAATGCTCGGCGCAGAGCTGCTGGAGGGCATATTTCTGGTCCTCGAGGCCATAGTCGCGGAGGTTGCCGTAGCCGTAGTTGTGGTACCATTTGGAGCGGTTCGGATGGCCGCCGCGGTTGCCGACGGTCACGACGACGATCCCGAGCTGGGCGAGGCGGTCGGTGCGGGTGAAGCCGGAGGACCAGGAGATGTCGTTGGCCTCGACCTGCGGGCCCGGATAGACATAGTCGCAGACGGGATAGACCTTCGTCGAGTCGAAGTCAAAGGGCTTGTACATGGCCCCGTACAGGTCCGTGATGCCGTCCGCGGCCTTGACCTTGAAGCGCTCCGGGAAGCGGTATCCGGCCGCGAAGAGCCGGCTGAAGTCGGCCTCCTCGAGGTCGAGGACCTTCTTGCCCGTGACGGCGTTGTAGAGGGCGACGGCGGGTTTGGCATCGACGCGGGAGTAGTTGGCGACGAAGAAGCGCCCGTCGTCGGAGGCGGTGGAGAGGACGTCCATGTCCTTCATGTCGAGCTGCTGCATCGGACCGCCCGCGAGCGGGACTTTGAAGGTGTGCATCTGGTAGGGGTTCTCGGCCTTGTCCACGCCGCAGGCGCTCACAAGGGCGTAGGCGCCCGTGACGCCGAGGATGTCTTCGACATGGAAGTCCCCTTCCGTCAGGTTCTTCTCGACGGAGCCGTCGGCCTTGCAGAGATAGATGTTGGCCCAGCCGTTGCGCTCGGACCACCAGAGGAAGCGGCCGTCGGGGAGGAATTCCGGACGGCGGTATTCCACATAGGTGTTCATCCGTTCGGAGACGAGGGTGCGGGTGCTGTCGGCATCGACGCCGACATAGCAGAGGTCGATGCGGTGGAGGTCGCGGCTGAGGCGCGTCAGGTAGAAGCCCTTTTCATCTCCCTGCCATTTCTGGCAGTAGAAATCCGCGGCGGCGTCCTTCGCCGTGAATTTCGCCCGGTTCATGTCGATGTCCTGGTCCTTGAAGGCCTGCATTTTGATTTCCCGCCGTCCGCCGTCGAGGTCGAAGACGTAGAGCGTCCCCTTCGGCGCGGGCTCGCCGGGCATTTGGTAATGATAGGTTTCCAGGGTCGGGCGGGGTTTGGAGAGGGCGTTGATGACCCAGTATTCCTTGATGCCCGACATGTCCCAGCGGATGGTGGTGAAATGCTTGCCGTCGGGGGCCCAGAGCAGGTTCGGGAAATGGCGTTTCGTGCTGTCCGCCTCGGTGTCGCCCATGTAGTTGTCGCTGCCCCAGGCGCAGTCCTTCGTGCCGTCGAGGGTCAGGCGCCGCTCGACGAGCGTGCTGTCCTTCGGGTCCTTGGCGGCCTTCCGGAGCGAGGTCGAATCCATGATCCAGAGGTCATGGTTCCGGACATAGAGGCCGACGGTCCCGTCCGGGGAGACGTTCGCCCAGTCGGGGTAGCGTTCGACGGGATCCTTTTCCTCCCAGGAAAGCTTTTTGGTCGCGAGGTCGTAGCAGAAGTGGTAGGTTGCCTTTTTGGTCGCATCCTTCTTGTCCTTGACGGTCGTGTCGGGTTTCTCGCGGGTGCTTTCGATGTCCCACTCGAAGCGCTTGTCCTCGCGGAGCTTGAGGTCTTTGAAGGGAATGTGCTGCGCGTCGAAGGGGTCGCGCACGATCTCTGTCAGTTGCATGGCCAGCCGCGGCATGTCGAAGATCTCCTCCTTCGTCCCCTTGACGGGATCGACGAGGAAATAGCGGGTCCCTTCGGCCGTCTTCCAGCTGTACCAGAAGCGGTTGTCGCCGACGAACCAGGACGGCCGGATGCGGGTGCTGTACACCATCTGGGAGACTTTTTTCTGGGAAAAGCGCTCGGCGAGGGCGTAATTGGCGCGGCGGACCGGCTGCCGGCCGGCGCCGTCGTGGCGGGCGGGGAAGGGCTGCGCGGCGGCATTCAGGCACAGCGCCAGCGCAAGGAGGGTAAGGATGCGTTTCATGTCCACAAAGATAAGGAAAATCCGTCGCGCCGCGCCCGATGGCCCCCATTTTCATGCAGGGCGCCCGTCAAAACCGTCCTATTTCCCGATGCGGACGCGCAGGAGCACGGTCTCGCGCGGCTTCAGTTCAAGGAGGAATCCGGACAGGGCGATGCCGGGGTTCGGGGCGTCGTAGCTGTGCAGGGGTGGGGAGGGCCACTCCCAGAAGGGGGGCTCGTGCCGGCCGGTGACGGGCGGGAGGGGTGCGTTTTCCGGCAGGGAGGCCGGCCAGGTGCAGGCCGTGATCGGGACGGGCGAACGGCGGGGCGGCCTGGCATAGCGCCCGGGCTTTTTTTGCAGCGGCCGGAGCGCTTCCGGCGTCACGGTGCGCGTTTTCCCGTCCTTCGACAGGAGGATGCGTCCGTGGTCGATGCGGGCGTCCGTTTCCGAACTGAGGGCCCAGCGCACCGTGCAGGCGGTATCCCGCGCGGTGATATAGTCTTCAATCACAAGGTCTTTGCCCTCGAGGAAGACGCGGCGGTAGCAGGAGTCGAGGTCTTCCGAGTAGATGGCGGTGAGGTTGAGGCCGGCGCCGGGGCCGCGGGACCGGTTGGTGCCGGTCCAGGTCTCATCGAGCCCGGCGGGATGAAAGACCTTGGGACAATGGCCGTTGACTGTCAGGATATTATGGGAGAAGGGGCCGATGCGGAATACTTTCCAGCGGTCTTTTCCCTGGCGCATGCTCCAGATATGGAGGTCTTTCGACTCGAGGGATTCATAATCCTGCATCCCGATATCCGTCGCCCAGACGACGCCGTCGTCCTCGAAGTAGAAGGAACCCTGGTCGCAGTGGCCGTGACTGGACATCGAGAGGCCGCCCTTGACCGCCAGATAGGTGTCATTTGGGGATTTCCATCCGCTGCGATAGATCAGCATGGGAGTCGTCCCGCCGCATACATACGTGTGCACGGCCGGGTCCGGGATGTCTTTCAGCGCGACCGGGAAGCGGGCCATCGCGATCGGGAAGAATGGGAACATCCGGTCTTCGCTGATGATCATCTTCCCGTGGGACCGGCGGAACAGGTCGATCTCCGTCTTCAGCAGCGTGGGGTCGCCGCTGACCCGCCCGAGGTAGGCCTGCATGTACTGGAACTCGGCGGGCCGGTCGCTGTCGTAGAAACTGTAGGTCAGGCCGGTCGGCGTGGACAGCATCCGGAGGAATTCCCCCGAGCGGAGGAAGCCGGCGCCGTGCTGTTCCAGCAAGCCGAAGTCCGTTCCGAAAGCGCTCTCCAGCGACGCCAGAAGCAGGATCTGGTAAGCGGAACCATAGGCCCAGTAAGCATAGCCTTCGGGATAACCGCCTTCCGGAGAATAGTCGTCGAGGGCCTTCGGGTTGGTCTCGAGGCATTTCGCGAGGATTGCGCGCGCCTCGTCCGGGAACTGCTCGAACAGCGCGATGGCCCCGCAGGAGAGTCCGGCGTTGCAGACCTGGTTCCAATTGTTCGTGTTGTTGTAGAACCAGGCGTCTTTCTCGTTCCGGGATGCGTCAAAGGCCAGTTTCCGGACGGCGGCTGCGACGCTGTCGCGCTGGTCGTCCGTCATGACGGGATACAGCCAGTCGTACCCGATCGCCACGGCCATCGTCATTTCCCCGACATCCAGGAAATGCGTCGGATTCCAGTCGCTGAACCGGCACACGGCCATCATCTCCCGGATCGCCCGGTCGGCATACGCGTCCCGCCGCGCCCGTCCTGCCGCGTCTTCCCCGGTATGGATCCGCCAGGCATACGACAGGTAGAAGATGCGCTTCAGCGCCTCCCGGGAGACATGCAGCAGGCGTTTTCCGATTTTCTCGCGTACCACCGGCGGCTGCGCCATCATCTTCTCGCAGGCGGCGAGGATGAGGCTGTCCGCCAGCGCCACTTCCGGCTCCTCCGCGATCCGCGCCCGCACGGCCTCCTCCTCCCCGGCAGGGAGCAGCAGCCGCGGATGCGCCCGCGGCGTAGGAATGGCCGCCGCCAGCAGCAGGGCCCAGGAAAGCAGGATTCGGATCATAATCACAAAGATAAACCGTTTTTTCAGATCCTGCAACCGCGCCCGGCAGGCGGGGGGAGACAGTAGGGAATGAGCGGGAAAAAACGTATCTTTGCAGAGCATGACTCCGAAACCACATTATCTGCTGCTTTTTGTCTGGCTCTGTGCCTTTTTTCTTCCCTCCTGCAATGGTGTGGAGGGCGATATCAAAGGTCTCCAGGAACAGCTGGACGCCCATGAACGGGAAATCCAGGCGCTGAAGGATGCGGTTCGGGAGATCAATGAAGGCATCCGTTCCCTGCAGGATATCATTGAGGAACTCCGGACGGACGGGGCGGTGGCTTCCGTCATCCGGGATGAACAGGACGGGAAACTCCGGGGATGCACGCTTGCGTTCGGAGACGGGCGCAGCGCCTACCTCCGCAGCGCGGCCTATGTGCAGGAGGAGACGGCGCCGCAGATCGGCGTACGGAGTGATACGGATGGCGGCTATTACTGGACGCTGGGCGGCGAATGGCTGCTTTCTGCAGATGGGGCGCGGCTGGATGTCGCCGGCGGGGTGGAGCCCCGGCTCCGCGCCGAAGACGGCACCTGGAGCGTGTCCGTGGACGGCGGCGAGACCTGGCGTCCGACTGCGCAGGCATCCGCCCGCGGCGGCGTCTCCTTCCAGAACGTGGATACTTCCCATCCCGACTATGTCGTCATCACCCTGTCGGACGGGACGGTGCTGCAGCTGCCGACCTGGTCGGCCTTCGTCGCCCTCCGGACGCGGGTGAACCAGCTGAATACCAATCTTGCGGCGTTACAAACGCTGGTTTCGGCCCTCCAGCAGAGCGATTATATCGTTTCCGTGACACCCTTCCTGGAAAACGGGGAACAGGTCGGCTGGCTGCTGAACCTCTCGAAGAGCGGTCCGGTGGTCCTGTATTCGCGAAGCAATGCACCTGCAGGCGGCCGGACACCCGGCTTCGGCCTCCGGCAGGCGGAGGACGGGGTCTGGTACTGGACCCTTGACGGGGAATGGATGCTCGACGATGCCGGGCAGAAGGTCCGGGCCAGCGGTGCGGACGGAATGACGCCCCAGCTCAAGATCGAAGACCGGTCCTGGTGGGTTTCCTATGACAACGGCGGCAACTGGACCCGCCTCGGTCCCGCCGTGGAGGAGAGCGACGCAGGCCTTTTCAGGGAAATAGACCTTTCCTCCAGTGTTTCGGTATCCCTGGTCCTCTCCGACGGCACGCAATTGGTCATTCCGCGTTACCGGCCGATAGAACTGATCCTTGATGTGGCGGAAGAAACGCCCATCCAGGCCGGCGAGACCCTGCAGATACCCTACCGGGTCGTCGGAGAAGGAAAGTCGGACGCCCTGGTTTCCGCCGCGTCCGACGGGCACTTCCTGGTGCGTGTCGAGCCGGGGGACACCGGAAGCGGCCGGATTCTCGTGACCAGTCCGGAGCCGCTCGATGACGGATACATTATCGTGATGCTCAGCGACGGAAACGGTTATTCCACCATGCAGGTCGTCCGTTTCACCGGGCGCAGGCTGACCTTTTCCGGCGAGCCGGTCCGGCAGGTTGACTGGACGGGCGGGACCGTCCTGCTCCCCTTCTCCGCCAATTATGCCCTCACGGCCTCGACGGATGCGGACTGGATCCATATCGTCCGGACGCGGAGCGACATGACCGGGACGGTGGAGTTGGCCGTGGACCGGAACGGCGGCAACGCTTCCCGTGTCGGGACGGTTCGCCTTTTCCCGGAAGGGAACCCCTCCTTCTGCGTGAAGGAACTGACTATCATTCAGGCATCTGCGTATTTTTCCATCTCGGATTCGGAGATTGCCGCACCGTCTTCCGGCGGCTATTATACCGTTACGGTCACCTCTTCCCGCGGCTGCGTCCTGCGGATTCCCGACGGCTGTGACTGGGTGTCCTCCTCCGTGGAGGCTTCAGGGGAGACATATACCCTCCGCCTGACGGTCGCGTCCAACCATGCCGGCGCCGAACGCCAGGCCGTCATTTCCGTCCTGACCGCCGATGGCGCCACCCTTCAGGGACAGATCGCCGTTACCCAGATGGCGGCGGCCGAGGGCGCCCAGGATATGGTCCTGACGGTCCGCGCCAATTTCGCCAACGACTTCACGGTGTACCTTCCCCTCCGCGGCGAGGCCGACTGCTTCGTGGTTTGGGGGGACGGACACATGGACCATATCGACGGGTATCTTGATGCCTCCTGGGTCAGCCACCGCTATGCCGTGTCGGAGCCGGCTTCCTTCCGTGTCACCGTCTCCGGGACGGTCGAGCAGCTGTGCACCGTCGGCATTCCGGTCCGGGCCGGCATCGTTTCCATCGACCATTGGGGGGATCTCGGCGTGCAATATGCCGACAATGCCTTCTCCGGCCTGACGACCCTTACAACCCTTGCGCCCGACACGGACGGATTCTTCGCCCGCGTCACGGACGTCACGAACATCTTCTCGGGCTGCCCTTCCCTGATCTCCCTTCCCGCCGGGCTGTTCCGCAGCGGTCGGGCGATCCGCAACCTGCATGGCGCCTTCGAAGACTGCCTGGGGCTGACATCCGTCCCTTCCGGCCTGCTGGAAGGATGTGACGGCGCGACGGACTTCACGCGGATCTTCGCCGGTTGCGCGGGGCTGACGTCCGTCCCGGCCGACCTTTTTGCCCCCTGTTCCCAAGCGTCTGTCTTCCTGGAGGCCTTCGGGGCAACCGGACTGCAGGAGATCCCCGCAACCCTTTTCGCGGGTTGCCCCGCTGTTTCCGTTTTAACTGCCTGTTTCACGGACTGTTATGCGCTCGCAACCGTTCCGGTATCCCTGTTCGACAACAACCGCCGCGTCGTGAATTTCCAGCACGCCTTCTGGGGTTGTGACCGCTTCAGCGGCGAAAGCCCCTATACCTTGATAGACGGCCGCAAAGTGCACCTCTACGAGCGGAAAGATTATCCCGATCAGTTCTTCTCTCCCATTTCCTTCGAGGCTTGTTTCGGCAACTGCCCGATCGAGGACCGCGACGCAGCTCTCGCCTTGGGGTGGTGGTAGAAGCGGAGGCGGCTTCGGCGAAAGGCTTACCGGCCTGACCGACTTCGAGGCCATCCTGGCTGCCGGCTGGGCGGAGTAAATGAACTTAATTGAACCATCATAAACCTCGCGTTAATTGATATTTTTGTATTGCATCCATTTCTCTTCGCTATGAAACAAGGATTCTTCGCTATCATTTGCGCCCTGTTGCTGCCGGTCGTTGCCGCCGCGCAGAAAATCCCCGTGCTGAAGCCGCTGAAGGAGTTGCCGGAGTCGCTCTCTCCCCTGGAGAAAAAGGGGATGTGGGGCTTTGCGGACGCCAAGGGAAAATTCGTTATCAAACCTGTTTTCGACGAGGTATGTCCGTTCCGGGACGTGACGGCCGACCAGGTGACCATCGGCGTAGCCAAGGTCCGGGTCGGTGACAAGTGGGGATTCATTACCCAGGAGAACGTGTACCTGTTCGAGCCGGGGTACGACGCCCTGACGGATTTCGATAAGGGCGCCGTCGCGGTCGGCGTGAACGGGGATACGAAGACCCTGCTGGGCGTGATTCCGTCGATGGCGGCAAAGGGAAAATTCCGGACCCTTGCCGGCATCCCCCGGCTTTCCAACCTGACGGATGTGCGGGATTTCATGGCCAGCGGCCTGGCCTGGGCGTCGGTCAGCGGCCGGTGGGGCCTGTTGACCCGAAAGGGCTTTTGGCAACTGCCTGCGGAATACGATGACTGGTTCGTCAGCGAAGCGGACGGAGTGTTTCATGTAGTAAAGGACGGAAAGGTCGGCGCGGTTTCTGCAAACGGCCATGTCATACTGGCGCCGGAATTCGACGAGTTGGGCTGGGAAGGGTCATGTTTCCTTGCTGTAAATAACGGTCTGTTCGGCGAATATACCGCCACTGGGCAGGAACGGTATCCTTGTATCTTCCCTTCCGTTCCGGAAGAATCCGCCGCCGGTTATGTGGAAATGTGGAAAGACGGCATGCCGTGCCTGTATATCCCCGGAGACCGGATGTACACGGTGAAGGAATACGATGAAAACCTGTTCAAGACCCGTTCCTATGAAGACTATGTCGCTTCTCCCGCCCTCCCGGACTGGCTGAAATCGCAACTGAAGGAGGCAAGCCGGGTGTCCATCAAAACGGATCTGCCTGAGTTCAAGGAAGTGAATATGGTCGAAGAAGCGGATTCCTGTTACTTCCCGACGATCGTTTTGAAGAGCGGGCTCACGCTGGGGGATATTCTTTCGGGAATCTACCAGGAGGATCTTTCGCAACTCCAGAGCGAGCCGGTCCACTATTGCGACCGCGGCCGCTATCTGTATATCTGGCATCACAGCTTTGAGGAGTACCACACGTTCGTGAAGGTGGATATGCAGGAATGGGAATGGGAACGCCGGGGCGCCTGTGGCGCGTTTACGTTCCGGGAGAAGGAGGGGATCCTTGCCGAAGACGGAGTCCCTTATGGCGGACTGACCGATGAATTGTATCCGGCCTGCTTCTCGATGGAGGACCGGCATGTCCCCGTTCTCCGCTATGCCTATTATCTTTGGGGCGGGAAACCCATCGTCAAGCTGGGTCACAATATTCCGCCGTCGGAAGGGAGCTATACGGCCAATCCGCGGGGTTGGAATGTAACGGTTTCCGCGCCCATGGTTTTCGAACTCGGTGATTTCTACCACAGCGATGACGGGGATTACCGGGAATTGTCCAGCGTGGAGATTCAGTCTCCCCATAAACTTACCGGGATTGCGATTTACAAAGTGAAGAAACAGCCGGTTCGGGATGAAGGGAACGGAGCCAGTTACGGTGACAAGGAAACAGTCGCCTGCGGTTTCATCGGCCTGGAGCGTCCTTTTTTCACCCAGGCCCTCTTCGAGGATGCGAGGTGGAAAGAAAATGGCAGCCTGGAATTGAAGCGGAACGGCAAATGGACCACCATGCTTATCGAGGATATCCCGGCTATGGACCCCTTTGAGCAGCCGGAGCTTCTGAAAGGCGAGGAGGCCATTCCTTTTGTGCTCGTTGAGGAGAAGCCGTCCTTCAATGGCGGAGATGCCAATGAGTTCTCGACGTGGGTCAACTCCCAGCTCGTCTATCCGGAAACAGCCAAGGAAAATGGCATCCAGGGGCGTGTAACCCTTGCGTTTACGGTAGAAGCGGACGGGCGCGTGACTACGGTCCGGGTAATCCGCGGGGTCGATCCCTCCCTGGATGCAGAAGCACTCCGTGTCGTTTCCCAGTCCCCGAGATGGACGCCCGGGCGGCAGCGGGACCGCGCCGTCCGCGTCACCTACACCTTCCCTGTCATCTTCCAGCTGCGCTGAGCGGCCACGGGAGATTTTCTACGCATCACCAAATACAAGTTTTATATGAAACACATCACGATTTTTTCCGTTTTATTGGGGGCATGTATCCTTTTGACCGGAGCATGCAATTCCACCCCCTGGTTCCTTGGAGACTGGACCGATGGGAGCGAGACCCTCTCGTTTTATTCTGACGGCACCTGTTCCGTTTCGGGCGAATACAGCAGCCCTTATACCATCTCCAAGGGAGATAAAGGGGAAATCCTTGTTCTGGAGAAGTCCAACCGGCACTTTCTGCTGGAGAAGAAACTGAATCAGATTATTCCCCTGTTCGAACAGGAATCCGGCAACGCACTGACCCATGGCAAGGCATTCCTGCCGGTCTCCGCACCGGCAGTACCCGCGCAACCGGCGCCGGCCGAAACGGCAGAACCCTCCCAGCCTGAACCGGCAGAAACAGCGGATGGGCTGGTTTACTCCTGCGCCTATGACGGCTATGTCGTTATCCGGGACAAGCCGTCCGCCAAGGGGAATAAGCTCGGCAAATTCTTCAACGGCCCCAAGGGAGCAATCTTGATAAGCAGGGTCTCAGACTGGAGCGAGATCGAATACGACGGCCTTGTTGGTTGGGTCTCCAGCCATTATGTCTCCTCCACTCCGACGAAAGCGGTCACTTCCGGTGTGGACGGCGACTGGTTGGAGGGAGTATGGACGGAAGCCGGATATGTGGAGACGCTGATTTTCAACAACGGCAAGTTCCAACACATCCACCAATACGGCGCCTCGGCGGAGGGTCATTACTATCTGGAGGGGGACGAGATTGTTTTCGTTGTTGAATCAACCGGAGATGAAGGTCTCTGGAAGCGGGGAGAGGAGGAGAGGCTGACGATTGATAAGGCTGCTGGTACAGTGGCCATCATGCATAAGGAAAGATTTGCTTCTGAAAAAGAATATCAGCAAGCATTGGACGAAGGATGGGACGAACTCCCTTGGACCAAAGACCGTTTTCTCAAAGCGAAAGCAGCCAACCGTTGAGATGAATGTCCCTGGTGGAGACGGGTTTCAGGGGACGACTCCTCATAGCAGCAGACTCGTTATCCTTGTCATGTAAATATGGATCCTATGAAGTCAAAACGGAACGAACACCTGTTCTTTCTGATTGCACTGCTCGTCTGCGCCTGCAGCAAGGAGCTTGTTTCGACTGAGCCCCTGAAAGGAACCTGGAAAGTATACGACCAGAACGCTTATTTCTGTGGGAAAGAGGTCAGCAAGGGGATCGATTACTTCGAGGCCGAGGATGTCCAAATGACGTTTTCTGAAGGGCGCGTGTCCTTTTTGGAAGATGGGGAGGCGTTTTCCTATCCTTGCACGTCTTCCGGAAAAACCATCAACATGCAGGCAATTTTTTTCACAATCTCCATGCGGATACGGGAACGTTCAGAAAAGGAGATGGTCCTGGATATTTCCGTTCCTGGATTGGATGCATATGAGGGAGCCCGGTGTGTTGATGAGTTCATGGGCTTCGAAATATATGGAGACGACGGGATTCTGGGCGACTGCTGGTATTACGGAAAACAGGGACCGGTATTCTGTCAGACGATAGGATCAACCCAATCAGAGGGCTGGATGGACACGGCCCGCGTTTATTTGCGAAAGATAAAATAATCAATGCACATGAAAAAATACATCCTGATTCTATCTGCGGTCTTATGCATAACCGCAATCGTTTGCTCCTGTTCGGACAAGTTGTCCGGATCCTCCAATGTGGATGAGTATGAGGCACTGATTGTCGGTCGTTGGAAATTAATCAAAAGCGAAGAATACAACGCATGGAAGGTGACGGAGACTGAAGTGAATGGGGAAAGAGAGATGGTCTTTAATGAGGAGGGGATGTGTGAATTTGTCTATCACGACAAAGGTGAAACGAGATATCACAAGTATTCTGTGTCCGGGGACTTCCTTGTTATGGCAGAGGATGAACAATATTACATTAAAACTCTGAACAACACGGAGTTGGTGCTCTGTGAAGTTCCCCCGTATGCTCCGGACGCAAAAGAAGGATACAACACGATTCTGTATTTCAAGCGAGTCGCTGAATCTCTTTAATACGCTTAGGACGTCAACTCTGGAATGGTACTTATCCCCGTTTTTCATACCTTTGCCACATGTTTCGTGTTTCTGGAGAATATCTTGCCGGCCTCGTTTTGATGGCACTTCTCGCAGCGTGTGTCCATGATCCGTCGCCGGAGGCGTATGGCGCGCCGGAGGTGATGAGAGTAAGTATGGACGAGCGCGAGAAGGGGGCAGTAATATTTGTATGTGAAGTGACGTCGATGTCGCAACTGGCCGAGTATGGGGTATATTTCGCTCCGTTGGACGACAACGGACGCGTGGAAGGATGGGAGCGGATTCTTGGCGCCAAACGGGATGCGACCCATTTTGCGGTACGGGTGACCGGACTCGAGGCAGGAAAGACATACTCTTGGCGACTGTTCCTCGGCAATGGACGGAAAGAGACGCAGTCTTCGCAGAACTATTACTTTTATTCTCCGGAAGCGATAGAACCGTAATAAAAAAAAGAGATAGATAGTATGGAAATCCCCGAGTTACAAATGCTTCTGGATGCGGTCGAAAAACAGTACGGCCGTCCGATTGCGACCACCAACGATTTCAATACCCTCTCTGCCATCATAGAATATGAGTGCCGGGAGGTGCTTTCTTCCGCAACATTGAAGCGACTCTGGGGCTATGTTTCCCTTCGAACTACACCTCGCCGCTCCACCCTCGATATCCTGGCCCGCTATGCGGGATTTGCAGATTTTAGCGATTTCCGAATGTCGTTTTTCGGTAAGGTCGATGAAACGTCGGGGTATATGGATGTATCCTACCTTTCTGCTGCGGACGTACTGGACGGGGCCATTGTGCGTTTCGGCTGGGCTCCGAACCGGCTCATTCGGGCGCGGAAAGTGGAGAAAGATTGTTTTGAGATTGTAGAAAGCATCAACTCAAAATTGCTCGCCGGTGACGTGTTTGAATGCTCGTGTTTTTTCAAGGGCCTGCCGCTTATCCTGCCGTTCGTCCGGAGGGGCGGTGCCCTGCTCCCCTCCTTTGTCGCTGGAAAAACGACAGGGCTGAACCAGTTGTTGGTGGAAGCCTGAAAGACATATTTAAAACATCATGAAAAACCAAAAGCCTTACATCGCCCCCGCGGCGCGTCTCACCCAACTGCTCCAGGAAAGCTCTTTCGCGATCAGCAACACGGAACCCATCATTGATGACGGGCAGGAACACGGCTGGGAATAATCCATAGAACAATCAAACCTTTTTACATATGAAAACATCACATCTTATTCTTGTCCTGAGCGCATTGCTCTCGGTCTCCTGTTCCGTCCGGGAAGAGGACTCCGCCCGGGATGTAGCCTTTGCGGACGGCACAGCATTCTGGGCAGAGTTGGAAGATGCATCGGACTCCCAGACGAAAGTGTATGCGGACGACAAACTGCGTGTCCTATGGGACGCGGACGACCGGGTTACCATTTTTAACAAGTACACGTACAATCAGGAGTATCGCTTTGCCGGAAGGACAGGGGATAACTCCGGCGCTTTTAAGATAGTCCCGAGCGACGATTTTGTCACCGGCAACGAACTTGACCTGATTTATGCCGTCTACCCGTATCGCGAAGAGACCTACATTGACAATGACGGACTGCTTACGCTGGTCCTGCCGGAAGCGCAGGCTTATCGCGAAGGGTCGTTCGGCCGTGGGGCCAACACCATGGTTTCTGTTTCTACGGGAAACCAGTTGCTGTTCAAGAACCTCTGCGGGTATCTGAGCCTGAAGCTCTATGGCGAGAACGTCTCCGTTGCATCCATTTCTATCAAGGGGAACAATGATGAGCCCCTTGCCGGCGAGGCGTTTGTCACAGCTTCTCCCGACAATGCTCCTTCCCTGGCGTTTGCGGATGCGGCGACAGGGGAAATCTTTCTGAATATGGACGAGCCTGTCCTGCTCGGCAGCACGGCGGCGGAGGCGACGACCTTCTGGATTGTTATCCCTCCCGTAACCTTCTCCGGAGGCTTTACCTTGACGGTTACGGATACGAATGGAGGGGTCTTTGAAAAGAAGACCAGCAAAGCAGCGACCATCGAACGGAACTCGCTGTTCCGGATGTCTACGCTTCAGGTCACGCCCTCCGGGGCTGTGGACATCAGCGCAGTGGAAAGTGCGAACTGTTATATGATTCCTGCTGCGGGCTCCTATAAATTCAGGGCGGACGTGAAGGGCGGTGGCCAGCTGCCCTTGGATGGCACCGTCGCCTCGGCGGAGGTGCTATGGGAATCCAATAATACGGCGGTCGCTCCGGAAATCGGCGGAATCGTCAGGAACGTTCGTTATGAGAACGGCTTTATTTTCTTCGAAACGACAGGAATTGACGGCAATGCCCTTATTGCGGCCAAGGATGCAAGCGGGGATATTCTCTGGAGTTGGCACCTCTGGGCAACCCCTTACACTCCAGAAACGGAGTATGATACATATGTCGTGAGCGGGGCGGAAATGATGAATAGAAACCTCGGTGCGCTCAGTAAAACGCCCGGCGACCCGCGCGCAAATGGTCTGTTCTATCAGTGGGGCCGCAAGGACCCGTTCCTGGGTTCATCTTCCAATGCTGAAGCAAATACTTGCGCCGCTGCGCCCGAGGGTGTTGCCAACCAGATGGTTTACTCTTCCCAGACCGTAGAGTATGCGGTCAAGCACCCGACCTGTTTCATCAGTGTGGAGAACATGGATTGGTTCTCTCCCGTGGATTATACGTTATGGGGCAATGAGAAAACCATTTACGACCCGTGCCCTCCCGGCTGGAAGGTCCCGTCGGCCAGCGTGTTTACATCCTGGGAAGACGTGTCTCCGGATACAGCGAATTATGGCGTTCTCTTTGGAGAACAGTATTCTGTGCCTGCGACCTGGTTCCCCTTCTCCGGGCAAATATATGGAGAATTGAGTTCTGTCGGCGAGCGCTTTGACCACTGGACGGTTACGACCAACGGAGCGGCCGCCGTCAGCCCGCATTCCGGCCCGGATTATTTCACAATGACTGATTATTATGATGCCAGCGGAATCGGCCAGTCCGTCCGCTGTGTAAGGAGTAACTATGAAGAGTACATTCCGGAGCGAAAACTGTCGGAAATTGCCACGCTTCCCGATAATACTCCTACGATGACACTGCCGGCTGTGGTCATGGCAAAGTCCCGGCTTGGCGTAATCATTGATGACGGCACGGGTCAGATTTTCGTTTTCTCCCGCCGCACACTTCAGATGAACGAGGGCGATGAGGTGCAGTTCAAGGCCACCAAGATAACCTATCGAGGTCTCCCTGAATTAACTGATGTTCAGCAATATACGGTTCTTTCGAACGGAAATCCGGTTTCCTATCCTGTCCCGGAAAACATCTCTTACCGTACGGATTATGATGATTCCTTCTTTGCGGACTTCCAGTATGTCAGCGTGACAGGCCGGCTGATCGACCGCACCACGGGAACTTATGGATACAGTTATATCGTCCGCGGCACAGGTGATGAGGCGGTTCAACTTCCCTTCTATATTTTTTACCCGTATTGGTATCAGGATGAAGCTTTCTTTGCCAGTGCTATGAACCAGATGGTCCGGATAGATGGCTACTATGGCGGAATGGACTCATATGTGTGTGTTTTCCCCACCTCCATCGAGATAATTCCGGAGGGCTCCTATATTGATGAAAAGGGCAAAAATTACGGACAGGGCATTGATATCGCCGGTGTGGTATGGGCTCCGGTCAACTGTGGCTATGATCCCGCCAACTATCCGTATGGAAAAATGTACCAATGGGGCCGGAAATATGGCCAGGGATATACGGCGCCGTTTTATGCTCCCGCTGATGAATATGACGTGGACCCGGACGTCCCCGTCTTCGCTCCATGCTGGGATGGCCTGAATGAAGAGTCTGATGAAGGGACATTCTATTACGGAACTAACGCCCCCTATGACTGGATTGCTTCCGGCAGTGATACGTACTGGAATCTCGGAACAGGGGAAGCCGTTGTAAAAAACGAAACATATGATCCCTGTCCGGAGGGATGGCGGGTCCCGACTTCCAGCGAACTGTCTGTGATAGTCAATGCCTATCATTCAGACGTCACTGAAAAAGACGGTGTGAAGGGGATATGGTTCTCCGGAGATCCGTCCCTGTTCACCCGTTCGGATAGTGGGGCGGACAAGGCATTTTTCCCTTTGGCGGGAGGCCGCTTTGCGGATCAATGGTTCCACGATTGCAAGACAAGCGGGCGGGGTTCTTCGTTCAATTTATGGTCTTCTTCTATCGGAGGGAATGGCAATCCTGCCAATATCTCTTATTCGGATGACAACGCGCATTTCTCCACGAGTTATAGGGCTTTCGGCTTTTCTGTCCGTTGCTGCAAAGAGGGCCGCCAGACGATTTCTGTGAGCTCTCTATCCTTGAACAAGGATGAACTGTTCCTTTCTCCCGGCGAGAGTGAACAATTGGCGGCCAATGTTCTTCCGGCTGATGCCACGAATAAAAACGTGACCTGGTCGTCAAGCGATGAGCGGATCATAATTGTTTCCAATAATGGAATTGTTACTGCTATCAGTCCCGGAACGGCTGTCATAACGGCGGAGTCTGTCGAAGGGGCAAAGAGTGCGAAATGCGTGGTTACCGTTCTGACTATTCCTTTAAACCAGGTATGGTATACCTCCAGTGACGGGCAGATTATCCAACCCTCCAGTGAAACGGTCTTTTATGGTGCCGAGGATCAAGTCCTCTCGTACACAAACATCTGGGATGGTGAAAAATGGGTGATGGAGTTTTCTGCGCCGCTCGCTTACTGGGTTGGCTTCTGGTTCCATAACTACCCGGGCTCGCAACAGAACCGTTTGGTCACGCTGGGGCTGCCTCTCTCTGTTGATGCGGGAAAACTGGACAACGACAGGGACATTCCTTTCTATGCGGCGGGCCTGCAGCCAACAATCGAGTTGTTCTATGGCGATTACAAGGGCATTGCGGACAATGGACATCTTTTGCTGATCGGAGAGGATTATTCGATGGTGCTTGGATGTGCCACAGCCTATAGCGGAACAATTACGGTTCCCGAGGGTGTAACCAAGTTACATGGATACGCTTTCCATTGTTCGAGGGTAAACAAGCTAATCCTTCCCTCTACGATTCAGGAAATGGACGAGTATTGTCTCGAAGATTGTGATCTGCTGACCGAAATAGATTGTTATGCAACATCCTGTCCTGTTACATATAAGAATATCTGGAAATATAATACCAGTGAAGGGGTGTTGCATTATCCGGCGAACAGCGATTATTCCGCTTTCTATCTGCCGGCAGCATGGAGCATGATTGACGATCTCTGATTCAAGTCCTGCTTCCCAGCAGGTCTGTCCCTTGCTTCTTTTTATAAGAGGGGAGCGCGCCGGTCGCACGCTCCCCTCCTACATGGCCGGCAAGGCCGGCGGCCTCAATCTGGTCCGCCCGGAATAGCCTTACAGCCTGGAGGCCCTTTCCTCAGATCCCCGCCTGTTTCCCTTGTTCGAGATCCCTGACAAAACGGAGCCCGACCCCGGCGCGCTCGGCGAGTTCGACCTGGGACCCCGCTTACGTCCGGTCCTCCAGCAGGTCGGTGGCTTCCTGGAAGATGCGGTCGATGTCGTTTCCCTGCTTCTTTTGGGGAGCGGGCTGCGCGGCGGGAGGCGGGGTCGGCCGGAGGGTGTCCCGGAGGATGATGGTGTCGGCGGCGGGAGCCGGGGTCATGATGACCGGCTGCGCCTCCGCCGGCGCCGTTTTCCGTCCGGGCAGGAGACGGGGGAGAAGCGCGCCGAGAAGGACCAGGACGGCAAGGACGGTGAGGACGGCGAGGACGAGCGGCCACCGTCGCGGAGCGGTCAGGGCGTCCTTCAATTCGGCGGCGGTCCGGAAGCGCTGCGTGGGGTCTTTCTGTAAACATTTGGCAATGACGCGCTTATGTCCATGTGTCATCTGGCACAGGACCTTGCCGAGGGAATAGATGTCGCTGCGCGGAGAGCCGGGCTCCCCGGCGAGGACTTCGGGAGCCGCATAGCGACGGGTGCCGGCCGGCATCTTCAGGATGGCGGAGTCGCTGCTGTCGGCGAGGCCGAAGTCGATGAGCTTGATGCTGCCGGTCCCGTGCATGACGAGGATGTTGGCGGGCTTGATGTCGCGGTGGATGACCTGCCGGCTGTGGAGATAGGAAAGGGCGTCGCAGAGTTCTCCCGCCATCCGGCGGAAAGTCTTTTCATCCGGGAGGCCCTGCCGGAGGTATTCCTCCAGCGTCAGCCCGTCGATCCACTCCATCTCGATGGCGGGGCCATATTCGTCGAGGATGGTATAAGCGTATGTCTCACAGATGTTTCCATGCCGGAGGGTGTATCCGGTTTCGAACTCCTTCCGGAGCCGGGTCACCTGCAGGGGATTGTCGCGCCACTCCGGCTTCAGGCACTTGAACACGCGGAATTTTCCCGCCCGCTCGCCGCGGTACAGGGCGCAGAAGCCCTCGCCCGACGCGTGGAGAAGGGAGAAACTGGCGGTGTCGGGTTGTCCATAATCGTCCGCCGCGACGAAAAACCCGGAAATGTTGTCATCCATGCTGTATCAAAGGTACGCCATTTTGCGCGATTCTGCAAACCGGCGTCCCTCTTGCGCCGGCGGCTTATTATGCGTACATTTGTATGACGAATATGCCCCTGATGAGACGCTTCTTCCGCATCGCCCTGTTCTGTGCCGTCCTGCTGGCGGCTCCGGTCCTGTCCCGGGCCGGCGGGCCGGCGTCGCCGCCCGTCGGCGCGGATGTCGACCAGTGGACGGCCCTCCTGGACCGGTACGAGCTGATCTGCCGCCAATGCCTGGACCTGAAGCGCCGCCAGGAGGCCGGGCTGGATGTCCCGGCCGGGCAGATGCTCTCGCTGCTGGAGGAGCTGGACCGCCTGCGGGCCGAAATCCGAAGCGCTTCTGACAAGATGCCGGCGTCGGCCCGCAGCCGTTTCGAGGCCATCCGGAAGATGTATGCGACCGGCGTCGTCCTGGATACCCGGCCGGTGACCCTGGCGGCGGCCCCGGCGTTCCCGAAAGCTACGCTGGCGATTCCGGCCACTCCCGCTCCTGCCGCCCGGGACGCTTTCCCGCCGTGGATCTTGCGTTGTTACACCCCTCCCACAGGCGGCCCCCCCTGGTGGATACTGGCCTTTTTTTCCCCGTTGGTCCTGCCGGAATTCTCCCCGGGAGTCATGGCCACCTTCCTGCCCGAGAAAATGGGCGGCTACGCGGCCTTCCGCAGCAATTTCTCCTTGCACCGTTCCACCTATGACGCGCGCTCCGACGGCACAGCCGGGTCGGCATTGATCTGGACATCAGGCGCTTCCGCCGTTGACCGGCTCTTTGTGACAGCCGGTCCGGTCCTCCGGGTCAACCGCCGGCTCCGCCTTTTTGCCGGGGCGGGCTATGGCTTCCGCCGCCTCTATTGGGAAGATACCGACGGGGACTGGGCGCGCATCACGGATGCCTCCCGCAGCGGTTTATGCATCGAAGGCGGCGCCCTCTTCCTCCGGGGATGCTTCTCCTTTTCCGCGGGCGGCCTGCTGCTGGGAGGCTCCTATCCGGCGCTTTCCCTGTCGGTCGGATACGGTTTTCGCTGAAAGCGGCGGTTATTCAGTTGATTTTTCGTAATTTAGCGGATGTTGAACGGAAAGTCCCGCAAGATGGAATGGATAATAACCGAAATTGACGGCAAAATAGCCTCTGTTTCAGCTGATTACAGGCATTTCGCGCAGATTGCGGCGCGGGTTGCGACCCTGCCGCCGTCCGCGGTCGGGAGCATCTCGACCCGGAAAGTCTCCCAGGAGGCGCTCTTCGCCCTGGCCAAAACGGTGCAATGGGAGGACTTCCGCCTGTTCGGGACGAAATTCCAACGCTCCGTCTGGGAGACGCTGTTCCGCATGCCCCGCCGGCTGTGCAGTTATTCCGAGTTCGCCGCCCTGTGCGACAACCCGCTGGGCGTGCGTTCCGTCGCCCATGCGGTCGCCATCAACCCGGTCGCCTGCCTCATCCCCTGCCACCTGGTCGTCCCGAAGGAGACGACGGACCGGATCCGCAGCATCCGCTCCACGGCGGCCGAAACGACCCTGTTCAAGGGCTCCGACCTGTATCTGCTCGACACGATCGATGTCGGGGAATATGCCTACGGGCCCGAGGTCAAGCGCGAGCTGATCAAGCACGACCTGGCGCTGTAAACGGTTGTATCCCTGCGCTTTGTGACATAAAAAAGAGCCGGCCCCGCAAAGGGTCGGCTCTTTCCTATGTCCGGGGGAACGGCTTAGTTCTGCTTTTTCGCCTCTTCTTCGGCGGCCTTGATCATGTCCGCGTTGGCGGAGATGAAGACCTCGACGCGGCGGTTCTGGGCGCGGCCTTCCTTGGTAGCGTTGTCGGCAACCGGCTCGTTGAAGGAGTGTCCTTCGGCTTTGAGGCGGCTGGCGGCGATGCCCTGGGCGTTGAGAAGGTTGGCGACGGAAGCGGCGCGCTGGCCGGAGAGGCGCTCGTTGACCTCGGCGGTACCGGTGTTGTCGGTGTGGCCGATGACCGTGATGTCGGTGTCAGGCATGTCGGCCATGTCCTTGGCGAACTTGGTCAACTCGTCCTGGGCAGCCTTGGTGAGCTTGTAGCCGTTGGTCGGGAAGAGGATACCGTTGGCGAAGGTGACCTTGATGGCCTTCAGGCCGTTGGCATCTTCGACGGTCTCGACGTCCGCATTGAGGGCGGCGAGTTCTTCCGCCTTCTTGTCCATCTGCTTGCCGATGATGGCGCCGGTGCCGCCGCCGACGGCGGTGCCGATCGCGGCGCCGATCGCGGCGCCCTTGCCATCCTTGCTGATAAGGTAGCCGATGCCGGCACCGAGGGCGGCGCCTGCGCCGGAACCGATCAGGGAACCGGAAGCGGTGTTGGTCAGGCCGCAGCTGCTGATGATGACCGCGGCGCTAAGGAGAATCGTTCCAATCTTTTTCATAATACGTATTAATTTAAAAAAGGTTTATAAGCCTGTTGTTCAAGGTGTAAAAATAGATAAAAAATTGATTCTTCACAAAAATTTTTGCATATTCGTCTTTCCGGAGGGGAGAAAAATTCAAATGCCATGCCACTGAAGGAAAAGAGAACGGTTCCATGCAAGATTCTGCGGCAGGCGGGATTTCACTACCGGTTTGAACAGTAATAGACAATGAAAAAGATGCTGATCCTGGGGATGGCCCTCGCCTCCCTGTTTGCCTGCTCCGAGGCCGCGCGCGACGGATTTGCGCCTGAAGGATATATGTTTGACGGAAAGATGGCCATGGACGGGGAATCCGCCGCCGGCCGAGAGCCGGGCGCGGAACCCGGCGGGGCCGGCAATGGGCAGAGCGCTGCCGGCCGGCTGACCGCCGGCGAATGGAACGACCTGGACCACTGGGACTTCTGGGGAAAACTGATGACCTCTCAGGAACAGGACAACCATGCGGAGTACTGGGGTTTCTATACGAATAACCGGATAGCGGTCCATGTCGTGGATGTGACGGGCAAGCCGGTGGCGGGTGCCAAGGTGACCCTGCTTCGCGGCGGAAAGGCCATCTGGCAGGCCGTGACGGACAATGCCGGCGATGCCGACCTGTTCGCCGGCCTTTTCCAGAAGGAAGAAGCCGATGCGGCGGACCTGTCCGTTCTCATCGAAAGCGCGTTGCAGCCGGGACATCCGATCCTGACGGGCTGGAACGCGGAACAGGGCGCTTCCGTGAACGAGTACACCGTCCCTGCCATGGAGACCCCTGCGGCGGTGGACATCGCCTTCATCGTCGATGCGACGGGTTCGATGGGCGATGAAATCAGCTTCCTCAAGGAGGACCTGATGGATATCCTGACGAAGGCGCAGGCCTCCCAGAGCGACGTCAAATACCGCACGGCCGCCCTTTTCTACCGGGACGAGGGGGATGCGTACCTGACCCGTCCGTCGAATTTCAACAAGGACTTCTCCGCGACCATCAACTTCATCAAGAAGCAGGATGCCGGCGGTGGCGGCGATTATCCCGAGGCGGTCCACACGGCCCTCGAACAGGGGCTGCAGGCGCTTTCCTGGAGCGAGAGCGCCCGCAACAGGCTGGCATTCCTCATCCTTGACGCACCCGCCCATTACCGCCCGGGAATCGTGGAGAGCCTGCATGCTTCGGTCGAGGCCTATGCCCGCATGGGCATCCGCATCATCCCCGTCGCCGCCAGCGGCGTGGACAAGGGCACAGAATTCATGTGCCGCTTCTTCGCCGTCTCGACGGGCGGCACCTATGTCTTCCTCACCGACCACAGCGGCATCGGCAACGCCCACATCGAACCGACCATCGGCGAGTACAAGGTGGAGATCCTGAACGACCTCCTCCTCCGCCTGATCGGGGAGTATTCCCGCTGACGGCGGCCCGCAGCGCCGGGCCCTCGGCCCCGGCCGCCTGCAAGTTTTTCAAAAATTTTTTTGCACATTCAGAAAATAGTCTTACCTTTGTAGTCCCAAAAGGCAAGAATGCGGAAATAGCTCAGTTGGTAGAGCACGACCTTGCCAAGGTCGGGGTCGCGAGTTCGAGTCTCGTTTTCCGCTCACAAAACTCAAAAAACGCCTTCCAGATCATCTGGGAGGCTTTTTGATAGTGCTTAATTTGTGTCAAAAACAATTGATATAATTGACATTTTCGGTTGGTGAAACACTAAGTAAGTATTTGATTTATTTATATTTATGACTACTTTATTGAAAGCGGTTTCAATAAAGTAGTGATATGCCGAAAATAAGGAGACGTCAAAGATGCCCCAAATGTGGCTCTTTGAGTATCATTCGTTGGGGCCTTAGGGAGGGTCGCCAAAGGTATAAATGCCAGGATTGCGGAGCATCATTTGTCAAACATAAAGAAGGTGTTAGCAGAAGCAACAGGCTCGTCTGGTTCCGTAAATGGGTTCTTGGCAAACAAACCATTGAAGATATAGCGTGCGATAGCGGATATAGTGCTCGCCAGCTACACAGATGGTTCGACGAGTATCTGGACTCATCGCCCTCCTGGACAATGAACACGTCCCGGCCGATATATCTACTCATTGATGGAACGTATTATTCTGATGACCATTGCCTCATCGTGTATCGTGCAGAGAACTTGAAGAGGACTATCTTCTATCGCTTTACCGCACACGAAGATCAAAACGAGATTGCTGCAGACTTGCTCAGCATCAGAGACTTAGGATATGATGTCATCGGGGTTACAACGGATGGTGGAGATAACATTATACGGGCTGTCCAGTATGTATTCCCAAATGTACCCCGGCAGCGTTGCGTTGTCCATGTTCAACGAGATTGTCTGGCATCAATCACTCAAAAACCAAGATATCCTGAAACAAGGCTCTTTCGGAACATAGTTCTACAACTCAGTGATGTGTATACAGTTAACGATAAGTTGTGGTGGTTAAATGTATATTCCAACTGGGTTGAAGAAAACGAAGAGTATGCCTTTCAGAAAGCGGTCGTCCCTCAAACACATCAGGAATACTACGTACACAATGACTTGAGGAAGGCTTATATCCACTTGAAAAGGGCTCTGCCAAACCTATTTACATACATAGATTGTCCCGGGGTTCCGAAAACCACAAACGCACTGGAAGCCTTCTTTGGGCACATTAAAGACCAGATAAGATCTCACCGCGGCCTGGCGGAGTCAAGAGTAGATAACTTCATCAAATGGTACCTCTTTTTCAACGACGAGAAAAAGAAAGGTAACCGGTGACGCCGTCTCGCATAACCAGGCTCGACGGCTACGGCTCACCGCTGCGGGGGGCTACGGAAAATGGCCCTCCTCGCGGCGGCCGTCACCAACCACTTTTGTCAAGGTTACCAACCGTTTTTGTCAATTATACCAAACAATTAGCACAAAAAGCTTGACAGAAAAAAGTGCAAAATCTGTGTCAAAGGAATCAGGAGAAAATTCTTGACACAAGTAACGGATAAATGTTTAAATTTTAATCCGTTATGCTATGAGAGAGCACTATACTGACACGTTCGAGGTCTACCAACTGAGCTATTTCCTCGTCTGGACTGCAGATTTAAGGCGAATTTTTTAATCTGCAAAATTTTTTCGCTCACCCCCCAAAAAAAGATGATAAACCTATTACGTAGTATAGCTTCGTAATTTGTTCTATATATGTTAAAACTAAAAACCAAGATGAAAAAGTTTTCATTCCTTTTTCTGACCATTGCTGCCCTCACGCTTGTCTGCTGCAAGAAAGCATCCGAGGAGCCCGTTGACCCTATCGTTTCAGACAATCAGGGCATCGCGTCGGCAGAAGACTTTATGGCCTTCGCCGCGGCGGTCAACGCGGGCGAATCCACCGAGAGGTGGCAGAATGAAGACGGCTGGGTCAACCTGCTCGACGACATCGACTTCAATGGTGTCACAGAGTGGACCCCAGTCGGACACGTGACCGCTCCATGGGCGAACTGGAACCCAGTTATCGCCGACGGAAAGGCCTTCACCGGAAAATTCGACGGCAACGCGCACAAGATTAAGAACCTGAAATTAACAGATGCGGAAACCAAAGACGGCCGCCACTTCGGCATCTTCGGTTATCTCGGTCCAGGAGCCATCGTTCAGAATTTCGTCATCGACGAGAGTTGCTCGCTGACCGTCACCTCTTCTGTCTCCCACAGCGTAGGCATGATTGCCGGCGTGCTTTACGACGCCACTGTCCGCGACGTGACGAGTTATGCACCGATGACCTATGAAGGCGGATGCAAAGGATACCTGCATATGGCCCTTATCGGCGGTATCTACGCCAAAGATATAGGCTGTACGGTGGACAGCGTCCATAACTTCGGTGACATTTCGGTCACTAATTCCGTCAATCTCTCCGGAGCAGCGACAGGCATCCACGTAGCCGGCGTCGTCGGTTTCACCAACGCCCCGACCGGCAATGAAAAACGCGTGGTAATCTCCGACAGCAGCAACCAAGGCGAGATGACTTCACAAGCTGGCCGTACCGCTGGCATCCTGGGCGCAGCCAATGCCTGCACGGACATCATCGGATGCGAGAACCGCGGCAACCAGCTCAACTCGATGCCGCAAAGCGACGGCAGCCGTCTTGGCAACATCTGCTGCCTCACCAATAATGGTTCCACCATTTCGAACTGCAAGAACTACGGCAACCTGGTCTCGACGACCTCCGGCAGGGTCGGCGGCATCGTTTCGCTGCCAGGCGCCGCTTCCTACACCAACAACGAGAACTACGGAAAGATCATTTCCGACAGCGCCTACCGCGGCCTTTTCTGGGGATATGTGACCGCTGCAGCCGCCTGGGAAGGAGGAAAGGCCGCCGGGAAAGTCGGAAGATACAACAACGGCGACTTCCAGAATGACGTCTATTCCGAAGCCAACAAAAAAAATTATCTCGGCAAGGATGGTTCAGGCGGCAAATGCACTGTCTCTGACGTCACCATCGACATCACGGCTGCCGCCGATCCCCAACTTGACGTCGAGGCGGACTTCCGTATCTTCTTCATCGGAAACAGTTTCACCAAAGACGCTGTGGAGCACCTGCCCGGCATTCTCGCCGCAGCCGGGCTCGACAAGATCCAGATGGTGCATATGTACTATGGAGGACGCACCATTCCCGAATACAACGACGGCTGGAGCACCGCTACGGATTATCACTGCTACGTTTGCAATCCCGGCCAGACCAGCTGGACCGACATAACCGGAAAGAGCCTGGCTACAGTTGCCGCAACCGGTAAATGGGACATCGTCACCATTCAGGAGCACACCGGACGCCAGCTTGCCTGGGGATGGACAGAGACCGAAAAGGCCGCAGTCCAGGGGCTTGTAGACAAGGTAAAAGCCGCACAGAAAACAAACGGAGGCACACCGAAACTCTACTACATCCTCTCGCAAGCCTATCACAACCTGAGCAAGGCGCAGAGCGGCGCCAAGCCGTTCTCCAACACGAGTGAGATGTGGACAATTATCGCCGCCCAGGGCAAGACAGCCGTGGAAACCTGCGGTTTCGACGGCGTGATTTCCACCGGCGCGATGCTGCAGAACCTCCGCACCTCCGGCCTCAACAACACCATGGGCCTCACCCGTGACGGCTATCATATGGACTACGGTATCTCCCGTTACGGCGCTTCCTGCACGGTGTTCGAGACGGTAATCGGTCCGTTCAACGGCGATGTCAAACTTGACAACAACAGCTACCGGACATCGTCTAACTCGACAACTGACGGCAGCTACACCACAGCCATTACCAACGAGCGTGCTCCTATCGCACTCAAGGCCGCCCGCTACGCGATAGCAAAGCCCTATGAGGTGACCGATATGGAAGGCGAAGGCGGCGTTCCCCCGGGCCCCGAGGTCGAGCCGGACAACGTTACAATCGCTTCAGCTGCCGACCTGGTGGCATTTGCAGCCCGAGTCAACAGCGGCGAAGCCAAGGCTGTCATTGCGAACGTGACCGTCACAAACGATATCGATATGTCGTCCGTCACAGACTGGACGCCCATCGGTCTCGCTGTCACCTCGCTCAACAGCAATACCATCGCATGGGGCGCAGGGAATCCCTTCAAGGGCCATTTCAACGGCTGCGGACACACCATCAAGAACTGGAAGGTCGTTTGCCGGAATGCTACGGCGGGCCAGTCCTGGGGCCTCTTCGGCACGCTGGCCGACGGGGCCGTAGTGGAGAACCTGGTCTTCGACAGCAGCTGCTCGCTGACGGTTTCTCCCTCCGCCCAGACCGACTGCGGCCTTATCGCAGGCCTCGTTCACGGGGCGACCGTCAGCAACATCGAGAGCCATGCCTCGATGACCTACGGCAATGCCACAGTCGCCGACAACCTCCGGATGACGATGGGCCTCATAGGAATGGCCTTTGCTACCGATACCGAAGCGACGATCACCGGCCTGAAGAATTACGGTTCCCTGACGACGGACAAATGCAACAACACCAAGAACGGCGCGACTTCCGTGCAGACGGCGGGCATCTGTGGTTTCTCGTCCAATGACGGCAATTCAACCAAGACCGTCCTTTTCAAAGACTGCGTCAATGAGGGCAATATGAGCGGCAACAATGCCCGTATGTCGGGTATCGTTGCGGCTTGCAACCGCTACACCGTGCTCAAGAACTGCATCAACCGGGGAAACAACGTCAACGACTCGCCGGATGCCCGCCTGGCCAACCTGACCTGTATCACCGGGGCCGGCTGCATCATCGAAGACAGCATAAATTACGGCGATGTGATTTCCAAGACCGGGCAGCCCGCCGGCGGATGCGTGTGCCTCGTCAATCACGACGACAATATGTTTGTCCGGATGCAGAATTACGGCCGAGTGATTACCGACAGGGCCGAAAACTATTTCGGAACACTCTTCGGCCAGTGCAACAAGGACGCGAGTTTCACGAAGTGCGTCGCCGCAGGGGACTTCGGCAGATATAATAACGGCACATACCAAATGGTCGGCATCACCGCCGAGAATTACTTTGACTATGTGGGAACGCACAACGCTTCCGGCGTCAACGTGACCAGGGAAAACATCCTGTTCTCGCTGGAAGGCGGATCCGAACAGGCCAAGGGGCCCTCGATGCCGGCGAAATGGGTGTTCAATACATCCAACAAGCCCATTTACTACTCGTCCTGGACCACGGAGCGGAAGATCCCCGCGACCAATAATGCCAGCGCATATATTACCGTGACGCGGGCGGCGGCAAACGCTTCCGCCTCATGGAATCTCGGCGTGGCCTCCAACGGCGTTCCGCAGATAGCCACGCTCGCGGAAGGCGATGCCTGGGTATGGTGTATGCCGCTGGAGTCGGCCATCCCCGCAGGATCATACATCGACTTTAACGCAACTATGGTCAGTTATGC
>JAEEVC010000049.1 GCA_016287075.1 Bacteroidales bacterium | reverse complement strand
GCGGGCTTCGCCGCGGGCGCGGCAGCCGCAGCCGGCCGGGCCGGTTGCAGGGAAACGCCGGCCGCGCCGCTCAGGAAGCTGAGCTTCATCAGCGCGAATTCGATATGCAGGCGCGGGGAGGTGGCGGCCTTGTAGCCGGCCTCGCAGGCCGTCGTAATGTTCAGTGCATCATAGAGGAACTGCAGGGAGCAGCGGGCGGATTGCTCCGCATAGCGCCGTTTCAGGGAATCGGGCAGTTCGAGCAGGGCCTCGAGTCCGGCGGTCCGGGCGACCACCAGGTCGCGCAGGTGGGCGCTCAGCGAGGCGACGAAATGCAGGGCGTTGAAGCCCTTGGCGAGCACTTCGTCGAGCAGCAGGAGCGCCTTTCCGTAGTCTCCCGCGAGGAAATGGTCCACCAGCGAGAAACTGTATTCATAGTCCAGGACATTGAGGTTGCGGATGACGTCGGCATAATGGATGTCGCTTCCGCAGAAGGCCACCGTCTGGTCGAAGATGGTCAGCGCGTCGCGCATCGCCCCGTCGGCCTTCATCGCGATGACATGGAGGGACTCGTCGTCGACCGTGACCCCTTCCTTCGTGGCGATGCCGCGGAGATTCTTCACGATGTCCGGGATGGAAATCCGGTTGAAATCGTAGGTCTGGCAGCGGGAAAGGATGGTCGGGAGGATCTTGTGCTTCTCGGTCGTCGCCAGGATGAAGATCGCATGGGCCGGCGGCTCCTCGAGGGTCTTGAGGAAGGCATTGAAGGCCGAGGCCGTGAGCATATGGACCTCATCGATGATATAGACGCTGTATTTGCCCACCTGCGGCGGGATCTGGACCTTGTCCATCAGCGTCTTGATGTCCTCCACGCTGTTGTTCGAGGCCGCATCCATCTCATGGATGCAGTAGGAGCGCCCCTCCTGGAAGGAGATGCAGGACTCGCAGTGCCCGCACGGCTCCATCTCCGGCCCCGGATCGGAGCAGTTGATCATCTTCGCGAAGATCCGCGCCGTCGTCGTCTTCCCCACCCCGCGCGGCCCGCAGAACAGGTACGCGTGGGCCAGCTGCCCCCGCTTGATCGAATTGGACAGCGTCCGCGCGATCGTATCCTGGCCGATCAGCGTCTCGAAGGAGTCCGGCCGGTACTTCCTCGCTGAAACAATGTACTGACTCATATCATGCAAATATAATCATTCTCCCCGTAAATCCCACCATTGTCCCTGTTTTCCTGCGCGCCAGCGTCCCGCATTGCGGTCTCGTCCCATATATCGCACTCACGACAGCGTCCCGGTTTTGCGACCGAAGCCCTTCAGCCGCACTCCCGCCACCGTCCTTTTTGCGACCGCATCCCTTCAGTCGCACGCCCGCCATCATCCCGCATTGCAGTCTCGCCCCATCAGTCGCACCCCCGCCAACGTCCCGCTTTGCGGCCGCATCCCTTCAGTTCAATGGCGGCAGCAAAAACACACGAAACTGCGACTTGAAATGTTCTGGAGGACATCCGAGGAAGAAAAAAGCCGCCAGAATGACACTACGGATGTCCTCCCTGCGGCCTTGCTGCCTTGTTCCCCAAACGGGACGACAGTGGCCGTGGCGGATAAGCGCCTTGTTATCAGCTGTTTCCCCAAAAGAGCCCCCTGAAAAGGGGCGGAGCGCTCATGCTTTATCATTTGATTTGCCGGTGTTTACCTGCCACGGCTACTTGTGTCCCGTGCGGCAGGTGGAAAGGGGCAGCCGGAGGGCAACGGCTCCTGGGTGGCAGGCAAAGAGTGGCCGATGGAAGGCGGCAGCCGGAGGGCGGCGGGACTTCGTTCCAAGTGACGGAGACGTCCCAAAAAACAACCGGGCTCCGTCAAAATCGGCCTTTTTTGACGGAGACGTCCCATTTTTCTGCAGGCCTCCGTCACTTTTCCGCATGCTCCGGCAGGGAGCGCGCGACGCCCCCCCTTTCCCCGGGCTCCTCTGTAACCGTTCCCCTTAATATCCGCCGCCGCCCTCCGCCTGACGACAGGCCCACCCCTCAGCCGCACGGCAATCCCGGCGGGCGGACCGCGCCGCCGCTCGTTTCCGCAGCGGCAGGTGTCGCGTTTTTTTGCTACCTTTGCAGGGATTATGAAAGGATTCAGAAGATGGGTTTCCCCGGCGGCGGTCGCCTGCGTGGCGGTCGCCATGCTGGCGGTCGCGATGGCGGCGGAGGCAGCCGGGCAGGCGAAGATTATGACGAAGAAGTTCCGCCTTTCCGATTTCACCGACCGGGTGACGAAGGTGGTGCTCAGCGGGAATGAAATGATGGACAGCGCGTTGAAGATGGAGGTGTCGGAACGGTGGACGGTGTCGCCGTTCGAGTTCTGCACCGCCGGGGAGTTCGCCGCGCTGAAGCAATCGGACCGGTATTATTTCCTGCTGGTCACGATGCAGGATCCCGCCATGCGGTTCCTGACCCTGGCAAAGGGCGGCGCGACCGGCAGCGGCGACAAAAAAACCGCCGGAAGCAATGACAGGAAGGCCGGCAGCGGCGACAGGAAGGCATCCGGCAGCGGCGACAAAAAGGTAACCGGCAACAACAAAGCGGCCGCGGAAGGGATCGAAGGGATGATGGAGGTGGTTTCCGTGCCGCTCGGGTCGGACCGGGGGTTCGGGCGCGAACTGATTTTCCTGCCGGCCCTGCTTGAGATCGTGCAGGATTTCACGCTCCGGGCGATGGAAAAAGAGGTGAGCGCTTACAGCGGCCTTTCCATTTACAATGTCAACTACCGGAAGGACGGGCGCATCAAGCGGATCTGCCTCTCCCTCGGGGACATCGCGCCGCAGGTGGGGGCCGTCCAGATGGGCAATCTGGACGAGGACATCCTCCTGGTCGAGGAGGAAGAGGCCGACGCGGCATTCCAGCAAGGGTCTTTCAACACCCTCGTCAGTTTCGTCGTCACACCGGAGGGCCCCGTGCAGGGCGCCTGGTGCTACAAGATGCTCATCGATGCGGAGACCCACCGCCTCTATTATTTCAAGCGCCACCGGATTTCCGACAAGAAGGGGGCGGGCTTCCTGCCGCAGGACCTCCGCCGGCTCTCAAGGGGACGATAGCGGGGAAGAAAGATACGGAAATGATTACAGGACAGACTGATAAAGGACTCCGGTATGCCGTGCGGCAGGCAGGAACGGCCGTGGGCTACTGCGCCCTCAGCATCCGCTGCGGGACCCGGGACGAAGGGGAATTCCCCCAGGGCATCGCCCATTTCACCGAACATACGATCTTCCGCGGGACCCGGAAACGGTCCGCCGCGGCCATCGCCAGCTATCTGGACCGGCTCGGCGGCGAACTGAACGCCTACACGACCAAGGAAGAGATCGTCATCCATGCCACCGTCCTCAAGGAGGACCTTCCCAAGGCCATCGGCCTGCTGCTGGAACTGGCGACGGAGGCCTCCTTCCCCGAAAGGGAGGTCGAGACCGAGCGGGGCGTGGTCATCGACGAGATCATCTCCTACAAGGACAGCCCTTCCGAGGATGTCTATGACCGCTTCGAGGAGGCGCTGTTCGCCGGTCATCCGCTCTGCCGCCCGATCCTCGGCACCGCGGCTTCCGTCCGGAAGATCACCCCAGCGGACCTCCACCGCTTCCGCGCGGCGTTCTTCCGCCCGGAACGGATGGCCCTCACCGTGGTCTCCCCGCTGGATGAGCCCCGGATGGAGAAAGACGTCAAACGGCTGACTGAAAGATACTTCCCAGCGTCCAAAACCGGCGGCGCCGGCACGCCCGAAGCCGGACCCGGAAACGCCGGTACCCCTGACGAGGGGACCGGCAATGCAACGCCCGAAGCCGGCAACGGCGAAAGCAAGGCGCCCGCTGCGCCCCCCTTCGACCGGACGGTCAACAAGCGCAACCACGAAGTCAATGCCGTCATCGGCGGCCGGGCGCCGTCCCTGTACGAGCCGAAAGACCGCATCACGGCCATCCTGCTCACCAACATCCTCGGCGGCCCCGCCTCCAACTCCCTGCTGAACAGCGAACTCCGCGAGAAGAAGGGCTGGGTGTACGGCATCGAGTGCAGCTATACGCAATACGCCGACACCGGCATCATGGCCATCACTTTCGGCTGCGACAAGCCCAATCTCGACGCCTGCCTCCGCGCCATCGACCGCATCCTCGGGCGCCTGAAAGACCGGCCGCTGTCCGAGCGGCGGCTCAAGGCGGCGAAAAGGCAACTCGCCGCCCAACTCGCCGTCGGCTCGGAGAGCGGCGAGGCCCGCTGCCTGTCGATGGGCAAGAGCCTCCTCGCGTTCGGCCGCATCAGCACGGGCGCGGAAAATCGCGCCGCCATCGATGCGGTCACGGCCGAAGACATCCGCCGGATGGCGGGACGCGTCTTCGGCGCGCCTTCGCGCCTGATCTACCTGTAAGGATTACCAGCGGCCAGTGTGGACCTTTTCCGGCTTCCATTTGTCTTTCGGAGCCGGGGCCTCCGCCGGATGGCCGATTGGAAGGACCGCGAGCGGCATCACCTTTTCCGGGATGCCGAGCACTTCCTTGACCACTTCATACCGTTCCGGATAGGGATAACAGGCGGTCCAGACACCGCCGAGCCCCATCGCGTGGGCCGCGAGAAGGATGTTTTCGCAGGCGGCGGAACAGTCGATCGGCCAGTTCAGGTTGTCCCGCTCGACGGGTTCGGCGTCCGCCGGGGTGTCATGGCGCCGGGCCATCGTGGTTGTCTCTCCGCAGACGACGATGAGGCACGGGGCCTCGGCGTACATCCTGTTGACACGGCCGGTGGTCATCCGGGCGGCGACGGCCGAATCGGTCACGACGACGAAATGCCAGGGCTGGAGATTGATGGCCGTGGGCGCCGCCATACCCGCCCGGAGCAGGGTTTCGATCTCGGCGTCGGTGAGCCGTTCATCGGTGTAATGGCGGATGCTCGTGCGCGTGGCGATGTTGTCCAGGACGGCCTGTGCCGGGTCCTGGGCCGGGGTATGGCAGCAACTCATCATGCAAATGGCTGCCGAAAGGGCGGCAGCAGCCCTCCAAAGGGTTCTCATCTTATTGTATCTTAGGTGTTTCCAACAGGGTGACGGCGCCGTCCATGGTCGAAGCGAGGATGCATACGCGCCCCTTTTCCTCCCATGCCTCGACGGGGTTGACGAGGGCGATGGAGATCTTGTGGTACCACAGCAGGGACCCGTCGCGGCTGTCCAGGGCGAAGAGGTTGCCCTTGTCCGTCGGGGTGATGACCATCCCGCCGCATTCGGCGATGGTGCTCGGTCCGATTTCATAATGGGCCCCGTTCCGCACGCGCCAGCACTCGGCCCCCTGCGGCAGGGCGCCGCCTTCCGGCACCGCGACGTCCGCCGGGAAGGCGTAGGATGTGTTCCACATCGTCTTGGCATAGACCCGCTTCCCGTCCGCCGACAGGCCGATGGCCTCCCGCCCGCCGTCCGCGGTGAACAGCTCCTCCCCCGTCGCCGCATCGAGCGCATAGACCTTGCGGTCGGGGACGGCGATGAAGATGCGCCCGGCGGACTTGACCGGCCAGGTCGCGGCCGGGGAATACATCCGCGACGGCTTCCTGCACTGCCAGACCCACTGCAGGCGGCCGGTGCGCGTGTCCAGCGAATAGAGCCGGTTCGCCCAGCTGCCGAAGACCACCTGCTGCGCATCGACCCAGGGGCGGCATTCCACGAAACCCTCCACCCCGTCGAAGGTCCAGACGGGCCGGCCGGTCTTCAGGGCCAGCGCCCGGAAGCGGCCGTCGGACGCGCCGATGAACACGGTTTTCCCGAAGATCACCGGCGAGCCCAGCACCGACTTCGCGGCCTGCGCCGTCCAGCGGACCTTGCCGCTGCGGGCGTCCAGCGCGTAAATCCGGCCGTCGGTGCAGCCGAAGACGAGCCACCTGCCCCGGACGGCCGGCGTGGAGAAGATCTTCCCGGGGAAATCCCTGCTCCACAATAGCTTCCCGTCCCGGATACGGATGCAGCGGACGCCGCCGGAAGCCGTCGTGTACCAGGCATTGGCGCCGCTGCGGGCGAAGCCGGCCACGATGTTGCTCCCCTCCCGCATCTTCCAGATTTCCTTCACCGCCGGGTAACGGTCATTGACGTCGTAGCGCATCCAGGGATAGGAGGCCGGGATGCCGTCGGCATCATACTGCACCGTATCGACGACCGGGGAAAGCGCCTGGGCGTACCACGGCGGGAACTGGACCGTGGAGTGCGGGAACAGCCGGCGCTCGGAGACCGTCACCCGGTCGGGGTACACAAGGAAGATGTTGTAGCCGGCCGGCTTGTCCCGGTCGGTCATCGACGAGCGGCCGAGTACGGCGGGGATGCCGTCATAGCTGAGGGCGCAGTTCCGGTGCCAGTGTCCCCCGATCTCGAACTGCACGCCCACGCGCTTGAGTTCCCGGGTCACGTCGAAATAATTCAGCACCGAGGTATCCTGGGGATAGTGGTTGATGAAGATGCTCTTCCGGCCGCCTTCCAGCGAACGGAGCCACTCCATGCTCTCCTGCGGGATCAGGGCCGGGGCCATGCGCATGTCCGGTCCCGAGTTGCAGCCGAGGAAGCGCCAGCCCTTCTCCTCGAAGTCGAAATGTTCATAGCCGAAGACCTGCCGGAAGGTGTTGCAGCCGCTCTCGGACCATTTCGCATCGTGGTTCCCCGCCACGACGTAATACCGGCAGCGGAGCGAATCCATCATGCCCTTGACCGCGCGGATCTCCGCGTCCGTGCCGAAATCCGTCAGGTCGCCGCCGAAGATGACGAAATCCAGGCTGTCCAGCCCGTTGATGTCCGCGATGCAGCGGCGGAGGTCCTCCACGGAACGGGAGCCGAAGGAGAAGTGGTTGTCCGTGATGAAGGCGAAGCGGACCGGTTCCTGCGCCGGCAGGATGGCCGGCAGGAACAGCAGCGCCGCGAGCATGGAAAGGCCCTTTGTCATTTTCATGGGGCGAATGTAGCGTTTTTTTGTCATTTTTACTTAACTTTGAAGGCCAAGCATAACAGTAACACTTTCTATAATTATGAAAAAAAACCAGTATCTCTCCCCGTCCCTCCGTTGGACGGACCTCCGCGCGGAGCGGAATTTCCTCGCCAGCGGCGAGGGTGAGAATGCCGAGCCGACGCCCGGCACGTGGTCTTTCTTCGACGAACTTGAAATGGAGTAGCGTTATGAGAAAGACTTGGATCATCGCGTGTGCCGCCGCAGCGGTGGCGCTCGCGGGCTGTAACCGGGAGATCCAGGGCCCCGTGGCCGTGGACAACGTCTTCCGGGCGAGCATCGAGACCCCTTCCCGCGTCGCATTCTCCGACGAGGGCGCATTCAGCTGGCAGGCGGGCGACGCGGTCGCCGTGTCGACGAACGCCGGCTTCAAGACGTTCACGCTGAAGGAAGGCGCGGGCGCATCGGTAGCCTCGTTTGACGGCGACCTGGCCGGCGTGACGTCCGCGACGGTGGCGGTCTATCCGGCGTCCATCGCGAAGGCGGACGCGACGGTGACCCTCCCGGCGGAGTACGCCTGGGCGGAAGGCCAGACGAACGCGGCGATGTACTGCGACGCGGTCGACCTGGCGAAGGTGAACAGCTTCAAGCACCTGGGCGGCATCATCAAGGTGAGCTTCGCCGAGATCCCGGCTGAGGCGGACGCGATGGTGCTGAAGGCCGAGGCGAAGATCACGGGCGATTTCGCGATCGCTGACGGGAAGATCGCCGCTGGTGTGGGCACGGACGAGGTGAAGGTGACCTTCACGGCCGGTTCGAACCCCGCCGCGTTCTACATCCCTGTCCCGACGGGCGAATACAAGTTCGCGGTCGAGCTGCAGGCGGCGGGCGTGACCATTGAAAAGTCGGTGAAGGCCACTTCGAAGGCCATCAAGATCGACCGGAAGGCCCTCGTGCTGATGGATCCGGTCGGCGGCCCGGTGAAGGTGACGATCGCGACGGCCGAGGACTTCCTCGCTTTCGCCCCGGATGCAAACGACCTCCCGGCGGGTTCCGAAGCCGTCCTCACGGCGGACATCGTCCTTCCCGAGACCTTCGAGCCGGATACCCTCGGCTGCGATTTCGACGGCCAGGGCCACAAGGTGACCTATGTCCTGAATGCTCCCGCCGGTTCGAAGTATCACCCGGGCCTGTTCAGCCGCGTGACGGCAGACCATTCGGTGAAGAACGTGAAGGTCGCCGGAGCGATTAACGGCGAGCAGGATATCCTGTGGGCCGGCGGCATTGCCGGTACTGCGGGTGAGAACGTCCTGTTCGAGAACTGCGAAAGTGAGGTTGACATCACCTACAACGTTTACGGTGAAGCCGTCTGCCGTATCGGCGGTATCGTCGGTGTTACCGGGAAGGGAATCCAGATCAAGGGTTGCCACAACAAGGGTAACATTACCAACGTCGTCGAAGGTCCCGGCCGCGCAACGAACCTGGGTGGTATCATCGGCCATGTTGAGGGTTCCGCCTCCAATAAGAGCACGGGCCTGGTCGAGGACACGATCAATGACGGCGACATTACTTACGGCGCCAACGGCACGCCCCGTATCGGCGGTATCGTCGGCTATGTGAACTTTGTTTCCTCGTTCACGTACAAGAACTGCGTGAACAACGGAAACCTGACTTCCAAGGGTGTCCCTACCTCGGGTTATTCCTATATGGGCGGTATTTCCGGATACTACGGCACTGCGCAGGCCGGTTCTGAAGTGCTGTATGACGGCTGCGTGAATAACGGTAAGGTCGAAGCGGAAGAGGGAGCCCTCCAGACGCGCATGGGCGGCATCCTGGGACACGGCGGCCTGTCCGGCGGAACGGCCAACAGCATGACCTGGACGGTGAAGGACTGCACGAACAACGGAGACATCATTTCTGCGGGAACGGTGGCCAAGAATCACATCGGCGGTATCATCTCGATGGTCGAAACCTCCTGTAAGATTGTCTGCGACGGCTGTACGAACAACGCGAAGGTGTCCGTTGCGGGCGCCGGCGCTGCCGGCGGTATCCTGGGCAACACCTGCGGTACGCAGTCTACCTTCACGAACGTGACCGTCACGGAAGCGAGCGTCATTGAGACCAAGGGCAGCGGCCAGGTCGGCCTTATCATCGCCAAACCGTCGGCGATTACGTCCGCGGTGACCGGCAAGGTGGGCGCGGCGAAGATCGTCAAGGGCGAAACCGAAACGGTTGCGACGGCTGATAACTACCAGGACCTCCTGATGGGCGGCAAGCTTGGCGAGGGTGCCACCACCGACGGCGTTGTCTTCGAAGGCGGCTCCGCTCCCGCCGCGCCGACCATCAAGGACTTCGCCACCGAGTTCGTGAAGGTCATCGACATCTGGGAAGCCACCGTCGGCGAAATCAAGATGCATTCCTCCGTGGATGCCACGCCGAACGCCCACTACATCCCGGACGACACGACCATCAAGGTCGGCGACAAGGTTTACAACACGGCCGACATGTACGAGACGGCCTCCCGCTGCTACCTCCTCGTCCGCGGCTACAACGGCCTCGACACGGAGAACTACGGTGCCGGCAAGATCGCGGCCCTTGAGGGCGGCGCGCAGGCGATGAGCACGACGGAAGTTCCCGCCACGCACGATTACACCTGGGGTTCCGCTCCGTACAATGAGCTCGGGACCTACGACATCGCGACCGGCCAGGGCACCGGCAACAACGGTCACCTCATCAAGATCGTTGACGGCCAGGCGGTCCACAGCCAGGTTGATGTTACGATCCTGGACAACCAGGTGATGCGTGCGATGAACTATTCGCACGGCAAGGACATCTCGAACATGTGCACCTATCCGCGTGACCCGATCACGAACTACGCGGGCAGCTTC
>JAEEVC010000025.1 GCA_016287075.1 Bacteroidales bacterium | reverse complement strand
CGGCCCGCTATGGTGGGAATATGGGCCGGAGGGGGCTGGCGGGAAGCGGGTCAAGCCCGGGAAAGGGCCATTTCGGGCCGGAGATGGTCTGCTGGGTGTGGTTCCGGCCCGTAATGGTGGGAATTTGGGCCGGAGGTGGCCGGCGGGAAGAGAGACAAGCCCGGGAAAGGGCTATTTCGGGCTGGAGATGGTCTGCTGGGGGTGGTTCCGGCCCGTAATGGTGGGTATTCGGGCCGGAGGTAGCTGGCGGGAAGAGAGTCAAGCCCGGGAAAGGGCTATTTCGGGCCGGAGATGGTCTGCTGGATGTAGTTCCGGCCCGTAATGGTGGGAATTTGGGCCGGAGGGGGCAGCAGGAAAGCAGTTCAAGCCCGGAAAAGGGCTATTTCTGGCCGGAGATGGTCTTCTGGATGTGGTTCCGGCCTGTAGTGGTGGGAATTCGGGCCGGAGGTGGCAGCAGGAAGGCAGTTCAAGCCCGGGAAAGTGCTATTTCGGGCCGGAGATGGTCTTCTGGATGTGGTTCCGGCCCGTAATGGTGGGTATTCTGGCCGGAGGTGGCCGGCGGGAGGCGGGTCGGGAGACACTTTGGGGGCCGGGTGTCGTCAGGGGTGTCATTGCTGGCACCCCTAGCAGCAAAAAAGGGCTTATTCGTCGTTAGGGGTGCCGCGCGTGACACCCCCGGCGACACTCGTTCCCTCACGCGTCGCCCCGTTTTCTCCGCCTGCCGTTTCAGCAGTCCTGCGCCAGTTCCGTCCGTCCTGCGTCCGTTCCGTCCGTCCTGCATCCGTTCCGTCTGTCATGCGTCCGTTTCAGCAGTCCTGCGCCTGTTCCGTCCGTCCTGCGCCCGTTTCAGCAGTCCTGCGTCCGTTCCGTCTGTCCTGCGTCCGTTCCGTCTGTCATGCGTCCGTTTCAGCTGTCATGCGCCCGTTCCGTCCGTCCTGCGCCCGTTTCGTCCGCCCTGCGTCCGTTTCAGCAGTCCTGCGCCCGTTCCGTCTGTCCTGCGCCCGTTTCAGCAGTCCTGCGCCCGTTCCGTCTGTCCTGCGCCCGTTTCAGCAGTCCTGCGCCCGTTTCAGCAGTCCTGCGCCCGTTTCAGCAGTCCTGCGCCCGTTTCAGCAGTCCTGCGCCCGTTCCGTCTGTCATGCGTCCGTTTCAGCAATCCTGCGCCCGTTCCGTCCGTCCTGCGCCAGTTTCAGCTGTCATGCGCCTGTGGCGTCTGGACTGCGGCGGACGTCAAGATGTGGCGGCTATCTGATTGAGCATGAGCATTTTCAGGGTTTGTTCGGCGGATAGGGGCTGTCCTGTGTCGCGCGCCGGGGAGACTTCTGCCGTTTTCGTTTTCAAAGCCGGGAGAAAAAATGTATTTTTGCGATATGGGTACTTTACTGACAATCCTGTTCCTCTTGGGGCTGGTTCCCGGAAGGGGAGCGTTGACGCCGAAGGATCTCCGTGTCGCTGCGGCGGCGGAGCCGGCGGCCGTGGAGGCGGAGGATGTCCGGTTTTCCTGGATTGCGGATCCGAAATCCGACAAGGTGGCGGGCGAGGGGCAGACCGCGTGGCAGGTGCGGGTGGCAACGCGTCCGCTTCTCCTGCTGGTGGGCAAGGCGGACCTGTGGGACAGCGGGAAAGTTCCGGGCGATGCCTCCCACCTGGTGCCTTATGGCGGTGTGGAACTGCCTGAAGGAAAGACTGTTTACTGGACGGTGCGGATTTGGGACAGCAAAGGGCGTCCCTCGCGTTTCGCCCCTCCGGCGACCTTCGGGACGGCCCTCCGTCAATGGAAGGCACAGTGGATCGGTGCCCCGTGGTTCGATGAACGGGGCGGGGACGCCTTCCTGCCTGCGCCTGAGTTCCGGAAGACCTTTTCCATCCGGGGGCGGATCCGGTCGGCCAAGGCGCATGTTTCCGGCCTGGGGTGGTTCGAACTGGCATTGAACGGAAAGAAGGTGGGAGACGATTGCTATGTTCCCGGCTTTACCGACTATACGGTCCGGCCTTGGCTGTCGGAAGGGAAGATTCCCCTTTCGGGCCGCTTTGCCGGGCATCGCACCCTGTATATGACCTATGACCTGCCTCTCCGGCAGGGTGAGAACAGCCTGACCGTCCTGGTCGGCAACGGTTTTTTCAATCCGGATTTCCGCTCCCGCCGGGTTTCCGGATACGGGTCTCCGCGCCTGATCTGCCAGGTGGAGATCGACTATGCCGACGGCCGGCACGAGACGGTCGCGACCGACCTTTCCTGGGAGGTGCGCCGCTCCGGGACGGTGCTGAATGAGCTGTATCTCGGCGAAACCTACGATGCACGGGTGGATGGCGCGGCGCAATTCGGCAGCAGCTCAGCCTCGCAGGCCGGCAGCAACCCCGCCTCGCAGGCCAGCAACCCCGCCTCGCAACCCGCCGGCAGCCCTTGGGAGCTGGTGGTGCCGCGGAAGGCCCCGGAGGGGCCGCTGCGGGCGGTGCCGTTCCCGGCGGACAGGGTGGCGGAACGTCTTGCTCCGGTTTCCATGGAAAAGCAGCCTGACGGTGCCTGGAAGGTCGATTTCGGCCGCACGGTAACCGGCCGCGTGGCTCTTTCCGGCCTGAAAGGCGAGCCGGGCGACACGGTCCGTGTCCGTTTCATCAGCGAGGAGCGGCAGGGTGAGGAATGCTACATCCTGAAAGGGCCCGCAAAGGGCATCCGTTTCCGCGCGGCGGGGGAGTCCTGGGCTCCGCGCTTCTGCTGGTTTGTCTTCCGTGAATGCCTGGTCGACGGGCCGGAAAGCCTGCGTCCTGAGAACATCCGGGCGGAGGACATCCATGCCGATCTCCGGTCCAATGCCACCCTCACGCTCTCCGACACCCTTCTCCAGCACATTGAAACGGTTTTCCGGCGCACCCAACTGCAGAATTCCCACAGCGGCTATGCCAGCGACTGCCCCCACCGGGAGAAGCTCCCATACACCGGCGACGGCCAGGTAGCGATGCCGGCCGTGCTCGGCTGTTTCGATGCGGAGACCTTCTATGACAAATGGATCGCGGATATGCGGCTGGCCCAGTGCCCGGACGGCTATGTCCCCAACGGTGCCCCCTGGGAGCCGAACTGTGGCGGCGGAACCGCCTGGGGTGCAGCGATCTGCATCATGCCATGGGAGCATTATCTCCGCTATGGCGACCGCCGGATGCTGGCGGACAACCTGGTGCCGATGCGGGCCTATCTGGGCTATCTCCTCGGATGGCGCCGCCCGGACGGGACCGTCTGCCAGGCCCGGGGCAAGCACCCCGGCGAGCGCCCCTTCAAGTGGTATAACCTGGGCGACTGGTGCGCTCCCGGCGAACTCCCGGATGCGGCCCTTGTCCATACATTCTACGCCTGGTACTGCGCCGATATCCTCGCGCAGGCGGAGGCTGTGCTTGGCGGAAATGACGACGCGCAAGCGGCGCCCGTCGGTATGCCGGCAGAAGCGGCCCTCGGCGCTCCGGGTAGTGCGCGTGCCGTAGCCGACAGTCTTGCCGAAGCCTTCCACCGGGTTTTTTACGACCCGGAAACCTGCAGTTACGGTCCGGCGGGGAGCAATGTCTTCGCGCTCCGGATGGGCGTGCCGGCGGACCGACGCGACCGCGTGCTCGCCGCCTTGCAGGCCGAGCTCGCCGTCGGCCACCTGACGACAGGCATCTTCGCAACGCGCTTCCTCCCGGAGGTCCTCGCCGCCGAAGGCCTGTCGGACCTTGCCTATACCGTGCTGACACAGAAGGGCTTCCCGGGTTTTTCCTACATGTTCGAGAACGGCGCCGACACCTTGTGGGAGCAATGGGACGGCGGCAACTCCCACAACCATCCGATGTTCGGCGGCTTCCTTTCCTGGTGCTATACCACCCTTGCCGGCATCCGTTTCGATCCGGAGGCGCCCGCCGGCCGTCATGTGACCATCCAGCCGGTCCTTCCCGCCGCGCTGGGATCCGTCCGCTATGAAACCCGCACCCCTTACGGCACCCTTGCCAGCGATGTACGCCGGGATTCCGGCGCCATCCGCATGCGGGTTACGGTCCCCGCCGGCTGTACGGCCGATGTCCATATCCCCACCTCGCCGGACGCCTTCCTCCGTCCCGCCGATCCCGCCCTCTGGCACGTCGTCACGGTGACGCAGGGCACCCATTCCTTCTGACCGCCCGCCCCTCTGCGCGGCCTCCCGTCCCGTCCATCCGGCTTTCCCGCCGGGAAAGTAGCCGGAAAAGTAGCGGTAACCCCTTGCCGGTGAATAAAATAATTGATATATTTGGTCCGTAATAGATAACACTATAACCTTGTTACGGATGAAGATACACGTTTTATTGCGGCATCTTGCCATGGCGGTGCTGCTTCTGCTCCCGGCGTTCGCGTTTGCGCAGAAGGTCACCGTCCGGGGCGTCGTGGTCGATGAGACCGGCGCCCCGCTGTCCGGTGCGGCCGTGCTGGTCCAGGGGACCTCGCAGGGCACCGTCACCGGCTCGGACGGCACATTCTCCCTCTCCGCGGAAGAGGGGAAGGTCCTTGTCGTCTCCTATCTCGGCTATACGGACCAGACAGTCCGCGCTGCCGGTAAGTACCTGACGATCAACCTTGAACCGGACGCCAATTACCTCCAGGACGTGGTGGTCGTCGGTTATGACACCCAGAAGAAGGTCAACCTGACCGGCTCCGTGGCGACCGTCTCGACCGCCGATTTCGGCTCCCGTCCGATCGTCCAGGCCTCGACGGCCCTGCAGGGCATGGCCCCGGGCGTGACGGTGACGACCGCCGGCGGCGCCCCGGGCGCTGACGCCGGCACCATCCAGATCCGCGGTATCGGCTCCTTCGGCGGCTCCTCCTCGAGCCCGCTCATCCTCATCGACGGGGTGGAGGGCAACCTGAACCTCCTGGACGCCACGCAGATCGACCAGATTTCCATCCTGAAGGACGCGGCTTCCTCCGCGATCTACGGCAACCGGGCCGCGAACGGCGTCATCCTCGTCACGACCAAGCGTGCCGACAGGGAGAAGTTCTCGGTGTCCTACCGCGGCTATGCCGGCTGGCAGAAACCGGTCGTCTATCCGAGCGTGGCCAATGCGGAGCAGTACATGACCCTCTCCCGCCAGGCCTCGGAGAACGACGGTGCCGTCTCGCTCTACACGGACGCGTACATCGCGAATTACATGATGAACCACTGGCTGGACCCGGACGCCTTCCCGATCGTCGACTGGCAGAAGCGCCTGATGACCGGCGACGGTTTCACGCACAACCACGTGCTGAACCTCTCGGCCGGCTCCAAGCGGATCCGGAACCGGACCTCCTTCGGCTACCTCGACCAGGACGGTATCATCAAGAGCGCCCGCTACACCCGCTACAACCTCCGGAACAACGCGGACATCGACCTTTCGGACAAGCTTTCGATGCGTCTCGACCTCGCTGTCACGTATTCCCGCCGCCTGGCGAACCCCTACCAGGGCACGGTGTTCAATATCATGAATTCGCGGGATCCGCTGATGCTCGCCCAATGGTCCGACGGCAGCTACGCCCCGTTCACCGGCGGCACGACGAACCCGCTTCCGATGATCGAGCAGAACCTGGGTGGCAACCGCATCACCAACCGCATCGCCCTGACAGGCTCGGCCTCCCTCACCTTCAAGCCTTTCAAGTGGCTCACCCTCGAGGGCAAGTACGCACCGCGCCTGACGGTCGTCCGGACCCACAGTTTCAACGACGTGGTCAATTACCATTCGGACCCGTACGGCAATGTCTCCTCCGTCCAGAGCCGGGAGTACAATTCCCTCACGGAAGAAGACACCTTCACGTTCAATGACCTGAGCCAGGCGACCGCCATCGCTTCCTGGAAGTTCGGCAGTCATGCCCTGCGCCTGCTCGCCGGCGCCTCCTATGAGCGGATGGACTACCAGACCCTGGAGGCCTACCGCCAGGATTACGCCTATCCCGAGTACGAGGTCATCAGCGCCGGCGGCGCCAATGAGTTCAAGACCAACAGCGGTACCCATACCCAGCTGGCCCTCGGCTCGTATTTCGGCCGTATCAACTACAACTTCAAGGAGCGCTACCTGCTGGAGGCGAATTTCCGCGCGGACGGTTCCTCCCGTTTCGCGCCGGAACACCGCTGGGGCTATTTCCCGTCGGTCTCCGCCGCATGGCGCGTCTCCGAGGAACCCTTCATGAAGGCCATCTCCAACACGCTGACCGAACTGAAGTTCCGTGCCTCCTACGGCATGCTGGGCAACCAGAACATCGGCTCCTCCTACTATCCGACGGAGCAGACCCTGACCCAGAGTTCCATCTTCGCAGGCGGCAAGCTCCATCCGCTCGTCGCCCTCAACACCCTGGCCAACCGGGACATCACCTGGGAGACGACGAAGATGGCCGACATCGGCCTCGACATCGCCTTCTGGAACAAGCTGAGCATCACGGCGGATGTCTATCACAAGCTCACCGACGGCATCCTGATGGAACTGGACATCCCGTCCTCGATCGGCCTCGGCGCGCCGTTCCAGAACGCGGGCGTGGTCCGGAACGTCGGCTGGGAGGTAAGCGCCGGGTACCGCGACGCGGCCGGCGATTTCCGCTGGGGCGTCAACGCCAACCTATCGGATGTCCACAACGAGATCCTGAACATGCGCGGCACCTCCGAATCCTCCGGCGTCCTCCGCAACCAGGAAGGCTCGTCCATCAACTCGCTCTACCTGCTGAAGTGCCTCGGCATCGTCCAGACGCAGGAGCAGGCCGACTGGATGAACGAGAACTGCCCGCAGTACGGCCAGATCACGCACCCCGGCGACCTCGTCTACGAGGATGTCGGCGGCGCGACGGATGACAATGGCAACCCGGTCCCGGACGGCAAGATCGACGACAACGACAAGCAGATCCTCGGCAGCCTGATCCCGCGCTACACCTTCGGCATCACCCTCGACTTCGGCTGGAAGGGCTGGAACCTCAGCGCGCTCATCCAGGGCGTTGGCAAGGCGGACGCCTTCATCAGCGGCTACTATACGCAGCCCTGCGTGAGCGGCGGCACCTTCCGCGCCGAGCACATGGACAGCTGGACCCCGGACAATCCGGACGCCCGCTTCCCGCGCCTCTCCTATGTCAGCGACCTGAACCGCAAGGTCTCCACCTTCTGGATGGCCGACGGCTCCTATGTCCGCCTGAAGAACGTCGAACTCAGCTATACCCTGCCCGCCCGGTGGACCCGCGCCCTGAAGGTGGGCAAGGTGATGCTCTTCGCCAATGCGACGAACCTCCTGACATTCAGCCGCTATTACCAGGGCTATGACCCCGAGACCGCCTACCAGTCCGGCGCCCAGGGCGCCACGACCGGTTCCATCGGCAACAACTACCCGCTCGTGTCCACCTACACCGGCGGTATCGAAATCACCTTCTAAAGCCGCGACGGATATGAAAAAGAATCTTTTTGCCCTCCTGTTTTCCGCGGCGCTCCTTCTCTGGGGCTGCAGCCTGGACCGTTATCCCCTGACAGGCCCTTCGAGCGGAACCTTCCCGGCCAGCGAGGAAGAAGCCATCGCCGGTCTTCTCTCCTGCTATAAGAACCTCGCCAACAATGTCATGCAGTACGAGCCCTTCCCGAACCGCTGGATGGACCAGCTGACGGACATCGGCTGCACCCGCACCGTCCTGAGCCACTGGCCCGACTATACCCAGTCCATCATCACGTCCAATACCAGCCAGGTCAAGCAGGCCTATGCGCGCATCTACAAGACGGCGGGCCGCGTCCACATGGTGCTGGACAAGCTCGACAACATCCGGGACAAGATGGATGAAGATACCTTCAACCAGATCAAGATCGAACTCCTCTGCATCCGGGCCTATGTCTATGACCAGGGGGTCCAGCTCTACGGCGACATCCCCTTCATCGACCACAGCCTGTCGCTGGAGGATTACGCCTATGCACGGACGCCCAAGGCACAGGTGATCAACCGCATCATCTCCGACATGGACGAGGACCTTTTCGAATCCCTGCCGGTCCGCTGGCCGAAGGGCGAGTGGGGCACCTGCCGGCTCGGCCGGGCCGCCGCCTATGCCCTCAAGGCCCGTATCTGCCTGGAATGGGGCCGCTATGAGGATGCAGCCCGCTGCTCCGCCCGGGCGCTGGCGCTCGCGGACGGCGTGTATGACCTGACCCCGCTCGACCTGACCTACTATCCGACCCATGCGGAAGGCGAACCGGACCAGACCCCGCTCTTCGGCTTCGATGCGGAGACGGACAGCGAGGAATGGCTCTGGGCCGTCCAGTTCAACCGCCTGGCCGCTTCCAACACCCATACGGGCATCTACACCTTCACTTCCCGCGTCCACAACGGCGCGGCGGGTGCCGGCCCTTCGATGGCGATGATGGACACGTTCCAGTGCACCGACGGCAAATCCATCGTCGATTCGCCGCTGTACGACTGGACCCACCCCTGGGCCAACCGTGACCCGCGCCTCGACCTCTGGACCGTCCGTCCCGGCAGCCGCCTGATGGGCATCCAGTTCACGACGGACCCTGCCGTGAAGACGGTGATGGACTATACCAAGGGTGAATTTGTCAACAATGTCGATGTCGTCGGCAACAAGTCGGAATACGGCCCCAACGGCATCCAGGGCATCTGCGGCTTCCTCTGGCGCAAGTACTCGGACCCGGCTTATTACGGGACCATCACGGGAACCAGCTATGAGGATGACCTCGACGTCCCGATCATCCGCCTTGCGGAAGTGCTCCTGGTCGATGCCGAGGCCAATATCGAATGGACGGGCGGCGACCTCGAGCGGGCCCGGGCGCAGATCAACCGCGTCCGGAAGCGCGCCGGCATGCCGGAAGTGCCCGCCGGCTCGCGCGAGGACCTGCGCAGCGCCCTGCGCTATGAGCGCAAGGTGGAACTCTGCGCCGAAGGTTTCCGCTGGTTCGACATCCGCCGCTGGAAAGAGGACGACGGCGTGACCCCTCTGGCCGTCAAGGCCATCAACGGCCCGCAGTACGCTCCGGATTTCGGCCATGTCACCTGCAACGCCAAGCCCACGATCGACAAGAACTGGACCGTCACCTACGACGGGCAGACGACTTTCGGCGGAGGCGCCTTCAACGGCCGCGTCCATACGAACAAGAAGTTCTCGGTCGGAAAGGACGAACTCTGGCCCTTCCCGTATGACGAAATGACGACGAATCCGCTCATCGGACTTGAAAACAACAACCCCGGCTATTGATTATGAAAAAGATATTCCCTGTCCTCCTCCTGGCCCTTTCCGCCGCCTGCACGCAGGAGGAAAAACCCTTCGATCCCGGGATTGCGTTCTCCCGGACCGGCGAGGTGACGCTGGTCGCCTCCATCGAGAACGCCGCGACGCGCGCCGGCCTCACCGGGCGCGGCGAAGCGCGCTGGCTCGCCGGCGACAGGATCGCCGTCGTCTGCACGGACGGATCGGTCGCAGAACTGCCCCTTGACGGCACGGGAGGCACCCGCAAGGCCGTTTTCAAGGGGACGCTCCCGGAGGGGAAGACCCTCGGCGACTTCGCCGTCTATCCGGCGGACTGTGTCCAGAACCTGTCGGGGACGACCCTGACCTTTGCCCTTCCGGAAACCCGGAAGGCCTCGGCCGGGGAGTGCTCCGTGATGGTCGCCCCGATCGGCGACACGTACGAAATCCAGTTCGGCCAGATTTTTTCCTACGGCCTGTTCGACCTTTCCAACATCAACGCGGCGACCCGCCGGATCGACGTGGTGGCCGACCGGAACCTGTCCGGAACCTTTACCGTCGACCTGGCCAAGGCGCTGACCGAGGGCGTGAAGGCCGAGGAAGGAACCGCCCCGGTCTCCTTCGCCTTCGACGACACGCCCGAGCAGTCGATGTCGCTGGTCGTCCCGATGCCCTCCGGTTCGTACGGAAAGGTCTCCGTGACGGCCTATGATGTCAACGGTAAGAAGCTCAGCGGCCTCGATGTGGTCGGATCCCTTTCGACCTTCGGCCGCGGCGACCTCCGCGCGATGAAGACCGAGATGCCCGATGCCAAGGGCAAGGAACCGAAGGAAGGGGCCCTTCTGGTGGCGGACATCTACTGGGCGACCGGCAATCTGGAGCATGTCGTCGGACAGACCGGCGAAGGCTTCATGACCGACTGGCGCCTCGCACCTGCGCAGTGGCATTATTCCGGATGCGAGAAAGCCGCCGCCACCCAGAAGGCTGTCACCTGGACGGTGACGAACTACGACGATTACAGCCTCTTCAACTACGGCGGTCTCGGCATGGATTCCATGGACAATGTCGTCGATCATACCGCCATGGTGCCGGTGGGCGCCGACATTTCCGGGAAAATGTTCATCGACAGGATGTGCACGGTCGAGACGACGGATTTCGATGCGGCCAGGTACGGTGACATCGCCTTCTGGGCGTCGAAGGGGCAATACCGGCTGCCGACCGGGGATGAGTTCGCCGCCCTGTATGCGAATGCCTCCCGTCAGTTCGCCGCCTATACGGTGTCTGCGACCAACATCATCCGCGGCATCCTGTATTTCGATCCGGTGGGGGATGCTCCGGTTGCGAGCGATGTTGAGGCCGACCTGACGGATGCCGATCTCGCCAAGGGCGTCTTCCTCCCGTACTGCGGCCGGCGTTATACGGCCCAGCCCCTGACGGTCAACCAGTTGTCGAACCAGGGCCCTTATCGCAGCGGTGAGTCCATTACGGGCGATGGCGCCTATGACGACACCTGTTACGGTGGCATCTATCACCAGCTGAGCGCAGCTCCGCGTCCCTATCCGTATTTCAACAAAGATTTCGGCGCCGTCGGCGGCTATGCCGTCCGTCCGGTGCTTGTCGACCAGAACTGACGCATGGAACGCATCTCATTCCTGGCGCTGGCGCTGCTGCTGGCGTGCTCCCCAAAGGCGGGGCCTTCCGTCATGCCGTGGGAGGGGAAACTCGCCGGCGGGGAAGCGGAGACCGACGTGGCCGTCGGAGCGCCGCTCCCCGCCTGGAGCGAGGGATCCTTCGACATCCATCACATCAATTCCGCCCGGGGGGAGTGCAGCTTCCTCATTTATCCGGACGGCACGACGATGGTGGTGGATGTGGGTGAATTCGTTGATTACCAGAGTTCTTCCTATGCGAAGGTGACGCCGCGTCCCTCCCAGGACGTGCGTCCTTCCGAAGTCTATGCCCGGTACATCCGGCATTTCCTGCCGAAGGGCAGTTCGCGGCTGGACTACTGCATGCTCTCGCATTACCACATGGACCATATCGGCCGGATCGAGAGCCGTTTCGGCCGCAGCGAGGCGGGCGGCTATGTCCTTTCCGGCGTGACGGCCCTGTATGAATCCGTCCCCTTCGACAAGGTCATCGACCGCTCATATCCCGTCTATGACAAGGAAGGACTGGCCACGCCCGACCAAGGCGACCTGATTCCCGAATACGCCGCGTTCGTCTCCTACCGGACGAAGAACAGCGGCCTCGTCGCGGAGAAGTGCGCGGTGGGTTCGACGACACAGGTCGCCATGCGGCACAACGCCAAGGCCTACTCGGGCTTCAAAGCCCAGAACTGGGCCGCTTCCGGCCACTACTGGAACGGAAAGGAAGTCGTAAACGCCAATACGTCAGGGAGTTTCCGGGAGAATGCGATGTCCTGCGCCACCCTTTTCTCCTACGGCAAGTTCGACTACTGGACGAGCGGGGACGGGACGACCTGCGACGTGGCCGCATCGGCCTTCATCCCGCAGCGGGTGGAGGCGATGAAGGCCAATCACCACATGTCCAACGGGACGATGGACGCCACCGAACTCGGCCGCTTCCGGCCGAAAGTCGTCGCGACGCAGAGTTTCTATGTGCGGGACGTCCAGCCGAACCAGACGATCATGCACCGGCTGCTGGACAACCCCGGCGGCCCCGCCCTGTTCTTCACGAACATCGAGCAGGTGACCCGCGACACCGACCCGTCCCTGTATGCCAAGGCAGCGGCCATCGGCGGCCACATCGTCATCCGGGTGCAGCCCGGCGGCGACGTGTTCTGGGTGTACATGCTCGACGACACGGACTTCGAATACAAAGTCAAATCCATTCACGGACCCTATACATGCGAATGAAAATCCACTATCTGTTCCCGCTCCTCGCGGTGATCGCCTGCGGCAGCGGCAAGGAGGAAGGCGGCAGGATGCCCTGGGGGGACGACCTGGACGGCAAGGACGACAAGCCGGCGGCCGTCGGATACGAAGTCGGAGCGGTCCTGCCGGCCTGGGAAAAGGGCTGCCTGGACATCCACGCGATCAATTCCGGCCGGGGCGAATGCTACCTGTACATCCTCCCGGACGGCACGACCCTGCTCGTGGACGCCGGGGAAGTGACCGCCGCCGGCGTGGAGAATATCCAGCGCAAGCCGGACGAGGCGACGCGCCCTTATGTGACGTACTCCCGGTATATCAAGCATTTCCTGCCGGAAGGGAAGACGAAGCTGGACTACATGTACCTGACCCACTTCCACATCGACCACATGGGCGAGGACAACGCCGCCCACCCCAGGAACGCGGCCGGATACCGGACCGTCGGCGTGAGCGGCGTTTTCGAAGAGGTGGGCTTCACGACCCTGCTGGACCGGGGTTATCCCTCTTATGGGGAAGACAAGACCATCCTTGCGCCGGAATCCTCGGCCACCAACAATTACATCGCTTTCGTCAGGCATGCCACGGCCCAGAATGGCCTCAAGGCCGAGCGGATCGAGGTCGGTTCCGACAGCCAGGTGCGCCTGCTGACGGATCCGTCCTATGACTGCAGGCTGCTGAACATCGTCGGCAACGGCCGGTATGTGACCCGGGACGGCAACGGCAACAGGATCGTCGAGCAGCAGACCATCGACGGCGAGAACCCGGCTTCCTGCGGCTTCCACCTGCAGTACGGGAAATTCGACTGCATCGCCTGCGGCGACCTGACCTCCGCCCCGCAGAACCGGATGGCCTATTATTACCGGGACTTCGTCGGATCCCTGGAGGTCTTCAAGGCCAACCACCACCTGAGCGCCAATTCCTGGGGCTCCCAGATGCAGAAAAACGCTTTCTCGCCCCGGGTCATCCTGAATGAGTCCTTCTCCAACTACCAGCCGGACAAGGGCCTGCTCCAGAGCATCCTGACCGGCCAGTTCGAGAACAATACCTACACCTGGACGAAAGATATCTTCCTGACCAATGCCCATGCCGACCTGCTCGGCGAGTATCCGGACCTGTTCAGGCAAACCCAGTACAACGGCCACATTGTCGTCCGGGTCGCCCCCGGCGGGGACGAATTCATGGTCTATATGTTGGGAGACGCTGATTTCGAATACAGGATCAAGTCCATCCACGGGCCGTTCAAGTGCCATTGATCCCTCCGATGAAAAGGATTCTGCCGCTCCTGCTTCCGCTGATGCTGCTCGCCGCCTGTTCCGGGGAGCATTTCCTCACGGATCGGGCCGTGCGCAAGGGGGTGCGGGCGGATTTCTTCCGCCGCCAGCAGTCGTACGGCGGTGCGCTGAAGCCTTTTCTCACGCTGCCGGAAGACCTGTCCGTTTCCGAACGGGAGGCGATGGAATTCCTGTATGCCTACATGCCGCTCGCCGATGTGGCGGACCGGCCGCAGTCCTATTTCCTGGAACAGGTCCGGGCCTCTTTCCGGGCCCGGGAGGAGATGGACTGGGATGTGCCGGAGGACCTGTTCCGCCATTTCGTCCTGCCGGTCCGTGTCAACAATGAAAACCTCGACAGCGCGCGGACCCTTTTCTATCGTGAGCTGGAACCCCGCGTCAAGGGGCTTTCCATGTACGATGCCATCCTGGAAATCAACCACTGGTGTCTCTCGAAGGCGACCTATGCTCCTTCGGACGCACGTACCCGCGGGCCGCTTGCGACCCTGAAGGAGGCGGCCGGACGTTGCGGTGAGGAATCCGTGTTCATGGTAGCCGCCCTCCGCGCTGTCGGTATCCCGGCCCGCCAGGTGTACACCCCGCGCTGGGCCCATACGGAGAGCAACCATGCCTGGGTTGAGGCCTGGGCGGATGGAAGATGGTGGTTTACAGGGGCTTGCGAGCCGAATCCCGTGCTCGACAGGGGTTGGTTCGCCTTCCCGGCATCCCGGGCGCTCTTCCTGCATACCCGGGTCTTCGGCCGGTATGACGGTCCGGAAGAAGTGGTGGTCAGGACGCCGGGCTATACGGAAATCAACCTGACGGACCGCTATGCCCGCACTGCGTCCGCCCGCGTCCGCGTCGTGGGCAGGGACGGCATTCCCGTGAAGGGGGCGCGTGTCGAGTTCTGCATCTACAATGCCTCGGAGTTCTTCCCCGCCATCACGAAATTCACCGATGCTGCCGGGGAGACCACCCTGACGGCCGGCATCGGCGACCTGCTGGTCTGGGCTTCGAAAGACGGGGCCTACGGCTACCGGAAGCTGTCCGTCGGACAAGAAGGAGAAGTCGTCGTGAAACTCACGAGTCCCGTCGGGGCACCCCTGAAGACCGAGCGGATGACCATCTGTCCGCCCGTGGAGACGTATGTCGAACCGGAGTTGCCGCAGGAAGTGCACGACCGCTGCAATGCCCGGATTGCGCAGGACGACTCCATCCGTACGGCATACACCTCCACCTTCCCCAGCCGGGCGTCCGCTTCCGCTTTTACGGAAAGGTATGATCTTCCCGACTTTTTCACCGGTGTGCTGGAGCATGCTGCCGGAAATGCGGCCACGGTCGTGGGATTCCTGCTGCAGGCAGCGGATCCCGGCCGCGCACTGGACGTGCTGCTCGGCCTCAGCCGGAAAGATATCGCCGATGTGGATCCTGAAGTCCTGTGGGACAGTTATAACGCGCCCGGGCCCGTTCTCGGTCCCCGTGTCGAGGATGAGTTCCTGACGCCCTACAAGGGCTTTTTCCTGGAGCATGTCCCCGCCTCCCTGCAGGAGGCGTTCCGGGGCGGCGGTAATCCCGCACGGGCCGCCGAAGCCATCTGCTCCTGGGTCGGGGACCATATAACGGTGGACACGGATCCCCTTTTCTGGAACATCCCCATGTCGCCGAAGGGCGTCTGGGAACTCCGTGTCGCCAACCCCCGCTCACGGGACCTGCTCATGGTTTCGCTGGGCAACACCTTCGGCGTGCGGATGCGCCGCAACCCCCTGTCCGGACAGATGCGCTATCTGGATGCCGGCGTATGGAAAACCCTTCCGGCGGCCGGCAAGGAAGGACGGCTGGTCCTGACCTACCGGCCGGAGGGCCATGTGGACAATCCCGAGTACGGCCGTCATTACGCCCTCTGCCGCATCGTGGACGGCCGTTTGTCCCCGATTGCGTTGCAGACGCGGCATGATCCTCCGGGCGAACGGATTTCCGCCACCGGCGGCCCGCTGCCGGAAGGAGACTATCTCCTGACGAGCGGAAACCGGCTGCACAATGATTCAACTCCGGTCACAATCAGTTTGTTCCATGTTTCATCCGGAAAGACCGTCAGCGTCCCGATCCGGATCGACGCCCCGGAGGATGCGCTTTCCGTTCTCGGGAAATTCGACATCCTGACCCCTTACCGTCCCGTCTTGTCCGGCATCGCCGGCAAGGAGACGACCATCCTGGAGGGGATCGGCAACGGTTTCTATGTCACCGCCCTGCTGGATGTCGGTTCTGAACCGGCCAATCATGTGCTGAACGACCTGTCCGAGGCCCGGGAGGCCCTGGAAGCGTTCGGCCGCCCCATCCTGCTGGTTACGCCCGACGAAGCGCGGATGAAGCGCCTGCAGCGCGAAGTGGCCGAAGGCCGCTATGGCCGGCTCCCGGCGAATGCCGTCTATGGCATCGACAGCCAGGGGGCCATCCAGTCCCGGATCACCGAAGACCTCCTGCTCCGGAAGAATGAACTTCCCATCGTCTTCCTCAGCGACAACTACAACCATATCCTTTTTGTCTCACAGGGTTATGCCATCGGCCTGGGCGATCGCCTGGCCGAGGCAATCGCCCGAATGTAAAATATTTACTATGAAATCATTGCTTCGTGTCGTCCTCCTCTCAGCCCTCCTGCATGCGTCTGTCCTGGCAACACTCCGGGCGCAGGAGTACCGGACGTATTTCACCCTCGACGAGATGCCCGACCTGACCAAATGCCTTCCCGCGCCGCCCGACACGACCGGGATGGATTTCGCCTATGACGTCACCCGGTATTTCTGGGGCAAGGCGCAGCGCACCGATCCGGAGCGGGCGGCCCTGGCCGTCCGGGACGCCACCTGGTCGATCGATTCGGTCATCACCCTCTTCAGCGAACCTTTCGGCTACCCGATTACGAAGGAGGAAACCCCTGAATTATACAAGCTTATGTATGAGGGTATCGCAACCGTGGAACTCATCCGCGTGCGGCCGAAGGCCCATTACATGCGCCGCCGTCCCTTCGTCCGTTTCCATGAGGGGACCCTCACTCCCTGGGAGGAGGCCGAGCTTTCCGGCGAAGGCTCCTATCCCTCCGGACATACCATCCGCGGCTGGTGCGCTGCCACCCTCCTGACGGAAATCAATCCGGCGGCCGCGGAGCGTCTCTTCGCCCGCGCCTGGACTTACGGCGAAAGCCGCGTCATCGTCGGCGCCCACTGGCAGAGCGACGTCGATGCCAGCCGCCTTGCGGCCGATATCGGCTGCGCCTATCTCCGCTCCAGCCGCGATTTCCTCTTCCAGATGGCACGCGCCAAGGAAGAATTCGCCCGGGTGTACGGCCGCTGACCGCCTTTCGGTGAAACAGAGACAATAACCTGCATCACCGGTGGCATTTACCCGGACAGGGCTGCGAAGCAGCAGACACCGGTGATGCAGGTTATTGTCTCTGTTTCATCAGTGGCATTTACTCGGACAGGGCTGCGAAGCAGCAGACACCGGTGATGCAGGTTATTGTTTCACAATTCCTCAGCGCTTGCGCTGGAAACGGCGGAGGAGGGAGCGGATGGCCTGGAATCCGATCTTGCGGAAGGAGTTGACGTGGCGGTCCATCTTTTCGGGGTAGATGTCGTCGAAGGTGACCAGCATGCCCGAATCAAACACGTTGGCAAACTCGTCGTTGATTCCCGTGCCGAAATAGATCAGGGACGGGGACATGTTCATGTACGTGTTCACGAGGGGCGGGATGTTGACCCCCGTCTTGGATACCTCCGCCTTGAGGACCCGGTAGTCCTCCTTGAAATCGCTGTGGGGGAAGAGGCGGTGGAAACGCAGCGGGTTCTTGATTTTGACCTGTTTCCGGATCCGGATGAGGCCGGACCCTCTTCCGAAGTACTTCTTCAGGAAATACATGACCATCTCGCGCGCCTCGACCGGATAGGAGGGATAGATGGTCATCTTGCCGAAGAAATACTTGACGCGCTTCTTGTACAGCACGCCGAGTGCGAAGATCCCGTCGAAGAGATTGTCCAGGGCGTAAAGGCTCTTGGCCCCGTTTTTCGAGCTCTGGTACTCGATGGAAACGAACGAGCGCCCGAGTTCAATCGTGTACGGAAGGTACTCGTTGATAAAGCGTTTCGAGAACTCGAACATGTGGGAGGAGGTGAGGATTGGCTGCCCGTAGCGGTCATAGACGGCCTCGTCACAAATGCAGAAGCGGTAGCCGCCGATGATCTCCTCGGCCTCCGGGTCCCACAGGACCAGCTGGCGGTAGCCATAGGCCGGGTCGGTGTCGAATTTGTCGATGTCCAGCGGCTCTCCGGTGCCGCCGCCGTCCGAGCGGAAGGCGATTTCCCGGAGACGGCCGATTTCCCGGAGCACATTCGTGCATTCGGGGCCCACGACATACAGGTCGTTGTTGGCGCGGTTGGTCTTCCGCAGGTGTCTTTTCTCAGTGAGCTCCGCCTTCAGGAGCTCCCTGTCCACGGGAAGGATGATTCTCTTCATGGCAAGTTCGTTTCAGGGGGAATCACAGGTTCTCTACACGTTCTTTCATCCAGCGGGCCCACTCCGCGGGGCTCCGGCTGCCGTCGAAGGTCTGCCAGGGGACGGGGTCCCCGATGACGATCCGGTAGGTCCGGCCGCGGGCGCGGTACATCTCATCGACCAGCAGGACCATGGCAAGGGGGAATTTCCGGTTGATCCCGGTCAGGTCGCCGATCTTGTCCAGGAGGTGGAACCGCCAGGAATTCCGGCCGATAAAATGCATCGGGATGATGTCCCGCCGGGTCTCCACGCTCTTGACGATGAAGGACTTCTTCCACGGCGGGTCCTGGATCTTCCCGTCGATCCGGCGGGCGCATTTCCCGGCGGGGAAATGGAGGATCTGGGCGTCGGAACGGAAGATGGCGTCGGTCTGCGCCGCCAGGTCCCGGGCCTGTCCGCCCACCTTGTTGACGGGGACGAAGATGTCTTTCATCGGCTGGATGGCCATCAGGAAGTCGTTGACCATGATGCGGACGTTCCCGTCGAAGCGGCGTCCGAACAGGGCGACGATGGCCATGGCGTCGTGCCCGCCCAGCGGATGGTTGGAGACGACGGTGAAGCGGCCTTCCGCCGGCACCTTGTCCATCCCCTCCACCTGCAGGGTCACATCCATCTCCTCAAGGGCCTTTTCGGCGCATTCGACCCCGCTGTAGCCCTTGCGGAGGAAGGCGTTCACATAATCCTCGTGGATGAGCCGCCGGGCCAGGGAGATGATCCAGCGGGGCGTCTTCGGGCCGAACTTGGCGCGAAGGACCTTGCCGATATCGATGCTGAAGGGCTCCTGCGGCTCCATGGCGGAGGATCGTTAGCGGTTCTTGTAGTTCATCAGGAAGAGGCCGTCCTGGCCCTGGACGAGGAATTTCTTCCCCCTGAAATGGGCGAGGTCCTCGAGTTCGCCGGTCGTGCCGAGGCTCATGTCAAGCACTTCGATGGGACGGCGGCGCTTGAGGTCCCAGACAAACAGGTAGCTGGGATACTTGTCCGTGCCGAGGCCGGTGGGCATCATCAGGCGGCCCTTGTCGATGCAGAGGCCCTGGCCGATGGTCGCGTACAGCAGGCCGTAGTCCTCGACGACATAGGTTTCGATGATGTCCTTGTTGGTGAAGATGATGTCGCCCTCGCTGATCTTCGGGAGCCGGAACTTGATGATCCTGTGGCGGTTGCCTTCCAGGTCCTTGTCCTTGGTCGTGTTGCCGAACCCGTACAGGCACTTGTTCTTCCGATCGACGACCCACTGGAGGGCATAGCCGAAGAGCTGGTCCGTATCGTCGAAATGGATGGTCTGCACCAGGGAGGAGGACTTGAAATCCGGGTTGATGCGCTCGACGAACAGGATGTCCTTGAAGCCGTTGTAGGGCTTTTTGTGGCACTGGCTGACGTAGATGACCGGCATCGGGTCCTTGCTGTCGAACTTCTCGACGCCGAAGGAACAGACGTTGGAATGGTTCACGTCGTTGTGCGTCGCGAGGTCGAAGCGGCCGAGTTTCCCGAGGCCCTGCTTCCCGTTGTATTTCCAGACGGTGGCGATGCCGGTGTGCTGGAGACTGACGATGTAATTCCGGTAGCAGTCCATGCCCTGGTAGTTGGCCTTCTCGAAGGAGGCGATGTGGGTGTTTTCAAAGGAATCCGTGGAAAGGGGGACGGAGACGAAGCCGGCGTTCTGGGCGGAGAGGGCCGTCCCTGCAAGGAGGAGTGCGGCGGCAAGCAGATGGGTGAATTTCATATCTTTTGGTTTTTCAATTTATTCCATATCAAGTGAAAAGGCTTTCGGCCGGACCATCTTCTCGCTGTGGAGGAGGTTTCCGTCTTCATCGAGGATGCGGACGGTGATGGTCGAACGCGGGGAACGGGCAGTGGCGGCGAACAGGTGCTTGTTGACCACGTAACGTTCGTGCTTATAGTAGCTTTCGGGGTTCCGGGTCGCGAGGAGCAGGGGGTCCGTGGCATCGATCCGCTCCACCTTCAGCCTGCGGCTGCCCTCGAGCATCTCGACCGTCCAGCCGGGCTGCCAGAACCAGATGTTGGCGTAGATCTCATTCTTGCCGGTATAGGCGGCGTAGTCGGTGATGTGGCTGCTCCTGGTCATCCGCTTGGCGACCCGTTCGTCGTTCCTGAGGTATTCGACGGCCGTATTCATGTCGTAGAGCCGCATCCATTTCTCCCCGTAGGCGTGGGTATGGTATCCGTAGGTGACCTTGTCCCCTTCGAACCGGGCGGAGACGATGCCGGCGTCGGAGGCGTCGATGCCGAGCATCTGGTTCTCCCCCGTGTTCCAGACATTCCCGGAGGTGGCGGGGACCATCAGGTCGTGCAGGAGGGGATAGCGGGGATTCTCCGCGAACTGGAAGCGGTGGGAATGGCCCGTATAGGCCGTCATCTTGCCGAAACGGGAGACGAACAGCCCGTAAATCGCATCCATCTCCCCGCTGTCCGCGAACTGGGTGCCCTTCTCTTTCGGCCATTCGAAGAGGAAGGGGGCGTGGGCGCAGACCCGGACATTCATCCCTTCCGGGACCGTCTCCAGGTCCTTCTCCAGCCAGGCCCGCTCATCGGCGTTCAGGCCGATCCGGTAGTCCCGGCGGCCGGCGAGCCCCGGGTCGGTGGGTGCCCCGTCGAAGGGGTTGTTGAGGTAGATGACGTCGTCGAGCATGATCCAGTGGTCCTTGCCGATGTTCATCGAATAATAGGTCGGGCCCATCGCATCGCGGTAGGGCCGCTCGGCGTTGTAATCGACATCGGGCGCGAAGGGGGTCGCGACGGCGGCCCCGTCGTTGTCATGGTTGCCCATCACGCTGTAAAGGGGGCCGGGATAGCCGCAGGTGCGCAGGTAGTCGCGGGATTTGGCGATGTTCCAGTCGAAGCGGTACCAGACCTTGTCATGGGCGAGGTCGCCGAGGTTGAACAGGACGACCGGCCCGTCGGCGGCGCAGCGGGCATGGACCCGCTTCACGTTCGGGAGGGCGTAGGCTTCGAAGAGCCGCTTGTCCCCGAGCACGGGGTCGTTCTTGATGTGGATGTCGGAGGCAAAAAGGACCGTATAGCAGGATTGGTTCTGCGGAATCAGCTGGAAATCATGCGTCTCTGCGACGCCGGCGGGCTCTGTCAGCGGGCGGTAGAAATCCGGAAGGAGCCCGTCCTTGAGCGGGACCGTGTACCAGGCGGGGGTGCTGATGAACACGAAGCCCTGGCGCTTGTCGCTCCGCAGGGCATAGCGGCCGTCGGCATCGGTCCGGACGATGGAGACGCCGTCGGAGACGCAGACGCCCTCGACGGGACGGCCCTCGGAGGTGACGCGTCCGGTGATGTTCTGTGCCCATGCGGACAGGGACAGACCGGCCAGGAAAAGTGCGGTTACAATGCGGTGGATCATGGTTCGATATGTTTTTCAATCAGTTCTTCGAGGTCTTCTCCCTGGACGTAGAGGGCGGAACGCATGCCGGCGGCCGCGGCGGCCTCGACGTTCCGGGGGGAATCGTCGATGAACAGGATTTCCGCGGGTGCGACCCCAGTCCGGCGGATGGCCTCCCGGAAGATTTCCTGCCCCGGCTTCAGCATTTTCATGTAGCAGGAGACGAACTCCTCCTTGAAGACCCGCTGCCAGTCGAGGCCGGCCTTCGCCATCATCGCGTTGCAGAGGGGCATCGAGATGGGATTGTTGTTGCTGAGGATATAGAGGTCATAGCGGGTGGCGAGGCGTTCCAGGAGGGTGACTTTATAGGCATCCATCTTGACGAGAAGGGCGCTGATGCAGCGGTCGATGTCCTCCGGTACGGCACCGGGCCGGCTTTCGGCGAGGACGGCGGCGCGGAACTCGTCCGCACTGATGCGGCCCGCTTCCATTTCCATGAAAATGCCCTTCTGGTGGCAGGGATCGAGGATTTCGGTGATGCGCGCGAATCCCAGGTCTTCGCGGAAGGCGCGACGGCATGCATCCATGTCCAGGTCAACCAGGACCCCGCCGAGGTCGAATACGATTGCTTTCGTCATGATTTCCTGTTTAATTCCTACAAATTTAACAAAAAGGTGCGGAATCCGTGAATTATTCCGTATTTTTGAAAGAATTTCAGTTTGTGAGGAAACGATGGATATGAAAGCGTATTGCCCGCCCCGGGTGCGTGAAACCGCCTGGGAGTTTGAAAGGATGTTCCTGTTTTCGATGACGAATACGGAACCGATCGTCGTCGAGGATCCGGAGATAGAATGGTAGCCGCCATGGGGAAGAAGTGTTCTGTTGCATATGCCCTCGCGGCATTGCTGCTTTTTTCCTGTGCGCGGGAAGAAGCGATGGAAGACCTTGAAATCCAGGATATCCAGCCCGGTCGCGTCCTGTACGCGGAGCTGGAGGATTTCACGGACGCCGGGACCCGGGCCTTTTTCGAGCTCGATTACCAGATCCGTTGGGCCGGGGGGGAGCGGATCAGCGTCTTCGACCGGAACACGGCCAACCGGGAATACAGGTTCACCGGCTCCTACGGGGATACGGCCGGATCCTTTGAAATGATTTCCGGCGGGACCGGGACGGAGATTTCCCGGGTCTATGCCGTCACCCCCTACCGGGAAACGGACCGGGTCTGCGAAGACGGCTCCGCCCTGCAGGTGAGCTACGACGGGGAGCAGCTATTCCGGGGCGTCACCGTGGCGCGGCAGATTCCCATGGTTTCCGCCGGGACGGACGACCACCTGCTCTTCCGGAGCATCTGCGGTTTCCTGCAGGTCCGTCTTCATGGCAACCGGCTGAAAATCAGTTCCGTGTCCCTCCGGGGCAACCGGGATGAACCGCTTTCCGGCACCGCCATCGTGCGCTTCGACGGGGACGGGGAGCCGCTCGTGGACATGTCCGCGGCCACCGGCAGGGAAATCCGCATTACGGACTACCGCGACTTCCGGATCTTCCCCGAAGTCTATACGGAGGCCCTCTTCCTCCTACCGCCGGTGGAATTCACGGGAGGATTCACCCTCACGGTGACCCTCTCCGACGGCCGCGTCTTCGAGCAGTCCACGCAGAAGCCGCTCCGGATCGAGCGGAACCACCTGTACAGGATGAAGCCGGTCTATGTGGACCTGACGGGGGAGGAGGTTCCGCCGGACCATGAAATCTGGTACACGGAATCCAGCCATCAGGAACTGAATCTGCCTGCCTATTATTATACGTACAGCAGCGTGTGGGGCGCCAGGCTCGTCTCGGACGAATTGGCCGGCTTCCAGGGCGTCCTGACCTTCGACGGTCCCGTTACCCACTTCGAAGGCGGGTCGTGGACGGCTCCGCTCAAGAGCGTCTATATGCCCCCGACCGTGGAATCCTTCTCGGACTCGAATCCTTTCTTCTGCTGTGACGAGCTGGAGGCGATCCACGGGAAATATGCCACCCCGGACGGGCGTTGCCTGATCAAGGACGGGGCGCTGCTGGCTTTTGCCCCCTCCGGAATCTCGTCGTACACGGTTCCGGAAGGCGTGGCTGCCCTGGGAGGCCGGGCCTTCCTGGCCGGTTCCGTCCGGCAGGTGGGATTCCCCGCCTCGCTGCAGGAAATCGGCCCCTGGGCCTTCAGCCGTGCTTTCCGGGGCGACGACGGGGCGGTCCGGCTCGCGGAAAGCGTTTCGTCGGTTGCCCCGGAGGCATTCGCGGAAACCCATGATTTACAGATTGATTGGGGAGGGATGCATCCGTTCCGTGACGTCTATCTCCTCTGGGTGCTTTCCTGCCGGGAGCAGGACAATACGCTCTATGCCGATTATCCCGAGGAATCCCTCGCGGACTATCTGCAGGAGGCCGAATCGGTGTTCCGGGAAATCGCGGATGAGGTGCTGTCGGTTTGCCAGGAATGCCGGGCGGTCTTTGAGGAGACGGAGTCGGAAGAAGTGCGGGAGCGGGCGCTCATGGATGCGGCCGGCCGGATGCGGGATGCCTTCCCGTTCCTGGCCTGGGAATACGGCCTGACGGAATTCCAGGACGCCGCCCCGTCCGGAGACACCCCGGACGAGCTGGAAACCAGTGCCATGGACATGCTGGATGCGGCATACCGGCTGTTCTGCGACCGGATCGAGGAGTTCACCGGGAGGCATCCTTCCGGAGCCCGTGTTCCTGTGACCGGCGTCTCGCTGGACCGGGAGGTCCTTGAAATGGCACCCGGGGACGCCGTCCGGCTGACGGCGACGGTCCTGCCGGAGGACGCATCCCACAAGGCGGTGGTATGGTCCTGTGCGGATAGCTATGTGGCCAGTGTCTCCGAAGCGGGTGTCGTGACGGCGCGCGGTATCGGTTCGACGACCGTTACCGTCCATACGGTCGACGGGAATTATTCCGCCAGCTGCCGGGTCGAAGTGGCCCCCTGGCGGCCCGAGGCGGTCGATCTGGGCCTGTCGGTGCCCTGGGCCTCCTGCAACGTAGGGGCGACCCGGCCGACGGAATACGGCGGTTATTTCGCCTGGGGCGAGGTGCAGCCCAAGCAAAAGGATTCCTTCGGACAGTACCAGTCCTGCGGCTGGGCCGGTTACCGGTGGTGCGAAGGGGAGCAGTACACCCTGACCAAATACAATTCCGATCCCGGATACGGGGTCGTGGACTACCGGATTGAATTGGAGGCGGAAGACGATGCCGCCACGGTCGCCTATGGAGGCAAGTGGCGGATGCCGACGGACCGCGAGGTCCGGGAACTGGTCGACAACTGCACATGGACCTGGACGACGCAGGGCTCCGTGGCCGGTTATCAGGTCACGAGTCCCGTGACCGGGAACAGCATATTCCTGCCCGCAGCGGGGTATATCGTCGATTACGGGACGACCGGGCGGCTGTACTATGACGGCGAAGAGGGCGGACTCTGGTCTTCCACGGCGCATCCCATCAAGACGGTCCTGTCCTTCTCCGCCTCCCGCCCGGGCTATTATCTGGCAGCCCCCCAGGCGAAGCCCTATTCAATCCGGGCCGTCTGCGGCGACCGCCACATCGTCTATGCGACCGAAATCACGCTGAGCGATACGGAAATGACCCTTGCCGTCGGCGACCGGGTCTATCTGCGGGGATTCGTCGCCCCTGACGATGTCTCCAACAAGGACCTGTATTATTCGAGCGCGGATCCTTCCGTGGCTTCGGTGGAGGACAGCTGGATCCGGGCGCTCGCCCCGGGTACGACGACCATCGAGGTCGTCTCCGCAGACGGGCGGGCCCGTGCCTCCTGCCGGGTGACGGTCCAATAGGAATGAAAACAGAAATGCTTATGAAACAGTATATTACAGAAAACAAAGAGCGGTTCTTCGCCGAACTTTTCTCTCTCTTGCGGATTCCTTCGGTGAGCGCCCAGCCCGCGCACCGGGCGGATATGGGCCGCTGTGCGGACCGGCTGGTGGAACTGCTTCTGGAGGCCGGGGCCGATGAGGCGGCCGTGTATCCCACGGCCGGGCATCCGGTCGTCTTCGGCCGGAAGGCGGTGCCCGGGGCCGAGGGGACCGTCCTCGTCTATGGCCATTACGACGTCCAGCCGCCGGAGCCGCTGGAGAAGTGGCGGACCGACCCCTTCGAGCCGGTCGTCGCCCCGGACCCCGCGACGGGGGAGGAGGCCATCTATGCCCGCGGGGCCAATGACGACAAGGGCCAGCTGTTCATGCACATCAAGGCCTTCGAGTACCTGCTCCGCACCGGGCAGCTCCGCTACAATGTCAAGTTCATCTTCGAGGGCGAGGAGGAAATCGGCAGCCCGTCGCTCGCCGCGTGGGTGAAGGACCACAGGGACTGGCTCGCGGCGGATGTGATCCTCGTCTCGGACACGACCATGATTTCGGAGAAGGTCCCCTCGATCAACTGTGGCATGCGCGGCCTCGCATACCTGGAAGTAACTGTGACAGGGCCGAATAAGGACCTCCATTCCGGGCACTATGGCGGCGCGGTCGCCAACCCCATCCAGGTGCTCTGCGAGATGGTCGCCTCGCTCATCGATGCGGACGGCCGGGTCACGGTTCCCGGTTTCTATGACAAGGTCGTGGAACTCTCGGCGGCGGACCGGGCGATGCTCGCGCGCGCCCCGTTCGACCTGGAGGAATACAAGGCCTTCCTCGACATCGCCGATGTCCGCGGCGAGAAGGGCTACACGACGCTCGAACGGACGGGGATCCGTCCGTGCCTGGATGTATGCGGCATCTGGGGCGGCTACACCGGCCCCGGCGCCAAGACGGTCCTCCCGTCCACGGCCCATGCGAAAATCTCCATGCGCCTGGTCCCCGACCAGACCGCGGAGGAGATTACCCCGCTGTTTGAGAAGCACTTCCGTTCCATTGCGCCGGCTTGCGTCAAGGTGGACGTCAAGCCCTGCGAAGGCGGCAACGGCTTCCTGATCCCGATTACCTCGCGGGCGTACAAGGCCGCTTCGCGCGCCATGACCGAGGTCTATGGCATCGAGCCCGTCCCCTCGCGGGGCGGCGGCTCCATCGCCATCCTCGCCGACATGCAGCGCATCCTCGGCGCCGACCCGCTCCTGATGGGTTTCGGCCTGGAACGTGACACCATCCATTCCCCGAACGAAAGCTACCTGCTGCGGCAGCTCTTCGCAGGGATGGAATCCATCGCGCTGTTCTACCAGTACTATTGAAGCGGCAGCTCGTCCGGATAGGGGACGGGTTTCCCGGTGGCGCGGACGACGGGCATGGAGGCATTCCATGCGCGGAGCCGCGCGCCGAGGAGGCGGGCCAGCTCGGCGACCTTGTCGGGCCGGTCGGCCGCGCGGTTGTGCTTTTCGCCGATGTCTTCCCGGAGGTTGTAGAGTTCGAAGGGGACCCCGTCGGCGACATGCTGCCCGGGGACCGTGTTCATCATGACATAGACCAGTTTCCAGTCGCCGGCGATGACGGTGGAGAGGAAATCGACCTCCTGGCGGTATTCGACCTTCCACTGGTGGGGATAGTGGAAGAAGAGCGGGCGGTCGGGGTCGATGCCGGAGACGGAGGCCGGGACCTCGAAGCGGTTGGCCTCTTTCTGCGAGGTGATCTCTCCGCGGCGGGCGGCCTTGGCGACATACTGGGAGCCGCGGGTGACGAGCGGGACAATACTTTGTCCGTCAATGGGTTGCGTGGTCTGATAAGCCTTGACGCCGCCCAGTTCCAGGAGGGTGGGGAAGAGGTCCTCCGGGACGACGGGCGTATTGATGCGCGTGCCCGGCGCGGTCTTGCCGGGGATGTACACCATCATCGGCACGCGGATGCCGCCCTGGTAGCAGGAGCCCTTGCCTTCGCGGAGCGGCGCGCACTGGGTGTGCGGTACGCCGCCCTTGGATTTGACGTCGGCATTGCCCCCGTTGTCGGCCATGAAGATGATGACGGTGTCGTCGGCGATGCCCCGCTCTTCCAGGTAGTCCATCAGGTCGCCGAGGGATTTGTCCACGCCCGCGACCATGGATGAAAACCGGGCCTCACCGTTGTCCAGGCCCATTTCCTTGTATTCGGAGAAGAAGCGCTTGTCCTTCTGGACGGGCGTGTGGGTGGCATAGTGGGCCATGTACAGGTAGAAGGGCTGCCGGTGGGCGACGGGGTAGTCGAGCGTCTTGAGCGCCTCGCGGGTCAGGGCTTCCGTCAGGAAAATGTCGTCGCCGTAGTATTCGGTCATGTTCTGGACGGCGGCCATGTTCCAGAGTTCCGGCTTGTTGCCGAAATTGTCGGTGCCGAGGTAGCTTTTCGGGAGGCCGGCGTTGGTGCCGGCGATGTTCACGAGGAAGCCCCAGTTGTACGGGGAGGATCCCGGGGTGCCGGCCGAGGCCCAGTGCGCCTTGCCCACATGGATGGTGTAGTAGCCCGCGTCGCGGAGGAGGCGGACCACCGGCGTCGCCACCTGCACGTCCGCGGGGGCGGCGAATCCCTCGGGGCAGAGGCCGTTGATGTTCCATTCCGGGCGCCGGAAGACGTCCGTGTCCAGTTCCTCGTACACGGCGGCGCCGTTCTTGCCGCCGACGGCGTCGGATGGCTCGTCCTTGGCCATGGAGGTCCAGTTGGTGATGTGGCTGTGGACGGCGTTCATCCCGGACATCAGGCTGGTGCGGGTCGGGGTCGAGACCGGGCAGGCATAGGCCTGCGTGAGGATGACCCCCTTCTCGGCGAGCCGCTCCATGTTCGGGGTGTGGAACTGGCGGTTGCGGGGATAGACCTCCTCGCCGTAGGCGACGGAACTCTCCGGCCAGCCGTAGTCATCGACCAGGAAAAAGATGATATTCGGGCGTTTGGCGCCGCCGGCCAGGATGGGGGACAGCAGTGCAAGGGCGGCGAGGGCAGTTTTTCGAGTCTGCATGGGGATATGATTTCTCTTTCAAAGATAGGAGTTTTCCGCAAAAAAAGCTATTTTTGTCTGTTAACCGGAACGACGATGTACCAGGACTATCTCAAGTTTTATCCCGACTTCCCGATCAAGGGAGTGAATTTCGTGGATGTCCTCCCCTTCATGCAGGACAAGGAAGTGTTTACCGCCATCACGCGCGACCTCGGCGCCCTCTGCGCCTCGCCGAACGTCGTGGCCCCCGAGGCCCGGGGCTTTCTCTTCGCCTCGCCGATGCTCGCGGTCTGTGACAATGTCAAGAACATCCTGACGCTCAGGAAGAAAGGAAAGATTCCCTATGCGGAAGGCGACCTGGTCCAGGTCAATATCCTGAAGGAATACGGGGCCGACGAGGTCTTTTTCCGCCGCTCCGACATCCTTGCCGGCGTGCCCGACGGGGATACGTTCCGCCTGACGATCTTCGACGACATCCTCGCCACGGGCGGGACGGCCGAAGGCGTCGCCCGGGCGCTCAATGCCATGACGGTGGAGAAGGACGGCCGGACCTACCGGATCGAGGTGACCGACTTCGTCTTCCTCGTGGAACTCCTCGACCTGAAGGGGGCGGAGCGCCTGACCCCCATCGCGCCGGTCAAGTCCCTCATCCGCCTGGCAGGTACCGACGAGGTATGAAACGGCTCCTGACCCTGCTCCTCGCCGCGCTCCTCGGCGTCGCGGCCTTCGCCCAGCGCTCCTTCGACGAGATCGCCGCCGATTCGACGAAGGCGGGCGGCATCTATTACATGTACAATGAGCAGCCAGGCGCATTCGCGGCCCCGCCACGGGGATATAAGCCCTTCTATATCAGCCATTACGGCCGTCATGGGGCCCGATATCTCGGCTCCGCCTCGAATTATGACAAGGCCTTCCGGCTGTTCTCATCGGCCCTTGCGGATGGGGCGCTGACCCCGGCAGGGGAGCAGTTCGCAAGGCGGTATCTGGAGATGTATCCGCTTGTGGACGGGCGGGCCGGCGAACTGACACAGCGCGGTGCCCGGCAGCACCGGGGGATCGCCGACCGGATGTACCGGAACTATCCCGAGGTCTTCCGGGGAAGCCGGACCGTCGATGCCCGTTCGACCATCGTTCCCCGCTGCATCATCTCCATGGACAATTTCTGCGACCAGTTGAAGGTCCGCAATCCGCGCCTTCGCGTGGAAAAGTCTGCCAGCGAGGCGGATATGGCCGTCCTGAACCCCTTCAGCCTGCACAATCCGGACGTGACCGGGACCGATGAGGGTTACAACAACAAGTACGCTTACTGGCAGCCCTCCTACAAGGCCATGTGCCGGGAGAATGCCGACCCGGAGGTCTTTTTCAGCCGGTATTTCCGCGACTGGCACTATGTGGAGCGCTTCGGCAAGCCGGTGGACCTGGAGATCATCCTCTATTACATCGCCTGCAGCTGCAACTGCACCGACGACGGGTACAATTTCTGGGACATGTTCACCCACGAGGAGCGCTGCCTCCTCTGGGAGGCCGACAGCTACCGGTTCTTCTGCTCGAAGGGCCCCGACGACATGCAGGGCGGCCGCCAGTGGGCCTTCTGCTGGACGCTTGCACAGGACATCCTCGACGGTTTTGACAGGGATATGGCCGAAGGCCGCGCCGCCCGGCTCCGCTTCGGGCATGACATCGCGATCATGTCCCTGATGGCCCTCTATGGCATCGAAGGCTGGTCGACTCCGGCCCCGACGCCCCATGATGCCAAGGACCTGTGGCAGGACTGGCGTGTCCCGATGGGGGCCAATGTCCAGTTCATCTTCTACCGCAACCGCCGTGGCCACATCCTCGTCCGTTTCATGGACGACGAGCAGGACGTCCGTTTCCCCATCCCCTCGGAAACGGCTCCCTACTACGACTGGACGGAACTGCGCGCCTACATGGAGCAGCGCATCGCCCACGCCCGGCACATCATCGCAACCACCCAGGCCCCGCCGAAGCCCGCCAAGGGCAAGAAGTAGCGTCCGGGCGCGTTTTCATTCAAGCTGAGCCAGGTGCAGTCTGACGAGGCGGGTGATGACCGCCGTGACGGAGCGACCGGTCGTCGCGGCCATTTCTTCGAAAGGGGCGCCGGCCTTGTACATCCCGGCCACCATTTCTTCTTCCGCCGGGGACCAGGGCTTGGCCGCCGGTTTCGGGGTCCACAGCCCCAGCTTCTGCAGGCGGAGCCGGACGGAATTCAGCGTCCGTTGCAGTTGCTCCGCCATCTGGCGCTGCGCTATGCCGTCTTCCGCCATCCTGCGCAGTTCATCGTCTTCATCTTCGGCCCACGGTTCATTGAACTTCGGGTACTTCTCCTTCAGCCGGGCATACTCTTCCGGCGTGAAGAACAGGGTTCTTCCAGACATCGTTGTACGTTTTATCGTTCGGGCTCCCTTGCAGGCGGACGCCCATTTCCTTTTCCGGGGGCAAGTTCGCCCGAAAGATCCGTGTATAAAAGATAAAAACGTTTAATGGCGAAAAACGGCCTTCCGGATGGTTGCGGGGCTGTTTCTCCGATTCCTCGACGGGCGGAAAAGTGGAAAAACGCCGTTTTTTTCCGGAGAAGCCGGCCGGAAAGGCTGTCAGCCAGCCCTTTCCGCCGGATCCGATGTCCCGGCCGTTTGCGGATTCCGGCAGGTCCGCCGCGGCCGCTTGGGCCCTTTCGGATGTTTTTTCTTATCTTTGCGGTATCATTGAAATACACGGGAAATGAAACGTTTGTTTTTGACATGCTTCCTTCTTCTGGTCTCCGTCGCCCTGTGGGGACAATATGCCGGCGTCGCCAAGCGTTCCGGGACACACATCAAACTGGATGGCGAGCGGCTCACGCCGGAGCAGCAGGTTGCCCTCCTTTCGGATATCGGCGGCGTGGATTACAATGAACCGTGGACCCGGGCCGCCAAATTGCGCAATACCGGTCTGGGGCTCACGATCGGCGGCAGCGTGGTCAGTGTCGCCGGGCTGGCTACGACTTTTATAGGGGCTGTCGCCTCTGCGTTCGGCGCTGCAATCGGCGCCGCTGCCGGCGCCATCGGGGGATCCATCGGCGGGGAAGAAGCGGCCCAGCAGGGTGCCCAGCAGGGAGCCCAGCAGGGGGCCAATGCCGGGTCACCCTATATTACGGGCGGGCTGGTCGCCACGTTCACGGGGCTTGCCGCCACGGTGACCGGTGTCACGCTCCTTTCCGTGGGCGGGACCCGCATGCGCCGTATTACGGATACCTATAACGAGACCAACCGGGAAAGCGCCCGGCTCTATTTCGGTCCCACTGCCTCCGGCGTCGGCCTCGCGCTGCAGTTCTGATCCGGAATGATTCACTGAAACACAGTCATTGCACCATGTCAACAGGCAAAGCCATCATCCTGCTGCACTGCCCTGACCGCCAGGGCATTATCACGGACGTGACGGGGTTCATCACCCGGAACGGCGGAAACATCGTCTATCTCGACCAGTATGTGGACACCATCGAGAAGCGCCTTTTCATGCGGATCGAGTGGGAATTGGACGGCTTCTCCATCCCGCGGGAGCGCATCAAGGCGGAGGTGGATGCGGCCTTCGCCGAGCGGTACGCGATGTATTCGAGCGTGTATTTCGGGGATGAGAAGCCGCGGATGGCCATTTTCGTGAGCAAGATGAGCCACTGCCTCTACGACCTGCTGGCCCGGTACTATGCCGGAGAATGGGAGGTGGACATCCCTTGCATCGTGAGCAACCACGAGGACCTCCGGGAGGTGGCGGAGCAGTTCGGCATCCCGTTCTATGTCTGGCACATCGCGCCGGACAAATCCAACCGGGAGGAGGTGGAGCGCGAGGAAATGGCCCTGCTGGAGCGTGAGCGCATCTCGTTCATCGTGCTTGCCCGCTATATGCAGATCATCAGCGATGAGATGATCGCCCGCTATCCGCACCATATCATCAACATCCATCACTCTTTCCTGCCGGCCTTCGTGGGCGCCCGCCCCTATCACCAGGCCTATGAGCGCGGCGTCAAGATCATCGGCGCCACCAGCCATTACGTGACCCGGGAACTGGACGCTGGCCCCATCATCGAGCAGGACGTGGTGCGCATCAGCCACAAGGACACCCCGGAGAGCCTGATGCTCAAGGGCCGTGACCTGGAAAAGATCGTCCTCAGCCGCGCCGTCACCCGGCACATCGAACGGAAGATCCTCACCTACAAGAACCGCACGGTCATCTTCGGATGATGCCGTCTTTCAGTATAGAAAAAGAATACGCCCGATAATCCCTTCAAAAAGCCCCCCCCCGGTATGAAAAAGCTGTTATCCTTTGTTTCCGCCTTTGTCTTTGTCCTGGCCGCCTGTGACCAGCAGGCCGAACCGACACCCGATATATCCCTGGGGAGTTCTCCCGCCACGCGGGTTCCTCACTGGCTTGAACTTCCGGAGACTTCAGAGGATGACGGATTGGATTTCTTCAGCCGTAATGGCTCTCTGAACGGAAAGCCTGTCCGCAACTGGTCGTTCTACTGGGATTATGACAACCGGTTATCCGCCTGGGTGGCCTATCTGCTTTATAGATCCATCTCCGCAGGAGCTTCCAGTTCCGGAGTCTGGGGCTACGACCCTTTCCTCCCGGCCTCAAGGCAACAGAATGTGAGCGGCGGCTACAAGGATGGCAACAATGGATGGTATGCCAGGGGACAACTGCTTCCCTATGATGACCGTGGCGATTATGAAATGAACGAAACGACTTTTTACAGTACGAATATCGTTCCGATAGAAGACGTTTTAAATGGAAGTATCCGGGATAATTTGGACAGAAGGATACGCTCCTGGGCAAACGCTTCCGATACCTGCTATGTCGTCTCCGGTTGCATCACACAGGGGGCCCGGTACTATGTCTTCGACCGCTCCAACCAAAAAGTGACCGTGCCCACGGCCTTCTTCAAGGCCGTTCTCCGTTACAGCCGGGACACCGCTGTCGGAACGGACGGTTATTGTGCCATCGCTTTTCTTGTCGACCACGAACGGACAACGATCATCAGGAACTGCAAGGATCTGAGCATGTCTGTAAAGAGTCTCGAGGATAAGCTTGGCTATCAACTCTTTGTCAATCTTGACGAGGTCCTCGGCAAAGAGAAGGCGGCTGCCGTCAAAACAGAAAACCCCAAGGATAATTCCTGGTGGTGGGAATAAGAATAAACGATACGGCCCATGAAAAGACTATTTTATCTGTTGCCCATTCTCGCGGTCATGGCCGGCTGCTCCGGGACGAACGCCGGCAGCGGCAATGGCGACCGCCCCATTGAACGCACCATGGCCTGTGCGGCCTATTATTTCCAGGAAACGGATAACGGGGTGCACTTCACCTTCTATCTTACGGAGGACAAGGAGAACCTGGTCCAGATCCCGGATGATCCCAACGGCATGAAAATCACCCGGTATGTCACAATCGAGTTCCTGTCCGCATCCTCCTCGCCGCAGGGGACCTATTCACTGAAGGGTTTTCTGGCCCACACCTTCGGCAAGGGCGAGGCCATTCTCTATGACAATTGTGGCTCGCCGTCCCTCGGCCCCGTTGAAGAAGGGACGGTGGTCATCGGCAACAACTCGGTTTCCGTCACCGGGACCACCGCGAACGGCCGCAGCTACAAGGTCACTTACTCCGGCCCCTTCCAGCGCACCGGCTACATCAACACCTTTGTGCGGTAAATCGCGCGCCGCCGCCCGCCCTGGAGCGCGGCCGCCCCTTTACTTGCGGGTCCGCAGGGTCAGCCGGACATAGGAAAGCACGCCCAGGAACAGGATCAGCACGGCATGCAGTTCGTGCTGCAGGGTTGCGAACAGGATGCCGGTCTCCCAGCTCCTTCCATAGATGGACGATACGGACAGCGCGACCAGGTAGTGATACGCGCCGATGCCGCCAGGTACCGGAATGACGGAGGCGATGTTGCCGACGGCCGTAAAGAACAGGGCGTCTTCCAGGCCCAGGCCGGTGAGATCCGGCACCGCCTTCTGCATGCTGAAACACATCAGCAGATACATGGTCCAGATACCGGCCGTATAAAGCAGGAAGAGCCCTTTCCGCTCCAATCCGCGGAAGCTGGCGAATCCCTTCCCGATGGAAATCAGCGCATTGGCGATCCGTGCGCACAGGCGGCTGCGCAGGCGGAAACGGAACACGGCCCACAGCCCCGCGGCGATGAGCAGGACGAGCAGCGCGAGCAGCCACCAGAGCGGGAAATCGATGCCCGAGGACAAGGGCTTCCAGACCTGTTCGGCAAAGAAGGGACCGAACTTGCCCCGGTCCAGCACCAGCGCCAGGACAATCAGCAGGAATACGGCCACGACATCCCAGGCCCGTTCCATTACCGCTGTGCCCAGGACATCGGCGAACCCGTTCCGGCCCGCCACATAGCCGCAGCGGAGAATCTCTCCGGAACCGGGAATGGCCACATTGGCCAGATTGCCCACATTGTTGGCATCCCAGACGGTCAGCCAGCCGCAGCGGTGCCCGGCGGACTTCAGGAGCGCCTGCCATCGGAAGGCGCGCAGGACCAGGGCGCCGACCGACGCGGCGAAAAACGGGAACAGATATCCCCAGCGGGTTTGCTTCAGTCCGGCGAGGAATGCCGTCCAGTCCACGCTTCGGAACGCGAACCAGACCAGCAGGACCGCCAGGGCCAGCGACAGGCTGTATTTGAGAACCTCTTTGGCTTTTGCCATTTGTCTTTAATCATGTTTGCGCCGGCAAAAGTAGCAATTTTTATCTTGTGTCCGTATCTTTTTCTGCGGGAATTCGTCTTCGCCTGTCCGCCTCTTCGTCTCTTCGCACGCGTGGCGGACAAGTGATTGATAATGAATTTCTTACATATTCTTTGCTGTGCTATATCTGCCTACTGTTTTACAACGTCGAAGTGCGATGTGCCGCGAACGGCAAATATTGGCGTAAATATCCCTCTCGCTGCGCAAATTGCTGATCTTCGGGCCGTTTTTTGTGCTCTGAGCGCGAAATAACAGCGGGTATTTCCCTTTCACGGGAGAGGGCGATGGTTTCCGCGGACGAAGTGACGGAGGCCTGCAGAAAAATGGGACGTCTCCGTCAAAATAGGCCGTTTTTGACGGAGGCCGGTCGTTTCGTGGGACGTCTCCGTCACTTGGAGCGATGGAGACATCCTTGTCTTTCGGGATTCTTTTTCTAACTTTGCAATCGTCAAAGACGTCACCTGTTAACGCCCATAAAATGAAAAAGATTATCTCAGCCCTGTTTGCCTTTGCGCTGCTGTTTGCTTTCGTAGCCTGTACTCCTGAAGATAACAACGGAGAAAACGGCGAAGGTCAGAATGATCCCGAGAAACTGGCCACGACCGGCGAGGCCTCGGATGTCACGTATTTCTCCGCCACCCTTACAGGTTTTATCAATTTCGCATTTGAACCCAGGGATGCCGAGGTGGGGATCATGTATGACAAGAGCCAGTCATTCGATGGCGCAAAGAAGATCGCGGCAGCCGGACTGGATGGGAATAACAAGTTCACGGTGACCGCAACCGACCTGGAGCCGAGCACCACCTATTATTTCAAGGCCTATTTCCAGGAGGGTACAGTTGAAAAGTACGGTGCGGTGAAGTCTTTCACTACCAAAGAGTTGAAGATTCCCGACACGGTGGTAGACCTTGGGATTGCAATGACCCGCGAGGACGGGACCACTTACGAACTGTACTGGGCCCAATCCAACCTTTCCACGGGCAGCCTCTGTGCCCATCCGGAGGATTACGGCGAATATTACGCCTGGGGAGAGACGGAACCCAAATCCAATTACGGTTGGTCGTCATACAAGTTCGGCAAAACTTCTTCCGGTCCATACTCAAAGTATAATACAAGAAAAATATTCGGAACGGTGGACAACAAGACCGTCCTTGAGGCGGAGGATGACGTCGCCCACGTAAAGCTTGGTGGAAGATGGAGGATGCCCACGGATCCGGAATGGACGGAGCTTAGGGCAAAGTGCACCTGGGCGTGGACGACGCAGAATGGTGTAAACGGCTTCTTGGTTACTGCTTCCAATGGGAAAAGTATCTTCCTCCCTGCCGCAGGCTTCCGGCGCGATGCCAACCTCAACGATGCAGGTTCCATCGGCGCCTACTGGTCTTCTTCCCTGGATAAGGACTCCCCGTACTACGCGTGGTTCACGCGTTTCCATTATGCCGGCGTGGACAACGCCTCCTACTTCCGTTCCGACGGGTTCTGCATCCGTCCCGTTTTCGAGAAATAGTGTTTTTCTAACTTTGCAATCGTCAAAGACGTCACCTGTCAACGCATCGCCCATAAATAAAAAGAATATCTCAGCCCTGTTTGCCTTTACGCTGCTATTCGCTTGCGCAGCCTGTACTCCTGAGGGCAAGAACGACGGAGAAAACGGCGGAAGTCAGAATGATCCTGAGGAACTGGCCATTACCGGTGAGGCTTCGGTTGTCACGGATTGCTATGCCACTCTTACAGGCTCTGCCATTCTTCCATATGAACCCGGGGCTGCCGAGGTGGGGATCATGTATGACGAGAAGCAGTCTTTTGAAGACGCCAGGAAGGTGGTAGCCATCGGCTTGGACGGCAATAATGAGTTTACCGTCAATGCCACCGGTTTGGAGTCAAACACTACCTATTACTACAAGTCATACGTCCAGACTGGTATGGCTATGAAGTTTGGTGCGGTAAAGTCATTCACTACCAAAGCGTCAACGATTCCTGACGGGGCGGTGGACCTTGGGATTGTAATGACCCGGGAGGACGGAACCACATACAGACTCTATTGGGCCACATCCAACTTGTGCGAGTCCGGCCTTTGCGCCAGTCCCGAGGACTATGGTGATTATTATGCCTGGGGCGAGACGGCGCCGTATTATACGGAGGGATATTCCCGGGAAAGGATTTGCAGCAATTGGAGAGATAGTAAGACTGGATATGACTGGGGATCGTACAGATGGTGCGAGGGATCGTCCATCACACTGACCAAGTATAACACGGACTCCTATCGCGGTACTGTGGACAATAAGACCGTCCTCGAGCCCGACGATGACGTCGCACACGTGAAACTCGGAGGGAAATGGAGGATCCCTACGGAGGCGGAATGGACGGCGCTTCATGAACAGTGCACCTGGACTGGGACTGAGATAACGCAGGATGGCATATATGGCCGATTGGTCACTGCGCCCAACGGAAACAGTATCTTCCTCCCTCCCACTGGCCATCGTTACTATTACGAACTCTTGGGTGCGGGGTCCTTTGGCAACTATTGGTCTTCTTCCCTCAAAACGGGTAGCCCGCACTGCGCGTGGTACATGGACATTTCTGAGGCACCTTTGATCAGAGCAAGCGGCAGCCGTTACCACGGGCGAGCCGTGCGTCCCGTCTCAGAATAACAATACCTCCTTTATCCCCCGCAGCAATGCGGGGTTTTTCATCCCTTGTCCCCTCATGTGGCACAAGCGCCTGCTATCTTTGCAGGCATGGTCACTTACTACTGTTATTCTTCTGAAGAGGCGCTAAGACGTGCCAAGATCGCCGGGAAGAAGCCCGGGTGTTACTTTGGTGGCATCATCCTCAAATCCGGCAGAAAAGGCTTTGCCATATACCGGGAAGGGAAGGTGGTGGAGAGGTATTCAGTGATAACGTTGGAGAAAGACCGAAAAAAAGGTTATCTTTGACTTTTGAAGTGTGTTGCAATTCTAAATTGAATTCACGAATACTTATATTTGCATGATCCCAATCTACAAGCATATGATAATTCTCATCGCACTTCTCCTCAGCTTTCTTACCGGATGCAGCACAATGGCGCATCAGGATGGGTCTTCGAATGATCCGCAGAAGGAGCAGCCGACAGTTGTCGTTCCCGACATCCCCTATCAGGTGATTGAAAACCTCATAGGCTCAGATTCGAAGCCTGCACTCATTATCTACCTGCATAGCAACAGCGGCAGCGGAACGGACAACAAAAAGCAGATGACGCAGGTGTCCGCAGGCAATATTGAGAAATACATCAAGGATAATAAGATTCCCGCGTATTTCCTTGTGCCGCAGTGCCCGACCGATCATGAATGGGACAGCAGAGGAAGCACTGCCGGCTATTATGTAAAGGCCAAGGAACTGCTTGATTACTTCATGAAGGAGAAGGATATCGATGAGAGCCGAGTCTATATCTGCGGCACATCGATGGGGGCTATGGGC
>JAEEVC010000008.1 GCA_016287075.1 Bacteroidales bacterium | reverse complement strand
ACAGTAGCAACAGTGGCATCCACCACGCTGCCGACCGGGTACTTGGCCTCGAGTTCATCCCAAGGATTCGGGGTGAGCTGCTTGTGGCCGAGAGAGAGCTTGTGGGAGTTCTCGTCGAAGTCGAGGATGACGACATCGATCACGTCACCGCTCTGGACCATCTCGGAAGGATGCTTGATCTTGTTCCAGCTGAGGTCGCTGATGTGGATCAGGCCCTCAACACCGTCCTCCAGCTCGGCAAAGACACCGAAGTTGGTGATGTTGCGGACGGTCGCCTTGTGAGCGGAACCGACGGGATATTTCTCGCGGATGGTCTCCCAAGGATTGGCGGTCAGCTGCTTCAGGCCGAGGGACATCTTGCGGGCCTCGCGGTCGAGGGTGAGAATCAGGGCCTCCACCTCGTCGCCCATCTTCAGGAATTCCTGGGCGCTGTGCAGCCTCGGGCTCCAGCTCATTTCGCTGACGTGCACCAGGCCTTCCACGCCCGGAGCCACCTCCACGAATGCGCCGTAGTCGGCGATGGCAACGACCTTGCCCTTCACGGTGTCACCCACCTTCAGGTCAGCGGTCAGGCTCTCCCACGGGTGCGGGGTGAGCTGCTTCAGACCGAGGGCGATCCGCTTCTGGGACTCATTGAAGTCGAGCACCACGACATTGATTTTCTCATCGAGGGTAACGACTTCTTCCGGATGGGAGATGCGGCCCCAGCTGAGGTCGGTGATGTGGATCAGACCGTCCACGCCGCCGAGGTCCACGAACACACCGTAGTTGGTGATGTTCTTCACGACGCCTTCGAGCACCTGGCCCTTCTCCAGCTTGGAGATGAGCTCGGCACGCTTGGCTTCCTGCTCGGCCTCGAGCAGCGCCTTGTGGCTCACGACCACATTGCGGAACTCCTGGTTGATCTTGACGATCTTGAAGTCCATGGTGGTGTCCACGAACACATCGTAATCGCGGATCGGCTTGATGTCGATCTGGCTGCCCGGAAGGAAGGCCTCGATGCCGAACACGTCGACAATCATACCACCCTTCGTGCGGGTCTTCACATAACCCTTGACGATCTCGCCGGCTTCGTATGCGGCATTGACCATATCCCAAGACTTGAGCTGGCGGGCTTTCTTGTGCGAGATGACGAGCTGGCCCTTGCGGTCCTCGGCGGACTCGACGAGCACCTCGACCTTGTCACCGACCTTCAGGTCCGGATTGTAACGGAATTCGGGGGCGGAGATGACACCTTCGCTCTTGGCGCCGATGTTCACGACGACCTCGCGCTTGTTGATGGCGGTGACGACACCCTCGACGACCTCGTTCTCGATGATCTTGGAGAGGGTCTGGTCATACTGGGCAAGGACCTCGTCCCTGTTTTCCTCGGCCACACCCTTGCTCTCGAACGCATCCCAGTCGAAATCCTCGGGAGCGACGGAGGCGTTGGACCTCTTCTTGGGTTCTTCTTTCACTGCAGGAGCCTCGACGGCGGTCTCGACGGGGGCCTGGGCGGCCTCTTCCACCTGGACGGGAGCCTCGACCTGGGCTTCCTCAGCGATGTTCTTGATTTCTTCAGACATAGTTGTAATTGAAACGAACTAGTTGTTAAACATTATTTTACGTGCCTTCCAGCGAAAAAAATGCACGCTTCGCGGGAAAAGCGTGCAAAGATACAAAATCCCTTCGGGAATTCAAAGCATTTTTTTCCTTTTGAAGAAAAACCAGATAATCAGGCAGGAAAGGCCCATGATCCCGATGATGATGATCCAGTTCCAGAAGGAGGCGTTGGGCTCGTCCGCGGCGATCATCGGAAGGCGGACATTCATCCCGTAGAAACCGGCGATCAGGGTGGGCGGCATCAGGAAGACGGACACCACCGTGAAAACCTTCATGATCTTGTTCTGTTCGAGGTTGATGAGGCCCAGGAACGTATCCTGGAGGTATTCCAGACGCTCGAAGCAGAAATTCGTGTGGTTGATCAGGGAGGAGATATCCTGCAGGAGCACGTTGAAGCGGCCCTCGAGGCGATCCGGCGTCTTGGGGCTCTTGAGCAGGTTGGAGATCAGGCGCTGCTTGTCCACCACGTTCTCCCGGACGATCATCGTGTTCTCCTGCAGCTGGTTGATGTCGATCAGGAGATCCTCGTTGATGTCTTCCTGCTGGTTGATCCGCTTGGCATACTGGGAAATCTCCTTGGAGAGGAGCTCGATCATGTCCGCGTCGAGGTCGACACGCTGGTCGAGGATCGTCGCAAAGATGGAAAAGCCGTCCGGGTAGCGCTTCGGATTCGCCTGCAGGCGGCGCTGGAGTTCGGTAAAGCTCCGCAGCGGCACTTCCCGGAGCGTCGTCAGGGAATCCCCCACCAGCGTGAAGGACACCGGCTGCATATTGTATTCCTCGGCCCCCGGGGTCAGGAAGTTCGTGTTCGCGAAAATCGCATGCTCGTTTTCGTTGTACCGGGAGGAGCTCTCGATCTCCTCGGCCTGCGCCCGGCTCTGGATCTCGGTCCCGAGGAAGGCCTCGACGGCACGCTTCTCCGCCCCCGCGGGATCGATCATGTCGATCCACACGAGTTCCTCCAACTGAATCTTCGCAAAGATGCTCTCCGACTGGGAGACTTCGACCATTCCGTTTTTCCTGTAGAAGATATTCAGCATATCGTTCCAGTGTGTTTTTAGCTCCGGGCCAGTCGCTCCGGATGGATTTAACTTTCAACCAGCCGCCATTACGGAAAAGGCAGCCTGCAAAAGTACGCATAATTCCCGAAAAAACAATGCTTCCAGGCGGAAAAACGGAATCATCCCCCTCTTTTCCCTGCCCCCCTGTCAAGGCTCGATCGCCCTAATCCGGTCACTATACCTGCTCCAAGTATAACTCGTCTTATACAGTTCGACGGATTCGGCCGGGACCCAGATCGGACAGTCGGTCGTCCATCCAAATATTTCAATGCCTGCCGTAGGGGGCGTGACGGCATTGATCTGAACAGATGACAGGCCACGACAACCATAAAAAGCGGAGCCACCTATTTCCAGCATGGAATTGGGAATGATGACCGAGGTAAGGTCGTCACAATACGCAAAGGAACCCTGGCCCAGGCGTTCCACCCCTTCGGAAACCGTCAGCGAAGAAAGATTAAAGCTGTTCCGGAATGCATCTGTTCCGACGTATGTCACATTTCCGGGAATCACTAAGGAATGAGGGACGAAACAATAATAGAAAGCCTTATCGCCGATACTGGTCACGCTCCGCGGAATCACGGTATTGATGCTTCCTCCCTGAATCAACTGGGCCGATGAGGTTTCGATGACGGCATTGCAGTGGTCCCGGGAATCATACACGGGATTCCCCCCCTCGACTTCCAGGGAGGCCAGGCTACTGCATCCTTGGAAAAGTTCCGGCCCCAGTTGAGTTACCGACTTGGGGATGAGAATGGACTGAAGGGATGTACAGCCGACGAAAGCGCCGCGGTCAATTACGGTCAGCCCTGTCGGAAGGGTTATTGAGACCAGGCTTTTACAACCACTGAATGCTCCGTGACCAATAGCACTCAACCCTTCCGGAAGATCCACGGAAACCAGGCTTTCACAACCGCATAAAGCAGCATAATTAATAAAGACCAAGGTCTTGGGCAAGATTAACGAAGAAAGATTTTTGCATCCGTAAAAAGCCTCGTATTCTAAAGTCGTCACCCCGCTCGGGACCGACACGGATTTCAAGTTTGTACACTGACGGAAAGCCTGCCGCTCAATGGAAGTAATGGTCGGACAGAAATCGACGGATTCCAGACTTCCGCATTCTCTGAAAGCCGCGCTACAGATGGTTTGTACGCCATTGGAGAAAACGACGGACTGAAGATGGGAACACGCCAAAAACGCCTTTTCCCCAACTTCAGATACGCCTCCCGGAATGACGACGGAGGTCAACCCACTCTTGGAAAAAGCCTCTTTACCGACGCTCCGCAAGTTCTTCGGAAGAGCTACGGAGGCCAGACTGTTACAGCCGGAGAATGCACTGTCTTCGATACGGGTCACGGCCTGGGGCACGCCGAACGAAGACAGGTTGTCGCATCCGCAAAAGGCCCCGGATTCTATGGTCGTCATTCCCTCCGGGAGCACCACGGATTTCAAGGCGTGACAATTGTAGAACGCATTTTTGCTTACACTTGTCACTCTTGGAGGAAAGACGATGCTGGACAGGCTCTCCCAATCGGCAAAACACTTTTCAGGAAGCGTTGTTACGCCCGTAAAGTACTGGAACTCGTCAAAGGAGGTAATTGACTTGACCGCTACGCCGATGACAAAGTTTTCCATGGAGGTGACGGCTGCGGCTTCTTTATACGAGAGTTCACCGTCGCCGTCCGTATCAAACCGGATCAGCAGTTTTGCTTTCAGTGTTTCATCCGCGAAAACGATGGGATCATTCTCCCCATTCCCCCCAGTTTCCTTTACCGTCACAGTACAAAACGCCATCTCTTCTCCCGCTTTTGCCATAATGACAGCAATGCCTGGTTTTACAGCGGTGACGCAGCCTACGCCATCCACCGTCGCGACACTTTCGTCAGAAGACGTCCAGATGACCGTTTTGTCCGTCGCATCTTCCGGGAGGACCGTCGCATGCAAGACGATAGCATTGCCGACGACTAGGTTTAACACCGTCTTATCCAGGAAAACCTGCGCCACTTCACCGGGAAAGGAAGGTTTTGCCTGGATTCGGGAGCTCAACTTGCTCCAATTCCTACTCGTCTTATACAGTTCGACAGATTCGGCGGGAACCCAAATCGGACAGTCGGTCGTCCAGTCAAAAATTTCAATTCCTGCTATAGGTGGGGTGATGGCATTGACCTGAACGGATGCGAGGCCATGACAACCATAAAAAGCACAGCCTCCTATCTCCAGCATGGAGCTGGGTATGATGACCGAGGTAAGGTCGTCACAATACGCAAAGGAGGTCCGGTCCAGGCGTTCCACCCCTTCGGAAATCGTCAGCGAAGAAAGATTCAGGCAGTACCGGAATGCATCTTCTCCGACAGATGTCACATTTCCGGGGATCACAAAGGCATGCGGGACGGAACACTTATAGAAAGCACGATCGGCGATACTGGTCACGCTGCCCGGAATCACGGTATTGATGCTTCCTCCAAAAAACAGTTGGCCCAACTCGGTTTTGATGACGGCATTGCAGTGGTCCCGGGAATCATACACGGGATTCCCCGCTTCGACTTCCAGAGAGGCCAAGCTGCTGCATCCTGCGAAGAGACCGCCTCCGATAGAAGTCACCGACTTGGGGATGAGGATGGACTGAAGGCCAGAATAAGCAAAAGCACCGGCTCCAATACCTGTAATGCCTGCAGGAAGATGGAAAGCCGTCAGTGATTCGCAGCCACTGAAAGTGGCACTGGCAATTTCGCTCAGTCCAGACGGAAGGTTGATGGAAGAGAGACTTTTACAATTAGCAAAGGCACTCGCCCCCAAATAGTCCAGCCCTTCAGGAAGATCCACGGAAGCCAGGCTTTCACAACCAGAGAACGCACTGTTTTCGATACGGGTCACGGCCTGTGGCAAGACGAACGAAGACAGGTTGTCGCATCCGTAAAAAGCCCCGGATTCTATGGTCGTCACGACCTCCGGGAGCACCACGGATTTCAAGGCGTGACAATTGTAGAACGCATTTTTGCTTACACTTGTCATGCTTGGAGGCAAGACGATGCTGGACAGGCTCTCCCAACCGGTAAAATACTTTTCCGGAAGCGATGTCACGCCCGTAAAGAACTGGAACTCGTCAAAGGAGGTAATTGAGTTGACATGTTCCGCATAGTGGGCGACAGCGTATTCCATGGAAGTGACGGCTGCTGCTTCTTTATACGAGAGTTCCCCATCCTTGTTCGTATCAAAACGAAACAAAAGCGCTGTTTTCAGGATTTGATCCGCGAAAATAATGGGGTCATCCTCCTCTCCCGTTACTGTCACATTACAAACCGCCATCCCTTCTCCCGTTTTAGCCGTAATGATAGTCCTTCCTGGTTTTACAGCGGTGACGCAGCCTTCGCCATCCACCGTCGCGACACTTTCGTCCGAAGAAGTCCAGACGACCGTCTTGTCCGTCGCATCCTCCGGGTAGACGGTCGCGTGCAGGACGGCGGACTCGCCGACACCAAGGGTTAACATCTTTTTATCCAGGAAAACATGCGGCACTTCACCAGGAATCGCAGGCCCGACCCGCAGGAGAGCCATCTTGTACAGGGTGTTCCGTTCAATGGTGAAATCTGATGAAGCCTTTTTTTCGAACCGGACGCCATCGCTGTCCGTTACCGTCAATGTGATGCCTTGACTGAACCTCACCGGAGGGATCACCAACCAGAACACTGTAGCATGATCCGGACTGTCCCCAAGGAGAACGGGAGTATCGAAGTGAATGGACAGTTCCGGCGTCGCCGATGCATCGAAGGTAAGGGAAGGCGCCGAATTCGGGCTGGCGACAACCGTCGCCTGTCCGGCAAGCGGTTCGGAATTGTTTCCCTTAAGGGAGATGGAAGAAACGGAAACATTGTCGCCGAATAGCCGGAGCGTCAGGTAGCCGCAGAGATTCTTGAATTCCATCTGGTAATCATCCGAAACAGAAATCATCGTATTTGATTCCCTTCCAAAGGAATTCTCGCGATAGGCCTGTTCCGCCGGCAGGATGACCGAGAGGGTTCCGTCGTCTGAAATACAGGTCTCTTCCCGATAAGGATATACTGCATACTGCTTATTCAGGAGGAGAGCGCTCCCGACAGGCGTCCCGTGGTAAACCATGGCGAATATTCCGGATTTGTCTCCGTCATTCCCCGTGAACCAAAACTCCTGGTTACGGGTGTTATGATTAAAAAGGGAGATCCGGTCATCGGCATTCCAGAGCACGTGGAGTCCGTCATCGACATAGACCCGGCTCGAAGGGTCCTCAATCGTAGCGAAGAACACTTCGTCTTCGGGATTCGCGGCCGCGGAGTCATTCTCTTTCACAACGCAGGCGGAGAGGATGAGACCGGCCAGGGAAAGGTACAAATATCTATGTTTCATGATCGATGATTCTCAGTCCCATTCGATTTCGAAATCCCACTCTCCGATGGTTTCGGTCATACTCTCTTCGCTATCACTCTTCAGAAAGGATGCGTCTGAAGAGAACACCATGCAACGGGTCACAGGAGGACAGTAACGCGTTCTCCCATACCCGTTTTGGCAATCATGCATAGCTGTCATATTATGCATAATAATCTGTCTTTTCTGCAAAGATACTATACCCCCCCCCAAAAAAAAAATGATACTCAAAAAAAAACACATAACATCGCCACAAGGCGGCAGGGGCGTGGCAGATAGGACACTGAAAGAAAGCAACTTCCGCATTATTGCCCCATCACTATGCAAAGGGGCAACATATCGCTGTCAGCTTATAATCAAACACTTATCCGCCACGACCCATCAGAACAGCATCGTCACACCGAGGGCGATGAGGATGGCCCCGCCGGCAAAGCGGGCGGGGCGGCCGAAGCGGGTGCCGATGGCGGCGCCGAAGAGCATGCCGACGAGGACGGACAGCGCCGTGAAGACGGCAATGGAAACGGCTGCAGGCCAGATTTCTGGCCAGCGGGTGCCGTCGATGCCGTAGGAGAGGCCGACGGTCAGGGCGTCGATGCTCGTGGCGACGCCGCCGAGAACGATGGGCCAGAACCCATTGAGACTGAGCCGCGTCTCTTCCCCTTTCAACGCTTCAAGGACCATCGAGCCGCCGACGAACAGGAGCAGCAGGAAGCCGATCCAGCCTGAGACCGTCTCGAAGCGGGAGAACCAGCCGGACAGGAGCGTGTCGAAGCCCATGCCGACCGCCCAGCCGGCGAGGAAAAAGCCCGTCTGGACGATGGCGAACACGACGGCAACTTTCCAGACCTTTTCCCGGATCCGGGCGCGGTCGAGGCCGACGGACGAGCAGAGCGAAACCGCGAAGCAGTCCGCGCACAGGGAAATGCCCAAAAGGATTGCGCTGAGTATCAACGGCATGGTACTATGGCTTGAAGGCCACCCGGCCGGTGATGGAGCGGCCGAGGGTCAGTTCGTCGGCATATTCGAGGTCATCCCCGAAGCCGAGGCCGCGGGCCAGCGCGGTCACGCGGATGCCGCTCGGGGCGATCTGGCGGTAAATGTAAAATGCGGTCGTCTCCCCTTCCACATCCCCGGGAAGCGCCAGGATCACCTCCGCCGACGCGGGATCCTCCAGTGCGCGCACCCGTTCCACCAGGTCCTTGATGGTCAGGTCGGACGGGCCGACGCCGCTGATGGGCGAAATAATCCCGCCCAGCACATGGTAAACGCCATGGTACTGCCCGGTGTTTTCAATGCTCATCACGTCGCGGACGCTTTCCACGACACAGACCGTGCGCGCGTCACGGGAGCGGTCGGCGCAGATCGAGCAGACGTCCCCGTCCGCGATCATCCGGCAGATCCGGCAATAGCGGACCTCGTCCCGGAGCCGCGCGACGGAGTCGGTGAAATGATGGACATGCTCGGCGGGCTGCTTCAGCAGGTGAAGGGCCAGCCGGAGGGCGCTCCGGCGGCCGACACCCGGCAGCGAGGAGATCGCATCGACCGCGTCGGCGAGCAGTTGCGAGGGATACTGCTCCATGTTACCTGCTCTTTTTCAAGGCCTTCCGAAGAACGGGCTCCAACAGGTCGGCATAGTGGACCATATCCAGGTCCGTCAGGTGCCTTCCGTCCACGGAGCCCTCGCCGTCGGGGCTGAGCATCCGGTCGCCCGGCACGAAATAGATCCGTTTCTCGCCCGCCTTCTTGAGGCGTTCATACAGCGCGCGCTGGGCTGCGGAAATCCGGGCGACGTTCTTGTCACATTCCTGGTCGAAGACCCGGTAAGGGAACGGGGTCATGTCCACGAACACCACCGGCACGTCCGGATGGGCGTCGCGGAGGATGCGGAAGAAGGCCTCCCCCTTCTCTTCGATGAGCTTCGCCGAACAGTTCGGGGACTCATCCAGCACGAACACGCCCGGATCCGGCGCGGAGGCCATCCAGCGGGCGATTTCCGGATCGAGGAGGGCATTGCCGCTGAAGCCGAGATTGATGACCTCCCGGTCCAGGCGGCGGGACAGGATGTTCGTGTAAGCCATCCCGGGACGGCAGGCGCAGCCGCCCTGAAGGATGCTGGTCCCGTACATGATGACCGGACGCGACCGTTTCGGGCTCTCCAAGGCCGGCTGCTCGATGACAGCCCCCTCCGGAACACCGATTTCCAGGTCCGTAACCCCGTCATACAGCGACAGATAGACCATGAACTCCCGCATCTTCGGCGCCATGTGCTCGATGACAAGCGCATCGGTCGTCGCCTCCTTGCCCGGCCGGCCGCTGCGGGCGAACTGCCACTGTCCCTTGTCATTGAGGATGTACAGGTCCACGCCGCGGTCGCCCGTCGGGGACATGTGGTTCATGTAGTGCTTGCCCAGCGAGGTCCAGCGCAGGCGGACGGCGGTCGCGTCGCTGCGGAAACGGACATAGAGGCCGGCGCTGTTGCGGCCGAGCCGCCAGACCGGCTTCCGGGCGACGCCTTCCAGCGAGGCGGGGAGCCGCTCGTAGCGGGCCGAAGTTTCCGGAAGGACCTTGCCGCCGAGGGGCAGTTCCGTCGCATTGACATAATGGTAGCCTTCCGCTCGGGCGGGGGCTTCCTGGGCCGGAGCGCTCCATCCGAGGAGCAGGGCGGCCAGAAGGGTCAGCATTCTTTTCATTCGATATAGGTTCCTTTTCTCATCCAGTGGAAATAGCCGTACACCGCCGAAACGGCATAGGCCAGGTACAGCACGGACATCCAGTACAGGCCGGCGCGGATGCAGAGCACGCAGGAGACCACATCCGCCACGATCCAGACCATCCACTGCTCGGGATAGCTCTTCGCGAGCCACCAGGTCCCGATGGCGCTCATCACCGTAACGATCGCGTCGATCGGCGATTCCGGGTCGCCCAAAGCCCGCAGGAGGGCGATCAGGAGGAGGGAGCCGACGACGAAAACCGCCGCGCTCCACAGGCCGGTCCGGCGCGTCAGCCGCTGCAGGTGGATCGCCCCTTCGGCGACCTGGGCGCCGTCCCGCCGCCACTGCCGGAGGCCGATGCAGGAAACGACGACGTAATAGATGTTCAGTCCCATCGATGCATAGATCCGCTGCGCGCCGAAGGAATAGGCGCAGGCGGCGCCGGTCAGGATCCCGACCACCCACATCAGGTTCTTCTGCCCGATCTCCAGCACCACATACAGGATGCCGGTCACGAACGCGAAAACTTCTATGGCTTTGATGATGTCCATGCAGTCTGCAAACTTACGAAAAAAAACGTATCTTTGCTCCCGCCAAACCCAAAGAATCAAGACAACATGGACAAGAAAAGTTATGCTTTCGGCATGAGCCTCGCCGGGAACCTCCTCCAGAACGGGGTCCACGGCCTCAATTTCAATGATTTCGTCGCCGGCCTGCGCGACATGCTGGAAGGCCGCGACCTGGCCCTGACGATGGAAGAGGCCGGGGACGCCCTGGAGCAGTTCTACGCCGAGATGGAGGCCGAGCAGCAGGAGCGGGCCGCCGTCGCCGGCGCCGCCGCGAAGGAAGAGGGCGAGAAATTCCTCGCCAAGGCCGCCCGCGACCCCGAGGTCCGCGCCACGAAAAGCGGCCTGATGTACAAGGTTATCCAGGAAGGCACCGGCAGGAAGCCGAAGGCCACCGACCAGGTCCGCTGCCACTATGAAGGCACGTTCCCGGACGGCCAGATCTTCGACAGCTCCTACAAGCGCGGCGAACCCGCCGTCTTTGGGCTGAACCAGGTCATCAAGGGCTGGACGGAAGGCCTCCAGCTGATGGCCGAAGGCGCCAAATACGAGCTCTACCTGCCCTACCAGCTCGCTTACGGCGAGCACGGCGCCGGCAGCGCCATCCCTCCCTACAGCGCCCTCAAGTTCGTCGTCGAACTCCTCGAGGTCCTTTAGCGGGATTCCCCTCCGAACGCGACCGCGGCCGTCACCAGCAGGTTCACACCGGGCATGGGATAGCCGCGGACGATTTCGTATTGCGCCCCCAGGAGGTTGTTCAGCGACAGGCGCAGGGTCAGCGGAGAGAGGGCCGGAACGGGCCGGGCGGCCGCTGCGAACCGATACGAGACACGCAGGTCCGAGGTGGCCCAGGGCGCTACGGCATATTCCGGAAGATTGACCGAACTGCTGAAGCGGCGGCCGGTCAGGAGCGTGGTCCATTCCGCCGACCAGGCCCGCCAGGCGACATCGGCCGAGAGTGTCGCGCTGTGGCGCGGGATATAGGGGATCTGCTGCCCGTAGGAAAGGGCGGACGGGGTCGTATGGTCCAACGCACGCTGGAACGTATAGCGCAGCGACAGGCCGCCGCGAAACATCCCGGAGCGCGCTTTCTCCCCATAACGGGCGGACAGCAGCACATCGGCGCCGGTCACGTCCACGCGGCCGATATTGTACATGCTCCAGCGGAACTGGTTGGCGGTCGGAAGCGCGATGATCTTGTCCGTCACGCGGTTCCGCCATCCTTCCGCCGAGAGGCCGAATGCCCAGGGGCCCGCCGGGAAGTTCAGGCGGACGGCAAGGTCCGCCTGGTCCGCGTATTCCGGCCTGAGGTCGGAATTGCCGAGCAGGGTATAATACAGGTCGTCAAAGGAAGGCATCCGGCAGGAGCACTTGACGAATCCACTGATGCTTAGCCACTTCCATGGTTCATAAGAGAGCATGAGCGCCGGTGCCCAGCCGTCCCGGACACGCCGGTCCCGGTAAAAGGCGCCGGCGGACTCCCGGGACGCATCAAAGCGGTCCGACGCCCGCGCATACTGGACGCTGGCCGTGGCATGGAGGGTGCGCAGGTCCAGCCGGGCGGCGCCGGCGGCGGCCACGCTCCACCGCGACGGCCGGGTGAACTGGCGGATGTCCGCATCCAGGGCCTGATACCCCAGGTCGGTCGCCCCGTGCAGGGAAAAAACGGAGGAAAGCACATACAGGTGGGCGGCGGAGACATAGCCCTGGTGCTGCCGGTAATGGTTGTCGTAGGGCACGGCCATCGGGTTGCGCTCCGGATGGGTGGCATAATGGGTCCGGATTTCCGCCCACTTGCCCCGGAGCTGGAACAGATACCGCGCGCCGAGCCCCTGCCGGTAGCTCCCCTGCAGGAAGAAATCGCCGTCCTCCTGCCGGTCGGCGCCCATCGGGACCGCCTCCGGCCGGCGCACGACCGGCCCGGGATACCCCCGCTCGGACAGGTAGGCATATGCCCGCGCCGTCCATTCCCCCTGCGGGACGGAGCCGGACAGGCGGACCTCCGCGCGGAGGCTGGCGAGGTCGCCGTTTTCCCGGACGAGCGTCGTGTCATAACCGCGCCAGCTTCCGTCCTCCGCCTGACGGAAATGCTGCGCCCGGAAGGGATAACGGCCGTTCGACGCGATGCCCTCCAACTCCGTGCGGAGGGCCGTCCGCTCGCCCAGCCTGTGTTCCCAAGTCACTGACGGTGAAACTGTTCCGAAGGATCCGCCCCGGACATGGGCACGGATATGGTCCCGCTCCCGTCCGAAAACGGGCCGCGCCGACTCCAGATACAGCACAGATGCGCTGCCGTATTCGCGGGCGGACATAAGCACCATGGGCGCCTGCCCGTTGTACAGGGAGACGGCGGACATGCCGTCCGTCGAGAAGCGCCCGAGGTCCACCTGGGCATTCCGCGCATTGTCCACGGCAATGCCGTCCAGGAAGACAGCCGTGTGCGCGCTGCCGAGACTGCGGACATCGACGGTCTTCAGGCCGCCGGCCCCGCCGTAGTCTTTCACCTGCAGCCCGCCGGTGCCCTTCAGCGCCTCCGCCACGTTGACAGTCCCCCGGAGACGTTCCGCGGAAACCGTATCGGAGGGCACGGCGACCCGGTGCACCGCCACCCTCGCCGCCGGGAGCGTATCCGGAACCTCCTGCCCGGAAACCGGGCAGGAGGCCAGTACGACGAGGATTGCTACGAGTGGAACCAACGGATTACCAGTTGAATACGCGCACCTTGTACATATTGATATCCTCGACCCGGATGATTCCCTGGGCCGGGATCGACGGGGAGAAGGAGTTTTCGATGTTGTCGGTATAGCGGATCCAGTGGCTGGACCAGTCGTAAGACCCTTCGGCATATCCCGTCCACGCGTAGGTATAGTAGAACTCGCGGGTGGACGGGTTGTAATTCACGGACTTGAAGCCGGCCACCGTGTTATAGGCGTTGACCGGCGTGAATTTTTCCGTCGTGACATCGAAGAAAGCCAGCTTGTTGCCGCCGATGATGAGCGTATGGTCGTCTACCGCCGTCATGTCATGCATGCCGGTGACGAATCCCTTCGAGGAAATGGTCTTCTCCAGCACGAGGGCGGGACGGGTCGTCCAGGCGTCGTTCAGTTTATAGACTTGGAGGGAAGACCCGCCGATGGCGTAGAGCCGCCGGGTCTTTTCGCACCAGACGACGCCGTGGGCCGACGCAAGCGGATAGCTGGCAATCATGGAATTGCTGGCGGACTTGTCATACAGGGCGATGAAGTCGCCGCCATCCGAGCAGGCGACGGCGATGCGGTCGTTCGGCAGGATTTCCGCGGAGTGGGCGTTGGAAAGGCCGGTCGCATAGAAATCCAGGTTCTTCGTCTCGATATCGACGAGGGCGCACCAGGCAAAGGAACTGGTTACCAGGATCTTCTTGTTGTCATAAACCGGTTTGGCGTCGTCGATGTGGTCCGGCCGGGAGATTTTCGTCTTTTCCGTATTGGAATCCCAGGTCCAGACGAGGCCGGCGGTGTAATTGCCGGCATCACGCGCCATTTTCTCGTCGAACAGGTACACTTTCGTCCCGCCCGCGGCGATGAGCTGGCGCCCGACACTGGCCGGATCGGTATCATAGACCGCGCCGGCGGCGAGTTTCACCGGGGTGGAGACCTTCGATTCGACCTGCTTCCCGTCATCGGTATAGAAGGTCATGGTAATGCCGCCCGCAAGGTTGACGGGAGCCACGAAGAAGGAGATGGACCGGGACTCCCCACGGCAGTCGAGGGGCGAAGGAAGCGTCACGGTGACGGTCGCGGCGGAAGGCGTATAGCTCCTGGCGCCGGTATCGATCGTCACCTTGCCGGCGATCTTTTCGCCGCCGTTCGCCTGCAGGACCGCCTTCACGATAGAATAGGACCCCTTCTGGATGGATGCCCGGATCACGGCCGCGGGCGACTCCGCCGAAATGGCGTCGCCGGCGTAGCTGTCACCGGAAAACGTCGTCCAGCCGATATACGGGAAGACGAGGTCGGAGCCGTCCTGGTTCTCCGGAATCCGGAAGGAGACCTTCTTCCCTTCGATTTCCACCGGGGCGTCCGCCGGACAATGGGCGACGAGCAGGTCGCCGGACACCGCCTTGTCCAGGGAGAAGACGAAGAACGACTGGGAAGTACCCTTGTTCATCGGCCCCCGGGTATCCGAAGTGCCGCTGGTCACGTCAACCAGCTTGAATGCATCGGCCGCGGTAAAGGAGAAAGGCACGGTGATGCCGGCCGCATTCCTGCGGGCCTTGACGGTAATCTGCATCTGGGCGGCTGCCGGTTTCTCCTTCCCGTCCTTGTCGCAGGAGAGGGGAAGCAGCGTTGCCAGCACAGCCAACATCCATAGTAAGTTCCTGGATTTCATGTTCTTATTGTACAAAAATCAATTCATTGTAACGCTTCGGCAGGTCGGCGGGCTTCCCGGCCGATGCCTTCACTTCGTGCATAAAGATACCATTATATCCCGACATACGCAAGCGCCAGTGCACGTACGGCCAGTCGATGACCCCGTTGCCCGGCAGGGCATGGCGCTCGTCAACCCGGTCATAATCAGACATATGGACATTCCCGATCCGGTCGCCGAGGGCATCGAAATACTGTTCATGGGATTCGATGAGAAGATGGTTCACATCGAAGGTGACCATCACGTCGGGGGTATCGGCGATGAGTTCCTTCATTTCAGCCGTCACCCGCCCGAGGCAGGTGCGGGGAAGGTTTTCGACACAGAGCACCGCCCCGATTTCCTTTGCCACGGGAGCCAGTTCCCGGATGGACGCCCTGGCATTCGCAAGCCGCTGCGGCCGCTCCGCGTCGCCGATCGGCTCGCTGCTCGGGTGCAGGACCAGCCGCTGGGGAGCATACAGTTCTCCGCAGAGGCGGATCATCCGCTTGAAGAGTTCCACGTTCGCAGCCCGCTTCGCGTCGTCCAGCACGGAAATATCCATCGTGCCGCTGTACGGCAGGTGGCAGGACCAGACATGCAGTCCGTAGTCCCGGATGCGTTTCTGGATGTCCCGGGCCCGCCAGTCCCATTCGGCCTCCGGGATGTTCCGCCAGAAGGAATTGCAGGTCACTTCCACCCACCAGATGCCTGCCGCAGGGATCCGGGCCATGTTCGCATCGGTCTGCGAACTGTTGATCGCAAGGGAGGTCCCGAGCGTATAAGGCGTGTTGATGAGCGCCGAATAAGCGGCCAGGTCCTCCACCGGAAAGACGGTCCCGTCGGTAAAGGTCATGACACCGGAAAGCGGGACCGCCGGGTCCGGGACCATCACGGAAAGCTTCGTTCCCGGCGGACGGAGGTTCAAGGGGGCAACCGGCGTGACCGTGACCTTTGACTGGGAGGCCCCCCGCTCCCCGGTCGAGAGGTCCACCCAGGAGCGGCCCGAAAGGAGCGAGCCGTCCGAGGGCGTCAGTTCCAGGTTCCGGAGCACGAACGGCGTCCGGCCAAGGTCCAGCGTAAGCACCTGATACATCGGCGTCAGCGCCAGTTCCGCCACTTCATAGCCACCGGCGGCCTGCGCCTGGCCGAAGAACAGGGGCCGGAGCGTGCCGTCCTGCTCCGGCGGGATTTCAAAATACAGGCGCCCGTCCGCGACCGTGACCGGCGCATCGGCCGGATACACGGCCAGCAGCGGCCGCAGGTCCCCGCTTCCCTCCCCCAGAAGGTACGTCCCGTCCGAGGAGAGCGGATCGGCCCGGAAACTCTCCCCCGTGTCCAGATAGCGGAACTGGACCGCACCGGGGGAGATACCCGCCGGAAAGCGGACATGCACCTGCACCGCCTTCCTTCCCTTGTCGCCGGACGGTCCGGAGACTTCCCGGCATGCGACAAATCCTGCCGTCAGCAGGAGCGCTGACGGCAGGATGAGCAGTGCATGCAGGCGTCTGCCGCGCATTACTTGACGCAGCAGGAACCGCAGATATCGAAGCCGTGGCCGTCGTAACGGGTACCGCCGACATAGTCGCCGATGAAGTAGCCGTTGGCGCCGGTCGCGCCGATGAAGGCAGAATAGAAGATGCCGTCCAGATAGTTGTTGCCGCCCATCTGCTTGTCACCTTCCTCGTACTGCCACTTGTCCAGTAGGTTGCCGGTCGGACCGACCTTGAAGTTCTGGTTCTTCTGGCCGCCGGCGGTGATGTAGTAGTTGCCGTCCGTGTCCACGACCGGGTGCGAGTAGTTGAACGCATTGGAGCCGTTGCCGGAATCAATGGAAGTAATCAGGGTCAAATCCTTGTCCAGCAGGTAGATGAACCCATCCTTGGAGCCGTAGAATACGTTTCCGTCCGGGCCGACGACCGGCTCGTACATGTTGTTCGTACCGACGACCTTGTTGTCCACGATAAGCTTCCGGCCCTCGAGGTCCACGGAAGAGACGCCGCCGCCGGTATTGCCGAAGTAGGCGGTCTTCCGGTCCTTGGAGATGCCGAAGCCGGAGATGTCGGTCATGTTCGCGCCCAGCGTGAGTTTGGCGATCTCGGCGCCCGTCCCGGCGTTGAGGAAGGCCAGCGTCTTGCTCTGGGTACCGACGACGACCTCGTCGCCATAGACCAGGATGCCGCCGCCCTTGCCGCCGAGGTCGACGGTCCAGAGTTCGGCACCGGTCGCCGCGTCCAGGCCGACCGTCTTGCCGGCCGCATCGATCGCGAAGACCTTGTCACCGGCCTTGTTGACGGCCGGAGCGGCGGACTGCATGGAGCCGAGGCCCTTGTAAACCCACTTGAACAGGCCCTCGGCGGTCACGCAGACAAAGCTGCCGCCCGTCTGGGTGCCATAGTAGATGTCGCCGTTCACCGGGTTCACGGTGCACATGTTATAGGAACCCTGGTTCGTCCCGTCGGCATACTCGAACTCCCACTTCTTCTCACCGCTTTCGGTGTCGTAGGCCAGGAGGGTCGTCTTCTTGTTGAAGGTGATGTTATAGACCGTCTTGCCGTCCGGGGAGAAGACCGGGCAGGAGCCCTTGAAGCCGGCATAGTTCGTTCCGTTCTGCGGGAAATCATTGACATGAAGTCCCCATTCGCGGACGGAAATGCCGATCTTCCAGGTCTTTTCGGCGCCGCCGATGGTGGCGTGGAGGATGGCCTGCTGTTCGCCGGGCGAGGAGAAAGCGTACTCGACATCGTTGCCTTCCTTCTGGATGCCGCCCGGGAATTCCCAGAAGACATTCGTCGCGGTCGGATAGGCGTCGGTGTTGAAGCGGAAGCGGACCGGCTGGTTCTTGACGGCCTTCTCGCGGCTGACGAAGAACGCCTGGGCGCTCATCGGCATGGCCTTCACGGTCGCCGGCTCGGATTCGCCCTTGGGATAGACGCCGACGAGGGAGAACAGGTAATTCTTGTCGTTCGTCAGGCCGTCCACGGTATAGGACTCCTTGTCTGCGGCGATGGAGACCGTCTTGACGTCGGCGGGGGTATCCTCCATGTAATAGGTGAGCTTGTAGCCCTGGACCGTCTCGGACGGTTTCGTCCAGCTCAGGACCACACCGCCGTCGATCGAATCGGCATTCAGCTTGGCCACCGCGATGCGGCTCGTGACCGGGGTCGCGGAGACGCTCTTGACGCCGGACAGGATATCCTCCCCGTACAGGGCCTGGACGTTGAAGGTATATTTGTAGCTGTTCGCCAGGTCGGCGACCAGCAGGCTCTTCCCCGCCGTCTCCAGCCGGCCGGACGACTGGTCCGGATTCGTATAGGTGACGATGAACTTCGTCGGGTTCCAGCCCTCCGGGACAGCCCAGGAAAGCGCGACCTCGCCGTCACCGGGGACCGCCTTCAGGTCCGTAACCTCGTGGCGGAGCTTCAGGTCGCTGCCCAGTTCCAGGTCCTTGATCTCCTCCCTCCAGCAGGAAGAAGCGGCCAGGACCACGGCCGCAGCGGCCAGGATATAGGTAATCGTTCTTTTCATGTTCCTTACTTGCTATAGTTGGTGTTGTAACCCGGGTTCTGCCACAGGATGCCGGTATCGTTGTAAATCTCCAGCTGGGTACGCGGGATCGGGAGGATCAATTCGTGCTCGTCCAGCGTAAAACCAAGGCTGCGGAAGTAATTCACGGCCAGGCCCAGACGGACGAGGTCATGCCAGCGGCAGCCCTCGAGGGCGAGCTCGCGGCCGCGTTCGTCGGCCAGTTCCTGGATGAACTTCTCGCGGGAAGAGACATCCGCGGAGCCGAGCGCCGGCAGGCCGGCGCGGGTGCGCGTCTGGTTCAGGTACGGAAGGGCGGACGGAATGTCACCGCCGAGACCGACGGCCTCCGCCATCATCAGGACGAGGTCCGCATAGCGCATCATCGGGAAGTCGTTGCCGACCTGCGTCGTGTTGGTCGTGTCGTAGGTATCGTACCATTTCTTCATCGCATAGACCGAGGCGCTGATCTTGACATAACCGTTGATCAGCTCGAAACGGTTGTCCTGGGGGGTGTAGATCCGCTTGAATTCCGGCGTCGGGTTGCGGCGGTCCTCCTCGACGGGCGTGTTGGAACTGTACCAGTAGCCGTGTCCCACATCCGGAATGCTCTTGTTGTAGCAGAGGGCGAAGATGATTTCCTTGTTCATCTTGTTGTTCACGTCGAAGGCGGCGGCCGTGGTCGGCATCAGGCCGAAGTTCGGGTCCTTGAGCGCCTCTCCGATCACCTGCTGGGCCTCTGCGTATTTCCCGTATTTCAGGTAAACACGGCCGAGGAGCATCTGGGCGGCGATTTTCGTCACACGGGCCTTTTCGGCGGAGCGGCTCTCCGGCAGGTTGGCAACGGCCTCGGTGAGGTCGGTCGTGAGCCGGTTGTACATCTCCTCGTCGGTGCAGCGGCCGACCTTCATGGACTCGGCAGGCGTCAGCACCGTCGTGGGGATTGGAACGGTCCCGAAGGTCTGGTAGAGCATGAACAGATACCAGCTGCGGATGAACAGGCACTCGGCCTTGTACTGGGGCAGCTTGGCAAAGGTTTTCCCTTCCGCATGGTCGAGCACGTCGTTGCAGCGGTAAATGCCGTTGTACCACGCGCCCCAGATATCGGCGAGGATCTTGTTGCTCTCCACTTCAGCGAAGTGGTCAAGGTCATAGCGGTCCTGGGTGGAGACGGCCATCGATTCGAGATAGCATTCGTCGCTGCGGTAGGCCAGTTCCGTCAGGTAATAGGACATCTGGGTCTTGAGCTTGGCATAGCAGCTGTAAACGCCCTGGTTGAAATCCGCCTCGCTCTGATAGAAGTTGCCTTCCGTCACGCTGTTGGCCGGATAACGCTCAAAGAACTCGGGCTTGCAGGAAGCGGCTGAAAGGAGCAGGGCTCCGAAAGCTATGATCGGGATGATTCTTTTCATAAGGCTTGTTTCCTCCATATTACTTGATGATACAAACGGAGACACGGTTGGTTTCCGGAGCAGCAGAAGGATCCCGGTCGATGTTGGACCAGAAGGAACGGATGCGCTTTCCGGAGATGCCCGCCCGCACGAAGAGGTCGACGACGGACTGGGCACGCTCGGCGGCAAGGATGTTGTTCCGCTCGTCGGTCCCGGTCCCGCGGTCGGCGTAACCGGTGATCGTGACTTTCGCATCCGGATTCTCGTTCAGGTACTTGACCATGCGGTCGATCTTGACGCGTTCCTCGGCGCTGACCTCGGTGGAGTTGATCAGGAAGAAGACCTTTTCCACATAGGCGCCTTCCAGGGCGGCCTGGGCGGACAACTTGTCCGGCGTCTGGCCGACAGGGGCCTCGACGGTCTTCTCGACATAGACGGGAACTTCGACGATCTTCTCGACGATCTTTTCCTTGATGACCTCGCGGATCACTTCCCGGACGCCGGCGGCTGCGGCGGCAGGCACGGCGGCCCGGGCGCCCTTGCGGCCGAAGGTCAGGTTGAGGCCGAGGCTGACGGTGCGCGGAAGCGGATAAGAGCAGTAGTCCTCACCGGGACGCAACGCATCGGTCGAGTTCTTGTTGACTTCCGGGTTGTAGCCGGTGTAGTGGGTGAAGGTCAGCAGGTTGGAGCCGGCTACGTAGATACGGGCACGCTCGAGGCCGATCTTCTGGGTCAGCCGGGAAGGGAGCGTGTAGCCGAGGGAAACGTTCTGCAGCCGCAGGTAGGAACCGTCCTCGATGTGGAAGGTCGAGGTGGAGGAACCGTTGTTACCCGTGGACTTACGGGTGGCGCGGTTGAGCTCGCCATACGGGAAACGCTGCAGCGAGAGGGTCATCATGTTGGACGATGCCTCCATGTTGCAGAGGTAACGGCGCTCGAGGTTCAGGATCTCGTTGCCGTAGACGCCCTGGAAGGCGGCGGAGAAATCAAGCCCCTTGTATCCGAGTTCAAGGCCGAAGCCATAGTAGAAGTCCGGCATGTAGTTGCCGACGATCACACGGTCCGCATCCTTCTCCAGGACACCGTTGCCGTTGGCGTCGATGAAACGGAAGTCGCCGACCTGGGTCTCGTCGAAGTGCGGATAGGATGCGAGTTCCTCCTGGTTGTGGAAGACCCCGTCCTGGACCAGCAGGTAGTAGCAGCCGACCGGCTGGCCGACCTTGGTGATGTAGTTCGCGCCGGTGTAGTCGGAGGCCTTGATGATCGGGGCGTTCTCACCGCCGAGGCTGAGGACCTTGTTGCGGTTGAGCGACCAGTTGGCGTTCAGTTCATAGGAGAAGCCGCTGCTGTACTGTTTCCGCGAGGAGAGGTTGATTTCGATACCCCGGTTCTGCATGGAACCGATGTTCATGTTCGAGGAGGAGAGGCCGGAAACCTGCGGGACGGGGACATCGAAGAGCATGTCCGTCGTCCGGGTGTTATACAGGTCGAGGTTCAAGGCCAGGAGACCCTGCCAGAGGGTCAGGTCGAGACCGAGGTTGACCTGGGTGTTCTTCTCCCAGTGAAGTCCGTTGTTGGCGATCTGGTTGGGATAGACCTGGTTCACCATGTCGGTGCCGCTGCCGAGATAGGTGGCGGCGGAGCCGTAGAGGGCGAGGTATTCGGACGTGCCGATCTGCGCGTTACCGGTCTGGCCGAGGGAGGCACGGATCTTCATGTCGGAAATGCCGGTCAGACCCCGCATGAACGGTTCGTCGGAAATGCGCCAGCCGACGGATGCCGCCGGGAAATAGCCCCAGCGGGACTTCGGGGCAAAGCGTGAGGAAGCATCGCCGCGGAGCGAGGCAGACGCCATGTAGCGGCCCTTCCAGGAATACTGGGCTCGGACCAACCAGGAAGCGAAGGTACTGACGGTTAGGTTGTTGATAGCATCATCCGCCGCGATGACCTTGCCCTTCGAGGTAGTGATCTTGTCATCGCCGGCCACACCGGTACCCGTGATGCTCATCGTCTTGTTGATGTATTCCTCGGCCTCATAGGCGGCGACGGCATTGATGGAATGATTGCCGAACTTCGCACTGTACGTGAGCTGGTTCGCCACATTCCAGTGATAATACTGGTTGGAGGCCGTCGTGGAGGTAGGATCGGAAAGCTGGACGCTGGAATGGGTCTCGCCGGCATCGTAGTCGGGAGCGATCCAGTACTTGTTGCCCCGGGTCGGCAGCCAGGACGGACGGTAGTATTCACGTCCGTACTGATAGAAGTCGCCGCCGAGGGTGATCTTGTATTCCAGTCCCTTGACCAGCTGGAGGGCGGCATAGACGTTGCCGATGAGCTGGGTCTTTTCCCGGATATCCTTCGTCTCGAGCGCCAGGGCGACCGGGTTGAGGACCTCGTTGGTCTGGGTGTCGCCATAGCCCTTCGGATCGGCGCGGAGCATGCCGTTCATGTCCCAGTTGTAGGTGCCGTCACTGTTGTAAACCGGGAAGATCGGCGGGGCCATCAGCGCGGAGGCGATGATGCCGTTGCTGCCATACTGGGAATCGGAAGCGACATAGTGCGTCCGCGAGTAACTCGGGGCAAGGGAGGCGCCGTAGCGGAAAATCCCCTTCTTGCCGTCCAGGTTGAGGCGGAAGCCGAAGCGGTTGTAATCGGACCCGATGATCGTGCCTTCCCGGCTGAGGTAATTGGCACCGAGGAAATACCGGTTGTCACCGCTCTTGCCGCTGACGGAGAGGCTGTGCTGGTGGCTCAGTGCGTTGCGGAAAATGGCATCCTGCCAGTCCGTATCGGTCAGCAGGCCCGAATCGTCGTTCAGGTATTTCTCGATGATGGGATGGATCCGGTGGTACGTCTGCGGACGGGGGGGCAGCAGGTACGGATCGGAAATCGTTCCTTCCGGGACACTGTACAGGTAAGAGCCGTCGCGCGCCTCCTTGAAGAGGACAGCCCAGTCGTATGCACCGAGCAGGTCGATCTTCTTGGAAACCTGGGAGACGCTGAACATGCCGTCATAGGTCACCTGGGCCTGTTCCGAACTGCCCCGCTTGGTGGTCACGATGACGACGCCGCAGGAGCCGCGGGAACCGTAAATAGCCGCAGACGAGGCGTCTTTCAGGACCTCAAGGCTCTCGATATCGGAGGAAGCGAGGTTCGAGAAGGCGCCCTGGTCGCAGGGAACGCCGTCGATGACGTAGAGCGGCTTGTTGCCGGCGGTCGCGGACTGGATACCGCGGACGTGGATGGCCACGTTGCCGTCCGGCTGGCCGCCGAGGGTCAGGACCTGGACGCCCGGCATCTTCGCGGCCATGGCCTCGCGGAAGTCGGACGTCGGCTTGTTGGCGAAGTCTTCGGCCTTGATGGAGGCGATGGCGGTCGTGACGTCACGGCGGTTCTGGACGCCGTAACCGATGACGACCGCATCTTCAAGTAGCATCGCGTCCTCCTGGAGGACGACGTCCGCCACGGTCTGGTTCTTCCCGAGGGCGACGGCGGCGGTCACATAACCGACGCTGGAGATTTCGAGGACGGCCGGACCGTCCACACGGAGGGAATAAGCACCGTCGAGGTTCGTGACGGTACCGTTCGTGGTACCCTGGACGATCACACCCGCACTGATGACGGGCTGTCCCTTTTCATCGACGACCTTGCCGGTCACGGTCCGCACCTGGGCGGACGCGCTGAAGGAAGCCGCAAGCGCAGTAAGGATGACCACGCAGACGGCGATGAATGCTTTGTGTGCCTTTTTCATTTTCATCGGTCTTTAAAGGGTCATTTCGCTTCCTGCGTCAGGGTGTAGGTTTCGCTCTGGGCGCCGGCGGAGAAGACGACATCGCCGCTCCGCTGCGCTCCCGTGGTGTTTTCCGTATAGGTCAGGATGACCTCCCGGACGCCTTTCGTAAAGCCCGAACCTTCTGCGGGCGCCACCGTGATCCAGTCGGCCTTGGATTCGGCCTTCCAGCCGTCGACGGTCGCCGAAACGGTCACGCCGATCGTGCCGGAAGCGGCCTTGACCGCCTTTCCCGGATGCGTGTAAAGCGCTACACTCGCAGGAGTCTCGTGCTGACGCTCCTTCTGACAGGAGACCGCGCCGACAGCCAGTACGGCTGCGGCGAGCAACATAAGAATTCTCTTCATGTATTGCACGTATTTAATTATATGGTTTCGCTTTCGCGGAACAAATATAATGAAAAAACATGAAAAATCGTATCTTTGCACCTGCAAAACATGCATCGTTCTATGAAAAAACAGGCACTGCTTGTGATCAGTGGCATCCTGGCGCTAGGCGCCGCTGGATGTCAGACGGATCCCTGGGATCCGATTCCTGCCGCCTCCGAGGATGAAACCCTTGCGGGCGAGACTGTTACAGTAGGTGAAGATGCCCCCCCGGTGAAACTCTTAGTCCTCAACGAAGGCGCGAAGGGCTCGAATTCAGCTACGTTGGATTTCTTCCGCTTCACGGACGGGAAATACGTCCGCGACGCGTATGGCAAGATGAACCCGGAAATTCCTTTCGGCCTCGGGGACGTCGGCAACGATATCGCCGTGGAGGACGGGAAAGTGTGGATGGTGGTGAACAATTCCGGCATCGTGGAAGTGGCTGACGCCTTCAATGAGAAGCACCTCGCGACCATTCCGGTCATGACCCCCCGCAACATCGCCTTCGACGATTCCTTCGCCTATGTCACCTCCTGGGCGGGCACGTTCGTCGAATACAATGACGACTATACCGTCAAGGACCACCTGCTCCGGAAGGGACAGCTCTACAAAATCGACAGGCAAACATACAAACAGGTCGCCACCCTCGACCTGCCCGGCTATGAACCGGAAGGCATCGCCGTCTATGACGGCAAAGCCTATGTCGCCCTGAGCGGCGGCACATCCTCCGCTGTCACATCCAATTACGAACGCGACGTGGTCGTCGTCGACCTCGCGTCTTTCAAGGTCGAAAAGACCATCGACGTCGCCACGAACCTCAAATCCGTCTTCTCCGACGGAAAGGGCTGGATCTACGTCACCTGCTACGGGGACTTCTACTCGGTCCATTCCGGACTCTACGCCTTCAAGGCCGACGGGTCGGAGCCGGTCCGCCACATCAGCGCCCCGGGGACCAACGGCTATGTGACCGCCGCCGCCATCGCCGGCGATACCGTCTGGGCCATCGGCACCGAGGACGAATGGGACTATACGGCCGGCAAGGTAAAGGACTATTACCTGTTCACGGCGCGTCTCGCCGACGGAAGCAAGTCCGGCAAACGCATCACCGACTTCGTCCACAAGAACCCGATGGCCTACAGCCTCGGCGTCCTCGGCGACGGCAACGGCGATTTCCGCTACCTGTTTGTCGGCGACCAGGCCGAATGGAACGCACCCGGTACCCTCACCTGCTACGGCAGCGACTACAAGAAGCGCTGGAGCGCCGCCACCGGCAACTATCCGGGCCATTTCGCCTTCTATACGCCGAAGTCGAAATAATCCGTATCTTTGCAGCGATGGAAGAGCGGGACGAAAGATACATGCGCGAAGCGCTGCGGGAAGCCCTGGCGGCGGAAGCCGCCGGGGAAATCCCGATCGGCGCCGTCATCGTCTGGCGCGACCGGATCATCGCCAAGGGACACAACCTCACGGAAACCCTCCATGACGCCACCGCCCATGCCGAGATGGTCGCCATCACGGCCGCGACGGAGGCCATGGGCGGGAAGTACCTGACCGATTGCACCTTATACGTGACGGTCGAGCCCTGCCCGATGTGCGCAGGCGCCCTTGCCTGGTCCCAGATCGGACGCATCGTCTATGGTGCCGCGGACCCCAAACGGGGCTGTACCCTCTTCTCCCCCTCCCTCCTCCATCCCCGCACGAAAGTGACGGCCGGGGTCCTCGCCGACGAATGCGCAGCCCCCGTCACCGCCTTCTTCCAGGCCCGCCGCCGCTAGTCCCCCCTTGCCGTTTCACAAAAAATCCTTACCTTTGCACCAACCTCCCGCAGGGGTCCCTGGGGGGCAAAAGTCGGAAAGGGTTTAAGGCCGCGGGGGTTTCAGGGGGCCGCTCCCCTGATAAAACTTGGAGCGAAGCGAATGTCGCCAGCAGGCGACCGGCCGGCCCGGGACTTTTGACCAGAGGGCAAAAGTCGGAAAGGGTTTAAGGCCGCGGGGGTTTCAGGGGGCTGCTCCCCTGATGAAATATTGAGATGTGGTGTAATGGTAGCACCAGGGATTTTGGTTCCCTTAGTTAGAGTTCGAATCTCTACATCTCAACCACTTCCTGCACCTGAGTGCATTGTATGAACAGAGAGGACGATTTCTCGCGGCTGGAACTCGATCTGGGGAACTGCGAGAAGAATTACAGATACTTCCGATCCCTGCTGGAACCGCAGACGAAGCTGCTGGTCCTGGTCAAGGCCAATGCCTACGGGCACGGGGCCGTGGAGTTCGCGGCCATGATGCAGCGCGCAGGCGCGGATTACCTGGCGGTCGCCTATCCGGTCGAAGGGCTGGAACTGCGGCAGGCCGGTATCTCCCTCCCTATCCTGGTCCTGACCGCGGGGACGGACCACTACGAGGAAATCATTGAAAAAGGGCTGCAGCCCAGCATCCCGAACGTCGTATCCCTCCGGAAACTGTGCGCCATCCTGCGGGAAAAGGGCCGCCGGGACTTTCCCATCCACATCAAGCTGGACACCGGCATGCACCGGCTCGGCTTCATGACCGGCGAACTGCCGGAGCTGCTCGCCGAACTCGCGGACAGCCCCGAAGTCCGGGTCCAGTCCATCTTCTCCCACCTCTGCGTCGCGGAGGACCCGGCGGAAGATGCCTTCACCCTCGCCCAGATCCGTCTCTTCCGGGAGAACGCGGACCGGATCACCGCCGCGCTCGGCTACCGGCCGATGCGGCACATCCTCAACTCCGCCGGCATCGAACGCTTCCCCGAATACCAGTTCGACATGGTCCGCCTCGGCATCGGCATCTACGGGATCAGCGCCCGTCCCGGCGTACAGCTCGCCCCCGTCGCCTCCCTCAAATGCAAGATTCTGCAGATCAAGACCTTGGACAACCCCTCCGACACCATCGGCTATGGCCGCCACGGGCATGTTCCGGCAGCGGGCATGCGCATCGCGACCATCCCCGTCGGCTATGCGGACGGCATCGACCGCCACTTCGGGCAGGGCCATGCCTCCTTCTCCCTGAAGGGCCGGCGCGTCCCCACCGTGGGCAATATCTGCATGGACATGTGCATGCTGGATGTCACGGGCGTCGATGCCCGGGTCGGCGACACGGTCACCATTTTCGGCGAAGACCCGACGGTCTCCGAACTCGCCGGCATCCTCGGCACCATCCCCTACGAAATCTTCACCTCCGTCCCCCGCCGCATCGAGCGTATCGTCGTCAGGCACTAATACTTGGCGGTTTCCATTATTATCCGTATTTTTGCAGGGTCAACCAGCGCACCACCGTTTTGGCAAGGAGAAAACACATGTCCGGCGTCGATCCGGCCTTCCTCGAAAAGCAGCGGGCTTCGCTCCTAAGGAAGCACCGCCAGGTCATCTACCTGAACGACAAGGAGATGGCCGCCATCGACGAATACTGCGCCCGCTTCAACGTAGGGGCCCGCGCCGTCCTCCTCCGGGAAGCGGTGATGGAAAAGGTCCTTTCCGAACTCGACAACGCACACCCTACGCTGTTCTGAGCAGCGCAGCCATGCTTTATATCCCAGGGGAGCATCCCCGTGGAACCGCCGCGGCCATCAGCTGCGGCGGTTTGCCATGGAGATGTAGTAGAGCAGCGTCGCGAGGGAGCCGATCGCAGCGATGACATAGGTGTAGGCCGCCCATTTCAGGGCATCGACCGCCATCGGCCGCGTGTCGTAGGAAACGATCCCGTCCTGCTCGAGCCACTTGACGGCCCGGGCGCTGGCATTGATTTCCACGGGCAGGGTGACGAAACTGAACAGCGTCGTCAGGGCGAAGAGGCCGATCCCGAACCAGAGGAGGCCGGGGAAGATGTTGATCAGCAGGACACCGGCCAGCAGGACCCAGGAAACGAGGTTCGAGGCGAAACTGACCACCGGGACGAGGGCGGAGCGCATCCGAAGCGGGCCGTAGCCCGTCGCGTGCTGGACGACATGGCCGCACTCGTGGGCGGCGACGGCCGCCGCCGCGACCGAGCGGCCGTAGTACACGTCCCGGCTGAGATTGACGGTTTTCGTCTGGGGGTTGTAGTGGTCCGTGAGCGTCCCCTCGATGGAGACGATCTGGACATCATGGATGCCGTGGGCCTGCAGCATCCGCTGGGCGACCTCCGCGCCGCTGGCAGCCACGGGGATTTCGGAATACTTGGCGAAACGGCTTTTCAGCCGGTTCTGGATGATCATGCTGGCGACCATCACCGCGATCATCACAATCCAGATCAGGGCAGTCGAGTTCATTGTATGCAGGCGTCAGGGTTTGGGAATAAAGATTGTCAGGCTCTTGCCGGCCTCTTCGGCTTCCGCATCACTCAGGTCGGGTTTTCCGACCTTGGAGATATTGAAGGCGCGGTGGGTCCATGTCCCCCACCATGCCTCGCTGACGGTAACGACCTGGTCCGTGACCTCGGCCGGCCGCGCGGAACTGGTGTTCTTGGCCATATTGACCCAGCCTTCGGGCCGGTACTGATAGTCCTTCTTGAGGATAATCACCGATCCGACAGGAATTTCCTCCCGTGTAAAGATCCGGGATACCACGAAACGCTTGATGTTGGTGGGCGGGTTGCTCATGGTCGTCGTGTACATGGTTTTGTAATAGGTCGCATTGGAGGAGTTGTAATACGCCCACTTGGTGATTTCCAGCGGAAGGACCGTGAACAGGTCCGGGTCGAAACCGGAGAGACGGAGCACCTCCACCGGGTCGTCGGACTCGATGCCCTCGTCGCCGGGCTGGGGCGGGAATGAAGACTCCGTGACCACATACGGATTCAGGACCGCGTTGTCCGCCGCCTCCTTGATGGCGGCGATGTCCCGGTTCTCGTAAGAATAGGAAGGCGGGGTGTAGGTAATGGCCGAAAGGTCGCAGCCGGTCAGCGCCTTCGCCCAGGTCATGGCCGTGACGAAACGGCCGACGTTGTAGGACATGTGGTAGCCGTCGCGGGTAATCCGGTCGCCGAAATGGCTGGTGCGGAGGTTCTGCACCGCGGTCCCGCAGGGGATGACGAGCGAGAAGTCGCTGTCCGTCAATACCTTCTCCCGCACGGCGGAGAGGATGTCATTGTACATCGTCATCTGGTCGGAGTTGTACTTCGGGAAGGAGCTGTGGGTCGAATTCCCCTGGTAGGCCCAGGTCATGTGCCAGACCAGCCTGGCATCCGGGCAGGCGGCCATGACGATCTTCTTCAGGTTGGCCAGGTAGGGCGAGTAGGTCGATGCGATACCCGAGTCGCCGCTCGCCTGCTGCATCGTGATGATGTCCCATGAGCGCTCCTGAAGCGCCGTGAGAGGTTTGGCGGACGTCGTGTTCGTCCAGGTGCCCGTCGTGTTCTTGTAATACGTGTAGGACGCGGAATTCGCGGAGAAGTTCGACGCATGCGTCGCAAGGGAACAGCCGCCGATATAGAGGTTGCCGAGGACAACCTCCTCCAGCCCGGTCTCCTTCAGGATGTCATACAGGTACTGCATCGCATCCACCGAAAAACTGTTGCCGATGGCCAGGATGCTGAGGGTCTTTTTCTGCGGCTGGTCCGGGGTGTCGGGCGTGTCCGGGGTGTCAGGCGTGTCCGGGGTATCGGGTGTATCCGGCGTATCCGGGGTATCCGGCTTGCCGGGTTTGTCATCGACGTTTTCTTCGGGAGGCGTGACGGGGTCGGGCTTCCCGCAGGAAACGGTGCCGGCCAACACCAGCATCGACGCGGCAAGGAGCAGAAGCAGTCTGTGTTTCATTTTCATGGGACCGGTTGTTTCAGTGTTCCTTGCAAATATACGCCATTCCTCTCACAATTTCAACAGGAATCCGTATCTTTGCCGAAACAACGCAGCCAAAACCGAAACACATGAAAGGGGTAGTTATTTTTCTCGCGGACGGATTCGAAGACATGGAAGCCCTTGCTACGAGGGACGTCCTCGTCCGCGGCGGCATCGACGTGCGGACCGTCTCCATCACCGAAGACCCGACCGTCGTCTCTTCGCACGGCGTATCGCTCTGGGCGGACATGACATACGACGAATACTGCGACGAAGCCGGCGACGGGCCGGCCGTGCGGGAAGACGTGATGGTCTTCCCCGGCGGAATGCCCGGCAGCCGCCATCTGGCGGAGCATGCCGACCTGGTGGACCGGATGAAACGGCATTACGCCGAGGGCGGCACCGTCGCCGCCATCTGCGCCGCGCCCGGGCTCGTCCTCTCGCAGCTGGACCCCCTCCGGGGCGTCCGTTTCACCTGTTTCGAGGGCTTCCAGGGGCCGATGCTGGAAAAGGGCGCCGTCTATGAACCCGAAAGCGTGGTCGTCGACGGGCGGATCATCACGGGACGCGGCGCCGGCCATGCCGTCAACTTCGGACTGCATATCCTCTCCTACCTGAAGGGGCAGGCGGAGGCGGACCGCGTCCGGGAAGGGCTCATGCTATGAGAACAGGACATCGGTTCATCGCGGCCGTCCTCCTGCTGCTGGCAGGCTGCAATCCCCACCAGAGCGATACGCCGGCCGCTTTCATCTCCTTCGGCGACATGTTCGACAAGACGGTCGGCGAGACGGCCGGGACCGTGACGACCGTCGCCTTCCAGGCAGGCGGTCCCTGGTCCGCCCGCTCGAATGCCGCCTGGCTGACGGCGACTCCCGATTCCGGCGGGGCCGGGGACGAGGTCGTCCGTGTCGAAGTCACCGCCAACGAGACCGGCAGGGTCCGGATGGGCTCCGTCACCTTCACCTGCGGCAGCGACAAGAAGACGCTCCACGTCACCCAGAACGCCGGCAAGGTGGACCCGGGCATCGAACCCACCTATGGTCCCCTGCTCACGGACGGCTTCTCGCAGGACCTGCACTACAGCACGGCCCGGCTCCGCACGACCTCGGCGGTAATGCAGAGCTTCGACATCGCCAGCGACGGGATGATCTATTACACCCAGCTGAACAGCAACTTCCGGGTCTATCTCTGCTGGAATGAACGGAACAGCCAGGAGACGCCGACCGCCCGCTGCATGACCCTCTGCTACACCGGCCACGGCTCCAACTTCACCCTGGAGGAGGCCACCGACGGGAAATACATCTGGATCGACAATTACTCCAGCAAGAACGACAAGGGAGAGTACTGGAACGCCCAGATCATCTCCCGCATCCCCGTCAAGGCCGGCGCGACCGTCAAGGCCTCCCAGACGACGGAGAACTATTATTTCGGGGAAAAGAACATCTCCGTCGCCGTGGACATCGAAGGCGACATGCTCACCATCCTCGGCATCTCTTCCGGGCGCATCCGCACCTACAGACTCAGCGAACTGAAGGCCCTCCCGGTCCGGGATATCACCCTGGAAGAGATCACCTATGGCGGCGAAAGCGGCTCCGGCGACGCGGAAGTGACGAAAAAGCCCGTCGTCAAGGCCCGCGACGCCAGCAAGTTCAAACCGCTCGGGGAATTCGCCATCTCCCGCAGCACCTATGCCGACGGCACGACCGTCTCCTGGCAGGGATTCGACATCCACGACGGACTCGTTTACCAGGCCCAGGGCAACGGCCACGCGGACGGGACGCCCTCCCCCGGCTGGCTGCAGGTGCGGAAAATCGACGGGACGACGGTCATCCCCCTGACGAAGTTCCGGGCACTCGACGACCTGACCGCCCTCAAGGCGGCGGGCATCACGGACACGGGCTACATGGAACCGGAAGGGGTGAAATACCGCGACGGGGCGGTCTTTTGCGGATTCTGCTCCAAGAATTCCGAGAACGTGCGGCGCGGAACCCTTTTCCGCTACGACCCGCAGCTGGTGAGATAATTACAGATCGCTGACGCGCAGATACTTCTCAAGGACGACGCCCTTTCTGTCCACCCGCACGACGAAGGGCAGGACGGTCAGGTCGAAGGCACCCAGCGCGGCATTCGCCTCGTCCGGATGGTCCGAGAAAAGGGCATCCATATCGACCAGCAGGGCGGCCTCCTCCATCGTCCCGACCCGGGCGAGGAGTTCCTCGCAGCGGCTGCAGCCGGGCGCGTAGAAGACCAGTAGCGCGGGCTTCCGGAGCCGGTCGATCCGCCACGCGCCTTCGCGGGCCTTCCGCCCGCAGAGGAAGCGGCGCGCATGGAACGTTCCGTGCAGTGTCAAAGCGGGAAGTTTCTCTCCTGCAGGCGTTTTCGACAGCAGGTCATCCAGCAGGCCGCCCAGCGCCGCCACCTCCGGGTCCATCCCGCCGGGAAGGATGCGCTCCCGGATGAAACGGCGGGTCCCTTCCTTCATTCCGGGTCCTTCCGCGGTTGACAGGTAATAGAGGAGGTCACCGCACAGGTGCCTGTAATCGAGCGTATCCCCTTTCTCCAGCGTGGTCGAGGCGACATAGCCGGCCACCCGGTCGACCGCGTCTGCGGAGCCGTCCTCTTCGGCGAAGAGGGCGTCGAAAAGCGCACGGGAGGCGGCGGAGCCATACGCATATGTCTCCTCGGGAGCAAACGCCTTGTCGAGCAGGATTTTCAAGGCTCCGGTATCCAGGCCCCGGCCCGCAACCGTGCCGTCAGGGGCGACCAGGAACATCCGGGGCGTCTGGATGACGCCGTATTTCCGGGGGAAATCCGACGCGAGCCCGGGGTCCCAGAGATGGGTGACGCCCCCGGGCAGGTTCAGCGCCCGGTAGCGCGCCCAGGCCGCTTCGTCCGACCCGGTATAGATGGCGTAAATATCGATGGGATACGTGTTTGAGGAAACGAATTCCCGCAGCCGCGCCGACTCGATGCGGCAGGAGGAGCAGTCCGTATCATAGAAATACAGCACCGCATAGCGGCCTTTCGAAGCGGCTGTCGGATCCACGGGGAGGCCGTTGATATCCTGGAGAACGAGTTCCGGCGCCCGCATCCCGATCAGGGAGGAACGGTTGAAATCCGCGAAGACCTGCGCGTTCATCCGGTCGATCTCCGTCTTGAAACGGACCTTGCCCGGGGCGAACCAGCGGTCGAAGATGCCGATGGCGACGGCCTCGTCTCCCATGACCTTCGAGCCGATGTAATGGCCGTAGATCCGCAGGGCGACATACTGCCGCAGCAGGGAGTCCCGGCAGGAGGAGATCAGGCCGTCCATCTCCGCGCCCTGGACGGCGGCGGGTTCCCCGGCAAGCAGGGTGAAATACTGCGTCATCAACCCGTCCAGCCGGGCGGTCTTCGCGCTGTCCAGCGGCTGGGCGCCGAGCGGGAGCGCCAGCGCGAGAAGGATGATTGTCAGGTATTTCCGCATGGGATTACAATTCCACGCCGGCGGGGATGAAAGCCGAGTAATCGCCGTGGTGCTTGAGGATGTCGCGCACCGCCGAAGACGAGATGTGGGCGAATTCCTGCGCAGTCGGGATGATGATGGTCTCGATGTCCGGGGCGAGGCGCCGGTTGGCGTCGGCGATCGAGCGTTCGGTCTCGAAATCGATCATGTTGCGCACGCCGCGGACGATGTGGCGGATGCCGAGTTCGCGGCAGGTGTCGATGGTCAGGTTGTCATACTGGATGATCGAGACGCCCTCCATCCCCGCTGTCGCCTTGCGGATGATCTCGAGCCGCTTCTCCATGTCGAAGAAGCCGCGCTTGTCCTGGTTGATGCCCACGGCGACGACGACCTCGTCGAACATCGTCAGGGCGCGGTTCAGGATATTGAGGTGGCCGGCGGTAAAGGGGTCGAAGGAGCCGGGAAAGAGTGCTTTCTTTTTCATAACTGCCAGTTGATCGGGGTTTTGCCCTCGCGGACAAGGATTTCGTTGGTCTTGGAGAAATGGCGGCAGCCGAAGAAGGCGCCCCCGGCCAGCGGGGACGGATGGGCAGCCTCCAGGATGTAGTGCCGGGCGGGGTCGATCAGGGCCTTCTTGCCCCGGGCGTAGTTGCCCCAGAGCAGGAAGACGATGCCCTCGCGGCGGTCGGAGAGGTAACGGATGACGGCGTCGGTGAACTCCTGCCAGCCGATGCGGCTGTGGGAATTGGCCAGGCCGGCCTGGACGGTCAGCGAAGCGTTCAGCAGGAGCACCCCCTGGCGCGCCCAGCCCTCCAGGTTCGGCCGTCCGCTCATCCGGATGCCGAGGTCGTCCTGGATCTCCTTGAAGATGTTCCGCAGCGACGGCGGGGCCTGGATGCCGTCCGGCACGGAGAAGGACAGGCCCATCGCCTGGCCAGGGCCGTGGTAGGGGTCCTGGCCGATGATGACCACCTTCACCGCCTCGACAGGCGTCAGGGCGAAGGCATTGAAAATCAGGCCGCCCGGAGGGTATATCACCTTCCCGGCAGCCTTCTCGTCATGAAGGAAACGCACCAGCGACGCGAAATACGGTTTCCCGAATTCGGGGGCGAGGGCTTCCTTCCAGCTCTGTTCGATCTTTACATCCATCTATGCGTCAAAGACAAAGTCCATCACGTCGGCGATGTCTTTCACATAGACAAAGGTAAGGCCTTTTACGTAAATTTCCTTGATATCTTCGACATCTTTTCGGTTTTCTTCCGAAATGACGATGGTAGTGACGCCGGCGCGCTTGGCCGCCAGGATCTTCTCCTTGATGCCGCCGACCGGCAGCACACGGCCGCGGAGGGTCATTTCCCCGGTCATCGCGACCCCGTGGCGGATGGCCTGGGAGCGGAGGGCGGATACCATCGAGGTGACCATCGTGATGCCGGCGGAAGGGCCGTCCTTCGGCACGGCGCCTTCGGGGACATGGATGTGGATGTCCTTCGCGGCGAACTCCTCCGCCGTGATGCGGGCCATTTCCGGATGGGCTTTGATGTACTGCCAGGCGATCTGGGCGGACTCCTTCATCACGTCGCCGAGGTTGCCCGTCATCGACAGGGCGCCCTTGCCCTGGCTGACGGAACTCTCGACGAAGAGGATCTCACCGCCCATCTCGGTCCAGGCCAGGCCGGTCACCACGCCGGGCGCCTCATTCCCCTTCTGCTGGTCGTGGAAGGCCGTCGGCAGGCCGAGGTACTCCTTGAGCATGTCCTTTTTGATGACGGCGGGGCGCTCCTCGCCGAGGGCGGTCTTTTTCGCCGTCACGCGGGCGATCTTCGCGATCTGCTTCTCCAGGCCGCGGACGCCCGATTCGTGGGTGTATTCCGCAATGATGGCAGAGAGGGCCGCCTTGTCGATCTTCAGGTCGGACTTCCCCAGGCCGTGCAGTTCCTGCTGCTTGGGGATCAGGTGACGCCTCGCGATCTCCATCTTCTCCTCGGCGAGGTAACCGGTCACATTGATCATCTCCATGCGGTCGCGGAGGGCCGGCTGGATGGTCGACGTGACGTTGGCCGTGGTGATGAAAAGCACGTCCGAGAGGTCGTAGTCGATGTCGAGGTAGTTGTCGTGGAAGGTCCCGTTCTGCTCAGGGTCAAGCGCTTCCAGCAACGCGGACGACGGGTCGCCCTTGAAGTCGCTCGCAAGTTTGTCGATCTCGTCCAGGACGATGACCGGGTTGGAGGTGCCGGCCCGCTGGATGCCGGAGAGGATCCGGCCCGGCAGGGCGCCGACATAGGTCTTGCGGTGGCCGCGGATCTCCGCTTCGTCGTGCATGCCGCCGAGGGAAATCCGGACGTATTTGCGCCCGAGGGCCCGGGCGATGGACTTGCCGAGGCTCGTCTTGCCGACCCCGGGAGGGCCGTACAGGCAGAGGATCGGGGACTTCATGTCGCCCTTCAGCTTGAGGACGGCCAGGTATTCGATGATGCGGTCCTTGACCGTGTCCAGCCCGTAATGGTCCTCGTCCAGGATCTTCTGCGCGTTCTTCAGGTCCAGGTTGTCCTCCGACTTCTCGCCCCAGGGCAGGTCGAGCATGAACTGGACGTAGTTGTACTGGATGCTGTAGTCGGGGGAACTGGGGTTGTACTTCTCCAGGCGCGCCATCTCCTTCTCGAAGACGGCCTTCACCGACTCGGGCCACTTTTTCGCGGCGGCCCGCTCGCGGAACTTCGCGAATTCCTCGCCCTCGTCCATGCCCAGTTCCTCCTGGATGGTGCGGAGCTGGTTGTTGAGGTAGTATTCGCGCTGCTGCTGGTCGATGTCGCTGCGGACCTTCTGGTTGATCTCCTGCTTGATGCGGAGCAGCTGGACCTGGGTCTCCAGGACCGAGAGCAGCTTCATGCCGCGCACCTGCATGTCGCCGTACTGGAGGAGGTCCACCTTGTCGGCGAAATGCTCCACCTCGACCGTGGTCGCGATGAAATTGACCAGGAAGGGATAGTTCTCGATGGTCTTGAGGGCGGTCACGGCCTCCTTCGGGGCGAAGGAGGAGGAACGGACGATCTGCGCCGCTTTCTCCTTGAGGGAGTCCATGAGGATCAGCAGCTGGTTGTCGTCCATGTCGGGGACCGTGTCCTCCAGGTAATGCACGCGCGCCACGATATAAGGGTCATACTGCAGCACATCTCCGAGCTCGAGCCGCCGGATGCCCTGCAGGATGGCCGTCATCGAGCCGTCCGGCATCTCGATGGTCTTGATGACCTTGGCGACGGTCCCGTAGCGGGAGAGGTCCTTCTGCAAGGGCTCCTCCACGGAAACGTCGGTCTGGGGGACGGCCCCGAGGAATCCGTCCCGCGACTCGACCTCGCGGATCAGGCGGATGGATTTTTCCCGGCCGATGGTCACCGGGTACACCGTTCCCGGAAAGAGGACGGCATTGCGGAGCGCAAGCACGGGGACGACCTCCGGCAGCTGATCCGGGTCGAAATGGACCAGGGAGTCACCCTGGACAACCGGCATGATGTTCACTTCCACGCCGCCGGGAGAAAGGCTGTTTTTATCGTATTTCATAAGGTTCCAGTCATTCGGGCGCCGCGGGGCATGACAATTTGTCATATCCTGTCGGCGCAACAATCCGGGCGGATATAGTGTCAATCTCCGTGCCAAGGCCTCCCAAACGTCTTTTTTTCACCGGAAATGCCGATAAAAACTTTGATAATAAAAAAATTATGGCTACTTTTGTGGCCCAAACAAGGATATATACTGAGAATTGTAACACAATCATCATAAAACCAACATTATTATGACAAAGGCAGAAATCGTCAACGAAGTCGCTAAGGCGACCGGTATCGAAAAGACTCAGGTTCAGACAGTTGTAGAAGCTTTCATGGAGACCGTCAAGGATTCTATCGTGAAAGGCAACCCCGTTTATCTCCGCGGTTTCGGCAGCTTCATTATCAAGCATCGCGCCCAGAAGGCAGCGCGCAACATCACCAAGAAATCCACGATGGTGATCCCGGCCCACGATATCCCGGCTTTCAAGCCCGCGAAGGTTTTCGTCGCAGCTGTGAAAGAAAAATAAATCTATAACTCTCTAATCTAACATTATGCCCAGCGGTAAAAAAAGAAAGAGACATAAAATGGCAACGCACAAGCGGAAAAAACGCTTGCGCAAAAACCGGCACAAGAAGAAATAATTTCTTCGCCTGTGTCGCCATTTTAGCAGTCTGCTGAAAGAGAAGGGCCGACCGGGAGATCCGGCAGGCCCTTTTTGCTTACCACACTGTCAAACATTTCCATGGAGTCCGAGAAACCGACCAAAGACCTCGTCGTCGACGTCTCGTCGAGCGAGGTTCAGATCGCCCTGATGGAAAACCACAGGCTGATCGAGTACAACAAGGAGTCCAGCAAGGGGGCCCATTTCACGGTAGGCGACGTCTACCTCGGCAAGGTCAAGAAGATCCTTCCGGCCCTCAACGCTGCCTTCGTCGATATCGGCGACCAGAAAGAAGCGTTCGTCCACTACCTCGACCTGGGGCTGTATTTCGACGCTTTCGACCGCTTCGTGCGGGAAAGCAACCAGAACACCCCGATGAAGGACCTCTACTCCGGCATCGCGCTCGGCGATGTCCTGCCCAAGGAGGGCAAGATCGGAGACGTCCTCAAGCCCGGCCAGATGGTGGTCGTCCAGATCGTCAAGGAGCCGATCTCCACGAAGGGATCACGACTGACTGCGGAAATTTCACTGGCAGGACGGAACATCGTACTGCTCCCCTTCGCCGAGAAGGTGAGCATTTCCCAGAAAATCGAATCGAAAGAGGAGAAAAAAAGACTGGAGACGCTTGTCAGGAGCATCCTCCCCAAGAATTACGGCGCCATCATCCGGACCGCGGCGGAAGGCAAGACCGCTTCCGTGCTCGTCGGAGAGACGCAGTCGCTCATTGAGAAATGGGAGGGATCCTGGAAGAAAATCGCCAGGAACAAGGGCGTCCAGCTGCTGTTCACCGAATACAGCAAGACCACCACGATCCTCCGGGACCTTCTGAACGATTCCTTCTCGAACATCTACATCAACGACGAGAAGGTCTGCGAGGAAGCCCGCAAGTACGTGTCGCTCATCTCTCCGGAACAGGAGAAAATCGTACATCTGTACAGCGACAGGCAGCCGATCTTCGACCATTTCGAGGTCACCCGGCAGCTGAAGGGATCCTTCGGGAAGGTGGTGCCGATGCGGCAGGGCGCATACCTGGTAATCGAGACGACCGAAGCGCTGAACGTGATCGATGTCAACAGCGGCATCCGTACCAAGACGACCGACCAGGAGGACAATGCCTTCGAGGTCAACAAGACGGCCGCGGAAGAGATCGCACGGCAGCTGAGGCTCCGCGACATGGGCGGCATCGTCATCGTCGATTTCATCGACATGGAATCGAACGACCACAAGAACGCCCTCTTCAAGTACATGCAGGAGCTGATGGAGAATGACCGGGCCAAGCACAACGTGCTGCCGCTGACCAAGTTCGGGCTGATGCAGATCACCCGCCAGCGGATCCGCCCGGTGACGGAGATCAACACGACGGAGACCTGCCCGGTCTGCCACGGCACCGGCAAGATCGCCTCCAGCGTGGTGATCGATGAGGAGATCGAGCGCAAGCTCGCCTTCTACGTCATTGAAAAAGGCCTCTCGTCCTTCATCCTGAAGACAAGCCCCATCCTCGGCGCTTACCTCAAGCGCGGCCTGTTCAATTCTTTCCTCATCAAATGGCGGAAAAAGTACAGATGCAAGCTGGAGATCGTCGAAACGACCGACTTCTTCGTCCTGCAGCATGAATTGTTCAACGAAAAAGGAGAAAAGCTCGACTAAGCGTCGGGCTTTTTTCTTGCACGCGAGGCCAGCGCTTCCCGTAATCAGCCCGTTTTTACCGCGCTCCCGGCGGGTAAGGTTGCCGGAACCTGTGGCCACCCTCGGCCACATCAGAGGGGCCTGACGGATACAAGTTCCTGTGAAACAGGGACGCAGGAGACAGTGGGAGGGATGAAGCAACCGGAGGTTGCGGAAGGTTCAGGCACCTTACCCGCCGGAGCTATCGGTGCTGCAAGCCGCCGGTCACTCCCCCTGCAGGGTGGCGGTGTAGCGGCGCCAGCGGTCGATGAGTTCCGACATGTCGGCGGGGAGGGGGGACTCGAAGAAGACGCGCTTGCCCGTGCGGGGGTGGGTGAAGCCGAGGGTCTTGGCATGGAGAGCCTGGCGGGGGCAGGTATTGAAGCAGTTGGCGATGAACTGCCTGTATTTCGCGTAGATGGTCCCCTGGCGGATCTCGGCGCCGCCGTAGCGCTCGTCGTTGAAGAGCGGGTGGCCGATGGAGGACATGTGGACGCGGATCTGGTGGGTGCGGCCGGTTTCCAGCCGGCATTCGACCACCGTGATGAAGCCGAAGCGCTCCAGGACGCGGTAGTGGGTCACGGCGCGTTTCCCCTGCTCCGGGTCGCTCAGGACCTTGTAACGGAGGCGGTCGTTCGGATCGCGGCCGATGGTGCCGTCGATGGTGCCGTCGTCCTCCTGGATGTTGCCCCAGACCACGGCGATATAGACGCGGTCGATCGAGTGGACATAGAACTGGTCGGCGAGGCCCTTGTGGGCTTCCAGGTTCTTGGCGATGACCAGCAGGCCGCTGGTGTCCTTGTCGATGCGGTGGACGAGGAAGCCGAGCCGGTCGTCTTCCGGATCGGGGGCCTTGTCCATGCCCAGGTAGAAGGCGAGGGCGTTGAGCAGGGTGCCGGAATAGTTGCCATGGCCCGGGTGGACGACCATCCCGGCCGGCTTGTCGATGACGATGACGTCGTCGTCCTCATAGACGATGTCGAGGGGAATATCTTCCGGAAGTATCTCTACGCCACGCCGTTCGTACGGCATCATGAAGCGGATCACGTCGCCCGGGCGGACGATGTAGTTGGCCTTCTGGATGATGTCGTTGACATAGACGTAATCCTGCTTGATGGCCAGCTGGACCCGGTGGCGGGAGGTGCCTTCCTGGTGGGTAGCAATGTATTTGTCGAGGCGGACCGGCTCCTGGCCCTTGTCGGCCACGAGGCGGAAATGCTCGTACAGCTCCTGCTGCCCGTCATCCAGTTCGAAAAGGTCCAGGTCCATCTCCGGGCTTTATTTCTGCGGCAGTTTGGATTCGTCCAGGGTGAGATAGAGGTTGATGGCGGAGCCGAGGGTCTTCTTGGTCCCGGCGGCGTCCTGCTTGTACACGAACGCATTCACGGAATCCCGGTACGTGGTGATCTCGGGATCGAAATGGACCCGCCCGACGTTGAGGTAACGTTCATGGATGGCATCCACGGCGCGGATATACTTCATGCCCACCACTTTCGGGACCGTGGTCCGGCTGTCCTCCCGGCTCAGGCCGAGCACCAGTTCGATGTCCGAACCGCTGACGATGGGACTGCCGGGCTTGATGTCCCGCCCGGCGTGCTTCTGCTGGAGGACGTTGTTGGTGGCGATGTCGTTCTTGTAGCTCAGGCGCGAGAGGTTGAGGCCGTGGTTGCTCAGTTCGGCCATCGCCTCCAGGAAGGAATAGCCGATGAGGTTCGGCATCGGGGTCGTTTTCGGGACAATCGAATTGATGGTCAGGAAGATGCTGCGTCCGCGCTTGACCTCGGCGCCGGCCCGCGGCCGCTGCCGGAAGACGACGCCCGCGCCCAGGCGGCGGACGAAGACGGAATCGGTGACCTTGACCTTGACGTGGCCCTTTTCGGCCGCGGCCTCCGCTTCCACCACGCTCATGTTGGTGAAATCCGGCACTTCGACGGTCCGGTTATGCCTTGTGACGATATTCAGGAGGAGGGAGACGGCCAGGGCGAGGCCGATGACGACACCGGCCGCCAGCAGGAGGTTTTTCACGATCCAGTTGCCGAAGAAGCCCTTCGCCTTGTTTGCTGTTTTCTTTTCCTTAGCCATGTTCAGACGGATATACCGCGCTAAGTTACGAAAATTAATTCATATCTTTGCCATTATGAAACGACAGTTGCGCCTTCCCCTTCTCCTCGTGGTCCTCTTCACGGTCCTGATGAGCCTCCCCTTCCTCGTGAACGGTCTCGGCTGGACGGCCCTCGTCGGGCTGGTCCCGCTGCTCTGCCTGGAGCGGATCGCCTCGCAGACGGGGATGCGCCGTTTCTGGTGGTGGCATTACGGCGCCTTCGTCCTCTGGAATGCCGTGACGACCTTCTGGGTCTGCAACGCCACGGTCGGCGGAGGCATTTTTGCCGTCCTGGCCAACTCGCTCCAGATGTCGCTGGTATTCGGCGCCTTCCGCTGGGTCAAGCGGCGCCAGGGAGGGGTCCTCCCCTATCTTTTCCTCGCCGCCGCATGGATCGCGTGGGAGCGCTGGTACCTGACCCTTTCCCAGATATCCTGGCCGTGGCTCGTGCTCGGCAACGCCTTCGCCGGGACGCCCGGCCTCATCCAATGGTACGAGTACACCGGCACCCTCGGCGGCTCCCTCTGGGTCTGGGCCGTGAACCTGGCCCTGTTCGGGCTGATGGTCGCGTTCTCTGACGGGAGCTGGGGCCGCTGGAACGGCAAGGCGCGCGTCGCCGCCATCGCCGCCTCCGTGCTGGTCCTGTTTGCACCGATGGCCGCTTCCGCCTTGATCTGGAACCGCTGCGGGACGGACGGGGAAAAGCTGGAAGTGGTTATCGCCCAGCCCAATATCGACCCGTACAACAAATTCGGCGGCATGACGCAGGCCCAGCAGAACGCCATCCTCTGCGAGCAGTTCGAAGAGGCCCTGGACGGCCGCGATACCCTGTCGCCCGTTCTCTTGCTGGCCCCGGAAACCTTCACGGCCGACATCGTCACCAACGACATTCCTGAAAGCGCGACCTACCAGTCCTTCCTTTCGTTCCTCCAGGCGCATCCGGCGGCCAACCTGCTCTTCGGGGCCTCCACCTGGGACTATTTCCCCGGCCCGTCCCGCCCGTCCGTGACGGCGCGCCGCCTGCGCGACGGCCGCTGGGTGGAATCCCACAACTCCGCCCTGATCCTCGACAGGACCGGCCGCTGCGACCTCTTCCACAAATCGAAGCTCGTCGTCGGCGTGGAGCAGACCCCCTACCCCGCCTTCTTCACGAAGATCGACGACATGCTCGGCGGCGTGATGGGCCGCTGCGTCGGACAGAAGGAAATCTCCCTCCTGCCCTTCCGGGCCGCCGGCCGCGACATCCCGGTCGGCTGCGCCGTCTGCTATGAATCCGTTTACGGGGAATACTGCACCGGCTATGTCCGGAAAGGGGCACGCCTCCTCACCGTCATCACCAACGATGCCTGGTGGGGCGACACGCCCGGCTATCGCCAGCACTTGAACTACAGCCGCTTACGCGCCATCGAGACCCGCCGCGACATCGCACGTTGCGCCAATACCGGCATTTCCGCGTTCATCGACCGCCGCGGCACCATCCTGTCCCGGACAGCGTGGTGGACCCCCGCCACCCTCGAAGGCAGCGTCACCCTTTCGGACACGCAGACCTTCTTCGTCCGCCACGGCGACATTCCCGGCCGGCTCTGCGTCCTCGTCGCCGGCCTGCTGCTCCTTGCGGCCCTCTTCCGCCCCCGGAAAAAATAAAAACGGGGACGTCGCCCCGTTTCCATCGCCAAGCTGAACTAACGGCGATAACCGCCGCCCCAGCCGCCCGGGCCGCCGGGTCCCATGCGCATGTTCTTGGCATTGCCGAAGTTGCCGAAACGCCAGGTCGCCGAGAAGATGATGTAGCGGCCGAGGGTGTTGTTCCAGACTTCGCTGTGGTAGTTGGTCGCGTCGGTCACCGAAAGGTTCTTCGCCTGGTTGAGGATGTCGTAGCATTTCAGGGCCAGGGTCACCTGCTTCTTGAAGACCAGCTGGTTGATTTCCGCATTGACAATGAATTCGCTCTCGCGCGGGGTCGTGTAGCCGCGGTACCAGTTGTAATTGGCTTCAGCCTTGATCGAGAAGCCGCTCTGGCCGACCTTCCAGTTGAGGGTGGACTGGGCCTGGTTGGCCCAGGTGGCGTTTTCATTGGCCGTCTCGATGGTGTACCAGGGCTTGTTGAAGCGGGTGCGGCCGCTCGCCGTGACCTCGAAATTGTCGCGGCGGTAGGTCAGGCGGAGCCGCTCCATCAGGCCGAGGGACTGCGTCTTGTTGTGGATGAAATCGTCGCGGTCGCGGATGTCCTTGAAATCATTCACGAAGGTCTCGTACTTGAGGGAGCCGTCGTCGTTGTAATAGCCGGACATGTCGAAATTGCCCTTGGCGATGAAGCTGTTCGTCTCGGAATAGGAGGCCCGGTTCATCCACGACACGGAGAGGCCGGACTGGCCGATGGGCCAGTTGAGGAACATCCGGACGCTGCCGTTGTAGGAATTGTCGCCGTTGACGGGCATCGTGTAGGTCACGCCGGCACGGTCGTACCAGACGGCGCTGACGATCGGGTCCTGGACCATGCTCCCTTCGACCGTCGCCCGCAGGGTAAAGAAGGACTTCTTGTTGGAGTAGCTGAATTCGCTCCGGAGGTCGTGGTTGAAATACGGGAACAGGGAAGGGTTGCCGAAGGAGAGGTTCAGCGGGTCCGAGTTGTCGGCCACGGCCATGAGCTGGTTCGTGGAAGGCTGGTTGGAGCGTCCGAAATAGAAGAGGCGGAGCTCGGTGTTGTCGTTGATGTCGTAGAACACCATCGCGCGCGGCGCCCACTTGATGCGGTTGCGGTCTTCATAAGACTTCTCCCTGCCGCCCTCGATGGTGGTGTTGAACGTGCTGGTCGGGTTGACCGAGAGGCCGGCCTGGGCGCGGGTCTTGCCCTCCTGGTAAGCCAGGGTAAGGCCGGCGCTCTGGGAATAGGACTTGTTCAGGATCTCGTTGGTATAGGCGATGTTCTTCGTCTCCCCTTCCGGAATATAGGGATGGTTCGCGGCCGAGATGGCCCCGCCGTCCCCGCTGTCGAAGGTGTTCTTCCAGGAGGTGTTTTTCCGCCAGTTGAAGCTGTAGGAGCCTTCCAGGTAGAGGTTGTGGCCGAGGGGCTCGGTATAGACCAGCCGGGTTCCCAGGGAACGGCCGCGGGCATTGCTCTCATACCGCTGGTTGATGGGCGTGTCCTTCAGGTCCGCGAAGGTATGGGTGTTCGACTGGTTGTAACCGTTGATGTCGTTGTTGGAGAAATTCCAGTTCGTGCTCAGGGAGAGGGTACGGCCCGGGATGCCGAGCCGCTGGCGGAACAGGGCGAAACCGCGGGTCGTGACGTTCTGGTTGCGGCCGTCCGTGAAGGAGAAACCGTTGTTGACGGCGGTCGCGGCGGCCGCCCCGGCATTGAGCCGGTCGGTCGTGAACTCCTGCATCTCCGTGAAATTGCCCCGGCCGAATTCCAGCTGCGGCTGGACGAGGATGGAGGTGTTCTCCGAGAACTTGTGCTCCAGGCGGAAGCCGACGCGGTGGCCGTCGGAGAAGGTATTGTTGTAGCCCGGCTCCGGGTTCGCATAGATCAGGGTCGAGCCGTCCTGCATGTAGGTCTCCTTGTAAGTCTGCTCAAGGACCTCCTTCCGCGTGTTGTTATACATGTAGTTTCCGGAGAGGTCCATGTCGCCGTCGAAGAGGGTCCAGGCGCCGTTCAGGCCGCCCATCCAGGAGGTCGTGACGCCGTTTCCGCTGCCCCAGCCGCCCTGGCCGCGGCCCATGCCCCGGCCGCCGCCGGCGCCGCCGCGCATGGACTGCATCATGCTGCCGGACAGGTCGTTGAAGCCGCGGTTGTTGGTGTTGTTGGCGTTGAAAATGAGGCTCAGCTGGGTCTTTTCCGTGAACTTGCCCATCATGAGGGCGCCCTGGTACCGCCAGTCATTGAGGTTGTCGGCCGTCTTCGGGAGGTCGTGGCCGCCGCCGAGCATCGCATTGCCGAACATGCCGTTCATCATGCCCTTCTTCACGGACAGGTCGATGACGTATTCCTCGTTGCCGTCGTCGATGCCGGTGAATTCGGCCTGCTCGGATTTCTTCTTGACCACCTTGACCTTCTCGATGATCTTCGCGGGGAGGTTCTTCGTCGCGATCTGCGGGTCGTCGAGGAAGAAGGTCTTGCCGTCGATGGTGATCTTGGTGATGGTCTCGCCGTTGGCCGTAACAATCCCGCTTTCATCCACTTCCACGCCCGGGAGCTTCTTCAGGAGCTCTTCCAGGGCGTCATTGTCGGCGGTCATGAAAGAAGAGGCATTGTACTCGACCGTGTCTTTCTTGATGACGATGGGGTTGCCGACGGCGGAGACGCTCGCGGCGTCCAGCACTTCCCGGTCCTGCTCCATCTTGATGACGCCGAGGTCGACCGCCTTGGTGATTTCCACCTCCTGCTCATGGGGCTTGTAGCCCATCAGCTCGGACTTCAGCAGATACTTGCCGGCGTGGACACGCTCCAGGGTCGCCTTGCCGTGGCTGTCACTGAGGACATACTTGGTCGCCTTCGTGGTCCCGGAAGGGGTCAGCGAAACGGTGGCGAACCCGACGGCTTCTTCGGTCGAAGCGTCCTGGAGGGTCAGGGTGACGGTATAGGATTGGGCCTGGAGAGCCTGGGCGAAGGTCAGGGCGGCGATGGAACCGCAGATGAGTGCGAGGATCTTTCTCATTGTCGTAGCGTACACGGATGTTCAACATCCGTTTAGACAGTCTCCCGGCGGGAAAGTTTAACGGGAAGGACTTATTTTTTCACCCGGTCCGGGTGTTCCTGCAGGAATTTCTCCCAGCCCGCCTTGCCCTTGGCGGAGGCGAGCGGGTTCACGTTCTGGTAGTGGTGGCAGAGGGCGATGGCGAGGGCGTCCGTGGCATCGAGATGCCTGGATTCCAACGTGACGCCGAGGGTCTTTTCCAGCATCATCTGCACCTGCTCCTTCGAGGCGGCGCCGTTGCCGACAATCGCCTCCTTGGCCTTGCGGGGGGCATATTCCGTCACGGAAGCGACACCGCCCTGGAGGGCCGCGATGATCGCCGCACCCTGGGCGCGGCCGAGTTTCAGGACGACCTGGGCGTTCTTCCCGTAGAAGGGGGATTCGATGGCCAGTTCATCGGGATGATAGGACTTGCAGACCTCGCTGATGCATTCATGGATCGCGCGGAGCTTGGAATAGGCGTCCTTCTCCTTCCGCAGGTCCAGGATGCCCATGTCCACATACGAGGCCTTCTTCCCCACGGCACGGATGACCCCGAAACCCAGCAACTGGGTTCCGGGGTCGATGCCGAGGATGGTCTTCTCCGGGCCCATCCCCCTTAGTCGATCCGGTCGAAACCGGTGTAGGGGCGAAGGACCTCGGGAATCTCGATGTAACCGTCTTTCTGGTTGTCTTCGAGCAGGGCGGCGACCACGCGCGGAAGCGCGAGGGAACTGCCGTTCAGCGTGTGGCAGAGCTGGGTCTTGCCGTTCTCGTCCTTGTAACGGAGCTTGAGGCGGTTGGCCTGGAAGCTCTCGAAGTTCGATACGGAGCTGATCTCCAGCCAGCGGCCCTGGGCGGCGGACCACAGTTCGAAGTCATAGGTGATGGCCGAGGTGAAGCTCATGTCCCCGCCGCAGAGGCGGAGGATGCGGTACTTCAGGCCGAGTTCCTTCACGAGGCCTTCCACATGGGCAACCATCTCATCCAGCGCGGCATAGCTGTCTTCCGGGCGCTCGACGCGGACAATCTCGACCTTGTCGAACTGATGGAGCCGGTTGAGGCCGCGGACGTCCTTGCCGTAGGAGCCGGCTTCGCGGCGGAAGCAGGGCGTATAGGCCGTCATCTTCTGCGGGAACTGGTCGTTCTGGAGGATGACATCCCGGAAGATGTTCGTCACGGGGACTTCGGCCGTCGGGACCATGTAGAAATTGTCCACGGTGGCATGGTACATCTGCCCTTCCTTGTCCGGCAGCTGGCCGGTGCCGAAGCCGGAGGCCTGGTTGACCATCACCGGAGGTTCGACCTCCAGGTAGCCGGCCGCGGTGTTGCGGTCGAGGAAGTAGTTGATGAGGGCCCGCTGGAGCCGGGCGCCTTTCCCCTTGTAAACCGGGAAGCCGGCGCCGGTGATCTTCACGCCGAGGTCGAAGTCGATGATGTCGTATTTGCGGGCGAGCTCCCAGTGCGGAAGGGCGCCTTCCGGCAGCTGCGGGTCCTCGCCGCCCATCTTGACGACCTGGTTGTCCTCCGCGCCCTTGCCCGGAACGACGAGGTCGCAGGGCATGTTCGGGAGCAGGACGAGGCTGGCGTCGAGTTCCTGCTGGTTTTCATCGGCCTGGGCGAGCAGGGCGGTGGATTTCGCCTTCATGGCGGCGACTTCCGCCTTCGCGGCTTCCGCCTCGGCCTTCTTCCCTTCCTTCATCAGGGCGCCGATCTTCGCGGCGGCCTTCTTCTGCTCGGACAGGAGCCGGTCGGACTCGGTCTGGAGGGCCTTCCGGTTGTCGTCGAGCGCGATGACCTTCTCCACGATCGCGCGGGCGTCGAAATTCTTGATGGCGAGTTTCGCGATGACATGCTCGGGATTCTCGCGGAGGGTTTTGAGTGTAAGCATAGTTGTAACCTATTAAAAAAGAGGCCTTGCTCCTTGTTGAAGGGCAAGTCCTCCTCGTTTCATCCGGGACGGCTGTCCTCCGGGATTAGTTCTCGAAGGGTTCGACCGACACGAAAGATTTGTCGTTTCTCTTGCGGGTGAACTTGACCGTACCGTCTACGAGGGCGTAGAGGGTGTGGTCCTTGCCGAGACCCACGTTCTTGCCGGGGTTGTGGGCAGTGCCGCGCTGACGGACAATGATATTGCCGGCCTTCACGACCTCTTCACCGAACTTCTTGATACCGAGTCGCTTGCTATGGGATTCACGACCGTTCTTCGAACTGGACTGACCTTTTTTGTGTGCCATAATCTGTTCCTCCTGTGAATTAAGCGATAGCGTCGATGCGGATCTTGGAGAGCTTCTGGCGATGGCCGTTCAGCGTCTGGAATCCCTTGCGACGGATTTTCTTGAAAACGAGCACTTTCTTGGCCTTGGCGTCGTCCTCGAGGACGGTCGCCTTGACGATGGCACCCTCAATGTAAGGAGTTCCGACCTTCACGGCGCCTTCCTCCGCGCAGAGGAGGACCTTGTCGAACTCGACGGCAGCACCCTTGCCAGCCTTCAGGCGGTTGACAAAGATTTCCATACCAGCTTCCACTTTGAACTGCTGGCCTGCAATGTCTACGATTGCGTACATCTGTAAAACTTATCAAAAGTTTCCGGCCGTAAGCGGCCGTTCCCTTGAACGGCTCTTAATCAATGGCTTAGCGGTCATCTCAAAAATTTGGACTGCAAAGATAGAAAATAATTGATAATCCTCAAAATATTTTGTTAATTTTGCGGATACGAAAACCCTAACACCGCAATTCTATGGCATATAACTGGAAATTCTCTTCCGTCGGCGGTGCCGTCCGGGTCAAGATCGACTCGGGAGCCGACATCGCCCACCTCGGCGAACTGGACCGCAAGATGTGGACGGTCCTCAGCTGCCCGGCCAAGAACCTGGAATTCGACCAGAAGACGCTCGAACTGCTCGACGCCGACCACGACGGCAACATCCGCGTGGACGAGGTCATCGCAACGGCCCAGTGGCTGACCGGCATCCTCAAGGATCCCGACACCCTCCTTACCCGCGGCACGGAAATCCCCTTCTCCGCTTTCAATGAGGAGAATCCCGACGGCGCCCGGCTCCTCGCCTCCGCCCGGCAGATCCTCAAGAACCTCAAGCTCGAGAAGGAAAGCATCGCCCTCGAAGACACGGCGGACTTCGTGAAGATCTTCGCCGAGACGAAGTTCAACGGCGACGGGATCATCACGCCCGCCTCCGCCGGCGACGACGAAGCCCTCGCCGCCCTGATCGCCACCATCGCCGACAAGATCGGCAAGGCGACGGACCGCAGCGGCGCGGACGGCATCACCGCCGACCATATCGAAGCGTTCTACACCGCCCTCGCCGACTATGCCGCCTGGCAGGAAGCCGGGACGGAGGAGGTCTTCCCCTTCGGCGACAAGACCGCCGACGCCCTCGCGGCCTGCAACGCGCTGAAAGACAAGGTCGCCGACTTCTTCATGCGCTGCAAGCTCATCGGCTTCGAAGCCGCGGCGACGGACGCCGTGGGCGTTTCCGTCGAAAAGATCGGCGCCATCGAGGGCAATCTCGCCCTGGCGGCCGCCGAGATCGGCGAGGAGCCGCTGGCCAAGCCCGCCGCGGACGGCGTATTGCCGCTCGACGCCGTCAACCCGGCCTGGAAAGCGGCCGTAGAAGACATGCGCGCACTCGTTCTTGCGCCTGAAAAAGCCTCGTTGACCGAGGCGGAGTGGAATGAGATCCTGGGCAAATTCGCCCCGTATACCACCTGGATGGATGCCAAGAAAGGCGCCGAGGTCGAGGGGCTCGGCCTCGAGGCTGTCAAGGCCGAACTCGCCGCCGCCCGAAAGGAGGACCTGCTGAAACTCGTCGAGGCCGACAAGGCCCTCGAAGAGGAGGCGCTCTCGATCGAGGCCGTGGACAAGCTTCTCCGCCTGTACCACAACTTCTTTGATTTCCTTAATAACTACGTGGTTCTCCAGGACTTCTATGATCCCGACCGCAAGGCGATGTTCCAGGCCGGCCGCCTGTACATCGACCAGCGGTCCACGGACCTCTGCGTCCGCGTGGACGGCCCCAACCCGGACATTTCCTCGCTCAGCGGCATGTTCATCCTCTACTGCGCCTGCAAGAGCGACAAGCTCGGGAAGACGATGAACATCGCTGCCGTCCTCACGGCCGGCGATACCGACGGGCTCCGTCCCGGCAAGAACGCCGTCTTCTATGACCGCGACGGCAATGACTGGAGCGCGGTCGTCACCTCGGTCGTGGAGAACCCGATTTCCGTCCGCCAGGCCTTCTGGGCCCCCTACCGGAAGGCGGGCCGCTGGATTTCCGACAAAGTGAACAAGGTCGCCTCCGAAAAAGAAGCCAAGGGCGAAGGCACGCTGTCCAACATCACCGAAAGCGCCACGGCCAAGCCGGCCTCCGGCGTGGAAACCGCCACCAAGGCCGCCCCGTTCGATGTCGGGAAGATCGCCGGCATCACCATCGCCGTCGCCGCGGTCTCCGGCGTCTTCGTCGCCATCATCAGCGTCCTCAAGTCCCTGACCTGGTGGCAGTGGATCGTGCTGGTCGCCGCCCTGATGCTCATCATCTCCCTGCCGTCGATGTTCATCGCCTGGCGGAAACTCCGCCGCCGCGACCTCGGCCCGGTCCTCAATGCCAACGGATGGGCCATCAATGCCGCCTCGCTCGTGAACGTCAAGTTCGGCCGCACCCTCACCGAAGTGGCGAAGTTCCCGAAACTCTCCGCCGTCGATCCCGTCGAGCGCCGGAAAGTGCGCCGCCGCCGTTTCTGGTGCTGCCTGATCGCCCTGCTCCTCGCCGCGGCCGCATTCTGCTACTTCACCGACCGCCTCACCTGCATCGGACTCCCCTTCCACAAGCCGCAGCCCGTCGAAGAGGCCGTCGAGGCACCCGCCGACTCGCTGGCCGCAGCCGACACCGTCGCCCTCGCGGATGCGCCCGTCGAGGCGCCTGTGGCGGAGGCGCTGTAAGGCCCGGTTTTCCCTTCCGGCAGCCGGACGGGGGAACAAGCAAATTTTTTCAGGAAAACGATGCGGGATTCCGTATCGTTTTCCTATATTTGTAACAGAATAGTTACAAGCCGTTATGGACGCTCCATTCATTTACGACAAATTCGTCACCGGGAAGAATTTCATCGGCCGGAAAAGCGACTGCACCATCCTCGGCAACCTGATCAGCCAGCATGAGAACATCGTCCTCTACGCCCCGCCCAAGGGCGGGAAGACCTCCCTCGTGCAGCAGGCCCTGTTCAACCTGCGGGTCATGGGGAAGCAGCTGAGGATCGGGCAGTTCTCCGCCCTGAACATCCGCAGCGTGGAGGCGTTTCTCCTCCGGCTCGGCGGGACCGCGCTGCGTGCCGTCGCCACGACGCCGGCGGAGTATGCCGCCCTTGCCGACCGGCACCTGGGCGGCACCCATGTCATCTTCGATCCCGGGCATTTCGCCGATTCCGACGAGGTCCTGTCCACGAACTGGGCGCTGGACCGGGAGGACTGGCTCGCCGTTCTCCGGCTCCCCTACCGGATCGCACGGGACGGCGGCGCGCCACTCCTGCTGATCATCGACGAATTCCAGAACCTCGCCCTGACCGAGGACGGCGACGGGCTCTTCAAGGCCATGGAACAGGTGATGAAGGAAGAGCTGGAGGCCGGACGGGCGCCGTTCTCGTACATCTTCTCCGGATCGATGGTCAATGCGATGAAGGACATCTTCGAGGTGCGGCGCTTCTTCTACCGCCAGGTGGAGCCGCTCAAGATGCAGCCCGTCGATGAACGGGAGATCACCGAGCACATCGCCAAGGGCTTCCTCACCAGCGGCAAGGTCATCGACAAGGACCTCCTCCTCGGGGCCTGCCGCCTTTTCCGCAACAACCTCTGGTACATCAACCACTTCGTGTCCATCTGCGATTCGAAATCCAAGGGGTACATCATGGAACCGATCCTGGTCGAGGCACTTGCCGGGATCCTGGCGATCCATGAACCCCGTTTCCGGTCCATGGTGAACGACCTGACCACCCACCAGGTCAGCCTGCTGCGGGCCATCATCGACGGCTGCACGAAATTCAGCTCCTCCGAGGTCGTCCGCGCCTATGCGCTCAACTCCTCCGCCAACGTCAAACGCGTCAAGGACGCGCTGGTGAAGAAGGAGATCGTCACCTTCGACAGCAACGATATCCCCACCATCCTGGACCCGCTCTTCGAATACTGGGTCCGTAAATATTATTTTGAAAAGAAAGATGCCTAAGAAAAGGATTGCCGTGCTGACCGGCGCAGGCGTCAGCGCAGAAAGCGGGTTCGCCACCTTCCGCGACAGCGGCGGACTCTGGGAGAAATACGACGTCCAGGAAGTGGCGTCCATCGAAGGATGGTACCGCAACCGGGCGCTCGTGCTCGATTTTTACAACGACCGGCGGCGCCAGCTCGCCGATGCGAAGCCGAATGCCGCCCACTACGCCATCGCGGAACTCGAGAAGGATTTCGATGTCGATGTCATCACCCAGAACGTGGACAACCTCCACGAGAAGGCCGGCAGCACGCGGATCCTCCACCTGCACGGCGAGCTGACCAAGGTCCGTCCGGAACAGGGACTGTATGACAGGACCTACCGCACGGACGAAGTCATCGACATCGGCTGCGGGGAAGTCCACCTCGGCGACCTCGCCCCGAACGGGCAGCAGCTCCGGCCCCATATCGTCTTCTTCGGCGAGGCCGTCCCGAACATCGAGAAGGCCATCGAGATCGTCTCCAGGGCCGATATCCTCCTGATCGTCGGCACCTCCCTGCAGGTCTATCCGGCCGCGGGACTGTATCGCTATGCGGGAAACCAGGTGCCCATCTACATCATCGATCCGGCCGAGGTGCCGGTCCACGACCCGCGGATCACCCACATCCGTGCCGTCGCGACGAAAGGCATGGAGGAGTTCAAAAAATATTTGCGGAATCAAAAATAGTTGCTACCTTTGCATCCCCAAAGAAAAAGGAGGTGTAAAAGCATGATTATCGTACAGATCAAGGAAGGCGAAAACATTGAGAGAGCCCTCAAGAAATTCAAGAGGAAATTCGAGAAGACCGGCACCATCCGCGAACTCCGCTCCCGCAAGAACTTCGAGAAGCCGTCCGTGAAGAAGAGAATCGCCAAGCAGAAGGCGATCTACGTACAGCACCTCCAGCTCCAGGACGAGCAATAAAAAAAGAGACCGGCCGGTCTCTTTTTTTATTGCTCGTTCCGAGCCCTCTGAAGCCACGTGTCGTTAGGGGTGTCACACGCGGCACCCCTAACGTCAAAAATGCCCCTTTTTGCTGTTAGGGGTGCTTGACACGGCACCCCTAACGACGCCTACCCCAAAAGAAGGCCTCCATCCATCCACTTCCGGCCCGAAAAGCCTTTGATTCGCGCCGGAACCATCTCAAATACCGGCCTGGCCGGGACAGGGGCCTTTGCAGGCGGAGGGTGGCGGCGGATATTAAGGGGAACGGTTACAGAGGAGCCCGGGGAAAGGGGTGTTCCGTCAGGACGGCCGGCGTGTGTTTGAGCGCGGGGGCACCGTTCCCCGCGCGAGTTAGCCGGACGAACCCCTTTCCCCGAGTGCGACCGCCGTTCCCCGCCATGGAGCCGACGCCCTCCGCCTGCAAAGGCACCCTAAAAAACCCGGGGAAGAAGTTGCCAAGGGGATGTTGATGCAGAAGCGACAAAAAGCGAATGGGGCAGATGACCAGGGACCGGCTCACCGGGGCGGGGTGGCAAGCATTTTTGTCAAATATACCTGCAATTCGGCGAAAAAGAGTATCTTTGTACACATGAAGGGGAAACGGGTCATCCGGGGTGTACTGATCGGGCTGGCAGGGCTGCTGGTCCTGTTGTTTGCGGCGGTGCAGATCGCCCTGAACTCCCGTGTGCTGACCCGGGCCGTCAACCGGATTGCGGCGGAATTCGTGGACGGAAATGTCTCATTCTCAAAGGTCCATGCCTCCGCCTTCCGGAGCTTTCCCCATTTGAACGTCACCCTGGACGACTGCGTCCTCACGTATCCCCATGCGCGTTTCGCCGCCTATGATTCCCTCTGCAACGAGGACCTCGCCGCGCGGCGCTTCTCCCTCGTCAAGGCGGGGTGGGGCGAAAGCGGCGTCGATACCCTTGCCTCCTTCCGGCAGCTTTCCGCATCCGTCAACTACATCAGCGTCCTGAAGGGTGATTACGACATCCGGCATGTCACCCTCTCCCGGCCGCGGATCTTCGCCCACCGTTACGACAGCACGGCGGCGAACTGGAATATCCTGCCGCTCGGCTCGAAAGACACGACCGACTCGCCCCTGCCGCCGGTCACGGTCCGGAAAATCGACCTGACCGACCGGCCGCTGATCATCTTCACGGACCCGGCCGATACCCTCTTCGGACTCTTCACGCTCCGGAATCTCCGCTTCGACGGCCAGGTGCTCATCACGGAACCGCTTGAAAGCCAGATTGGTCTGAAGATTGACAGTATGTTCGTCTCCGGACGCCTGCCGGCCGACACCGTGGCCCTGGCCGTGGACAGGCTCCGGCTCGAGGGCGGGAAGCGCTGCCTCGACCTCGACATGGCCGCGCGGACCTTCCTTGCCACGCAGCAGTTCGGCCGGATGACCGTCCCGGTCCGGATCAAGGGTTCCGGCTGCATGCCCGAGCGGGCGGACAGCGCCATGGCCGTGTCCGTCAAGGACCTGCTGCTGAATGTCGCTTCGCTCGAAATGACCGGATTCGGAGATGCCGTCCTGTACCCGGACAGCACCTTCCTCCGGGCCGAAGTCTCCATAGCCGACTGTGCCGTCGCACCGGTCCTGGAGCAGTTCAAGCGCAATTTCCCCGTCCTCGGAAAAGTCCGCACCGACGCCGTCATTTCCCTGACCGCCCTCTGCGACGGCTACTACAATCCCGCCCGGGGGACATTGCCGGAACTCCTTGCAGAGCTGGTCGTTCCGCGGGCCTATGTCGATTATGAGGGGCTCGGCAGACGGGGGTATCTCAGTCTCAATGCCTCCGCCGAGACCAACCCGGACCTCCGCCTGGACGTCGATGTCCGTGACCTGATGGTGGATATCCTCGGCATCGGCCTCAGCGCCACCGGTTCCGCGAAGGACCTCCTGGGCGGAGATCCGGCCTTCCGGATCAACGGGAACGCCAAGGCCCGCGTGGATTCCCTGACCCAGGCCTTTACCCGGGATCGCGGCATCACCGGCACGGGAAAACTGACCCTCGACCTGGAAGGTCAGGCGCGGCTTTCCCAGCTCGACGCGGTCCACATCGGCAATGCAACCCTGAACGGGAATCTCCACATCCGCGACCTCCGTATCGAGGACCGGCCGGATTCGCTGTCCGCCCGCGTCCCCAAGGGAACCGTAAACATTTCGACGATGGCCAACACCCTGGACAAGAACCTCAAGAAGGGCACGCGCGTCCTCGGGCTCAAGGCCGATCTCGACACGCTTGACCTGGTCTACAAGGAAGCGCTGCAGGTCCATGGCGGCGGCCTCAGGCTGCTGGCCCATACGGCCGCAAGCGTCCTGAAGACGCGGACGAGCAGCCTCCCGCCCTTCATGGGCCTGTTCCAGGGAAAGAACATCGATGTCAAGGACGACACGGACCTGACCCTCCGCCTGCAGGATACGAAAGAGACCTTCCGCATCGCCCCGCCTACCAAGGAACTGGGCTCCCCGAAACTCACGCTCACTTCGCAGAACGGCCACATCGGGGCCCGGCAGGGCGTGAACCGCGTGACACTGGAGGACGCCCGCTTCGACATCTCGGCCAACCTCCACCAGGCCAACACCGCGTCCGCCGCCCGCCGTAAGCATTTCCTCGACTCGCTTCAGCGGGTCTATCCCGGCACGCCGAGGGATTCGCTGCTGGCGAAACTGCGTGCCGGCCGGCAGCTGCCCGCCTGGATGCAGGAGGCGGATTTCCGGAAGAAAGACATCAGCCTCAACCTGGGCGAGACCGTCGCCAAATACATGAAGGAATGGGACGTGAAGGGCAACCTCTCCATCGCCGACGGACAGCTGATGACGCCGGCCTTCCCGCTCGAGAACGGCATCCGGAACGCCGCCGGCTCCTTTGACAACGACAGGATCGACCTGGGCAATGTGACCATAACCTCCGGCGTATCAGACGTTTCCGGCAAGGCAACATTGACCGGGCTCCGTCGCGCCCTGACCGGCGGGAAGGGATTCTTCCGCCTCAAGGCCAAACTCACGTCGAAGAATATCGACGTCAACGAGATCCTCCGGGCCTATGCCTTCAGCCGGACCTACCGCCCGGATGCGGCCCAGGAGCAGAAGAATGAAAATACGTCCGACGCCGCCTATCAGGCCGAGATCGCCCGGACCGAACTGCCGGATTCCGCCGGCGGCTCCCTCATCGTCCTGCCGGCCAATCTCGACGCCGAAATCGGGCTCGAGGCCAGCCGGATCCGGTATGACAGCCTGAACGTGACCTGGGCGGCATCCGATATCGCCCTCCGGCAGCGCTGCCTCCAGGTCACCAATACCGTCGCCACCTCCAACATGGGCGACATCTACTTCGAGGGATTCTATTCCACCCGCACGAAGAAGGACCTCCGCGCCGGCTTCGACCTCAACCTCGTGGACATCACGGCGGAAAAGGTCATCACCCTGATGCCGGCCGTGGATACGATCATCCCGATGCTCAAGTCCTTCGGCGGCCTGCTTGACTGCGAGATGGCCGTCACCTCGGCCATCGACGAGGGCATGAACCTCGTCCTGCCCTCGATCGACGGGATCATGCGGATCTCCGGAAAGAACCTCTCGCTCAAAGACAGCGAGCAGTTCACGAAAATCGCGAAGTACCTGCTGTTCAAGAACAAAGCGGGGGCCTATGTGGACAAGATGAGCGTCAACGGGATGCTCCGGGACAACACGCTCGAAGTCTTCCCCTTCGTCCTGGACATCGACCGATACACTTTCGCCGCCAGCGGCATCCAGCATTTCGACGAATCGTTCCAGTACCATATCTCGGTCATCAAGTCACCCGTTCCCTTCCGCTTCGGCCTCAACATCTCCGGGGACAGTTTCGACAAGCTGAAGTTCCGTCCCGCGCGCGCGAAATACAAGGATGTGAACGTCCCGGTCTTCACCACCCAGCTCAAGACCGTCCAGGTCAACCTGGTCAATTCCATCCACAACATCTTCGAACTCGGCGTCGAGAAGGCCATCCGGCAGAACGAGAGCCAGCAGCTCGTCGAGCAGCAGAAAGCGAAGGAGGGCTATTCCGCCGAGGCGGATGCCGGCGAACTGAGCGCCGAAGAACAGGCGGAACTCAAGAAAGCGCAGCATGAATAGCCAGGAATATATCGAAGTCCGGGTGCGACTCGCCCCCTTCTCCGAGGAAATGGCCGAGGTCCTGACCGCAGAAATCGCGGAACTTCCCTACGAATCTTTCGTCACGGAAGCGCCTGAATTGAAGTGCTATATCCAGAAAGACCTCTACCAGCCCGCCCACCTGAAGGCCATCCTCAGCGGCTATCGCTGCGTCGCCGGATTCGAGGCCGCGCTCGTTCAGGGAGAGAATTGGAACCGGGCCTGGGAGGAGCGCTTCTCCCCCATCGTCGTGGACGGGACCGTCACCATCAAGGCGCCGCAGAACGGGGCGGTTCCCCGGACCCGCTTCAACATCTGGATCGATCCGGAAATGGCCTTCGGGACCGGCTCCCACCATACGACCTACATGATGATGCAGGCCATGCTCAAGCGGGAAGACCGCATCCGGGGGCACGCCGTGCTCGACATGGGCTGCGGCACGGCCATCCTCGGCATCCTCGCCGCCAAGATGGGCGCCCGGAAGGTCTGGGCCATCGACATCGACGCGGTCGCCGCCCGCTCCGCCTGGGGCAATGCCCGCTGGAACCGCGTCGGGACGCGCATCCAGACCCTTTGCGGCGATGCCTCCCTCCTCCAGATGGGGACGTACGACGTCATCCTCGCGAACATCCACCGCAACATCATCCTGCAGGACCTGCCGACCTATGTCCGCTCCCTCCGCCCGGGCGGCACCCTGCTCCTCAGCGGGTTCTTCGAGGCGGACGTACCGGCTGTCACAACTGCCGCCGGGGCGCTCGGTCTCCGGCCGGACGGCCTCCTCCTCCGCGAGGGCTGGGCCTGCCCCGCCTTCCGGAAGCCTTGACGGATTGAAGAAAACTCCGTACCTTTGCCCCCTCACACGCGGGTGTGTTGGAATGGTAGACAAGCCAGACTTAGGATCTGGTGGCGCAAGCCGTGAGGGTTCGAGTCCCTCCACCCGCACAAGAATTTGCCGGACCAGGCCGCCGAAAACGGTATCGCCATGCCCCTGAAACAACGCATATCGTCGTTCCTGATGCTGTCGGTCATGCTGCCGATGGTGTTCCTGGCGCCGTTCCATCACCATGACGAGCCGGCGCAGGACGACATTCCGTGCGAGTCCTGTACACGACACCAACCCCACGCCGGGCACCTGTCGGCGCAAACGGGCACGGACGAGTGCCTGATATGCCGCCTGCTGTGCCAGCAGTTCTTCCCGCCGGTCACGCCGGCCTTCATTGCGCCTTCATCGGTCCGGCTTGTCAACACCGGCTGTTTCTCCGATGACATCCCGCTCCGTTTCAACCATCCCTTTTCAACAAGAGCCCCACCTGTTTCATTCTGTTGTCCGTTTCCGGCATCAACCGTTTAGGAATGATGAAATAATCACACGCATCACCGGTGTTTGCTGCCTCGCAGCCCTGTCCGGGTAAATGCCACCGGTGATAGAAATAATAACCTGCGTCACCGGTGTCTGCTGCTTCGCAGCCCTGTCCGGGTAAATGCCACCGGTGGCGCAGGTTATTATTTCTGTTTCACTTAAATCCCAACAGAATGAAAAAGACAATTCCCTTATTGTCGCTGTTGTGCGCATGCATGGCCGCGACGGCGCAGGAACATGATCCTGACTCGACAGATGTATTCTACAAACACCTGCAACTGAATGAATTGGTCGTAACCGGCCTCGCCGGCGAAGCCAGGATGAAAGAAATGCCGGCACCGGTTTCGGTGGTCCGTCCGGCCGACCTGTCCGCCCGTGCAGCGGGCAATATCATCGACGCCATCGCCGCAGAGCCGGGGATGAGCGAAATCACCACCGGCGGCGGGATTGCCAAGCCCGTTATCCGCGGGATGGGCTACAACCGCGTCGTCGTGGTCAACGACGGCATCCGCCAGGAGGGGCAGCAATGGGGCGACGAGCACGGTATCGAGATTGACGGCGCCGGCGTACATTCCGTCGAAATCCTCAAAGGGCCCGCTTCGCTGATGTACGGCTCCGACGCCCTGGCCGGCATCCTCATTTTCCACCCGGAACCGATGCGGGGCCCCGGGGAATATGGTGGCAGTTTCACCTCCGCGTATCAGACAAACAGCGGGCTGGCGAGCTATTCCCTGTCGGCCGACGGCAACGCAAAGGGCTGGCTGCTGGGCGGCCGCATCTCCGGCAAATATGCCCATGCCTACAGGAATGCGGCCAATGGCCCCGTGGCCAATTCCGGCTATCGTGAGCAGGCCGCATCGGCCGTGCTGGGCCGAAACGGTTCCTGGGGCTACACCCGGCTCCGCTGCAGTTATTTCCACCTGATGCCCGGAATGATCGAGGGAGAAGGGGGAAACTTCGGCTACACACCTACGCTCCCTTTCCAGCAAGTGGGTCACTATAAAGTAGTGTCGGACAATACCTTCCACCTCGGGCCCGGAAACCTGAAACTCATCCTGGGGTGGCAGCGGAACCGGCGGCAGGAATTTGAGGAGAGTGCCGATGGGCCCGGACTGGACTTCCTGCTCAACACCGTCCACTATGACCTGCGCTACCTGAGCACCCTGGGCCGGGACTGGAAGACCGCCTTCGGGCTTGCCGGAATGGGCCAGACCAGCCGAAACCTGGGCGAAGAGTACCTGATCCCGGCTTACGGCCTGTTTGACGCCGGATTGTTCGCGACTGCGACCAAGTCGCTGGGGGCATGGACGCTTTCCGGCGGCGCCAGGGCCGATGTCCGCTGGCTGGACAGCCAGGCCCTTGAAGGCCGCTTCGAAGCGTTCCGCCGCCGTTTTCCCGGCATCAGTGCCAGTCTGGGTGCGACACGTCCGCTCGGGCGGCATCTGACCTTCAGGGCGAATGCAGCCCGGGGATTCCGCGCGCCCAACCTGGCCGAACTGGGATCCAACGGCGAACATGAAGGGACCTTCCGCTTTGAACTGGGAAACAAGGACCTGAAGCCGGAATACAGTCTCCAGGGGGACCTGGGGCTGGATTTCAGTTCAAGGCATGTATCGGTGCAAACGGCCTTATTCGCCAGTCGGATCGATAATTACATCTTCGCCGCCCGCAATGGCACCGTCTCCGACGAAGGACTCCCGGTCTATGCTTTCCGCAGCGGGCTGGCCCGCCTCGCCGGCGGAGAAATCGCGCTGGACGTCCACCCCGTCCACCAGCTTCACCTGAGCAGCGCCTTCTCCTGCGTCTATGCCCGGGAGCAAGGCGGGGATGACCTTCCCCTGATTCCCGCACCCCGCCTCTATTCTGAGGTCAAATGGGAAATCACCCACGACGGCCAGTTATTCAACAACGCTTTCGTTGCCATCAACCTGGACTGGAATTGGGCGCAGAACCATTTCTATGCGGCAGGAGGGACGGAGACGGCCACGCCGGCCTATCTCCTTTGGGGTGCGGCGGCGGGGACGGATGTGGTCATCCGGGGAAAAACAAGGATGTCGCTTTATCTCATCGGGGCGAACCTGACCGACCGGGCCTACATGCCCCACCTGAGCCGGCTGAAATACATCGGCATCTGCAACATGGGGCGGAGCGTCACGTTCAAGATGACCGTTCCCTGGTAGCCTGTCCTGCGCATTATTCATTTTCTGCCCGGTTGTTTGCAGGTTAGCCTGGTTTTATATACTTTTGTAAAAACAGCTAAACCATTCTGTCATGTTCGGCTCAAAACGATTCTTATCCCTTGCCATGCTGCTCACCGGCATGCTCCTTTCTTTCTGCAGCTGCGGAAAAGTACCTGATGGCCCGGGGTCCCAGGAAGGGACGGAAAAACCTGACAAACCCGACACGCCGGACACGCCGGAGACAGGCGTCGTTTTCAACATGACTGGAGAATACGACGGCTCGCAGGTACCTGATGTCCTGGTGTTCAACCACAATGGAGAAGGGATCTACTATGTGATCAACGTGGAAAGCAACGTTGAGAAATGGACCGTGGAAGGCGGGGCTCCCTGGTGCCATATCAATGCATATAGCGGCAAGAGCGGGATGATCAACATTATAGTGGACCAGTATGATGATCCCAATCCGCCGTCCGGGTATCCGCGTTATTGCCAACTGACCATAAAAGTTCCCGGCCTGCCAGACAGACAGTTGACCATCGGCCAGGAGAGCTCCTATACCCAGATCTATTCTGCACCCAACATGCAGAGAGAATATACACTTCCCTCGTCCGGGGCACCCGTGGACATAACCGTGATCACCAATCTGGTTGACTGGACGGTAAAGAATGACACGGAATGGATTATCACTGAGAAGCTTAACCGATATACCCTTCGCGTCCATGCGGTTCCGTCCGGGACTTCAGGGCCGCGGGAAGGCAAGATAACGCTCCTGAGTATCGCCAACGGTCAGGCTCCTTCACACGACACGCCTTGGGATATCACCTTGAAAGAAGGCGCCCCGGATGTCGCGGGAGACGATTATTCATACAATGAAGGTCTGGGATGGGATAATTGATTGACATTATGGAAAAAAGACATTTCATATGGGCCGCACTGGGTCTTCTGGCCATCGCTTCCTGTGCGCGTGAAACCCTGGACACACCGTTTGAGCCTGCCGAAGAAAGCTTCCAGTTGACAGCGACCATCGCCGTGGACGGTCCTGAAACACGAACGATTCTCCTGGACAACCCCGGCGTCCGCATGCAGACACGCTGGGCCCCCGATGACGCCATCGGCCTTTTCGCCGCTTCCGGCGAAGCGTTTACGCTGACCCTGGCCGGCAGTGACATCAGCGAGGACGGAAAGACGGCCGTGTTCCGCTCTTCCGCTACAATTCCCTCCGGTACGCTGGCGGCTTGTTATCCGGCACAATCCGGAGCGACTGTTTCCAACGGAACAATCAGGACCCGATTCCCTGACACGCAGCATTATATCCTTGCAAGGGGCGTTTCCCAGCCGGACCCGGCAGTGAGCCTGATGGCCGGTACGGGCACGGCCTCCTCCGGCATCGCATTCAGCAATGTCATGGCTGTCCTGAAGATCGGCCAGGCGTTTGACGAAACCACCATTATCCGTTCCGTTACCCTGCGCGACCTGTCCGGAGGGGCGCTTTCCGGAAGCATAACCATAGATCCTTCAAATAATTATGCCTCGCAGGTGAGCGGGGGTCCGGCTGTCCTCACCCTGGACTGCGGGGAAGAGGGGGTGACGCTTGAGCAGGGGGTTATGGGCCTGTTTTATTTCATTATCCCCGCCCGCCAGTATCCGCAGGGAATAGAGATTACTTTCGTGACCAAAGAGGGAGAGCGCATGAGCCGCACCGCCGGCACCACCCGCGGCGCTTCCTTCAACCGCGGCGTCATCTATCCGATCGGCGACATCTCCAACCGGGACTATGTGGCCGGAAAGGATGCCGCGGTGCTGTCCGACAATGCCCATATGATGACTCCCGAGCTGCTTCGGAAGATGACGGTCATCGAAAAAGGAGAGGATTTCGTCATCAATGAAGACGGAGGAACGGTGGCTTACAACAGGGAAGTCATCAAAGCACCCTGGTTCAACATGATGGTGCCCAATGAACTGGGATTCAAAAAAGGCGATTACTTTGTTTTCGACACATCGGACGATTTGCCCGAGGGCGGTGTCTATAAGATTACGGCGATCCAGACGCCTTTTGGCGATGAAAACCACAGCCGCATCGACCTGCGGATGACGACCGACTTCGCCGGGGCCTACAAGCACCTGAATTTCGGAAGCAAGATCTATGATGCGGAAGGAAACTCCGTGGAAGGGGGCGGTGAGGAACTGGACCTGTCCAGCTATCTGAGCGAAATCGTAAACTCGGATGGCGAGTCCGTACCTTACTCGGTCTCCCCCAGCGGACAGATCATGCTTTCGGATGAAGTCGTCGAGGAGGCCCTGACGAGGGCCGTGATAAAGGCAGGGACAACGCTGTCGACACCGACCCTGAAGATTGAATGCAAGTCCGACAATGTGGAAGGTTCCATGGGGCTCAACGTTTCCGTCGGCATCCGTGCCGGACTTAGCATTGAAGAAGGAGAACTTCAGTGGGTACATGTCTCACTCAACCCCAAAGTGAATTTTGCGGCATCCTACACATTGACCGGTTCCGCCTCAAAGGATAAAACCGTTCATCTGATCACCCTCTATTTCGTCCCGGGAATTCCCATTGCCCCGGGTGTCGTCCTTACGCCCGAGGTTGAGATCCGGGCCGGAATCGGCATTGGCGGCGAAGTCAAGTTCTCCACTTCCGTCAATTATACATACGACATGGGAACGTACGGCCTTACCTATACGGACGGAGACGGCTTCAGGTTCCGCCACGAGGAAGCCACCCCCGCAAAAGATGAGGGGTTCAATCCCGAAGTGGATTTCTCGCTGACGGGTACGCTCTATGCAAAGGGAACCGTTACGTTGATTCCCACCATTTCCCTATTCAGGGTATTCCGTGCCGGGATGTACGTCGATTTCACGCTTAAGTTCGGGCTTACAGGCGGCGTTGAGACGATCGAGAAGAATGTCTATCAAGTCAAGAAAATGTTCCTGCAGCCGGAAATGTCCTTTGCGCCGTACGTAGCGACCCTTGGTGGCTATTTTACCAAAAAATGGGACGACCTGATCCCTTCCCCGGAATTCGATCCCCTCTGGGAAAGATACCTGCAGCCCGTCATTGACAAGAATGCCGCCATCTCCCTTGTCGGAAACGGGGTAAGTCAGCAGAATTACAGGTATGCAGACGGTTCCGGCTACTATTTCCTGGCATGTCAGGAAGGATATGGGGACAACACACCCATTCCATTCATCGGTATTGCCGGGCATGGAATCCTGCATCAGGTCACAGGTGTGCAGTACCAGGCCAAGTCCCTGAAGCCCACGCTGGATGACTGGACAGTGGTCGTTGACGTGGATGGAGGAGAAGTATCCGGTCTCCCCTGGGGCAATCTGGTCCTCCATGCATTGGGAGGGATTTCTTCCTATAACTATCAGTATTATAACCGCTCCAATGTAGAACGGCATGAGGTATTGGACATTCCGCACAACCAGGGCGACGAAGATGACATATCCGTATCGGGGGAAGCAGGTGTAACATCCTTCCGTTCAGGGGAGATCCGTTCCATCCATCTTCGCTGCATCAACAAACGGAACAACGCTGTTTATGAAGTCCTCGGTGGAAATCCTTTTACCTTCTACTGGCCCAATACACCTGACGGACCGTGGTTTGTCAGAAGGAGCCTGACCGAGTACGAATACAATCACGATCCATTCTACAGCAACTGTCACGTCTGGCCAAGCGATATTCCCCTGCCCTACTAAGTAAAACAGTAATAATAACCTGCATCCCGGTGCCTGCTGCTTCGCAGCCCTGTCCGGGTAAATGTCACCGGTAATAGAAATAATAACCTGCATCAACGGTGCCTGCTGCTTCGCAGCCCTGTCCGGGTAAATGCCACCGGTAATAGAAATAATAACCTGCATCACCGGTGCCTGCTGCTTCGCAGCCCTGTCCGGGTAAATGTCACCGGTGATACAGGTTATTATTTCACAATTCCAGCGCCGCGTCAGGATGCCAGGGGCACCGGGCACCTTATTTCGACAGCGTCTGATAAATGACTTTTTTGGAATAATTCGCCTTGCGGAACTCGCTCGTGCTGCCGCCTTTGTCATTGATGAACTTGTACCGTAATTCCTGGTCTATCAGCGATACGTCCAAAGGGAAGAAGAGATATCCGTCGCGTTCGCCGGCGGGCTCCAGTCCGGGCGTTCCGGTGAAGGGAGAATGGTCAATGATCCTGGCAACCAGCCAGATCTTGTCCCACCCCAGTTCATTCTTGACATAAATGCCGTATCCGAACGGGGCGACCTCCAGGTTGAATGAAGACCAAAGTGCGCCGTGACGGCACTGGATCGTGGTATAACCGCTCTTGTGCGCAGTGACGGTTCCGTTCGCATCGACAGACGCCACCTCCGGGTCGCCACTCTCCCATTTCAACGTCTTGTCGGCGGCATTGTCCGGCCAGATGCTGACCTTGGGGGTAAATGTCGCATTCTCAGCAATGGCGACGTCCGTGCTTTCGATGCTCAGGGAGGACAACGGAATCCTGCGAGCACCCTTTACCGGGCGGATGGTGCAGGCGTACCAACGGAATTGGCTTGACGCTCCTTCTTTCAGGTCTCCGGCCCTGGTCGCAGACTGGAAGGAACTCATCACGTACGACATATAGGGCGATGACGCGACGCAGTCGGCCGCCCAGCTGACGTGTCTGGAACCTGCTTCCGGCGCAGCGTTCCTGAATTTATAACCTGAAAAAGGCAAAAGGATGCTGTTGCCATTCACCAGATAAGTTATTTTCCGGCAGACGTGCCCGTTTATCTCGGTCACGCTCCAACTGTAGTTCCCGTCTTCCAGGGTGGCGAACAATTCACTCACTTCTTCCGAAGTGGGCATCCTCCATTCCCCGCCCAGCTCCGCATGGGCTGCATCATCCTCTTCGTCGAGCAGCGCCTTTTCATCCTGCCTTCCATTATAGGTAAAGGGAAGATACTTTGAAAGGCTCGAATAGTCACCCCATTTGTACGTGTCCTGATCATAGGAGCCCCTGTCGGCCTCCACTTCTCCCCAGGCGTAGTAACGACCGTAGTCTCCCGCTTCAGCGGCGCCCAGGTCCATATTCGCCCATTGCACGGAGAGTCCCATATCCACGGCCTTGAACCCGGCCAGGACGGTGATGCGGCAGGTTGCCGTCTTGCCTCCTGCGCTGGCGGTAATGGTGGCGGTGCCGTCAGAAACGGCCGTTACGGTGCCGTCGGCCACGGTTGCCACCTTTGTGTCGCTGCTTTGCCAGGTAACGGTCCTGTCATCGGCATTCTCCGGCAACACGGTGACGGTCAGGTGAATGGGGTCACCACCCTCTTTCATCGTAGCTTCTGTCGGACTGACGCTGATGTCGGTCACGGGAATGGCGGGCGTCGGCTTTTTGCAGCCGGAGGCAAGCAGTGCGAGGGCTGCTGTCAAGAAGAAGATCCGTTTCATGTCAAATGGGCATTTCATGTATTGCGAAAGAAAGGATTAATAATCGGGAAAAGATAATTACGCGCTGACGTCCAGCATCTTCTTCACCAGGCTGAACAGCCGGTAAGGCATGTAGCGGAACTTCAGGTCGATCCAGGTCGGGGTCTTCAGGACGGCCCGCTCATGGGTAAAGGCGAGGAAACTGCGCTCGGAGTGGTAGCTGCCCATCCCGGAATTGCCCACGCCGCCGAACGGGATGTGGCTGTTGGCGATGTGCATGATGGTGTCGTTGATGCAGGCGCCGCCGGAGGTGGTCTGCCCGATGAGGTCCCAGGCATCCGCCTCCTTTCCGAAATAATAGAAAGCGAGGGGCTTTTCACGGGCGTTCACGAACGCCGCCACCTCCTTCCGGTCCCGGAAGGTCAGGATGGGGAAGATGGGGCCGAAGATCTCTTCCTGCATGACGGGGGCATCCGGGGAAACGTCCTCCAGCAGGGTCGGCTCCATCCAGAGCCGGCTCCTGTCATAATGGCCGCCCGAAACGATCTTTCCGTCGGAAAGATAGCCCACAAGGCGGTCGAAGGCCGATTCCTTCACGATGTGCACGAATTTGTCGGATTGCTCCGTCCCGTCGGGATACAGGCCGGCAAGCTCCCGCCGGAAGGACGCGATGAACGCATCCTTGATGTCCTCATGGAGGAAAAGGTAATCCGGAGCGATGCAGGTCTGGCCGGAATTGAGGCATTTGCCCCAGGCGATGCGCCGGGCGGCCAGCGTCAGGTCGGCGTCCCTGTCCACGATGCAGGGACTTTTGCCGCCGAGTTCCAGCACCATGGGCGTCAGGTACTTGGCCTGGGCCTCCATGGCGATGCGGCCCAGGGACGGACTGCCCGTCAGGAAAACCAGGTCATAGCGGTGCTTGAACAGTTCCCCGTTCACGACGCGGTTGCCCTGGACCAGGGCCACATAATCCTCCGGGAAGGTATCTGCGATCATCCCCTCCAGGGCTGCGGAAACATGCGGCACGTAGGGAGAGGGTTTCAGGATGGCGGTGCAGCCCGCCGAAATGGCACCGACCAGCGGGTTCAGCAACAGCTGCACGGGATAGTTCCAGGGGCTCATGATAAGGGTGCAGCCCAGCGGCTCGCGGACGATGTAGCTGCTGGAAGGCACGCCGGTCAGCGGTGTGCGCTTTCTCTTTCGCCGGGCCCACACGGCCGTTTTGCGGATGGCCTCCCCGATCTCGCCGTACACGAGGCCGATTTCCGTCATGTACGCTTCCTCATAGCACTTGTGAAGATCGGTCCAGAGGGCGTTGCAAAGGGCTTTTTCCCATTTCTCGAGTCCGGCCTTCATGGCCTTGAGCCGGGCGATGCGCCATTTTACGTCACGCGTCGTGCCGGCAGCGAAGAATGCCCGCTGCCTTTCCACCAGTTCCCGGATCCTTTCCGCCGATGTGTTTTCCATCAATATCCGAATATTTCTTCCAGCGAAACCTCCTTCACGGGACCGAGGGTCCGGAGAAAGGCCATGTCCATGTCCCCGGCGTCCCCGAGAATGGCGTAATGATAGACGCGGTCCTTGATCCACTTCGCATGGGTGGCGCGGAGATCGTCCATCGTCAGGTCGCCGACCCGCTCGAAAATGAGTTTGTCGAGCGGCTCGTCCAGGCCGAGCTCCTTCGCGGAGAGGTAGCTGTAGAGGACCGACTGGCCGATCGTCCGCTGGGTGCGCAGCTTCGAGAGGATGGCCGTCTTTGCAATTTCAAGATTCTCAGGCGCTTCCGGCATGACGTTGATGATCTCGTCAAAGGCCTCGACCGCCTGGCGGAGTTTGTCGTTCTGCGAGGCGATGTAGGCGCGGAAGGAATAGGTGTCGCCGAGATGGCGGGGGGCGGACAGCCAGGCGCCGGCACCGTAAGCCAGGGCGCGGGACTCCCGCATCTCCTGGAAAACGATGGCGTTCATGCCGCCGCCGTAGTATTCATTGAACAGTTCGATGAGCGGCGTTTCCGCCATGTCGAACAGCTCGCCGCGGTCGGAATACTGCACGTAATTGAACTGGCGGGCGTCATACTGGGCATGGAAGACCTGGACCGCCGGAGTCAGGCATTGTTCCGCATAGGTCTTGACCAGCGGCTCCGGGTTCCCGGGCACCGGATGATGCGCTTCCAGCATCGACTGGACCTCCTCGACGGAAGCGGGGCCATAATACAGGATGGTATGCCGCTTGCCCAGCAGGTCCTTCAGCGAGGCGAGGATCTCGTCGGAGGAAAGCGCCAGCAGGGCAGGCGTCTTGACCGTCTTGCGGGCGATATAATCTCCCCCGTACACCAAATAGGTCTGGAGCGCGTTGCTGCAGGCGCGCTGGTTCATCTTCGCATCCGTCCGGGCGCGTACCAGGTCGGACTTCAGTTCGGCGAGGACGGCCTCGTCCGGCGTCGCGTTCGCGAGCAGGTCCTCGACGATATCGAGGGCAGCGCCGAGATTCTCGGAAAGACCGGAGACGGAGACGGTTGTGGTGTTCCCGTAGACGGAGAGGCTGAAGTTGCAGGCGAGGTCATACATCTGCGTGGCGAATTCCTGCGGGGTACGCGAAGGCGTGCCGAGGTACGTGATGTAATCCGAAACGATCCCGAGCAGCGGGTCGTTGTCGCTGCCGCGGTCATAGCGGAAACTCACCGAGGCGATGTCGTTCTTCTCATTCTTCTTGTAGAGCAGGTCGAGGCCGCCGGCTTCCAGGACGGAAAGGTCCTTGGAAAAATCCACGAAGACCGGTTCGACAGGCGCAGGCTCGGAAGAAGCAATCTCCTGCAGGAAAGCGCTTTGCTTGTCACGGTTGGTCACGATCGGGGTAATCTTCGGGGCATCGATCTTCTTGATGGAAGGATCCACGCCGATGTGCTTGTAGGCCACGACATAGTTCTCCGGGCCCAGGTACTTCTGCGCCCAGGCGACGACATCGTCCTTCGTCACCTTCTCCATCCGGGCCAGCCGGCCGGTCTCTTCCTTCCAGGAGGTCCCGTTGACGAAGGCATCGACGAACATGTCGGCCCGGTCCCGGTTGCGTTCGAGGCGCTGCATCTGCTCCAGCTTGTAATTGTTGACCACGGCGGTCACCAGGCTGTCGCTGAACGCGCCTTCCCGGAGTTTCGCGACCTCGGCAAGGAGGATATCCTTCACTTCCTTGAGGTCCTGCCCCTCCTTGGCGAGACCTTCCAGGAGGAACATCCCGTAATCAACTCTGTTATAAGGGAATACGTAGGTCCCGAGCACTTTCTGCTCCTGGACGACGTCGAGGTCTATCAGGCCGGCCATGCCATTGTACAGGACGGAGGCCGCGACCTCGGAAAGCTCACTTTCCCGGGAGGCGGCGCCGGGGGTGCGCCAGGCCAGCATCATGAACTCGGATTCATTGCCATAGACATCCTTGACACGGGGTTCGGTGATGGGGTCTTCCACCGCAACCGTCCGCACGGGCAGCTGCGGATTGGGCTGCCAGTCACCGAAGTACTTCTTGATGATCCGGACCATCTCGTCGGGATCGAAGTCGCCGGACAGGCAGATGGCCGTGTTGTTCGGGACGTACCAGGTGTCCTTGTGGGAGCGGATGGTCCTGAGGGAAGGGTTCTTGAGGTGGTCCTGGGTCCCGATCACCGTCTGGGTCCCATAGGGATGGCGGAGGAAAAGCATCGAATCGACGGCATCGATCATTTTCTCGCTGTCGTCGGAAAGGCCCATGTTCTTCTCTTCATAGACCGCCTCCAGCTCCGTATGGAAACCGCGGAAGACGCAGTTCTTGAAGCGGTCGGCCTCGATGCGGGCCCAGTTCTCGACCTGGTTCGAAGGGATCTCCTCCACATAGCAGGTGACGTCGTTCGAGGTGTAGGCATTGCTGCCCTCGGAGCCGATCAGGGACATCAGCTTGTCGTATTCGTTCGGGATGGCCAGTTTCGAGGCCTCATAGCTGACCGAGTCGATCCGGTGATAGAGCGCGAGGCGCTCCTGCGGATCCGTCAGGGTCCGGTATACCTCGAAGAGCGAGTCGATTTCCGCGAGCATCGGCTGTTCGGCCGCATAGTCGGACGTCCCGAACTGCTGCGTTCCCTTGAACATCATGTGTTCCAGGTAGTGGGCAAGGCCGGTATTGTCGGACGGATCGTCCTTTCCGCCGACCCGGACGGCGATGTAGGTCTGGATCCGGGGCTCGTCGCGGTTGACGGTCATGTATATCTTCAGGCCGTTGTCCAGCGTGCAGATCCGGGCTTCGAGCGGATCGCCGGCGACGGTTTCATAACGGGAGCAGGATGCGGCGGCCAGCAGGAGGACGGCGGCCGCGGAGAAGAGGATTCGTTTCATTGTCATTGTTTTCATGCTCCCGCGAAGTTAGTCATTTTCGGCCTGAAATCGCAAAAAAGATTAAAACCGGCGTTTTTGCGGAAAAAGTTTTTCCGTTTCCGACCTTTTTCCGCCGGATCGCGGCCTATCTTTGCCCCGGCGGGCACAAGCGTCCCGCCCCTGCCATCTATGCGAAACCTGCTCTTCCTGCTCCCCCTCGCCGGCCTGCTCTGGGCCTGCGACGATTTCCGGACCGACGACGGAGAAACCCGCCTGCAATGGTCCTTCGACAAGGAAACCGAACTGCTGACCCGTTCCCTGTCCGAAATCCCGGACACGAACGATTTCCTCCTGACCATCTCGGATGCAGGCGGAAAAGTCCTCTACAACGGCCCCTACGGCCATTCCCCCGCCAGCCTCGCCGTCGAGGCCGGCAGCTACATCCTCGACGTCGTCTCGGAAGAATTCACCGCCCCCGCCTTCGCCCGGCCGCAATACGGCGACACCCGGGTCGTCGTCGTCAAGAGCGGGCAGAAGGCCCGCGCCGGCCTCCGCTGCACGCTCCTGAACGCGGGCGTCCGCCTGCGCATCGGCACCGAATTCCTTTCGAGCCACCCGCGCGGGACCCTCTTCCTGAAATCCGCGGAAGGCAAGCTGATGTACGGCTTCTCGGAAAAGCGCATCGCCTACTTCAAACCCGGCAGCATCTCGCTCATCCTCAGCGAGGACGGGACGGACCGGCCGCTGCTCACGCGGACCCTTGCCGCCCAGGAGATCCTGACCCTCCATATTTCCGCGCCCGCGGAAGGGGCTGTCGGGGCCGGCGGACTGACCATCTCCGTCGATACGACGAAGACCTGGAAGGACGAATCCTTTACCATCGACGGCCCGCAGGAAGGCGGCGGGACCGGCAGCGGGGACTCCGGCGCCGACATCTCCCATGCGCTCAGCGTCCAGCAGGCGAAATCCTCCGTCGGCGAGGACAATGTCTGGGTTTACGGTTACATCGTCGGCGGCGACCTGACCGCCACCGGCTCCAGGATGAACACGGGGCCGGTGTTCACGAAAAACTCCCACCTCGCCATCGCCACCCGCTCCTCTGTCACCGACAAATCCGCCTGCCTCTCGGTGGAACTCAAGGCCGGAGCCGTCCGCGACGGGCTCAACCTCGTAGACCATCCGGACCTGGTCGGCTCCCGCGTCTATCTGAAAGGCAGCATCGTCGAAGCCTACTTCGGCATCCCCGGCATCAAGAATGTCACGGAGTATGTGCTGAAATAGTCCGGCCCCATGGAGAAATATTTGCAGAATAGCAACAAATTCGCTACTTTCGCAACGGGATCTTTCACATACTGCCGATTCAGGGGTCATGAGAATCAATGAACTGACCAGACTCTTGAGGGAAAAGGGGTGTTATTGCGTCGGAAACGGCAAGAGACACGACCTGTGGTACTCCCCCCTTACGGGAGCCACATTTCCGGTACCAAGACACGGGAGCAAGGAAATTCCCAACGGAACCCTGAACAGTATTTTGAAACAGGCAGGGGTCGTTCTTCTGCCGTAAAGGAACAGAACAAGATGATGAAAGTTGTTGCGATTATCGAAAAAGGGAATGACGGTTTGTATTCCGTTTATTCCGATGCCCATCTGCAAAACCACTATTTCGGCGGGTTCGGAGACAGCGTGGAAGAAGCCAGGGAGGACTTCGTCGAAAGCATCCGTGAGGCCATTGAGGCGACCGGTGCCGAAAGCTTTGAACATATTGATATTGAATACCATTATGATATCCCGTCCCTGTTCAACCACTTTGTTTTTTTTAATGTCAGCAAATTCGCCCGATTCGCCGGCATCAATGAAAGCAAGATGAGGGCCTATAAATCCGGAGCATCCTTCCCGGGCGAAAAAACGATGAAGAAGATTGCGGAGGCACTTTCCCGGATCAGCGACGATATCAATGCCGTGTCCTTGCGGTAACGGCCAGGGAAAAGAGCAGCCCCGGAGCCGGACCGGCTTCGGGGCTGCTTCGCTGTCTGGAGCGGAATACGAGTCTCGAACTCGCGACCTTCGGCTTGGGAAGCCAACGCTCTACCAACTGAGCTAATTCCGCTTTGGTTTTGCAAAGATAGGTGAAAAGATTGGAATCTGCAAAAATTTCACAAGCCGGTTGCATCCCTGCGACCGGCTTGCTACTTAACCTAAACTTAAACTATGAAAAACTTCGGGACAAATATACGAAAAAATTTTATTATCCAAGCGGAACTAGCCGAATTTTCGCATATTTAAGTAATAAAATTTTCTCGCCATACCGGTCGAAGGCAATTTTCGCCTTCAATTCCGGGACCCGCCCGGATATCTCGAGGACCCGGCCGAAACCGAAACGGTTGTGTTCGATGCGGTCTCCGACGGAAAACTTGTCCATGGTATCGGGAATGAAATCCGCATCGGGGATCTTCGGAGGCAGCGGCCGGTTCTTCAGCGCCTCCCGGCTGACCGAAGCGGAAGGAGCCGGAGGCGGCGTCTGCCGCGAAACACGGACAGGAGCACCGGAGACAGCCCCGACGGGATGGCGGGACGGACTGACGGCACTGCGGACAAACGGTTCCTTGCCCCGGGCGTCGGACTGGCCGGAACCGAAGCGCCGGAAGCCACCGCCCGAGCCGAAACGGAAGCCGGGCTCGTCGTCCTCCTCAATGGAGTGGGCATGCATCTCCTCCTTGCGGAGCGGGTTGGCGATATACTGCGGCGCAATCTCCCGGAGGAAGCGGCTCGGGGCATTGGACTCGTGCTTTCCATTGCGCATGCGGGTGGTGGCGAAAGTCAGGGCGACCGCCTTCTCCGCCCGGGTCAATGCCACGTAAAAGAGCCGGCGTTCTTCTTCCAAATCATTCTCCGACAAGAGGTTCCCGCCGGATGGAAACAGGTTCTCCTCCATGCCGGACACATAGACATACGGAAATTCCAGGCCCTTGGCGGAATGGGCGGTCATCAGGGCGATCCGGTTGCTCCCCCCTTCCTCCTCGGGCACATCGACGGCGCTCAGCAGCGAGATGTCCTCCAGGAAATCCCCCAGCAGGACGACCGGGATCTCCTCCGGAGGAACCTCGTCCGGAGAGGTATAGGTCCCGTCCTCGATCATCCCGTTGACATATTCCCCCTGCCGGTCCTCGCAGAAACCGGACACGCTGTTGAGGAGCTCCTCCACATTCGCCGCACGGGACTGTCCCTCGATGGACATGTCTTCCTTATAAAAGCGGTAGAGGCCGGATTCCGAGGACAGGGAAGCCGCGACGGAAGAGGCGCTCTCGGTCTGCGCCCGGACGGCATGCCGCTCGATCATCTGGCAGAAATCGCGGATCTTGTTGATGGCCGCCGGGCGGAGCCCGTACGGCGCAAGGTCCAGGGAAGCCGCTCTGTACAAGGATGTTCCTTCCTTTCTCGCCGCCTCGATAAGGGCGTTCATGGACGTATCCCCGATGCCGCGGGCGGGTTTGTTCACGATGCGCTTGAAGGACTCGTCGTCATGGACATTGACCGCCAGTTTGAGATAGGCCATCATGTCCTTGACCTCGGCCCGCTCGAAGAACGAGTTCCCGGAGTAGATCAGGTACGGCAGGTTCCGTTTCCGGAGGGCCTCCTCGAGGGCGCGCGACTGGGAATTCGTCCTGTATAGGATGGCAAAATCCTGGTATTCCGCATGGTCCGACTGCATGCGGGAGATGATGGAAGAGGCAATCAGGAGCGCCTCCTCAGACTCGGTATAGGCGCGGATCAGGCGGATCTTCTCGCCCTCCTCCCCGACCGAGACGCAGTTCTTCGGAATACGCGCTTCATTCTTGGCAATCAGCGAGTTGGCCGCATTCACGATGACGCGGGTGGAACGGTAATTCCGCTCCAGCCGGAAGGTTTTCGCCTCCGGGAAGTCCTTCTTGAAATTCAGGATGTTCTCGATCCGGGCACCGCGGAAGGCGTAGATGGACTGCGAGTCGTCCCCGACCACGCAGATGTTCCGCCGGGACTGGCTGAGCTTCTTTAGGATCAGGTACTGGGAGAAGTTCGTGTCCTGGTACTCGTCCACGAGGATGTAGTCGAAGCGGTCCGCGATGGACAGGAGCGCATCGGGGTGGTCGCGGAGCAGGATGTTCATGTTCAGGAGGATGTCGTCGAAGTCCATGACCCCGGACTGGCGGCACATCTGGGCGTAAAGCCGGTAGATCGAATGGATTTCCGGCTTCTTCGCGGCGCGGTCGTTCATCAGGGCCGTCTGGTTGGCGGCATAGGCCGCCGCCGTGACCAGGTTGTTCTTCGCCATGGAGATGCGGGAGAGCACCTCCTTCGGCTTATAGACCTTGTCATCCAGGTTCAACTGCTTGATACAGGCCTTGATGGCGCTCTGGGAATCCGACGTGTCGTAGATGGTGAAGGAAGATGGATAGCCGATCCGGTCGGCGAACTCGCGGAGGAAGCGGATGAAGACGGAATGGAAGGTCCCCATATACAGCCGGCGGGCCTTCCGCGCGCCGACCATCGCGGCGATCCGCTCCTTCATCTCGGCAGCCGCCTTCTTGGTGAATGTCAATGCCAGGATACGGGAAGGGTCCACCCCCTTTTCGACCGTATATGCGATCCGGGACGTCAGCACCCGGGTTTTTCCGGACCCCGCCCCCGCCACGATAAGTACCGGTCCGTCCACACACTCGACAGCCGCCCGCTGCTCGCTGTTGAGTTCTTCGAAAATTGTACTCATTCTTCCTTCATTATTTGCCACGAATTTAGCGTTTTTTTTCGTAACTTCGCACCGCGTTTTGAGCGAATTACAAATAACTCATTTTATAATGTCGAACAACATTTCTCTGAAAAAAGGACTGGACATCCCGATCAAGGGTGCCGCGGCCCAGAAAGTCGTCAAGACCGTTGTTCCGGGCATCGTCGCAGTCAAGCCGACCGACTTCAGGGGCCTCGTCCCGAGGCTCCTGGTGAAGGAAGGCGACCGCGTCCTCGCCGGTTCCCCGGTCCTCGCCGACAAGCAGAACCCGGAGATCCTCTTCACCTCCCCCGTCAGCGGGACGGTGCAGGAGGTCGTCCGGGGTGAGAAGCGGAAGCTGCTCGCCGTGCTCATCCAGGCGGATGCCGCCCAGGCCTCCGTCGATTTCGGTGCGGCCGACGCCGCTTCCCTGTCCGCCGGGGAGGTCAAGGACCTCCTGCTCCGGAGCGGTCTCTGGGGAGCGCTCATCCAGCGTCCCTACGGCATCATGGCCGATCCTTCCCTGAAGCCGAAGGCCATCTTCATCTCCGCCTTCAACTCGGCCCCGCTCGCCCCCGACACCGATTTCGTCCTCGGCGACCGCATGGTTGACATCCAGGAAGGCCTCATCGCCCTGTCCAAACTGACGGACGGCGGCATCCACCTCGCCATCAGCCAGGCGGCCGAAGCCCGCACCCCGTTTGCCAAACTGGACAAGGTCATCCTCCACGCCGTCAGCGGTCCCCATCCGGCCGGCAACGTCGGCGTCCAGATCAGCCACATCTCCCCGATCCGCAAAGGCGAAACCATCTGGACGGTCTCCCCGCTGCTGGTCGCCGCCATCGGCCACCTGGTCCGCACCGGCAAGCTCGACCTGACCCGCAAGGTCGCCATCACCGGCCCTGCCGCCAGCGAACCCGCTTACGTTGAAGCACTTCCGGGAACACCGGTCAGCGCCCTCACCGAAACCGAAGGCGATGTCCGCGTCATCGGCGGCGACGTCCTCACCGGCGAAATCCTCGGCAAGGACGGCTACCTCGGCTTCTTCGACAACCAGCTCACCCTCATCCGGGAAGGCCGCGAGCGCGAGATCCTCGGCTGGGCCAAGCCTTTCCGCCCGAAAGTCCACAGCACCTCCTGGTGCTACTTCTCCTGGCTGACGCCGCGCAAGCAGTACGACATGGACACCAACGTCCACGGCGGCCCGCGCGCCTTCGTCGAGACCAAGTGTTTCGAAGACGTCACCCCGATGGACATTTTCCCCATCTACCTCATCAAGGCCTGCCTCGCGGGCGACATCGAGAAGATGGAGCAGTTCGGCATCTACGAGGTCCTTCCGGAGGACCTGGCCCTCTGCGACTACGTTGATCCCTCCAAGAACGACATCCAGGCCATGATCCAGCAGGGCATCGACCTGATGATCAAAGAAATGGCATAAGCTATGGCAGACGAAAAGAAACCCGGCCCCTTCGAGAAAGGCGGCAAGCTGTACTGGCTTCATTCTACCATCGATGCATTCGATACCTTCCTCCGCGTTCCCGGCACCGTGACCGCGAAGGGCGCCCACGTCCGGGACGGCATCGACCTCAAGCGCGTGATGATCATGGTGGTCATCGCCCTGGTCCCCGCCGCCCTCTTCGGCATGTACAACGTCGGCTACCAGAGCGCACTCGCCACGGGTGCCGACTGGGGCTTCTGGCAGATGTTCTGGTATGGATTCCTGCGGGTCCTCCCGCTGTTCGTGGTCTCCTACCTGGTCGGCCTCGGCATTGAATTCGCTTCCGCGCAGATCCGCGGCGAGGAAGTCAACGAGGGCTACCTCGTTTCCGGCTTCCTCATCCCGCTCATCGTCCCGGTGGACGTCCCGCTGTGGATGCTCGCCCTCGCCGTCGCCTTCGCCGTCCTCTTCGGCAAGGAGGTCTTCGGCGGCACCGGCATGAACATCTGGAACCCGGCCCTCCTGGCCCGCGCCTTCCTGTTCTTCGCCTATCCGTCCTCGATGTCCGGCTCTTCGTGCTGGGTCCATATCCCCAGGGACATGGCCGCGGTCGACGCCTTCACCGGCGCCACCCCGCTCGCCGTCGCCCATGACGGGATGCAGGCCCTCTCCGACGCCGGCTACTCCTTCTGCACGCTCTTCGGCGGCCTGATCCCCGGCTCCGTGGGCGAGACCTCCGTGATCGCCATCCTCATCGGCGCGCTGATCCTCGTCTGGACCGGCGTCGCCAGCTGGAAGATCATGGTCTCCTCCATCGCCGGCGGCCTCCTGGTCGGCTGGCTCGGCCACCTCGGCGGTGCGACGGAGCTCCCGGCCTACTACCAGCTCGTCATGGGCGGCTTCCTCTTCGGCACGGTCTTCATGGCCACCGACCCCGTCACCTCCGCGCAGACCGAGTGCGGCAAGTGGATCTACGGTTTCCTCGTGGGTGCCCTCGCCGTCGTCGTCCGCCTCTGGAACCCGGGCTACGCCGAAGGCATGATGCTCGCCATCCTGCTGATGAACACTTTCGCCCCACTGATCGACCACTGCGTCGTCACGAGCGCCGTCAAGCGCCGCGAAAAGCGCATCCAAAACGCCTAAAGGACACGCGCCATGAATACGAACAACAATTTATATACAGTCATTTACACGACCCTCATCGTGGTCGTGGTGGCCGCGGTCCTCGCCTTCGTCTCCCAGTCCCTCAAGGGGCGCCAGGAGGCCAATGAGAAGGCCGATACCATCTCCCAGATGATGACCGCCGCGCAGTTCGGCACGAAGGCCGACTTCCAGAAGATGGGCAATGCCGCCGTCCTCGAGAAGTACGCCGCGGAAATCGCGGAGGCCTACACCGTCAACGCCGAGGGCGAGAGGGTCGCCGACCTTCCGCTCGACAAGGTCTGTTCCCCGAAGGAACTGAAGCGCCAGAACTACAACATCAAGGGCGGCCAGAACGCCACGGGCGCGGCTGAGCTCCCGGTCTTCGTCTTCAAGGACGGCACCACCGTCGTCCCGGTTTACGGCGCCGGCCTCTGGGGCCCGGTCTGGGGCTACATCGCCTTTGAAAAGGACAGCAACGTCATCAAGGGCGCCTACTTCGACCATGAATCCGAAACCGCCGGCCTCGGCGCCCGGATCAAGGACGATCCCGCCTTCCAGGCGGAATTCCAGGGCGAGCGGGCGGCCTTCGGCGAGAGCCCGGTCTTCGCCATCGTCAAGGGCGGCTCCCCGAAGAACGCCGACGGCACCGAGGTCGTCGACAACCGGATCGACGCCATCACGGGCGCCACGATGACCTCCCAGGGCCTGGAACAGGCGATCAACACCTGGTTCTCGGCCTACGCCCGCTTCTTCCAGGGCGCCGCGCCCGCGGAGGCCTGCTGCGAAAACGCCTGCTGCGACAGCACCTGTGTCAAGGCCCCCTGCGACAGCACCTGCGCCAAAGCACTGTGCGACAGCGCCTGCGCCAAGCCCGCCTGCGACAGCACGTGTGCCCCGCGCTGCGGCGGCAAACCCTGCGGACACCCTTGCAACCCTCAAATCGCTGCGGAGGAATAAGCCATGAATGCTAAATTGAAAGAAACCCTTCTGAACCCCATTTTCAAGGGGAACCCGATCACCGTCCTGGTGCTGGGCATCTGCTCCTCCCTGGCGGTCACCGTCACCCTGAAAGGTGCGCTGGTCATGGCCCTCTCCGTCATCGTGGTCTGCGGCATCTCCAGTCTCATCCTCTCCCTGCTCCGGAACACGATTCCGGGCCGGGTGCGCATCATCGTCCAGCTCGTGGTCGTCGCGATGATGGTCATCCTCGTGGACCAGATCCTGAAGTCCTTCGAGGCGACCTACGCCATCGACAAGCAGCTGAGCGTCTATATCGGCCTGATCATCACGAACTGCATCGTCATGGGCCGCATCGAGGCGTTCGCCCTCGGCAACAAGCCGTGGCCTTCCTTCCTCGACGGCATCGCCAACGGCGCCGGCTACGGACTGATCCTTCTCATCGTCGCCTTCTTCCGGGAACTGCTCGGAAGCGGCACGCTCTTCGGCGTGGACATCCTGAACTGGATGGGCTATGTCCCCAACAACCTCGTGATCCTCCCGCCCTTCGCGCTCATCCTCCTGGGATGCATCGTGTGGGTCCAGCGGTCGATCCAGAAAGACCTGCAGGAATAGTAAACCCGACGCCCTATGGAATATTTAAGCTTATTCGTCAAGTCCATCTTCGTGGACAATATGATCTTCGCATACTTCCTGGGAATGTGTTCGTTCCTGGCGGTATCGAAGAATGTGAAGACGGCGGCCGGCCTGGGCCTCGCGGTGATCTTCGTCCTCCTGGTGACCCTGCCGATCAACTACCTCCTCAACCGGTACGTCCTCGCGCCCGACGCGCTCATCGAAGGGGTGGACCTGAGTTTCCTCAGCTTCATCATCTTCATCGCCGTCATCGCCGCCATCGTGCAGATTGTCGAAATGGTCGTTGAAAAGTTCAGCCCGTCCCTGTACTCCTCGCTCGGCATCTTCCTACCGCTGATCGCCGTGAACTGCGCCATCCTCGGCGGCTCCCTGTTCATGCAGCAGAAGGATTTCGTCAACCTCGGCGAAGCGACCGTCTATGCGCTCGGCAGCGGCCTCGGCTGGTTCCTCGCGATCGTCAGCCTCGCCGCCATCCGCGAAAAGATGGCCTACAGCAACGTCCCGAAAGCCCTCAAGGGCCTCGGCATCACCTTCATCACCGTCGGTCTGATGGGCATCGCCTTCATGACCTTCATGGGCATTTCATTGTAGGAGGAACGGACTATGGGCAATACAATTTTCGCTTCCATCGCAGTCATCGTCGCTGTAACGCTCCTCCTGGTGGCCCTTCTGCTGGTCATCAAGGCGGCGGTCACCCCGTCCGGCTCCGTCAAGATCTCCATCAACGGCGGTTCCAAGGAACTGGACGTCACCCCCGGCGGCGACCTGATGCACACCCTGGCCGACCAGGGCATCTTCCTCCCCTCCGCCTGTGGCGGCAAGGCCAACTGCGGCCAGTGCAAGCTCCAGGTCCTCGCGGGCGGCGGCACCATCCTCCCGACCGAAACGGGCTTCTTCTCCCGCCGGCAGATCAAGGAAGGCTGGCGCCTCGGCTGCCAGGTCAAAGTCAAGGACAACCTTGAAATCGCCGTTCCGGAAAGCGCCCTGAGCGTCAAGAAACTCGAATGCGAGGTCATTTCCAACGAGAACGTCGCCACCTTCATCAAGGAATTCACCGTCCGGCTCCCCGAAGGCGAACACATTGACTTCAAGAGCGGCGAGTACATCCAGATCGACATCCCCGAATACGAAGCCGACTTCTCCGACATGGGCGTGGCCGACATCTACAAGGGCGACTGGGACAAATACGGCATCACCGGCCTGAAGTTCAAGAACACCGTACCGACCATCCGGGCCTACTCGATGGCCTCGTATCCGGCCGAGAAAGACCTGATCAAGCTGAACGTGCGCATCGCGACCCCGCCGTTTGACAGGACCCAGCCGAAGGGCGTCTTCAAGTTCGTCCCCGGCGTTCCTCCGGGCATCGCCTCGACCTATGTCTTCTCCCGCAAGCCGGGCGACAAGGTGATGATCAGCGGCCCGTACGGCGAGTTCCTCCTCCCGAAGGACGATCCGGACAGCCAGGAATACATCTTCGTCGGCGGCGGCGCCGGCATGGCCCCGCTCCGCAGCCACATCATGCACCTGTTCAAGACCTTGCGGACCAAGAAGGAAGTCCATTTCTTCTACGGCGCCCGCGCCCTCGTCGAGGCCTTCTACCTCGAAGACTTCGCGGAGATCGAGCAGGAGTTCCCGAACTTCCATTTCCACCTGGCCCTCGACCGTCCGGACCCGGCCGCCGATGCAGCCGGCGTGAAGTACACCCCGGGCTTCGTCCACAACGTGATGAACGAGACCTATCTCAAGAACCACGAGGCCCCCGAGGACATCAAGTACTTCATGTGCGGTCCGCCCATGATGACCAAGTGCGTCTGCGACCTGCTGGACAGCCTCGGCGTCCCGCCGGAAAGCATCCTCTTCGACAACTTCGGCGCGTAGGCAGTCCCCCACATGCTCCGACACTACGGAACAGGGTTCAAACCTCAGAAAAATTCGGTTCGAACCCTGTTCCTTCGTTTTCTCCGCTCTCTTGGCTCCCTCCGCTTTCTGCGTCTTGGTCCGCGCCTAATCCAGATGGAACTGGAGGAGGAGCTTGCGGACGTTGTCGGTCACCCGCTTGCCGCTGTCGGTCGCTTTCTCGAAAATTTCCGCGAGGTTCTTGTATTTGGTCATCTCGCGGAGGTCCGGCTCGTGCTCGAAGATGTAGCCGACGTATTCTTCATAGACTTCGTCGGCCGTGTGCTCGAGTTCGGTCACCCGTTCGCACTGGAGGATGATCGCGGAGGATTTGTGGCGGATATCCCATAACATCGGGAGGAGTTCCCGGATGGCGCGGGTCTCCTCGCCCATCAGCTGGACCAGCTCGCGGAGCTGGCCGTCGATTTTCTTCGGATGATAGATGGTAACGGCCTTCGAGGCATCCTTCAGGACATCCAGACAGTCATCGACGGACATCGCGATGGTCTGGAGGTCCAGGCGGTTGATGGAGCCCATCAGGCGGCCGGTGATCTGCTCCTGGAACTCGGTCAGCAGGGCGTCGCCCTGGACTTCGCAGGCCTTGATCTCCTTTTCGAAACGGTGCCATTCGGACGGATCGGACGCATCGAGCATATTGCCGAGCGCATCGGCGCTCTGGCAGAGGAAGGCGGCCTGCTGGGTAAAAATGGGGACCAGGTCCCGCTTCGGCCGGAAGAAATTGCGGATCTTACGAGAAATCTTCATCGAAAAAAAAAGACCATTCAAATTATTTCCTGCAAAAATACCCATTCAAACGTAAAAAAAGGAAAAAAACAGAAAAAAATGACGTTTCTTCCCGTCCAGCCGGCCGGGAGGCGGCGCGAAAAGCGTAGTTTTGCAGCGGACCACAACCTCGCAGCCCCATGCACGACGCCTCCATCCATACGGGAAGAAAAGGCCGGCTTCACCTGACCGGCTATGAAAATTCTCTGCTTCAACCCATACGTTCTGTATGCCTGATCTTGCTGCTTTCGCAAGTCGCGCCGGCCTGCTTCTTCCCTGATGCTCCGCCGCGCGACGGCGTCCGGACCCCTGTCCGGATCGGGTCGCGCGCGGAAACGGCGCAGGCAGAAGGACTGGACTTGTTCTTTTTCGAGGCGGAGGAACCCGGCCGGCTGGATGCCTATGAACACGTGGAAGCCATTCCCGAGCGCTGGGAAGGGCGGTCCCGCAGCGGAGAGAAGGTCCTGGCGGCAGTCGCCAATGCCGACCGGGCATCCTTCAACTGGGACGATATCCGGTCCTTCCGCAACTTCTCCGGGAAGGTTGTCGCCCTGGAGACAGAGGATCCGGAGCAGCCCGTTATGACCGCAACGACCCGGTTCACGGCAGGCCAGGCGACGACGCTCACCCTGGAGCCGCTCCTCGCCGAAATCCGGGTCCATTCCCTTTGCTGTGACTTCCACGCACGTCCCTACGCCGGGGCGCATCTGGAGCATGTCCGCATCTACCTGACCCATGTCCGCGACGGCTGCCGCCTGGACGGGGAAAGCCAGCCCTCCTGGCTGAACGCCGGCCGTCTGGATCCGGAACGGACAGCAGCGCTCCGGAAGCCGGAAATGGTCTTCCAGACGCTGGAGGGGCCGGTCGGCGAGGAGGTCCGACTCCCGGACCTTCGCTTCTACGCCTATCCGAACCCCTCGGAAGAAGATGCGCTCGGGGCGCCGCTCACACGCCTCGTCATCGAAGGGACCCTGCTTGGCGAGACCTGCTATTATCCCATTCCCGTCCATCCGCTGGAAGGCGGGAAAAGCCATGTATTCGACATCACCCTCACCCGCTTCGGGACCGCCGACCCGGACATTCCGGCGACGGGCGACCAGGTCCGGCTCCAGGACGCGGTCGCGCCCTGGAACGAAATGGAGGCACAAACCCAACGATTCTGATGAAGAAGTATCTGCTACCGGTCCTGCTGGCCCTGGGGGCCTGCGACAGGATGCTGCCCGAAAAACCGCCCCTGACGGAAATCCCGCTGCTCCTCCAGACCGGGCCGGCCGCCCGTTCCCTCGATCCCGATGAAGGGCGGATTTCGGACCTGAACCTTTTCCTTTTCAATGAAAAGGGCCTGCTGGAAGAACGGAAATATTTGACAGGTAGGCAGATAGAATGGACCGATGGACAGCCGTCCCTGACGCTGCACGTCCTGCGGGACGGTGCCTACACCGCCTGCGTATGCGCCAACATGGGCTTCCAACTTCCCTGCCGGACGAAGGACGAACTGCTGTCGTACCGCTACCACATGACCTATCCCGACGAATATTCCCGGGGCATGCCCATGACCGGGCAGTTGGACTTTACGGCGGAAGGAGGCGCCGTCCGGCTGCCGCTGGTCCGGATGATGGCCCGGGTGGACCTCTCCGTGGACCGGACAGCCCTCGACCCCGGAATCCGTTTCACGGTCCGCCGGGTCCGGGTCGGCAACGCCCCGTCCTCGGCCCTCCTCTTCGGCGACAGCCGGGCGGAAACGGCCGAACAGCTCTTTGCCGCCGGTTTCACCAAGGAAGGCGCGGCCGTGGACGACCTCAACCGTGACGTAACCCTCGGCCACAGCCGGAGCGTTCCCGTTTACCTGCTGGAGAACCTCCAGGACGGCATCGTCCCGGAGACAGGATCCTATATAGAGGCGGAAATCGAGTATTACTCAGCCACTTACTACTCGGGTCCGGACCAGTACCTCATTTACCGCTTCTACCTGGGGGAAGGCGCCACGGACGGCCGCATCGAGCGGAACTGCCGGTATGAAGTCGCCATCCGCCCGGAAGGGGACGGCCTCGGGGACGGCGGCGACGGGTGGCGAGTGGACCGTTCCCGGCTCGGAATCAACCCGTCAGCCATCCGCTTCGACCTCTCCCCCGCAGCCTACAACGAACGCCTCCCGGGCGATTCCATCCGCTTCCGGCTGGACCTCTTTCCCCCGGACGCGCCCGTCTCCATCGAGAACCTCGGCTATGAAGACGAAAACATTGCCGCCGTCTATGACTACCGCATCCATCCCGACGGGCACGGGATCACCCTCTATTCCAAGAAGTACGGCACGGCCCACGTCATCTTCTCCGCCGGCCCGCCCATCAGCCGGGACACGCTCGCCTTTGTCGTTTTCCACCCATGAAGGGCGTTTCTATTCCGCCATGGGCCTGACCGTAGCTCCTTGCGACTCATAATAGTTGGAGGTGGCGGTCCCACTGTTATAAGTGAAATGGGCCGCACAGGCCTGCCCTATACCGGGGGTCACAGCCATCCATTGATACCCATACCAGCCCACTGAAGACAGCGTGGAACTGGACGCTCCCCTGAATCCTTGGGTCCGGAAATAGATGCCTTGCGTATCCGTGTCAGATTTCTTGAAATGCCATCCCCTGGCTGACCATTGGAACGCATAATCGGGATGGGCGGGATTATACGAGAAGTCGCCGCCGTCAAGGACGCCGTTACCATTGAGATCAACGGCATTGATATTTGTCACATTCGCGGTCGGCATGGGAGAAGGTGATTTCATGAAATTGACATAAGTCGATATGTTGGCCACGTGGAATCCCGGAGGACACGGATCATACACCGTCTTGATGGCATTGTATCCATATTCGGGTTCGCGGGGCATTTCGTTGGTCGTTAAAGCCAACAGGGCATTCCAGAGGTTCCGGGGGTAGAATCCGTTCATCCAGGACCAATCAGAACCGGAAGTCGCTAACGCGAACAGGAAAACATGCGGATTCCGGATGCTTTCCCCGGCATTGGCGGCAGTTGCCGTCCCGGATGAAACGCCGGCGGTCCCATCGACGATGGTATATCCTGCGGGAGATGATGATTCAGCATTCGTATCACCGCCATTGGAACGAAGGAAAGGATCTTTCCGCCCCCACTGATAATAAGGGCTGGAACTGCCTCCTGACAGGATGTATTCCACATCACTTGTCTGGGTGATCCTGAAGGTTTCCGTCCGCCCGCTTTCCGCCTGGGTAAGGCGGACCCACCAGGAGCGGGGGGCATAGGTATTGGTCGTATAGACATATCCGGAACACCAACCCAGGTCGAAAGGCATCATTCCCATTCCCCAGGCATTCTGCGCCGCCAGGTCTTCATCCGTAATCCAGATGTGCCAGCTCCACAGGATTTTCGCGGTGGCGGGCGTATTCCCTCCACTGACATCACGAAGGGCGATGACCACATTCCCCTGGCAGAGATTGTCAGCGGGAACCTGGAACTTGATGTATTTGCAGGGCAGGCCGCCGGAAGGAGCCTCCTCGATGGAAAGGCTGGAAACCAGGTCCTTCCCGGACTCGACATCCTGCCAGACCACAACCGCGTCCAACTGGGTCGATGCCGTCAGTCCCAGATCGGACAGGATATAGGGACTTGTGATACCGTCCCCGTTGCAGTTCTGGAACCGCTGCATCAGATGGCTTCCGGAATAGGGAGTCCGGTTGGGGAAATAGGCCGTGACATTGCCTGACACGTCGTCTGCGACCTTGGTATAGTCGATCGCATTTCCATACACAAGCGGGAACATGTACCATCCTGCAGCCTTGACGACATAGGAGTTGGCGGTAACGGGATTGGAGGTCCTGACCTGGCCGTTGACATCCGTCAAGGAAAGATCCCTGGGTGTCGAAACCACGGGAGCGGCCATGAGGTTTGCGGAATGGATCGCCTTCTCGTCTACGATTTCCTGATCGTCAAGGACAGTCTGCGCCGCGATAGAAGCGGAAAAAGTCTTGTTGTTGCCGGAAGACGTCAGCATAACGTCGGAAAGGCCGGCGGGAACGGTGGAAGACCAGTCCTCCGCACAGGTTCCGTCCGGATTGGCAGAGGCATATTCGACGGCGAGGTCCAGGGCCGTGGTCACGCCGGTGAGGCTGGTCTTGTAGCTGGCAAAGGCGGCGGAGGTGACGCTGCCCGCCGCATGCCCGGCCTTCACCAGGTCCGCGACCGTTCCCAGCGTGTACGTCGTCAGCACGCCCGGGACGGACAGGTTGTTGAAATATGTCTTGTTGCCGGCCGGGACCGAGATGGGCGAGCCCTGTTCCTTCAAGGCCAGCGTACGCTCCCGCCCGTCCGCGAACGAGAGGGTCAGGCGCAGGTCCGTCTGGTCCTTCGGAATGGCCAGGAAGGTGAACTTCACGGGATCGGTCTGGCTGAGCAGGATGCCGCCGTCAGGGAAGGTGATGGTCAGGGAACTGCCGGCATCCGAGACTTCCACGGACGGGTCCGCAGATGCGGACAGCGTGGCCTCGAAGGTGCCGCTGAGGGACGTCGAGCCGGAGGTAAGTTTCGCCGACGTAAGCTTGGAGTCCATCGGATACTCCGAGGAGCTGACCAGCGTGAATTCCATGGCGGTCATCAGCGGCTTGAAAGGAAGGGTCACCCGGGCGGTCGAAGAAGGGGTCACCGTGGCGGCCGCATACATGTAGGCGTAGTTCATGTCCGGCTTGTATTCACGACCCGACAGGGTGACCTCCTGGATCGCCGGGATCTTCCCCGTCACGATGGCCTTGTGGCCGGACGCGGAAGCCAGGACGGCCTCGGACGCGGTCACGCCGCTCATCGTCGCGGCCGGATAGAGCGCGTAGAAATAGTGGTCCGAAGATGCTCCCCAACAGAGCCCGTTCGCCGTGCCGCCCTCGATGGCGACCGGCTTGACCGTGGCCGTACTCTTCTGCTGGCCCGTGGTGCTGGTCGCCTCGGTAACCAGGTAATCGGCGTAATGGCGCTCAGCCCCAGCGACGGAAGCCTCGTCGCAGAGGATGCGGATCCGGTCGGTCCCCTGGACCCAGTCGATCCGTTCGTACCGGGGTGACGTGCCCACGATCTCTCCGCTATATTCCGTACGGGTACCGGTCGATAATCCGTAACCCGTTGACACGCCGAATGATATGGGAGCACCTTCACCCATCAGGTTCTCCTTGATGCAACCCGTCGCAGCCATGACGGCCACCGCAAGGGCGCATACGATTCCTTGCGCTTTCATATTCCTCTTGATTTGTTTCATCCGATTCAATCCCATTATTCCCATTCGAAGTTGAAATTCCCCGTGCTGAAGTCCTTCTCCTCGACCTCCTGACCGACGGACTCGACGGTCAGTGCAGGCGCGATGGACGCATCCAGAAAACGGCGCTCCACGGATACGCCTACCGTCTGAAGCAACTCCGGCGCCCGGTATGTTCTCCTTGGTTTCATTGTATTTCCTTGCTGTTATTCCTGTTCCTGTCGGATATGCATAAGAAGTCATCCCTGCCTCCTTCCGGTGATGAAAGCATGGACGATATATTGTAACTATATGATATTAAACCACTTACTACCCCCCATCATTCGGGAAGAGCAGGAGAAACGCTGATATGCGGTGTTCCCGGTCATCTGACAACAAGCAAAGTTATGAAAAAACCGGGAATTGTATATAATAGCGGTATTGTTTTTGCTATCTTTGCGGCCGGAATGAGATTCCACCCCTGCACATGAAGCCGCTTGTATCCGTCATCGTCCCGTTTTACAACGTCAGCCAGTTCTTCGACCGGAGCGCCCGGTCCATCCTCGGGCAGACCTACCCGGAGACGGAGTTCATCTTCGTCGACGACGGCAGCCCGGATGACTGCGCGGAGCAGCTGCAGGCCCTGCTGGAAGGCCCCTTCCGGGCATTGCAGCCGCGCGTGACCTTCCTGCGGCGGGAAAACCGGGGCGTCTCCGCGGCCCGGGCGGAAGGAATCGCACTGGCCAGGGGCACGTATATCCTCTGCGTAGATTCCGACGACTGGATGGAGCCCGACATGGTCCAGCGGCTCGTCGAGACCGCGGAAAAGGAAGACAGCGACCTGGTTTACTGCGACTTCTACAAGGAATACGCGGAAAAGACCCGCATCGGACATGAGGCGGAATACACCCGAGTCGCCCCGCTGCTGACGGACCTTCTCCGCGGACGCCATTTCCACGGAATGCTCTGGAACAAGCTGATCAGAAGGGAGTTATTCCTGGAGCACACGCCCTGCCAGCCCGTTGTCAATGTCCGGGAAGACCTGCTGCTGGTTTACCAGATGATCTACCATGCCCGCAAGGCCGTCCACCTGAGGGTCCCGCTCTACCACTACCGCAAGGACAACGCCGCTTCCATCCTTCACCAGGACAAGATGCACCAGACGCGCCTCTGCGCCGTGAACCAGCTTCATCTGTATGACAGCTACCGGGACCGCGAACGCCCGAATCCCGTTTCCATCATCCGCCATACCTTCCTGTTGCAGACCCTCTGGTACGTGTACAAGACCGGTTCCTGGGACCTGCTCGACCAGTATCCCTATCTGCAGGAGGATGCGCGGAAACTGCATTTCTGCGCAGGCCTGACGTACCATCCGTTCCGCTATTTCCGCATCAGGAAAGCCGTCAGAGAGCGAGGAATGCTTTCAGGATCAGTTGTTTGAACACCCCGACGAAACAACCGCGCGTCAGCGGGACAGCCCGCGCTTCCGCCTTCAGGTAAGGCCGCTCGGCAAAGAGCGAACGGTCCAGCGTGAAACCGATCCAGGCTGCCCGGAGGAGGATTTCGTCCGTAAAGCCCTCGACCGGCGACCCCGCGAGGGCGGGCTTGAAATGCTCGTAATAATCCAGGAAATTCCGGGCGGACATGCCGCGCCGCTTCTTCAGCGCGACCCGGGTCAGGGACGCCGGATTGCTCCGCCAGTAATGGTAAAGGGGCTTTGGGAGATGCACGATGGAGGACGCCTTGAACAGCAACTGGTTCGACAGGATGATATCCTCGTGCATGTTGTACTTCGGCGCAAACACGCCGTCGAACAGCGAGCGGCGGGTGAACTTGTTCCAGAGGTAGCCGTAGGCCCTGTAGGTGTAAAGCCCCTTCATGTATTCCTTCCGGGTCGCCGCGGTGTAGTCCCGCTCCCGGTCCAGCTTGCTGCGGGAGGGATACTCCTTCCAGAAATCGTAGAAGACGATGTCCGCGCCGCTCTCCTCCGCCTCGGCGGCCAGCGATCCGACGGCGTCTGGCTCAAGCCAGTCGTCGGCATCCACGAACAGGATGTAGTCGCCTTCGGCCCGGGCAAGGCCGTCCAGCCGGGCCTTCAGGGCGCCCCCATTCTCTCCCCGCAACACGAGGATGCGCTCCTTCTTGTCCGGGAACTCCTTATCGATCAATTCATTCAGAACATCGACAGACCGGTCGGGCGACCCGTCGTCGACAAAGATGAACTGCGTATGGGGATAGGTCTGGTCCAGGATGGACCGGGCACACCGGGCGATATACGCCTCCGCACGGTAAACGGGCACGATGACGGAGACCCGGATCATACGGTCTCGCGGAAACGGTCCGGAATCCGGACGATGACTTTCATTTCCAGCAGGCCGGGCTTGTTCCAGGCATACGGCGGCCGGAGGACCTGCTCCGCGACACGGGTCCAGCGGACCGTCCTGTCCCAGTCGCGTTTGCGCCCCTCGGTACAGTTGCGGATCGTCTCGGAACGGCGGTGGAGATGCTTCTCCCAGCCCGCCTCCATGCGGTCCTTGTCGCTGAAGCGCATTTCGATGCGCCGCATGTCGAAATAGCCGAAATGGAAAAGATACAAATCCTTGGCGATGTGGAAATTATGCCCCTTTACACGGTGGAATCCGGAGCCCCAGCGGAGCGGCCGCGCGAGGACGCTCGCCTTGGTGTAACGCGTAGAGACCTGCCCGGTCGAGCGCTGGCTGAGGAAAGGACGGTCGGGGGTGATGTCCCCTTCCTCCCCGAGGATCTGGCCGACATCGATGCCGAGACCGGAGACCGAGGAACGGATGTCGAGACCGGAAAGGAATTCCCGGAGCCCCACGCCGAGTTTCGGGTCGACGGCGAGAATCTCGTCGGCGTCTGTCCCGATCACAAGGTCGTATGATTCAAGCAGTTCCGCGGCACGGGCGGACAGGAAACGGATACGGCCCTTGTCAGCCCGCACGACCTGGCCGCAAACGCGGTCGCAGGGAATGATGTGCGCCTTGGGACACCAATCCGGCAACGGCTGGTCCTTGCCGTCCAGATAGACGTACAGGTTCTCCTCGCCGAGCTGGGCGCCGTAATAGGCCGTCCATTTCCGGAGGAAGAACGCATCGTTCCGGACCATCGTGATTGCACAGATTCGTTTCATTTTCCCATTTTTCCGCGGCTTTTCCTTACAAAAAAAATGCCCGCGGGCGCAAAGATACGGTAATTTTCAATGGATTCAGAGATATTCCGCAGTAAAAGTTCCGCCGCGGGCGGCCAGGTCCTCCGGCGTCCCGGCGAAAACGACCTCGCCGCCCCTGTCGCCGGCGTCGGGACCGAGGTCGATGACCCAGTCCGCGCTCCGGATGACATCGAGATTGTGCTCGACCACGACCAGCGAATGGCCCTTCGAAAGAAGGACGTCGAACGCCTTGAGCAGCTTTTCCACATCGTAGAAATGGAGACCGGTCGTCGGCTCGTCGAAAAGGAAGAGGATCCGGTCCTTCCGGGGCCGGTCGTCCTGGCTGAGGGACAGGAAGTAAGCCAGCTTGATGCGCTGGCTCTCGCCGCCGGAAAGGGTGCTGGAGCTCTGTCCGAGCCGGATATAGCCCAGTCCCACGTCCACAAGGGGCTGCAGCCGCGCCGCGATGGTCCTGGCCTCCGCTTCGGGCTGGGCGCCGAAAAAGGCGATGGCCTCCCGGACGCTCATGCCCAGGATGTCGTCGATGTTCTTCCCGCGGTACCGGACCTCCAGGATCTCCGGCTTGAAGCGCTTGCCGCCGCAGGCTTCGCAGACCATGGTCACGTCGGCCATGAACTGCATCCCGATCTTCACGACCCCGTCACCCTGGCACTCCGGGCAGCGGCCGCCCTCCTGGTTGAAGGAGAAATAGGACGGGGTGAACCCGTTGATCTTCGCGAAAGGCTGCGCGGAAAGGAGCTTCCGGATGTCGTCGTAGATCTTCAGGTAGGTCACCGCATTGGAGCGGGAACTCTTCCCGATCGGGTTCTGGTCCACATATTCCACGCGGGTGATGCGGTCCACATTGCCGCCGAGGCCGCGGAACACGCCCGGCAGGTCGCCGGTTTCGTTGATCCGGCGGTTCAGCGCAGGGTAGAGGATGTCCCCGACCAGCGAGGATTTGCCGCTGCCGCTGACCCCGGTGACGACGGTCAGCACCCCGAGCGGGAACTGGACGTCGATGCCCTTGAGGTTGTGCTCCATCGCGCCCTGGACGGTGATGGAGTAGTTCCAGCTGCGCTTTTCCCGGCGGTAGCGCGCCCGCTCGCCGCTGAGGAAACGGAGCGTCAGCGAATCGCCGGCCGGCGTGCCGTCATCGATACGCCCCTGGAAGACGACCTGTCCCCCGTCGGTGCCGGCCTTCGGGCCCATGTCGATGAGCATGTCGGCCGCACGGATGATCTCCTCGTCGTGCTCGACGACGATGACCGTGTTGCCGATGTCGCGGAGGCGGCGCAGGACCGCGATCAGCCGGTCGGTATCGCGGGGATGGAGGCCGATGGACGGCTCGTCGAGGATGTACATCGAACCGACCAGGGAACTGCCGAGGGCCGTCACCAGGTTGATCCGCTGGCTCTCGCCGCCGGAGAGGGTGTTGCAGGGCCGGTCGAGGGTCAGGTACGCGAGGCCGACATCCTGGATATAGCGGAGCCGGGAGGTGATCTCATCGATGGCCTTCTGGGCGATTCCACGCTCATACCCAGTCAGTTCCAGTGCATCGAAGAAAGCGAGCAACTCCTCGACGGTCATTGTCAGGAGTTCATGGATGTTCTTCCCGCCGATGCGGACATAGAGCGCCTCCTTCCGGAGCCGGCTGCCGCCGCATTCGTGGCAGGTGGTGCGCCCGGAATAGCGGCTGAGCATGTATTTGTACTGGATCTTGTAGCGGTTGGCCTCGACCCAGGTGAAGAATTCGTTGATGCCGATGATGGACTTGTCGTCCCCCTCGACGCTGTGGCCGTTCCAGATGAGGTCCTTCACCGCCGGGGAGAGCTTGCAGTAGGGCTCGAAAATCGGGATGCCGTAACGCTCGGCCACCTCCACGAGATGGTCCTTGAACCAGCCCATCTTGTCCCCGCGCCAGCAGGCAATCGCCCCGTCGTAGATGCTCTTGGTCTTGTCGGGGATGACGAGATCCTCGCTGACGCCGATGATCTTGCCGAGGCCGCCGCAGACCGGGCAGGCGCCGAGCGGGCTGTTGAAACTGAACAGGTATTCGTCCGGTTCGCGGAAGGTCATGCCGTCCAGTTCCATGCGCGTGGAGAAGGTCGCCAGGTCCGGCTCTGCGCCCGAAGCGGGAATCCGGTACACCATCGCGATGCCGTCCCCCCGGCTGAACGCCGTCTCGACGGAGGCATGGAGACGGGTCCGGAGATCCTCGTCGGGATCGGCGCCGACCTTCGCCCGGTCGATGACCAGGAGCAGGCGCTCGGGCATCTCCTCCGCCTGGAGGATTTCCTCAATCCGGTGGACAGCAGCCGTTTCCGGGTCGAAAAGCCGGCTGAAGCCCTCTTCCTTGAGGGCAAGCAGGAGTTCGACGCGGTCCTCGCGGCGCTCCCAGCCGAGGTCCGTCAGGACATAGACAGCGGCGGGTTCCGCGAGGAGATGGCGCATCACGTCTCCGGTGGTATGGGGCTTCACTTCCCGGCCGCTGACCGGGGAAAAGGTCCGGCCGATCCGGGCGAACAGCAGGCGCAGGTAATCATAGATTTCCGTCGTCGTCGCCACGGTCGAGCGCGGGTTGCGGGTGTTCACCTTCTGCTCGATGGCAATGGCCGGCGGGATGCCGTCGATGGACTCCACGTCCGGTTTCGCCATCCGCCCGAGGAACTGCCGGGCATACGAGGACAGGCTCTCGGCAAAGCGCCGCTGCCCTTCGGCGAACAGCGTGTCGAACGCCAGCGACGACTTCCCGCTCCCGGAAATCCCCGTGATGACCACGAAGCGGTTCCGCGGAATCTCCACCGTGATGTCCTTGAGGTTGTTGACCTTCGCCCCCCGGATGATGATGTTCCCTTCTGTCGGCATGCCTTGCAAATAATCGAGCCCGTAAAGTTACGAAGAATTCCCCTGAATTCCTTCTTCCTTCCATCGAAATCGGGCAGGAGCGGAGAAAGCGGAGGGACAGGGTCCCGGGCGAATTTTTCTGAGTCCGGGACCCTGTCCCGAAGCGTCGGAGCGGAGGCCCGAAGACCACTGCCGGCACCGGAAAATGGACTATTTGTCAGATATAAGTGACTAATTGTCAATTAGTTATGACAAAATGTCCAACAAAAGGGCCAAAAAGGCGGATGGCCCCGGATTTGCCCTTACTCCAGGCGTTCCCGGTTGTTCCGGGACACAGAACGATCAGTAACACTTTTAAAGTATAGGAGGTTTACACCATGTTACCTGCAAGAAGAAACAACCAGAACTGGATTCCGGACATCTTCAACGATTTCTTTGACACGGACTGGATGGTCCGGACCAATGCGACCGCCCCGGCGATCAACGTCATCGAGAAGGAAAACGCCTACGAGCTTGAACTGGCGGCTCCGGGCATGACGAAGGAAGACTTCAACGTAACGCTCGACGAGCAGGGAGACCTTGTCATCAAGATGGAGAAGAAGGTGGAGAAGAGCGACGAAAAGAAGGAGGGACACTACCTCCGCCGCGAATTCAACTACTCCAAGTTCCAGCAGACCATGCTGCTCCCGGACGATGCCGAACGCGAGAAGATCAGCGCCAAGGTCGAACACGGCGTCCTGAACGTCACGATCCCGAAGGTGCAGCGGGCCAAACCCGAAGAGTGCAAAAAGATCATCGACATCCAGTAAGTTTTCCGTACCTTTGCACGGTAAACGCGCCAAGGGAATGGAAACAGCTTTCAAAAAAGGATTTTGGGCGGGCCTTGCGACCGCCCTTTTTCTTGCCGCGGCGGGACTCGGGGTCCGCGCGCTCGTCCGGGCCGGACGGAATGCGGGAAATTCCGCAGAAATGCGTACCTTTGCGAATCCGCAGGAACAAACTAACAAAGAAAAGAATATGCTTACCGTAGATGTGAAAGGCTGCGCGTCCTTCGTGGACGGAGCCAAGTATGACGCTTTCGTGAAAAAGGCCCTCGCGGCCTGGGACGTCCTCGACGCCGAGACCGGCGCGGGCAATGACTTCCTCGGTTGGAAAACCCTCCCCTCCGCCACGCCGGAGAGCCTGATCGCCGCCTGCGAGGCGGTCCGTGACGACTGGAAGGCCAGGAAGGTGGACCTGGTTGTGGTGATCGGCATCGGCGGCTCCTACCTCGGGGCCCGCTGCGCCATCGAGGCGCTGAGCCACAATTTCGCGAAACAATTGAAGAACAAGGGGGAAGCGCCCGAAGTGGTCTTCGCCGGCAACAACCTTTCCGAGGAATACGTCAGCGAACTGATGGACCTCGTCGCCGAACGCAACGCCGCCTGCGTCGTGATCTCCAAGTCCGGCACGACGACCGAGCCCGCCGTGGTCTTCCGCATCGTCAAGTCCTATCTTGAGGAGACCTACGGCCAGAAGGAAGCCGCGGCCCGCATCGTCGCCATCACCGACGCGAAGAAGGGCGCGCTCAAGACCCTCGCCACGCAGGAGGGCTACCGCACCTTCGTGGTCCCGGACAATGTCGGCGGCCGCTTCTCCGTCCTGACCCCGGTCGGCCTGCTGCCGATCGTCCTGGCCGGTTTCGACGTCCGCGAGATCCTCGCCGGCGCCGCCGCGATGGAGAAGGTCTGCGCGGAGAAATCCGCGGAGAACCCCGCCGTCGTCTATGCCGCGATGCGGAACCTCCTCTACAGCGAATACGGCAAGAAGGTCGAGGTGCTCGTGAGCTACAATCCGAAGTTCCAGTACCTCGGCGAATGGTGGAAGCAGCTTTACGGTGAATCGGAAGGCAAGGACAAGAAGGGCATTTTCCCCGCCTCCGTCATCTGCACGACCGACCTCCACTCGATGGGCCAGTTCATCCAGGACGGCGACCGCATCCTCTTCGAAACGGTCGTCAACGTCGAGAAGTCCAACCGCAGCGTGACCATCGGCACCGACCCGCAGAACCTGGACCAGCTCAATTACCTCGCCGGCCAGCATGTCGAGCACTGCAACGCGATGGCCCAGCTCGGCACGAAACTCGCCCACATCGACGGCGGCGTGCCGCAGATCGGCGTTTCCGTCGAGCGCATCGACGCCTTCAACCTCGGCCAGCTCTTCTATTTCTTCGAGTATGCGTGCGGCGTGAGCGCCTACATCCTCGGCGTCAACCCGTTCAACCAGCCGGGTGTCGAGGCCTACAAGAAGAACATGTTCGCCCTGCTCAACAAGCCGGGTTACGAAGAGGCTTCCGCAGCCATCCAGGCGCGCCTGTAAAGGGTGAAAGACCGCTTCGCGGATACCTTGACGCTGCAGGACGCAGCGCGCATCGGCGGCCCGCTCTCCTTCAACATCATGTTGAAGCCGGCGGGCTCGCTGTGTAACCTGGACTGCAACTACTGCTACTACCTCGACAAGGCCGCCATCTACGGCGGCCGGGAGCCGGTGATGACCGAAGAAATGCTGGAAACGGTTGTCCGCGAATACATTGCAGCCAACGACGTCCCGCAGGTTTCGTTCAACTGGCACGGTGGCGAGCCGCTCGTCCTAGGCCTGGATTTCTACCGCAAGGCCGTCGCCTTCGAGCGGAAGTATGCCGACGGGAAGCAGATCCTCAACACGATCCAGACCAACGGGACCCTCCTGAACCGCGAATGGACGGAGTTCTTCCGGAAGAACGGCTTCCTCGTCGGCATTTCCATCGACGGGCCGAAGGACATCCACGACCGCTACCGCAAGGACAAGGGCGGCGCCCCGACCTTCGACAAGGTCCTCCGGGGCGTCGGCCTCCTGTACAGCGGCGGCGTGGAATTCAACACGATGTCCACGGTCAACAAAGCCTCGGAAGGCCGGGGGCTCGAGGTGTACCAGTTCCTCAAGTCCATCGGCAGCCGGTACATGCAGTTCATGCCTGTCGTGGAGCATGTCAAATACCCGCTGAACGCGGCCGGGAAACCCGTCAAGGGGGCCCGCCCGTTCATTGTGGACCCGAAGGAAGAGAACGCGCAGATCGCCCCCTGGTCCGTCTCGGACATCGCTTTCGGCAAGTTCCTCTGCGACATCTTCGACTTCTGGGTGCGGAACGATGTCGGCCGGTACTATGTCAACCAGTTCGATGCCGCGCTGGCCAACTGGTACGGCACCCAGCCGGGCACGTGCGTCTATGCCGAGACCTGCGGCGGCAACGCCGTCATCGAGCACAACGGCGACCTGTACCCCTGCGACCATTTCGTCTATCCGAAATACCGGCTCGGGAACATCGCGGAACAATCCATCCAGGAGATGATGGGATCCGGGGCGATGGTCCGCTTCGGCATCGACAAGCGCAACGCCCTGCCGGGCCGCTGCCGGCGCTGCGAATGGGCCTTCGCCTGCCATGGGGAATGCCCGAAACACCGCTTCGCCGCCACCGAGTCCGGGGAAACCGGCCTCAACGCCCTCTGCGCGGGCTACCGCAAGTTCTTCACCCATGTCGCACCGTACATGGACTTCATGAAAGACCAGCTGAACAAGGAAGAAGCGTCCGCCGCCGTGATTCCCTGGGCGCGGGCACGGAAAGACTAGACCTTTTCCAGCAGTTCGGGCGGGATGAAGGAGGTGGCGACGGCGACGAAGCCTTCGATGGCCACGAGGAGGCGCCGGTCGCGCCGGATGCGCTTGATATAGCCCTCTGCCCCCTTCAGCGGGCCTTCCTTCACCCGGACGCGGTCACCCTGGGCATAATTCACGAGCCGTTCATCGCTGAAGAACTCCAGCCCGTCCTCGCCGGAGGAGGCGACCAGGCGGAACATCGCCATCTGCCTGTCGGGGATGACCGAAGGGCGCTTGCGGTCGGCGGTCATATAGACGAATCCCTTGCCTTCCAGTTGGTTCCGTATCCAGGGGATATCCCCTTCCGCCGCCCGGACGAAGAGCAGCGACGTGACGACGGGCTCGCGCTTGTAGATGCGCGGGCCGACCGGCTCGTATTTCCGGTCGTTGCGGGTGTCGTCCTGCAGGGCCAGGCGTTTTTTGACGCGGAGGAACTCCTCGCCCTTCACCTCGACCTTGCGGACGGGGATATAGGTCTCGAATCCGGCCCGCACCAGTAGGTCCTCGATGTCGAACACCTTGTTGAAAAACACCTTCAGGGCATACCAGCCCGATTGTTCCGTCGTCTGTTCCATCTGGGAAGAATCCGCCCCGAAGGTAGCGATTTCCGGGGAGTTTTCCAAAAGTGTATTTTTTCTTATCTTTGCGTGTCGGTAAAGAACCGGCGTGACCATCATGAAAAAAACACTTCTCCTCGCGGCGCTCGCCGCCTTCAGCGTCTGTGCAGCCGCCCAGCCTGCCAACCATCCCCTCCCCGTCCGTCCGGACACCCTCCGTATCCTCGCCATTGCCAACAGCTTCGGCGATGACGGGACCCAGTGGCTCCCCGGCCTGCTCGAAGGAGCCGGCATCCACAATGTCATCGTCGCCCGCCTCTACATCGGCGGCTGCTCGCTGGAGCGGCACTGCAAGGAGTACCGCGACAACCTGCAGAATTACCGCTATGACAAATCGAAAGCCAACCGGTGGGAACGGATCGCGGACAAGACGGGCCTCCTCACCGGCCTGGAGGACGAGCCCTGGGACGTCGTCACCATCCAGGAGCGCTCCGGCTATTCCGGCGACTGGAGCCATTACGAGCCCTGGATCGGGGAACTGATCGGCATCATCCGCAGGCACTGCACCAACCCCGACGCCGCCATCGTCTGGCACGGCACATGGGCCTATGCCCGGAGTTCGCATCACAAGGATTTCCCCTGGTACGGAAACAACCAGATGATCATGTACAAGGGCATCCTGGACTGCCAGGAGAAGCTGCAGGCAAAATACAATATTCCCATCGTCATCCCCTCCGGGACCGCCGTGCAGAACGCCCGCTGGACGCCCGGACTGGAGAACGGAAAAGACCTGACCCGGGACGGCTACCACCTCGACAAGGGCTATACCCGCTACCTCGCCGCCTGCACCTGGTTCGAGACCCTGGTCCGCCCGACCTGCGGGAAATCGGTGAAAGGCAATCCTTTCCGCATGCAAGGCACGGAATTTGAAATTCCTGCCCCCCGGGCGCGCAAACTCCAGCGGATTGCCGCCCGGACAGTCAGACAACAACAGTAAAAAAATGGAAAAGCTCAACAAACCCGCCATCCTGGTCGTTGACATGCTCAACGACTTCGTGACCGGCGCCCTCGGATGCGACCGCGCCCGTGCCATCGTCCCCGCTACCGCCCGCCTGCTTGAAGCGGCCCGCGCTGCCGGTGTCCCCGTCATCTACTGCAACGACGCCCATATCCCCGGCATCGACCGCGAACTCATCATCTGGGGCGACCACGCCATCGCCGGCACACCCGGTGCGGAGGTCATTCCGGAACTCGCCCCGCAGCCGGTCGATTTCATCGTACCGAAACGGCGCTACAGCGGCTTTTTCCAGACGGACCTGGACATCCTCCTCCGGGAACTCGGCGTCAAGACCGTCGTCATGACGGGTCTCCATGCCCATATGTGCGTCCGCCATACCTCCGCCGACGCCTTCTGCCTCGGGTATGACGTGGTCGTCGCCAAGGAGGCGACCGATTCCTTCACCCAGGAGGACTATGAGATCGGCCTCGCCTACCTGAAGACCTGCTACGGCGCCGACGCCTTCTCCAACGACGAGCTGATCGCCGCCTTCTAAATCCCGGTCAACCAGATTGTTATGCGACCCTTGGCGTCACGTGCCAGGGGTCGCATTGCGTATGCTGCCGGGCGCACTTGATAAAAAATTTCAAAAACGCGGGGCGGAAATGCCCCACATCCGCAAGGCGTATGAAGCCTTCCACGGCGACCGCTTCGATGTGGTCGGCATCGCCGTGTGGGACAAGCACGACGACACGGTGGCGGCCCTGGAGAAGCTGAACCTGCCCTGGAAGAGTTGCTGCAATAAGGCAGGCACTGCACACAACAAAAAACGGAGCCCTGGCGGACTCCGTTTTTTTGGCGGTGCAGAAGGGACCATAAAAGCTGTTTTTAGTGAATCAGAAATAATAACCTGCATCACCGGTGTCTGCTGCTTCGCAGCCCTGTCCGGGTAAATGCCACCGGTAATGCAGGTTATTATTTCACAAGTCCTTCGTACCGGGCCCAACCAGAAATGTCTATTATATCAAAAAAAACGGAGTTCAGGTCCAGGGACCCAAACTCCGTTTTAAGCGGTGCGGACGAGGCTCGAACTCGCGACCCCCGGCGTGACAGGCCGGTATTCTAACCAAACTGAACTACCGCACCGTGATGAAATGAACGTGCTTTCATTGGGAAAGCGGATACAAAGGTACGGTTTTTTTTTGAATCTGCAAGAGCTTCCTTCATTTTTTCGTATATTTGTTGTTCCGGGGACAGCCCCCGGCGAAACTGACAACCAATTTCTGACAATATGATCCTATCTCTCCGGAAAACGGCCCTTGTCGCGGCGGCGCTTCTCGGCGCGTGCGCGGCTTCCGGCCAGCACAAGGTGCAGATTGCCGCACACCGCGGCGACTGGAAATCAGAGGCGGCCCAAGGGGCCCAGAACTCCATCGCGTCCCTCCGGGCGGCCCAGGAAAAGAACCTGTGGGGCAGTGAGTTCGACCTCCAGCTGACCAGCGACGACATCGTCCTGGTCCATCACGACAACAACCACGAAGGGGTCCGGATCTGGGACAATCCCTACGCGGCGTTCCAGGGGTTCCGCCTGAAGGACGGCGAACCGGTCCCGACCCTGGACGAATACCTCGCCCAGGGCGAAAAGGCACCGGAGACCGTCCTCGTCGTCGAATTGAAGACACAGAAGGACAAGGCGCGCGAGGACCGGCTGACCGACAGGACCATCGCCGCGCTGAAGGCGCACGGGCTCTTCGACCCGGCCCGGGCGATCTTCATTTCCTTCAGCATGAATATCTGCGAACAGCTGGTCACCAAGGCCCCCGGCTTCACGGTCCAGTACCTCGACGGTGACATCGCCCCGGCAGAACTCCACGCCAAAGGCATCAACGGCATCGACTACCACTACAAGAACTTCTACAAGCATCCCGAGTGGGTCGCGGAAGCCCATGACCTCGGCATGAGCGTCAATGTCTGGACCGTGGACCGGGAGGAGGACATCCGCGCGATGATCGGCCTCGGCGTGGACTGCATCACGACCAATGAACCCGGACTCGTCCGCCAGATCCTTGGAGAACAGGAACTTCGCAACATCCCTGCCGTGACGGATGACCCGCTGGCCAACCCCAGCGCCGTCATCACGGCCGGCAACGCCCGCTTCACCGTCCTGACTTCCCGGCTGATCCGGATGGAATGGGCGGAGGACGGACAGTTCGAGGACCGGGCGACGCTCGGCATCGTGAACCGCCGGCTGCCCGTCCCGGCCTTCAAGGTCAGCCGCTCCGGGAAGAAAGTCACCATCAGGACCGCCGATGTGACCCTGACCTACAAAGGCGACGGCAAGTTCGACGAAGGGAACCTGTCCGTTGCATTCAGCCTCCCCGCGGGTACCGACAAGAAGGGCAGGCCCGTTTCCAAGGAGGTCACCTGGCATCCCGGCATGGACGACAGCGGAAACCTGCTCGGCACGACCCGCACGCTCGACGGCTATTCGGGTGACAACACCAAGACACGGGATCCCTTCGACAAAGGCGTCGCTTCCCGTGACGGCTGGGCCGTCATCGACGAGAGCACCCGCCAGGTGTTCGTCCCCGTGAAGAGCGACTGGAAGAACTGGGTTGCCAACCGCCCGGCCGGCGACCGGCAGGACCTCTACATGTTCGCCTACGGCCATGATTACAAGGCTGCCGTCAGCGATTTCACGAAGGTGGCCGGGCGCATTCCCCTGCCGCCGAAGTATTCCCTCGGCTACTGGTGGTGCCGGTTCTGGCAGTATTCCGACTTCGAATTCGTGGACCTCGGCAAGCAGATCCGCTCCTTCGGCATCCCGATCGACGTGATGGTCCTCGACATGGACTGGCACGAGACCTGGTCGCTCCGGCGCTCGAACCCGCCCAAGGATGAATTCGGCCAGCGCATCGGCTGGACCGGCTACACCTGGAATGCCACCCTCTTCCCGAACCCGGCCAACCACCTGCAGGACCTCCACGACCTCGGTCTCAAAACGACCCTCAACCTCCACCCCGCCTCCGGCATCCAGCCGTATGAAGAGCCCTATGACCGCTTCGTGAAAGACTATCTGTCAAGGACTTCCGACTACGACGGGCCGAAGGGGTACATCAAGGAGGACGGCACCAAGGCCCCGGTCCCTTTCCGCATCGACCAGGAAGCCTGGGCCGACGCCTACTTCAATTCCGTCATCCGTCCCTTCGAGCGGCAGGGCGTCGATTTCTGGTGGCTCGACTGGCAGCAGTGGCGGCTCAGCAAATACACCGAAGGCCTCTCCAACACCTTCTGGCTCAATTACACCTTCTTCAACGACATCGTGCGCCAGAGCGCGCACGAGGGTGCCTACGCCCGCCGGCCGATGATCTATCACCGCTGGGGCGGCATCGGCAGCCACCGCTACCAGATCGGCTTCTCCGGCGACACGCAGGCCAGTTGGAAGGTCCTCTCCTGCCTCCCCTGGTTCACCGCCACCTCCTCCAACGTCGGCTACGGCTACTGGGGCCACGACATCGGCGGCCATATGCAGCCCCCGGGGGTGAAGGAAACCGACCCCGAACTCTACACGCGCTGGCTCCAGAGCGGCGTCTTCACCCCGATCTTCAAGACCCACTCGACCAAGGACGCCACGATGGAGAAGCGCTTCTGGGTCTTCCCGGACCATTTCGACGCGATGCGGCGGGCCATCCGGCTCCGCTACGACCTCTCCCCGTACATCTACGGCGCGGCGCGGCAGACCTATGACACAGGCATTTCCATGTGCCGCCCGCTCTATTATGAATATCCGGAAGAGGAGAATGCCTACAGCTGGAAGGAGGAATTCTTCTTCGGCGACGACATCCTCGCCACCACCGTCTGCACGCCCGTGGACAAGGTCACCGGCCTGGCCCCGCGCAGCATGTGGTTCCCCGCCGGGAACGACTGGTACGACACCGCGACCGGCATGCTGTACAAGGGCGGCACGACGGCGGACCTCGAGTACACCATCAACGAGAACCCGTATTTCGTCAAGGCCGGCGCGGTCATCCCGATGGCTTCCCCCGAAATCGCGTCCCTCCAGGACAAGGACAACACCCTCGTCCTCTACGTCGCCCCGGGCCACGGAAAGTCAGAAACGACTGTCTATGAGGACGATGGCTCGACGCAGGCCTACCATACCGACTATGCCGTCACCCATGTGGCCAAGGAATCCGACGCCGCGGTGCTGAAACTGACCGTCGGCGCCCGGGAGGGCTCCTACCTCGGCATCGACACGAAGCGCACGCTCCGCGTCGTGCTCGAAGGGGTCTTCGCCCCCGTCTCCGTCCGCGTCAACGGCGCCGAAGTCCCCTACTCCCGTTTTGCCGGGAAGGAGGCGAAGGAGGGTAAGAGCGTATGGGGCTATGACGGGAAGGAACTCGCGGCCGTCATCTATCTCGCCGAGGCGGACGCCGCCCAGGCGGTCACCGTCGAGGCGACGTATGACGACTATGCCGCCACGCACGAGGCTTTGCTGCGCGGCAAGAAGGCGATGATGAAACGGATGATGGCTCTTACGCCCGAATCCAAGCTGGTCTATGCCGCGAAGGAGGACCCGTATGCCGCTCTCCCGAAGCCCATCATGCACCTGGCGCAGTGCTCCAGTTTCATCCTGGAGGACTGCTTCCATGCCGGGAAGTACCTGGAAATGATCAACGTGGATGAGTTGGACCGGGAAATCGACGCCCTGAACCTGACGCCGGACTTCAAGACGAAGCTCAAGGCGCAGATCCGCGTCTATTAGAGGTACCGGAGGATTTCCTTGAATGTGGCCACCTTCGCCAGGCGGGGGTGGTCATATTCTTCTACTTCCTCGTAGGCCCAGGAGAGATGGAAAGGGATATGGATGCCGCTGCCGCCGATCCGGAGGACCGGGTCGATGTCGGAGCGGAAGGAATTGCCGACCATCAGGAACGCCTCAGGCGTGCAGCCGTTCGCCTCGCAGAGGCGCCGGTAGGACGATTCGTCCTTGTGGGCGACGATGAGGACGTCGTCGAAGAGCGGAGCAAGGCCGCTGCGGCGGATTTTCGCCGTCTGCTCCTGCAGGTCCCCCTTGGTGTAGAGAATGAGCCGGTAGCGGCCGCGAAGGGCCTCCAGCGTCTCCACGACGCCGTCCAGCGGCGTGGCGGGCAGGTCGATGACCGCCCGCCCCGCCTGCAGGATGGTGTGGATTTCATCGGTGGAGGCTCCATAGGAGATGGCCGTTTCCACCAGGGACAGGGTAAAGGCCTTGCCGCCGAAGCCGAGGGAATCCATGTTGGCCAGTTCCCGCCGGGTGAGCCGCGCGAAGGTCTCCTCCGGCGGCCCGTACGGGAGCAGGGTCTCCTTGAACACCTGCTCGGCGGCGGTGAAATAGGACTGGCAATCCCAGAGCGTGTCGTCGGCGTCAACCGCGACAAGGCGGATGCGGCTGGTATCCATTACGCTGTCGGACAGGCGTTTCCGGAATTAGCGGATCTCGATGCTGTAAGGCATCGCAGCGAAGACCCGGGCAGGCTGTTCGGCGTCCCTGGCGACTTTTTCGAGCGTACGGCCGATGGCGGCGAAAGGCGTCCCGGCAAGGATGGACTTGTCGCGCTTGCTCATCCCCATCATCTCCATGATCTGCTCCATCGCCGTCAGCGGACGCGGGAAAGCGGCCACCTGGTAATCGGACTCGGAGACCAGGCCGGCGAGGGAGGCGGCATACGCCACCGCATCGCCGAGCGTGCCGATCTCATCCACCAGCCCGATGCCGAGGGCCTCCGCACCCGTCCAGACACGGCCCTGGGCAATCTCGTCGACCGCTTCCGGGGTCATGTCGCGGCCTTCGGCGACCATGTTCACGAACTGCGTGTAGATATCCTCGACATAAGCCTGGAGATAGGCTGTCTCCTCCCCGTCGAAAGGACGGACCAGAGAGAACATGTCGCTGTGCTTGTTGGATCCGACCGTAACGACATTGACGTGGGCGACATCCTTGACGGTCTTGCTGAATTCCGGGATCAGGCTGAAAACGCCGATGGAACCGGTCAGGCAGGTCGCATCCGAATAGATCTTCTCACAGCCGTTGGAAATCCAGTAACCGCCTGATGCGGCGTAGTTTCCATAGGAGGCGACCAGGGGCTTCTCCGCCTTCAGCAGGTCGAGGGCATCCTTGATCTTGGCGGACGCCATGACGCTGCCGCCCGGGGAATTGACCCGCAGGACCACCGCCTTGACGGACTTGTCGCGGCGGACTTCGTCAATGACGCGGACGAAACGGTCGCCGGCCATGTTCTGGAGTTCATCCCCGTCGACAATGTCGCCGTCGGCGAAAATGACGGCGACGTTGGTCTTGCCGCCGGTGGCGGAAGGAGCCTTCGCCGCGACATAATCGGCGAACGGGATCAGGTGAAGGTCATCCTTGCTTTCGACCATCGCCAGGGTGCAGAGCTTGTCGACGAGTTTCTCATGGTTCACCAGGGAATCCACGAGCCCGGAGAGCAGGAAATCCTCCGGAAAATTGAGCTTGAGGTTGTCGATGAGGTCGTTGAACGCCGCCTCTTCGATGCCGCGGCTCTCAGCCATCACGCCCGAGCAGGTCTTCCAGATGGACTGGATCATCTCCTTGTGCTGCAGGAGGTTCTCCTCGCTCGGGGCGTTCTTGATGAACATCTCCCCGGCAGACTTGAATTTGCCGTGGCGGATGAGCTGGTAGTGGACGCCGAACTTGTCAAGCAGGTCCTTCAGGAAAACCATCCGCCCGGAGAGTCCGATGAGCTGGGACATGCCGCCATGGGTCTCGCACATGAAGATCCTGTCGGCCGCCGTATTCAGGTAATAGGTCCCGTTGCCCGGGTTTTCCGTATAGGCGACGACGGCCTTGCCGCTCTTGCGGAAGTCCACCAGGGCCGCCCGGAATTCCTCGAGGTCGGAGATACCGCCGATGACGGCGTCGCCGCGCAGGAGGATGTATTTGACGGAAGGGTCCGCGGCGGCCGCCTTGATCGACTGGACCGCGTCCCAGAGGCCGACGGTGGGAATCTGGGCACCGCCCATGAACGCGGCAGGGCTATTGAAGGAGAGCTCCTGCGTCTGTTCGGCGAGGACGAATTCGTCATAATTGATGTCCAGGACCCCTTCGCGCGGAAGGACCGGCTTGGAGCCGCCGGAAAGCGCGGCCGAACCTGCCATGCCGACGAGGAAGATAAATCCGAGGATCCAGACGATGAACAGGCCGCAGAGGACGGCCAGCACCATTTTGACAAAATCTTTCATCTTATTGCATATTAATTATTTACAACGTAGGACTAACGGGGTTTCCGGACCGGCAGTTTCCGTGCCTTGGCCGGATCGAGGCGCATGTAGGCCGCGTCCAGGTCGGAAGGGTCGATCTCGGCTTCGTGGTTCGCCGGGCGGCGGTAATCCCGGAGCGAATGCGAGAAAAGCCAGTCATAGGGCTGGGGCAGGAGATAGATCCGCGCGAGGATGGAATGGTTGCAGCCGTACAGCCAGGAGAAATGGACGCGGTCGGCCTGTCCGGTGCGGATCATCTTTTTCACGAGCGAGTTGGAATGGGAGAAGGAGGTCACCTCGTCCTCCGTGCCGTGGATGATCCAGAGCGGGACTTCCGTCAGCGGTTCGACCGGCCCGGTGTAGCCGCCGCACATCGCGATGGCGGCCGCAATCTTGTCCGGATAGGCCGCGACCATCTTGAAGGTCCCCCAGCCGCCCATGCTTAAACCCATGACATAGAAGCGGTTCAGATCCGTATGGTAGCGTTCGCGGACCCAGTCCACCACCCGCATCAGGCGCTCGGGATTCCACCCCATGGACGGGCATTGCGGAGAGATGATGACCGCATTGATGTCCCGCCCGCGGCGAAGGGCATCCACGCAGCCATAGTGGGTGACCGTGTTGAGATCGCTGCCGATCAGGCTGCCGCCATGCAGGCAGAGGATCAGCGGGAGATCGGTCCGTGTCGCATAGGACGCCGGCAGGTACAGCAGGAAATTATAGCCGTTCTTGACGGAGTCGCGGTACTGCAGGAGCTGCTCCTCCCCTGCCGCGGACGACTGCGCCGCGGCGGCAAAGGGCAGCAGCAGCGCCGCCAGGAATGAGAGCCATTTACCCATCTGTATCAGAGAGAAGGACAAAGATAAGAAAAATCGCCCGATTTTGCCTATCTTTGCAGTTCGAAACGACAAAGACGAATGGCACAGAAACCTTCCATCCCCAAGGGGACCCGCGACTTCGGCCAGCAGGAAATGGCCGAACGGAACTATATCTTCGACACCATCCGGAGCGTGTTCCGGACCTACGGCTACCGCCAGATCGAGACGCCGGCCATGGAGAACCTCTCCACCCTGCTCGGCAAATACGGCGACGAAGGCGACAAGCTCCTGTTCCGGATCCTCAATTCCGGGGACGCTTTCGCCGGCATCGATCCGGACAGGCCGGTCGTGCCCCAGATCTGCGAGAAGGGGCTGCGGTACGACCTGACCGTGCCGTTCGCCCGCTTTGTCGTCCAGCACCAGAACGAGATTTCCTTCCCGTTCAAGCGTTTCCAGATCCAGCCCGTCTGGCGGGCCGACCGGCCGCAGAAAGGCCGCTACCGCGAATTCTACCAGTGCGACGTGGACGTCGTCGGTTCGCGGTCCCAGATCAATGAACTCGAACTGGTCCAGATCGTGGACCGCGTGTTCTCCCTGCTGGATGTCCGCGTGCTCATCAAGGTCAACAACCGCAAGGTCCTCACCGGCTTCGCGGAAATCTGCGGATTCCCGGAGCGGGTGGTCGACATCACCGTCGCCATCGACAAGCTCGACAAGATCGGCCTGGAGAAGGTCGAGGAAGAGATGATGGACAAGGGACTCAGCGCCGAAGCCGTCGCCGTGCTGCGCCCGATCCTCCTCCTTTCCGGCTCCACGGAAGAGAAACTTTCCACCATGCGGGGGCTCATGAACGGCGGTTCCGCCTCCGGCATCGTGTCCGAAACCGGCCTCAGGGGCCTCGACGAACTCGAGGAGCTCTTCGGCCTCATCGCGGCGGCGGGGATTGCCCAGGGGGTCGAGATCGACCTCTCCCTCGCCCGCGGCCTCAACTATTACACCGGCGCCATCTTCGAGGTCAAGGCCCTCGATTTCCCGATCGGAAGTATCTGTGGCGGCGGTCGTTATGACAATCTCACCGGCATATTCGGCCTCCCGGACCTGTCCGGCGTCGGCATCTCCTTCGGCGCCGACCGCATTTACGACGTCCTCAAAGGGCTCGGCAAATTCCCCGCCGACCTCGCCACCGGCACACGGCTGCTCTTCGCGGTCATGGGCGCGGAGGAACTCCGCTACGTCCTTCCGCTCGCCCGGACGCTGCGGGAACGCGGCGTCTCCGTCGAGGTCTGGCCCGACGCCGGCAAACTCAAGAAGCAGTTCGACTACGCCGCCCGGAAGAACATCCCCTTCATCTCCATCAACGGCACGGACGAAATCGCCGCGGGGACCGTCAACGTCAAAAACCTCATCACCGGCGAGCAGAAGGCCTTCCCCGCCGCCGATCCGGACGCCCTCCTGGCCTTTTTGGCCTGAGGCCGGCAAAAAGATTTGGTCAATTCAAAAAAAGTCCTTACCTTTGCAGTCCAATACCGCGGAGTAGAGCAGTCGGTAGCTCGTCGGGCTCATAACCCGGAGGTCGCAGGTTCGAGTCCTGCCTCCGCTACTTAGAAAGCACTTGCATTGCAGGTGCTTTTTTTCTAAATAGCCATTCTATTCTTGCCGATATCGGCAAGAATTGTTATATTTGTATCGGCATAGAAGCATTAATTGCCGATAGATTATGGAATTCATTACTGTCAGTCAATATGCAGAATTGCATAACCTTTCTGAACGCACTGTGCGAAACTGGTGCAGCGAAGGCAAAATGGACGGGGCTTTTCTTTCGGGAAAGACCTGGATCATTCCTGCCGATACCCCGCTGCCCAGAAAGGGGAAACGCAGGGTCAGTCCACTTATGAAGCGCCTCAGGGAGGAAAAAGCAGGAAAAGTGAACGGGGGCATCTACCATAGAACCCAGATTGACCTCACTTACAATTCCAACCATATCGAAGGCAGCAGGCTTACCCATGAGCAGACGCGCTACATTTTCGAAAC
>JAEEVC010000048.1 GCA_016287075.1 Bacteroidales bacterium | reverse complement strand
CTGCAGCGCCACGTGCCTGTCGTACAGGCAGGTTTTCTGGAGCTCGGCCGGATTGACGTTTTCTGACATAGTGTTATTTTGGAGTGTTAGTTTCTGCTTACAAGGCCAGGCGGAAGCCGATGGTGGTGCGGAACCGGTTGGGATCGAACTCGCCGCGGTTGCTGACGCGGCACTTGTCCTGCGTCGTGGCCACGCTGCCGCCGCGCATGATGCGCGGGTCCATCTGATCGTTCTCCCGCACGGACGCAGGGCCCGTGGGATCGCGCTGCTCGATGGAGGTATACGGTCCTACGCGGTCCTGGCACCATTCCCAGGCATTGCCGCTCATATCATACGTTCCCAGTTCATTCGGGGAGTACCGGGCGACGGGACGCGTGCGCATGTCCTCATAACCGAACTGGGCGACGACCTGCGGAAAAGGAGAGCCCGCAAAGTTGTAACCGCGGGTCTTCTTGCCGCCGCGGGCGGCGTATTCCCATTCGGCCTCGGTCGGAAGACGGAACTTCCGTCCGGTCAAGGCGTTGAGCTGGCGGATGAACGCCTGCGCATCATACCAGGAGACATTGCCGACGGGATAATCCGGACCCTGGTTGCCGTAGGGGACCTCCCCCATCACGGCCTCCCAGAGCGCCTGGGTGACTTCCAACTTGCCGATCTTGAAATGGTCCAGCGTCACCTCGTGCTGCGGGAGCTCGTCCTCGCGGATGACCTGGCCCTTCTGCTCGGTACCGCCCATCAGGAAGGTGCCGCCTTCCACCGGCAGCATCTCGAACTTGACACCGTTCACCGTGAAGGTCTCGGGCTTGAGTTCCGTGATCTTATAGCGCTCGCGCGGGACCTTGTTCTCCACGAGCACCTCATACAGTTCCTGCGGGAAAGCTTCGCCGGTGGAAACGGCCAGGCGAAGACCCACGTCGCCGGCCCTGGTGGTCGGAGCCATCGGCTTGCGGGTGATAGGCTTGTTGTTCTTTTCCAGGGCGCTGCCGCCGCGGAGGGCGTATTCCGCGCCCTCTTCGGGCCCCTGCGGATTGACCGTCAGGAGGTCGCCCAGGTCGTCGGTCCAACGGTCGGCGCACCATTCCCAGGCGCCGCCGGCCATCCCTTCGCGCTGGCGGGCCGCAAATTCCCACTCGGCCTCCGTCGGAAGCCGGAACGGAACGCCAGTCGCCTTGGAGAGTTTCTGCAAGAATTTCTGCGCGTCGCCGTAGCTGACCATCGTCACCGGAGCCGTCGGAACGTCCTTCGGGCTGGGGTTCGAGCCCATCACGGCCTTCCAGAGCGCCTGGGTGACTTCCGTCGTGCCGATGGCGAAGCCGTCCAGGAGCACCTGGTGCAGCGCCGGCGTGCGATATCGGCCCATGTCCAGGGTTTCGCCCATCGTGAAGGTTCCGGCGGGAATCTCCGCCAGCTGGATAGTCTCCCCTTTCACGGGAATCGTATAAAGACCGTCACCGGTCTTGTAAGGGGACAGGTCGGCGGGGCCGTCACTGACGGGGGCTCCCCCGCCGCAGGAAACGGCCAGGAGCAGGGCGGCTGCCCAAAGTATGCGGTTTCTCATCATTTCAAACAATCCAGGAACAACTCCTGCAGATATCGGTTCGTTTCGCCATTGATCCGGAGATCCTCCGGCGTGGCACCCTTTTCAGGAGCGAGCTCCCCGCAAAGGTCGATGGCGACCACATTCATTCTCATCAACTTCCGGAGCCATCCCGCCAGCGTTTCCAGCGCGTAACTCCCCTGGCTCCAATCCGTCCGGGACTCCTCCCGCCGCAGGACATCCTTGTCGATCGACAAGTAAACCCGCTGGCCTTCCAGCGCCTCCAGGAGGTCGTCGATGTCATCGTCCAGTTCCCGGTCCACCCCCGTGCCGCGCATCCGGTGGTCCGGCCCGAGGGTCCACACCGCTTTCAGCATAGGCTGGCTTTCCCGGAGCGCCTTCACCCAACTGCCGCAACTCAATACGCATCCGAAAGCCGGCTCCTGGTCGTCCGGATGGTTGTCAAGCAGCACCAGGACAAACGGTTCCTCCTGGACCCCCGCGAGGATCTTCGTCACATAGTGATAGTCCCCGCTGTCGATCCATCGGATCCCCGCATCGGCCCCCGGTGCCAGCCTGCGGCAGATTTCCGCCTCGGCCGCCTCGTCGCAGTAGCACACCGTTCCCTCGATGTCACCCATCTCCACGTGCCTCACAGGAAGGCTAAGTTCCTGCAGATACGGCAGGAAACCCTCCGCTTCGTACACGCCCGAAAAATCGGCAACCAGTAACTCCGGTTTCATCTTTCAAAGATAAGCATTTTCCCCGAATTCCCTTTCATTTTTGAAACGAATCCGAAGGATTTCTTACAACCGCATACCCCCGCCCGCCGTGCCTCCCCCGCCCCTTCCCAATGTTCTCCTCTGGGGGTTAGCACGCTACATTTCACAACTACCTATGTATCAATGATTTAAAAACGAGTGCATGCTAACCCCACCACAAAGCAGGAGGGTTTAGCACACCCTCGTGCTAACCCCTCGCAATAATCGACCGGGTCAGCACGCAACGATTTGCAATATATTGATTTTCAAATACTTATTTTCATCTCCGTGCTAACCCCTGACGGCCTGCTCCTTCTTCTTTCCCCGAACGATGGAGAAAGCCTCGCCGATGGCGAAGATATAGAACAGGCCTGTGATGGCATCGAAGCCCAGGGTGGCGATCTCGAAGAAGTACTTCCATTCCAGAACCTGAAGCGTCTCGAAGTAGCCCAGTTCTTCCGACTGGGCGATGTAATGGACACTCGTCAGGAAATCGCCGAAGAAGCAGGATGCGAAAGCGATGACGGCGGCGATGGCGGCCATCTTGATGGAATCGTTCTTGGACGTGGCGCGGACGACCGCGCCGACCAGCAAACCGATAAGGAGCGGCATGAAACCATACTGGCGGTCGGTCCAGGCGGTGAACAGGGCCCATAAGCAAGCCATCACCAGCCCCACACCGACACCTGCCAGAATTCCCAGAATCAGATGCTTCTTGTCGAGCGGCTGCATTTTCACTTTCTCCGCATCCTCCGCGGTCTGTTCAACGAGTTCCGACAGATTAGACGGCGGAATGGCGGTCTGATTGTGCTCTTCGATCTCGATAGCCTTCTCATCCGGCTCATAAGACTCACATCCATCAAAAGAGACGGGCTTCTCCCCCGTCAAGGAGCAGGACAACCCTGTCTCCCTATTGAACGCCCTGTGAATACAGCGGCTGCAATCCTTGTTCATATTGTCAGTTCGCAAAAGTTGCTGCAAAGGTAACAACTTTTGCCAAATATACACCCCCTATGCTTCCCCTCACTGCCTACGATCCCGGCCATGGATCCTCTTCGCGCTCGATATGGACAAAACCTTTCTTGAAGACGAAGGTTAAAGGCTCGTATTCGTGGGAGCAGTAATAGTCGAAGGTGTATTCCTTCCCCTCTACCAGGCCCTTCACGACGGAGGTCATTTCGGCCACCCGGCACATGCAGTTGGCGCTGAGACCGTCCTCCTGGTATTCATACACCTTGTAATGGATGGTATTCCCCTCGACAGATGTTTCGCAGATGATTTCACCGATAGTGATGACACAGTTCAGCATCGCGTTCGTGCGCGTGACGCGCAGATTGCCGTCTTCGTATTTCAGGATGAGCAGGGACTTTTCCGAGTCATCCGAACCGGCCCGGGTACCGGCGGCCGAGGCGCACCCGGTATGGGTGAAGTCCTCGCTGCGCAGCGTCGTATTGTACTTGGTGCATCCTGCGATCAGCGGCAGGACAAGCAGGATTGACAGAACTTTTTTCATAGCCGTTTATTTCTTTTTCATCTTCACGTTCGACTCGACCTTGTACGCGCCGCCATACCACATACCATCCCCTTTTTCCACCTGCTTGACGGAGGGTGTGGTCCTGACCGATTCAAAGTTCCCGCCATGATCTTCCCCATCGACATCTTCAAAAACGATGACAACGTTATCGGGTCCCTTGAAAATGGATTCATTCAGTTGGTACGCACCCTTGGAATCGGTGTAAAGGACATCGTATTCATATTGGTTATTATTTTGCCAGACGACGCCCGTCGTGTTCGGATAATAATTGTGCCGGGTTATGGACACACGGATCCCCTCGATGGGCTTTCCTTTCTCGTCCTTGACGGATCCGAGGGCCCTAAAATTCGCATGGGGTTGCCCATACATGGCCAATGCCTGTTCGACGGCCTCTTCCTTTCCACACGAGGCGAACCCCAGCAGCCCCAGAATGACGGCCGCCAGGTGCTTCCAGATGATGTTGATTCGTTTTGCCATACTCTTACAAAAAATACTCGATACTGAAGGTCAGGTCGCCGTTCAGGATGTAAACGCCCCAGTCCATCGTAAAGCGGACATCCTTAAAACGGAGGATGACGTTCCTGTCCGTCTTGTTTTTCAGGTAGATACGTCCGCTTGACAACGATGTGGCATAGATGTTTTCGGTGTTATACGGGCCGAAAGAGATGCCGTTGAGGGTTAATATTTTCCCGATGCTGGCGTCCTTGTTGAACGAAAGGTGCATCACCACCCACGTATGGTCGATCACGTCTCCGCTCATATCCGTCCTGCGGTGAGAATGTATTGACCATCGACCATTTGGGCGGTCAGTTTCTTGAAAGTGAGATTGCCCACATCCGGCGTCGTCATCACGAACTCCTGATGTTCATCCTCGGACAGTTTCTCACAGCCGCACGTAAACAGGGCCGCCAGGCAAAGGACAACCAGCGAAACGATCTTTTTCATATTACTTCCCGCTATACTTTCCTGCAAACAGGATGGCACCGGTACTGGCTTCCGTAATCAGATACAGGAACGGCCGGTCAGCGTGGAAAACGACGTGTTCACCCAGATTTGCTGATCCTAGCTTCATTCCGGCCGACGAAACGACGGCCGCTTCGGTCCCTTCCTCGTCCACCTTGATGAAGGCATCCTGCTTGACGAAACTCAGGCACAAGGCGTAATCGGACATCGACAGGAAATCGGCCTTGGCCGCATCGAAAGAGGATGGCATTCCCATTTCGGAAAGGATGTCATTGAGTTTCTTCGAGAACTTGGTCTCGAACTTGGGAAGCCACAGGTCCACATGGCAGGAGACCATAGACTGAACGAATTTGTCCCAGTCGCAGGACTTGAGGGCCGCGGCGACGTCGTCCGTCGTTTTTCCGGCCTGGGGAAGGATGACCAGCATACTGAAAGCACCGTTGCCGTAAAGGAGACGCACCACGCGGAAGTCGTCGTTGTCTTGATAGGCATAATTCTTCTCGATCTTCATCATCCAGACTTTCTTCTTAGCACCGTCTTCCATCGTAAACGACTCGTCCGCGGTATTGCCTTTGGAGAACTTTTCTTTCCACTCCCCCTTGAAATACATCGCATTGAAGAGGAAGGCCAGCATATCGGCCGAAACATCGTCCAAGACCTTGGGAATCAGCCCGTTCGTCTTCTTGGAGCACCATCCGTTCATCTTTTTCAAGCTGCCCGCGGCATCGGAGAAGTCCAGATTGGCCACTTCCGCCTGATAGAACTGCCCGACGGTCGATTTATAAGTATCGAGGAGTGGATACCTGTTGTTGACGAAAATGGCGTTGGCGATGGAGAGTTTCGTCTTCTTGTCCAGCGACGGCAGTTGTTCCAGCATCGAGAGGCAATACTCGTTCACGGCATCCACTTCCCCGGCGCCGTAGCCGAGCACGTCGCAAATCTCATCCGCGGTTTCCCCCCTGGCCCCGTCCAGGAGCATTCCCAGCAGGAACTGCATGCTGAGCGGAGAAATGATATAGTCCCCTTCCTCCGCCGTGTTGACTCGGTCCAGGAAGTTGAACGCGAACGTATTGCCCTGCCGGGCGAATTCGGCCGACCGCGTCGACAGGTCCAGGGACTTGTAAGGATTCTTCGCGGGGTCGTCGTACTTGTCACAAGACATCCCCGCAAGCATCAATGCTGCGACTGCAGCCCATAATCCGAACAGTTTCATTGTATCGTAGTTTTTTATTTGCCAATGGTGATGCGGACACCCGTCGACGCCGAGAACATCAGCGGATGGGTGCTGCGATAAGTGTCAAGGGTGCTGTCTCCGGTGGGAAAACGCCACATCACTTGCGGTTCCACGTAGATGCCCAGCCGGTTGGTGACATTCATCTGGATGCCTCCTGCGCCCTGCAGGGACAGGTTGAACCCGTCCTTCGAGATCTGTTTTCCACCGAGGGATGCCCCCACGCAAACCTCGCCTTCCAGGCCGCCGCCCACATAGGCTTCGAGAAGCCTGCCGGCGGCGAAAACCCAATCCAGCCGCACCGGAACACCCAGATAATGAGCCAGTTGTTTCTGCTCTCCGAAGTAGGAATAGGTAAAAGTCGATTGGTACCGGGAGTAGTCCACTCCTGTCGACACATACAGACGGTCAGCGACAGGCATCCGGGCCGACAATCCCAGTTTGAGCGGGAAAGAATGCGCCGGGCTGCCGATGGGTTGATTCGTCGATGAATCATTCCCCGAATACGCGAGTCCTCCATTCAAACTATCAGGCGAATTCCAAGGATCTCCGAGCTTCACGGTCTCACGCGCCCCCAGGGCGGGCAGCGCCAGCGCCGCCAACAAACCGCTGCCGGCAACGGCCCCAATGGCCGGTCCCACGTTTATTTTAACGGGCTTTGCCGTCGTGCTTTCAGGAACAAACGGGGAGGACGAAGGGATGACAGGCTCCGGCGAAATGGTCTCTTTCTTCTCCGGCGAAACGGATTCCTTCGTCTCCTGCGGAACGTTTTCCTCTTCCTTAAGGGCGACAACAACTTCCTCTACCGGAGAGGTTTCTTCGACATCGACCACCGCTTGCGGCTTGATGCCGGCCGGCTTGACACGGGGCGTAACCGTTTGAGCGACAATCGGCAAGGGCATTTCGGGCTCGTCCACATCGGTCGTATCCGGCACCACGGCAACGGAAGCCGGCGGCTGCTGTACCACCTGGAAGCCATCGTCGGGAACTGCCGGATGGTGGAGGAAAAGGACGGCGGCGAGACCGGCCGCGACCGCCAGGGCCGGAATCAGCCAAGGCAGCACACGCGGGCGCTTGGCGGGCAGGGACGACGCCTCGAACTCCTCCCAGTCATTGGGCGGAAGCGTCGCCTGCGCATCCTGCAGCCGTTCCTTCACTATGTCAATCCAATCTTCCATCTTCGTTTTTCTTGTATTCCTGTATCATCCGGGAGAGCATCTTTTTGGCCCTGGCCAAGGTCGAGGAGGACGACTTTTCCGTGATTCCGAGTTTCTCCGCGATCTCCCGGTGCGAGAACCCGTCGACACAGAACATATTGAATACCACCCTCTTCGAATCCGGCAGCGAGGCGATCATCGCCTGCAGGTCCTGCAGCGGGACCGCCCTGACCTCCTCCGCCGGCGGATCCGGGATGTCCGGAATCCCGTCCTCGGGAACCTGAACTCCCAGCCTTCCCTCCTTGCGTAACCGGTCGACACACAGGTTCACCGCCATCCGGCTCAGCCAGGAATAAAGGGATCCTTCGCCCCGGTACCGGTACTGTCCCATCTTCCCGAACGCCTTCGCCATCGTGTCATGCATCAGGTCCATCCCCTCTTCCGGCCCGTTCGCGTAACGGGAACAGAGCGCACCCAGCCTGGCTGCATATCGGTTATACAACTCCTTCTGGGCGGAACGGTCCCCCTTTGCGCAAAGCATCGCGAGGTCCTTCTCACCTATTTCAAGGCCTTTATTCAATTTCTCTTCACCCTAATAACGCAGGCATTTGCGAAATACGGCCGCAAGTTACAAACTTTTTTGGCGTGCACGACCCTTATTTTCCACTTGCGGTGTCAGAATCGACAATAATCAATTAATGAATTGTATATCAATAAATATAACATTATTGTTTAATACTATAACATTTATGTTAATATCGAATAACGATATCGAGAAAAATAATTATTAAAAATTTTTATCGTTTTTTCTTGGATTGCCAGGAATAATTGCTACCTTTGCCCTAGCATGAAAAACAATTCCGTCATCCTGCATCACCATCACCCTATCTCGTAAGGACAGGGCGTTTGGCGTGTGCATGCATGACCGCATGATGATCGATGAAGACCTGTCCGAACCCGGAAGCAGGCCTTTATTTTTTTATAGGAATTTGAACTTGACAGAAGATATGCTCAGAATCGCCATCCAATCCAAAGGCAGGCTCAACGAAGAGAGCCTCGCCCTTCTCCAGAGCATCGGCATCGAGGTCGATGCGCCCAAGCGGAAACTGGTCTCCAAATCCCAGACCTTCCCCATCGAAGCGTTGTACCTGCGTGACGACGACATCCCCCACGTCGTCGCGGGCGGTACGGCCACGCTGGGTATCGTGGGCCTGAATGAGGTCGAGGAGCGCGGCGCGGATGTCGATGTCATCGCCCGCCTGGGCTTCGGCGCCTGCCGGCTGAGCCTCGCCGTCCCCAAGGGCGAGGAATACACCGGCATCGAATGGTTCGCCGGCCGCCGGATCGCCACCTCCTACCCCAACATCCTGAACAAGTACCTGGTCAGCCGCGGCATCGACGCCAAGGTCGAGGTCATCACCGGTTCGGTGGAAATCGCCCCGGCCGTGGGCATCGCCGACGCCATTTTCGACATCGTCTCCTCCGGCAGCACCCTGATTGCCAACGGTTTACGCGAAGTCGAGACCATCTTCGAATCCGAGGCCGTGCTGATCGCCAACAAGGACCGTGACCCCGAGGACCAGGCCGTCATCGACGACCTCCTCTTCCGGATCGACTCGGAAACCGTCAGCCGCGGCAAGAAATATATGATGATGAACCTCCCGAAAGCCTCCCTGGACGAGGCGATCCGGATCCTCCCGGCGATGCGGAGCCCCACCGTGATGCCGCTGGCATCCCCGGACTGGTGCTCCCTGCACTCGGTCGTGGACGCCGCCGACCTGTGGACCAAGGTCCGCCAACTGAAGGCCATCGGCGCCGAGGGCATCCTGGTGATGGACTTAGACAAGATCATCTTATGAGAATCATCGAGAATCCTGCCCGGTCGGAATGGGCCTCCTTGACCGCCCGCCAAGGCGTCGATTACGAAGGCATCCGCCCGCGGGTAGAGGCCATCCTCGCCGCAGTGGAAGCCGAAGGCGACGCCGCCCTGAAGCGGCTGATGCTGGAGATCGACAAGGTCGATGCACCCCTGGAAGTGTCTGATTCCGAGGTAGATGCGGCCTGCGCCCTGGTCTCCCCCGAAGTCCGGCAAGCCATCCTGAACGCGAAGAAGAACATCGAAGCCTTCCACCAGGCGCAACTCCCCCGCGAGATCCGCGTGGAGACGGCGCCCGGCGTCGTGTGCATCCAGCGGCCGGTCCCGATCCGCCGCGTGGGCCTGTACATCCCCGGAGGCACCGCTCCCCTTTTCTCCACCGTGCTGATGCTCGCGGTCCCCGCCGCCCTGGCGGGCTGCCGCGAACGCATCCTGTGCACGCCCTGCCGGAAAGACGGCTCCATCGCCCCGGAGGTGCTGTTTGCGGCCCGCGAGTGCGGCGTGACGCGGATCTTCCGCCTCGGCGGCGCACAGGCCGTGGCCGCGATGGCCTTCGGCACGCAGAGCGTCCCGAAGGTGGACAAGATCTTCGGCCCCGGCAACCCATACGTCACCCTGGCTAAGCAGATCGTGAGCGGGAAGAACACCGCCATCGATATGCCGGCCGGCCCGTCGGAAGTGATGGTCCTCGCCGATGCAAGCACTCCCGCCGCCTTTGCCGCAGCGGATCTCCTGTCCCAGGCGGAGCACGGAAAAGACAGCACGGCGGTCCTCGTCTGCACCGAAAGGGATTATGCCGATAAGGTGCTGAAAGAAGTTGAAATTCAAAAGAAAGCACTTCCGCGCGATGCGCAGGTAGACGGCTCGCTCTCGCACAGTTACGCCGTCGTTTTCCCGAGCCTCGCGGACGTCATCGACTTCGCCGAAGCCTATGCTCCGGAGCACCTGATCGTCGCCCTGGAGAACGCCACGGAAGTGGCCGGTGAAATCACCGCCGCAGGCAGCGTGTTCGTCGGCCCCTGGACGCCCGAAAGCGCCGGGGACTATGCCTCCGGCACGAACCACACCCTGCCCACCAGCGGCTGGGCCCGTTCCTGCAGCGGGGTCAATATGGACAGCTTTATGCGGAAGATGACCCTTCAGGAAATCTCCCGCGAAGGACTGGCCTCCCTCGCATCCACCATCGTACCCATGGCGCGCGCCGAGGGCCTGGACGCCCACGCGAACGCCGTAACTGTCAGAATCGAAGGAAAATGAGCCGGATCACTCCCCTTGTCAGGCCCAACATCGCGGCCCTGGCCCCGTACTCGACGGCACGGGACGAATACGACGGCCCCATCGGCATCTTCCTGGATGCCAACGAGAGCCCCTACGAAAACGGCTACAACCGCTACCCGGACCCGCACCAGGCGGAGCTCAAGGCCCGCATCGGCGGCATCAAGGGAATTCCCGTGAAGAACCTCTTCCTCGGGAACGGCAGCGACGAGGCCATCGACCTGGTATTCAGGATCTTCTGCGAGCCCGGAAAGGACAACGCCGTCATCATGGCGCCCAGCTACGGCATGTACGGCGTGGCGGCGGCCATCAACGATGTCGAGGTCCGCAGCGTCCGGCTGGACGCAGACTTCAACCTGGACAGCGAGGAACTGCTCGGCGCCTGCGACGGACGTACCAAGGTCATCTTCCTGTGCTCGCCGAACAACCCTTCCGGCAATGCCTTCGAGCTGAAGCAGCTGCTGGACATCTGCGACCGCTTCCCCGGTGTCGTCGTCGTGGACGAGGCCTATGCGGATTTCTCGGAGAAAGGAAGCCTCGCGAAAGAGGCGACGGTCCGGGACAATC
>JAEEVC010000066.1 GCA_016287075.1 Bacteroidales bacterium | reverse complement strand
TGATTTGACGGATACGATGACGCTTGGGCTGGCGAGGCTGCCAGGATGCGAGCGGATTGTGGTTCACAAGAGTTCCGGATATGTGAACAATGTCCTGCTGAGCGCTTTCGGCGGGAGGTACTACTGTATGTGGCAGCGTTCCGCCAGGGACGAGGATACACCGGATACGCGTGTGGTTTATGCGACGAGCGCTGACGGGTTGCGATGGGAGGAGCCCGTCGACCTGGCCGTGCCCACCGACAGTACTTTCGTGACGCCTGGAGGGTGGCTCCAGCGTGGGGAAACCCTTACCGCCGTCCTGAATTACATCTGCTCGCCGGACAGGTCGAAGGGCGGGACGGCCTGGTATACATCGACCCGGGACGCCGGGGTTTGGAGCGAGCCGCAGCCCCTCCGGATGGCCGATGGCCAGCCGATGCCGGGCATCCTCGAGCAGGACCCGCTGCGACTGCCGGGCGGCCGCACCGTCGGCGCGGTGCACTTCCGCCCGGGCCTCCGGGTGAATCCCGTTTACACGGATGACCCGTCCGCCCTGACCGGCTGGACAGAGGCCGTTTTCCCGGACGGGGAGGGGAGCCCGCTGGAGCCCAGCCAGTACGTAGGCATCGACGGAAAACTCGTGATGTTCTTCCGCGACCAGGCATCTTCGTTCGTGAAACTCGCTTCTATTTCTGAAGACCAGGGTGCGTCCTGGACCCCGCCGATGAAAACGGACATCCCCGACTCGCGCTCGAAGCAGTGCGCCGGCACACTTCCGGACGGCCGCGCCTTCTGGGTCGGTAACCCGACCGGCAGCAAGTCGCGGCGCGTGCTTGCGCTGGCGCTATCGACAGACGGCTACAACTTCGACAAAGCCTTCCTTCTCGCCGGCCCGGCCGACCTTCCGCCCCGGCGCAACGAAGGCCGCTACAAGACGCTCGGCTACAACTACCCCAAAGCCGTCGTCCTCGGTGACACCCTCTGGATCTCGCTCTCCATCAACAAGGAAGACGCGGTGCTCTTCCGCATTCCGCTGGAATCTTTGCAGTAGATGACCGGCGTGAAGCCTTCATCATCCCGTTCATGGCCCGCCTCACCGCCGTCCCCTCGATTGTGATTGTGAAATGGAAATGGCTGAAGGCCTTTTTTTGCTATCTTTGTATTTGGAAGATGAACCACAACCGGGTCCTGTCAATCGTCATGTCTTTCCTTATCCCTGTGATTTCGCAGGGCAGGGACCTTGCGTCGCGGACGGTCGGGATTGATACGGGGGGCGGCAGGATGAAAATGAAGGTCCTGGAGCCCAAGGAGGCCGATGAGCCCGTCCCCGGGATCCTCTGGATCCACGGCGGGGGATACATCACGGGCGGGAACTATATGGTGCTGGTGTCGTGCGGGAAGATGCTGGCGGAGCGCTATGGCGCGGTGGTGGTCAGTCCCGAATACCGCCTTGCGGGTGAGGCGCCGTATCCTGCCGCTTTGGAGGACTGCTACGCTGCGCTGGTGTGGATGTATGAGCATGCCGATGAACTCGGGATTGACCGGACGAGAATCGTCGTCGGCGGCGAGAGCGCGGGCGGAGGACTCACGGCGGCGGTATGCCTCTACGCCAGGGACAAAGGGGAGATTCCCGTCGCCCTCCAGTTGCCGCTCTATCCGATGCTGGACTGCGAGGACACGGCGTCATCGGCCGATAACCCGGGGCTGACTTGGGGCACGAAGCGGAACCACAAGGGCTGGCGCCTGTACCTGGGCGATCTCTATGGCACTGCCGATGTGCCCGCCTATGCATCTCCCGCCCATGCGAAGGATTATTCGGGACTTCCTCCCTGCTATACCTATGTGCTGGACGGGGAACCGTTCTATGAGGAGACACTCACCTATGTGAAGAATCTCCAGGCCGCCGGGGTGGAGGCCCGGGTGGATGTCTATCCGGGCAACACCCATGCCTTCGACCTGCTCCTTCCCTGGCAGGAACGCAGCAAGCAGGCGAAGCGCCGCCTCTGTGAAGAATACGAACGCATCATCATGAACATACATCAGTTGCCATGAGAACCTATAACAACCTTCCGCGGCCGGAGTTTACGCCGGAGCGGATCACGGCGCTTCGGGCCGATGAGGTCTTCGTTTTCGGATCCAACCTGGCCGGGATGCACGGGGGAGGAGCG
>JAEEVC010000024.1 GCA_016287075.1 Bacteroidales bacterium | reverse complement strand
CGCTCCGACGCTACGGGAGAGGGCCCCGGTCTCAGAAGAAATTCGTCCGGGACCCTCTCCCTCCGCTTTCTCCGCTTCACTTAACCGGTTCCGATTTTTCGTCAGTGTTTTCCCTGCTCCGCTCCGACGCTGTGACGCGCCGCATACCTGTCATAGCCGCTCCGCTCCGACGCTACGGGAGAGGGCCCCAGTCTCAGAAGAAATTCGCCTGGGACCCTCTCTCTCCGCTTTCTCCGCTTCACTTAACCGGTTCCGCTTTTTCGTCAGTGTTTTCCCTGCTCCGCTCCGACGCTACGGGACAGGGTTCAGACCTCAGACAAATTCGGTCTGAACCCTGTCCCTGCGCTTTCTCCGCTCTGCAGTTGCTTTTCCGGCCCGTTTCAGTGGGTATTCGGGCTGGAAATGGTCGGTGGGAAGCAGTTCAAGCCCGGAAATGGGCCTTTTCGGGCCGGAAGTGGTTGATGGGAGGTGGTTCCGGCCCGTTTCAGTGGGTATTTGGGCCGGAAGTGTTCGGTGGGAGGGATTCTGGAGAGTGGAAGCGTTGTTAGGGGTGTCGTGTCAAGCACCCCTAACAGCAAAACTGGGCCTTTTTGTCGTTAGGGGTGCTGCGTGCGGCACCCCTAACGACAATCGGTCTGGATTTCCGGCAAAAGGCTGTCGAGACGTGGCGCCTAACTGTCTGATAGAGACTTATTTCGTGAATCGTTCGGCGAAAAATGCGTGCCGTTGGTTTTTATAGGGCGCTGAAGAACGGCGATTTATCTGCTGCGTGTTTCCGCGGGGAAGTGCATGCTGCCCCTGAGCATCAGTAACAGATATTCCAGGAAGGGAGTTCGTGGATGGGGCCGGCGTCATACGCTGCGAGGATGCCTTCGGGGAGGAAGCGGCGTTCGAAGACGGCGCGGAGGAGGTAGCGGTCCCACCAGTCAGCACTCATGACGACGAAGCCGTCCCAGCCGCGCGCGGTGCCGAAGCTGTTCTCGATCAGCCACATCCGCGGGGTGCATTCGCACGGCCGCTCGCTGCACTCACCCTGCTGTGCGCCGCAGCCGCTTTGCCGTTCGCTGCAGTCACCCTGCCGCGCGTGGCAGCCCCTCGCCTGCTCGTTGCACTCACCCTTCTGCGCGCAGCAGCCCCCCTGCTGCGCGTTGCAGCCGGCGAGCCGGACGCCGGCGACGGCGATGGCGTGGAGGGAGGTCATTTCACCGGAGCGGAGCATGTCGGCCTTGGACATCGAGAAGTCGATACCGGAGAGGCTGTCGGGCCGGAAGAGGCGGGTGTCATAGACGCCTTCGTCGGGGAGGCCCTCTTTGCCGGTGTCAGCCGAGATGTAGAACATCCGGCCCGCGCGGAGCGAAGCGACGCCGGCGGCGTTGATCACGTCCATTGGAATGTTGAGGAAGCGCCAGGGTGCGTATTCGACGCAGTTGCGGGAGTCACGGACCTCATAGACCTTGCCGTAGGGGAGGGTGGGATCGTTCATCAGGTTGATGTAGTCCCGCTCCATGTCATGGTGGACAAAGCGGTCGCGGAAGGAGAGGGGAGTGTAGGTAACACCTTGCCATTCAAATTCTTCCGGCGGGGTCCCGATGGAAAGGGCAAGCAGTTTGTACACATCGCGGAGGGCCCGGGCCTTGACCTGGGGGATTTCCGCCGCCGGGCATTCCCGGAGCTGCAGGCCGTATTTCCGCATCAGGGTCCGGATCCCGTTCATCAGGGTCAGGTTGTACCCCGACGAATGCGTCTCGGGCATGGCCTCCTGCGGGACAAGGCCGTATTTGTCAATGAGATGCGCCGCATTGGAGAAATGGCCGCCGTCTCCGAAGGGCTTGCGGAAGAGCCAGTTGTTCATCCGGCTGTCGATCGGCTCGCGGCGGTATTCGACCACGTTCTCCAGGAAGCGGTTGGACTTTTCCAGCAGGTCGTAGAACTGTCCGAAGGCCTGGGAGAACTGGAAGTCCCCCCAGTCGTCCGCCTCTTCCTGCGCGAAGAGTTCCGCCCGGAGGATGTTGGTCGTGGAATAATACCAACAGCGGCCGGAGCTGCGCTGGTCCGTGATCCCGCGGGTGGGAACACGGAAAGTCATGGCCGTATCCGCTGCGGCGAGGACGGTGCTGTCGAGGGCCGCGTCCCAGAAATCTTTTTGCAGGACCTGGGCGGCAGCGTCCTGACATTCAATTTCTTCCATCAGCTTCGCCGTGATGGGTGCGGGCGTGCGACCACCGCAGCCGGCGAGGATCGTCACGAGGGAGAGGAGGATGGGCGGTTTTTTCATACTTGGTAAAATTACGCTTTTTCCCTAACTTTACAAAAATTCGCAGCAACATGATGAAGAAAACGATCCTCCTGGTGGCGGCCCTCGCCCTTACTTTGATCTCCTGCAAGCAGAACGATGCCGCCGGTCCGATGTTCTGGACCTGGCTGGAAGAAGTGCCCGAGGAGGGCGCGGAGGCGGTCTTCGCCCGGATGGAAGAGGCCGGGCTGGATGCCGTGATGATCAATGTCGTCTCGGAGGAGAATCTCCGGCAGGGAATCGAACTGGCCCGGAAGCACCACCTCGCCGTCTATGCCTGGATCAAGGTCCTGAACCTCCCGAAGCCGGAACGCGAGTTCCTGCTGGCGAACCATCCCGACTGGTTCAGCGTCAACCGGAACGGGGAAAGCCTGAAGGACACGAAGGCCTATGTCGGGTCCTACAAGTTCCTCTGCCCGGCCCATCCGGATGTCCGGAAGTATCTGGTCGACAAGGTGGAAGAGCTCTGTAAGATCGAAGGTGTCGAAGGTTTCAACCTGGATTACTGCCGCTATGTGGACCGGATCCTTCCCATCTCCCTCGCCCATCTCTACGATATCCAGGAAGACGGCGAGGTGGACCCGCACTTCGATTTCGGCTACCACCCGCTGATGCTGGAGAAGTTCCGGGAGCAGTATGGCTATGATCCCCGGGAACAGGCTGATCCGACGCGGGATGAAAAATGGAGCCGGTTCCGCTGTGACCAGGTCACGGAGGTGGCGAACCTGATGATCGACGCGGCCCACCGCCATGGCAGGAAGGTCACTGCCTCCCCGTTCCCGACGCCGAAGATGGCCGCGTTCATGGTCGGCCAGGACTGGGGCAAATGGAACCTCGACTATGTCCACCCGATGCTCTATGTCCATTTCTATACGATGGATCCGTCCTTTGCCTTCGACTGCTGCGTCGAAAACCGCCGCGACGGGAATCCTGCCACGAAACTCATGTGCGGGATCGACGTCGAACTCGGCGGCGACCCCGCGACGGTTTTCGAGAAGATGGATGCCGCTTTCCGCGGGGGCGCGCAGGGTGTGTCCCTCTATACCAGCGAAGGCCTTGACACGCCGGAGCTGCGCGCAAGGTTCAAGGTTTACGCCGACAGTCTCCGCGCCGTCCGCGCGGCAAACGGCGGCGTCGTGCCTTGCGACGCCGCGGCTTCCGCAGAGCGGAATCCGTTGGAACACAAGGAGATGATGCGGGTCATTGAAAGGAATATCCAGCGCATGGTCGCCGGTGAGCCGTTGCATGACGATACCGTCAACGGCCTTGCCGTGGATGATCCCGCGAAGACCTATCCGGCCCTTGACCTCGGCCCGTACGAGCTGGTGCGCAAAAACGACCGCCTCGAGGTCTTCACGGTGGAAGACCGCGCAAGCGGCCGTCGTTTCGAGGTCTGGTTCCTTACCTACGGCGATGTCGTCTCGGGCTGGGATATCCTGCCGACGACATAGTCCATCAGCACGTGCCGTGCCTGTTCGGGGATGAAATCGCAGTGGTACTCCCACCAGAAGATGCCGCCGAATCCCTTCTCCCGGATCCAGGCGAGTTTCGCGTCCAGCGACCGCTCATTGTCCGCCGTCACGAAGGCTGAACTGTCCGGCGCGAAGTAATAGGGGCACTGGGCGGCCTCGTCCCAAGACTCCGTCCAGCCCGCTTCCAGGAGGGCAGGCATGTCCCGGACGAAGAAATCCTGGGCATATTCGCTCATTTTGCGGCCTTCCGGCACTTCTTCGCCGGGGAGGATTCCGTCATAGCGGTAGCCATAGCTGGCCAGCCCGATATGGATCTTCTTCGGATCGAAGCGGCTCCAGTTCGATTCGTAGTTGGCCTGGATGTCCGGCAGGGGCGTGTTGTGGGTGCCCCGGCGGGCCCAGTAGCCGCCGCCCATGTCATAATACATGATATTGACCCAGTCCAGGATGGCGGAGAGGCTGTCCGCCTCCGCCTGCGTGTAGTTATGCTCGCTGTTGAGGGCGGTGGTCAGGCCGTAGTGGCGGCCGTCCAGCGCGCCGAGGGAGTCGAGCGCCGTGCGCATTTCCCCGATGAGGGCCATGTGAAGTTCCTTTGTGACAGTTCCTTCCCAGTCCAGTTCCAACCCGTCGAAGCCATGGTGCCGGGCGAAGCAGGCGGTATAGCGGGCGAATTTGGCGCGGCGGGCGGGATCGGTCGCAATGCCGATGAAACGGCCGCCGGACCAGGAGAGATAGACCTGCCGTCCGGCCTTGTGGACGACGTCGAGATACGCGTCGAGGGTGGCCTGCCGCTCGAAACGGTGGGTATCGACCTTTGCGCGGAGGATTTCCGCGAGCGGCGCGTCGAACTCCTCTGGCCGCCAGTAGGGCATGGCCTGGAGGTAATGGAAATCATAGTCCTGCTGCCGTTCGGGGAAGAGTTCCTCCGGAACGATGCGGGACAGAACGGAGTACGTGGCATGGATGAGGGCCGGCTCTTCGGCCGCTTTTTCCCGGCAGGAGAGCAGCGACAGGCAGGCCGCCGCGAGGATGATGCTTTTTATTATCATTTGTATTTTCGGAGTGCAAATACGATGATGGCGGCGCCGGCAAGGGCGCAGGCGAGGGCGAACCAGCCGCCCCAGCCGTTGGCGAACAGCACGGGCGAGAAGGTGACGAGGGCGATTTCCACCGGTGCAATGTACAGGTAGGCGAGTGCGTAATCGTCCAGGCAGCGGCTGCGGCCGTCCGGATCCGTGATCCGGAGCAGGGCGATGCCCATGGCCATCGTGCCGGTGAACCAGCCCCAGGTGAAGACGGATTTCTCGAACCAGGCCTTGCTGTGGATCCGCCGCCCGATGAGGAACACGTACAGGAAGGTGCAGACGAGGCCCACGGCGAGCAGGATCAGCAGCGGGACAATGTATTGCGCCACGACCTTCAGTTTGATGGAGGCCACGCCGAAAGCCACGAGGTAGTCCGTGAAGGCGCCGCTCAGGTGGCCGATGATGGGCTTGGAAAGGTAGTCGTCGGTGTGTGTCCTGCGCAGGATCCAGCGGACGGCGATGCCGGCGAGGAAGGCGCAGCTGAACACCGGCAGCATCAGCGCCGGCCAGAGCAGGGCGACGGCCTTGCTGAGTCCGTAGCCGAGGACGGTGATGAGGGCGATGACGGCGAAGTTGAAGGTCATCGAGTCCAGCGAGATGGCCGAGAACGTGGCCATGCCCATGCTGGACCGCTTCTCCTTGGGGAGAATCCCTGTCCGGAGTTCCGGCGGAAGGTCCTTGTAGGGGCTCAGATAGGCCGTCTCGCCTTTTTCGGCGCCCCGGGTGATGCGCCACATTCCGATGACGACCGATGCGATGATGCCGATGGTCGCCGCGGTCATCGCGAGCGACTGCATCTCCTCGACGCCGTATTTGGAGAAGGCTTCGCCGATGGCCGCCGCCGTGCCGTGGCCGCCGCAATAGCCGGCCGGCATGGCGAGGCCGAAGGCCGGATTGACCGGCCAGAAAGCGCGGAGAACCCACAGCCCCAGCGCCGCGCCCAGCGCCCACTGCAGCAGCATACCGGCCTGGGAATAGGCCCACATCCGCCCGACGGGAGAGTTCCCCGCGCTGGTTTCCTGCTTTTGGGAAGTCAGCGGCAGGGTGGCGAAAACGAGGGCGATGAGGATGCCCGCGTAGGTCCCCATGTTGCCGGAAAGCGGCAGCCAGCCAAGCAGTTCCGGACCGAAGATGAGGCCGGCGAACCCGGCCAGCAGGCTCGGCGGGATGAAGAGCTTCTGGATGAAACGCACCCGTGCCCGGAGGAGTTTTCCGAGCAGCAGCAGGGCGGAGACGATGCCGGCATCGACGAGCAGGGTCCAGGCGGTCATGGCTGCATTTTCTTTTGGAAGCGGGCAAAGCGCCGCTCCGCCTCCCGGTTGTACTTTCGAAGGGCGTCCGCATCGAATCCGCGGCTGCGGAAACGCTCGTCGAGCCGCTCTCCGCAGCGCATCTCCTTCCGTTCCGCTTTTTGTACGGACGGGATGATACGGCTCTGGAAATCAAATGGTTCCGACTTTTTCAGGGCGACGGCAAGGGCATTTGCCGACGAACCTTCGCCGAGGAACGCCGGGATTTCCGCTCCGGCCGCGACCCAGACCGGTACGGCATAGCAGGCCGGCGTGTAGCCGACAGCCGCCCAGAGAACCGGCTCCGCGCCGCCTTCCAGGACGACGCTCGATACGGTGGTCGGCCGGGCGATCGGGACGATGCGGCCGATACGGAGGAACCATTCGGGCGTATAGCCCGTTGGCCCGTGCAGGCTGGTCAGGTAGTTCATCAGGTCCATCCGGCCATAGCCCTTTCCTTTGCCCGAGAAGCCGGAGACGGAGTAATTGGTCCGGTACAGGATCCCGTTTTCCGGGACATCGTAGCGCGTGTAGCCATAGTCCCAGGTTTCGAAATAGGCCGCTCCGCCCTCGGCGTCCGCTACGGCAAAATTCGCCGTAACGTACCGTGGTTCAGGCATTTCCTTCAGGTAGTCCTCGAATTCATCCACCGTCCGGCAGCGGCCGAGCGCTTCTTTCATGACCACGCCCGCCCGCATTTTCCGTCCTGCGAGGGAATCCGGGCGGAGGTTGTAGGAGAGATTGTTCGCAATCAGGAAGCCGGCTTCGTTGGCCCCGTCCCAGACCTGGTCCTCGCGGCCCTTGTCCACGATGCCCGTGAAAGCATATCGCGGGCCTTGGAAGTGTTTTACATAATTGTTCCGCTCCTCGGCGTCGCGCTGCTTCCAGATCATCGGGCGGCCCGAGGCGGATGCCCCGGCGCGGACGATGGCCGTCGTGCAGGCCGCGAGGTCCGCTGCCCACACGAGGCCGGCGAAGGCCAGTGCGAAACCGATGATCCGTCTCATTTGCGACGGATCTTGTAGCCGTAATAGGCGTAGAACATAATCAGCAGGTAGAAGGGGAGGCAGATCCAGTAGGCGTTCTGCATGCCCATCCAGTCCTTCAGCGCCCCGAACAGCAGCGGAATGAGGGCGCCGCCGCCGATGGAGGCGACCAGGAGCGAGGAGCCCTTCTTGGTGAATTTCCCGAGTTCCGTGATGGCGAGGGGCCAGATGGCCGGGTACATCAGTGAGCAGGCGAAACTCAGCAGGGCGACGCACCAGACGGAAACCTGGGGCGGGGTCAGCACGATCAGGAACGAGTCGATGACCGCCACCCAGGTGCAGATTCGGAGGGCCTGGACCTGGGAAATGAGCTTCGGGATGCACAGGATGCCGATAATGTAGCCGGCCGCCATGCCGATGCCCGGCCAGATGGTGTAGCTCTCGGGATTCGGGAGACCGAGCGACTGGGCATAGTCGAGCACGGTCAGCAGGGCCAGGTTCTCCACGCCGACATAGACGAAGAGCGCCAGGGCGCCGAGTACCAGGTGCGGGAACTGCCAGATGGAGGTCTTTCCTGCGGCGTAGGGGCAGTCCTCCTCGTTTTCCTCGCCCTCCGCCTTGATTTCCTCGAGCGGGGCGAAGAGGGTCAGGATGCCCAGCAGGACCACCACGCCGATGATGATCAGCAGGGGAGCGTCGAGGTCGCTGAGTCCCACGGCCTCGATCGGTTTCCGCGTGACGGCGGCGATGAAGACGGACGGCAGGGCCAGCGCGCAGGAGTTGCAGATGCCCATGATGCTGATCCGCTTGGCCGCGCTCTCGATGGGGCCGAGGATGGTCACATAGGGGTTGATGGCCGCCTGCAGGACCGTGTTGGCCGTCCCGCTGAGGAAACAGGCCAGCAGGTACAGGGCGAAGCTCTCGAGCCGCGCCGCCGGGATGAACAGGCCGAACGCGACGGCGAAGAGGAAGAACGACAGGGACATGGTCCGCTTGTAGCCGATCTTCGCGATGATCGAGGAGGCCGGGAAACTGAAGACCAGGAAGGCTAGGAAGGTCGCCGCGATGACGAGGTAGGACTGGGCCGAACTGAGGTGCAGGTTGTTCTCCAGGAACGGGACGAAGTAGCCGTTGATGCCCGTGGCGAAGCCCACGGTGAAGAACATCATGCCGATGAAGGCGAGCGGGAGGACGTATTTCCGGTTATTGTTCATGGGTGTGGTATTGGATGAGACCTTCCATCGGAGCCGGGAGGATGACGCCGAGCCGCATGCCGAAGGCGTCGGCGACCGGTGCCAGCCACTCCTTGAAATAATAGCCGACCGAGCCGACTGAGTTGAAGGTATATTGCTGGTAATCAGGATAATGCGTGACAATCCTCAGGAAAAACAGCCGGAAGGATTCGGTTACGAGGGCCGGGAAGTACGGATCGAAGTCCATGTGGTCGTGGATGAATTTCGCGTACTGCGCGCAGAAGCGGTTTGGAAACGGCTTCGTGTAGATCTGGTCGATCAGTTCCTCGTTGTTCTTTCCGAGTTCCTTGCCGACAAGCGCATAGACGTTTTCCGGCATGTTGTGCCGGATGTAGTCCGTGATCAGGCGTTTGCCGAGATAGCCGCCGCTGCCCTCGTCGCCGAGGATGAAGCCGCAGGAATCCACGTTGAGGCCCTCGTTGCAGCCGTCGTAGAGGCAGGAGTTGGAGCCCGTGCCGAGGATGGCGGCGAAGCCCGGCTTCCGCTGGAGCAGGGCGCGGCAGGAAGCGAGCGTATCCATGGCGATGAATACCTCCCGGGCGGCGGTAAATACCTCACGGAGCGTCCGTTCCATGAACGGATACTGAAGCGGGGTAACGCCGGCTCCGTAGAAGTAAATCTCCTCTACGGCGGGTACATAGAGCCCGTCGGGCAGGTTTGCCCGGATGTCGGCGACGATTTCCGGACCGCTGATATAGTTGGGATTGTAACCCTGGCTGTAGAAGTGGAAACGGAGCGTTCCGTCTTTCTCCACGAGCGCCCACTCGGTCTTGGTGGCGCCGCTGTCTGCGATCAGTATCATTCCGTTATTCTTTGCTGAGTTCGTGGAGGTCAGGAAGTTCACCGAGGCCGTACCGGAAGAGGACGACGCCCTCCGCCATCGTCGAATCGGTGAACATCCGGCAGTCGCGGAGGATCTTTTCCGCGTTCATCGGGACCACGAGGGCCGTGTCGGTATCCTCATACGTCGTCAGGCCGGCCCACACCTTCGCGGGTGCGCCCTTGGTGGCGAAATGGTCGGCTACCTGTCTGGCCCAGGGGGTGCCGCCTTTCTGGTAGGACTGGCTGTGGAAATAGATCATCGGCATCAGGATGTCGATGTACTGCCCCATCTGTGCCGGATCCTGGCCATAATAATACTCGCTGTCCGGCTCGGGCATCAGGGCCGCGGAGAGGATGATTCCCGGATTCTTGGCCTTGGTGGCGGCGTTGATCTGGCGGCAGAACTCGGTCACGCAGCCCGTGGCGGTGATCTCCTCGGAGGGATTGTGCTTGTGGGCCGTTCCGCCGAAGCGGATGTAATCGAGGTGGATGCCGTCGACGCCGTAACCGACATACCGGACGGCGCGTTCGATGACCTTGTCGAAATACGCCTGGTCATAGCAGTTCAGCGAGTCGAGGACGGGATTGATCCACTTGCCGTCCTGGTAGAAGCACTGGAACCAGATGTGGACTTTCATGTCCCGTTTGTGGGCTTCGGCGACAAAGGCGAGGGTCGAATCCACGCCGTGGCGCTCGAAGGCCACCTCATGCAGGATGATGTTCTTGATGTCCCTGGCGGCCAGGCTGTCGAGGTTGACCTCGTTCATGAATTTCGACCAGAGCCAGATGCCGTTGGTGTTGGTCTGGGCCGCCGGCTTGCAGGCGGACAGGGCCAGTGCGAATGCGAAAATGCTGATGATCAGTCGTTTCATATCCATATTATCAGAAAGGAAGTTCTTTGTATCGTCCATTGAAGGTTTCCATGCCCTTCCAGGTGGGATTCCCCATCGTCGCGCTGTTGTTGGAAGGATCGCAGACCCACCAGCGGTGGCCGTCCCAGATTTCGGGGATCACATGGCCGATGACGCCGGAGCTGAAATAGCACTGTCCGTGCAGGTAGCGTGCGGGGATGCCGGCGGCGCGGCACATCGCGAGCGTGGCATGCGTCAGGTCGCAGCAGTTGCCGACCTTGGCCTTGATGGTTTTGACGGCGCCTTTGCTCGTATTCGAGTAATTCTCCCATTCCCATTCATCACGGGCATATTCGAACAGGGCCTTCACTTTCTGGATCTGGGTGGCTCCCTCCGGAAGTTTCGCGAGGGCGGCATCCCGGGCGGCAAGCACCTCGGGGGCTTCGATGTCGCAATAGTTGGTCTTGCGGAGATAATCCGACCCCCAGTTGCAGACCTTTTCGGGGAACTCGGAATGCTGTTTATAGTAATGGAATGCCCGGAGCAGGGCGGCGCCATAGTCGGCCCAGATCAGGTTGCCGATGTACTTTACGCCGTCCTTGAAGGGTTTGTCATAGGTGTACGTGTAGGTGCTGTCCATGCCGCGCCCGGGGCAGGTGATCTTGCCGAAGGAGACATAGTTGGGCAGGGCGCTGTGGCTTTCGCCGTAGGCATAGGCCTTTTCGGCGGCCCAGGTGAGGGCTTCCAGGGAGATGCTGTCCTGCTCGAACGTATTGTTCGCCAGGGTCGAGTTGGACGACATCCTGAGCGGCACGTCCACTTCGACATCTTCCCAGTGTTCGGGATCTTCCTGGATATTCTTCAGCAGGAGGCAGGCGACGGCCAGATACTGGCCACGGCCGTAGGTAAGGCCGTCCACATTGATGGACATGGGCAGGGCATCTTTCTCCTGGAAGGTCTCGAAAGCACCGGCGAGGCCCTCGACGAAATAGCCGTTGAATTTGCTGGCCGTGAATTCCTTCGGTGTCGTGTCCTCCGGTGCGGGACCCTCCGGCTTGTTGCAGTTAAGCGTCAGCGTGAACGCGGCCAGGGCCGCAGCCAGGATCTTCATGGGTTTCATAAATCTAAGCATTTGAACTTGGAAAGCAGGGAGGCGGTCAGGCCTCCCTGCCTTGAAATGGAGGAACGGTTATTCGTTTCCGAAGAGTTCGCTGCGGATGACGACATCCGCGCCGATGCCGTCGGCCTTGTCGAGGTTGTTGTCCAGCATGTACTTGAAGAAGAACGCGTAGGTGAGGAACGCGCGCTTCGCGCTGAAGCTGCCCGCGTAGTTCGTGATCGGGTCACGCGGATAGGTGCACATGTTGGAGATGTCCTTGCCGTGCTGATAATTCATCGCACGCATCACCTGGTTGTCCAGGATGGTGACGTCGACCTGGCTGTGGACCGCCTTGCCGTCAACGATCTTGATGAGGGGACCGTTGTTGCTGGAGCCCTGGCCGGTGGCGATGTCGTAGGTTCCGAGCTCGTTGTATGGAGAGGAACCCCAGGTGTAGTCATGCGTGGGCGGAACTTCCGTCGTGCTCATCGCCTGCGCGCCGCCGGGGAGGGCGGCAATCTTGCCGGCGCCGAAGTTCTCCGTGTCGAGCCCGTCGTAACCGCGGACGAGGAGGTAGCAGCGGGAAGCCGTCTCGTACATGTCAGCCGTGTTGTAAACCTTGTCGCCGACCTTGATGGTGGTCTCGTCCGGGATGTAGTGGGCGTTCGGCGTGGCATCCACGGAGGAATGCATCTTGATCTCGCCGACAGTGGCATTCCAGATGTCGATGACCTTCACGAACTCCTTCGCGAAGTCCTTGATGGTCGCAGCGGCGGCCTCGGTCGAGCCCTCGTCGCCGAAGAGTTCGGAACGGATGACCACATCTGCGCCAAGGCCGTCCGCCTTGTCGAGCTTGTTGTCGAGCATGTACTTGAAGAAGAATGCGTAGGTGATGAGGGCACGCATCGAGCTGAATGCACCGAAGTAGTTGTTGAAAGGATCACGGGGATAGCCGCAGAGGTTGCTGATATCACCGTCTCCCTTGTCGGGATGGAGCGGCCAGTTCAGCGCGCGCATCGCCCAGTTGTCGAGCAGCAGGGGATCGACCTGGCAGTGGATCTCCTTGCCGTCGACCCACTTGAACAGGTGGCCGCCGTTGCCGGAGTTGGCGCCGGTTTCCGGATTGTAGGTTCCGGTCTCGTTGTACGGCAGCGAACCCCACTTGTAGGCGTGCGTGATGGGAACGATGGTCTCGCTCATCGATTTCGCACCGCCGGCAAGGGCCGGGATGGTTCCGGCACCGATATGGGCCTTGTTGTCATCCAGACCGTCGTAGCCGCGGACGAGGAGATAGCTGCGGAGAGCAATCTCGAGCATATCGGCGGTGTTGTAGGTCTTGTTGCCGAGGGCGACGGTGGTGGACATCGGAATGTAGTGGGCATTCTCGACGAGGTTGCTGCCGCCTTCATAGTTCTCACCCTTCATCTGGTCGATGGTACCGGTGGTATTCCGCCAGATGTCGAGGAGTTTTACGTATTCCTCGGCGAATTCCTTGATGGTAGCCGTGTTCGCAGCGGTGTATTCAGCCTGCTTGACTGCAATCTCGACGCCTTCGGTGACGTTGCCGCCCTTGATGACAACCTTGCCTTCACGGGCGTCGCCCTTGTTCTCGGCAACCTTGACGCTGATGGTAACTGCACCAGCATCGCCGGAAGCGGGCGTGACGGTGATCCAGTCTGCGGAAGGAGTGGCGGTCCAGGCAGCCTTTGACTGGAATTCGGCGTCCTTGGCGCTTTCGCCGCAGTCGAATTCAAGGTCGGTGGTCTTGAGCTGGATGTCCTTGTCGTTGTTGGCGGTGTCGATGCCGAAGAGTTCGGAACGGATGGCAACGCTTCCGTCAATCTTGTCGATGTCCTTGTCGATGTTGTTGTCGAGCAGGTACTTGAAGAAGAATGCGTAGGTCAGGAGCGCACGGCCGGAGCTGAAGCAGCCCTTGTAGTTGGTGATCGGGTCGCGGGGATAGGTGCAGAAGTTGGTCCACTTCATGTCGTTGTTGAACGAGAAGTTGACCGAACGCATCGCCCAGTTGTCCAGGATGATGACATCCACCTGGCCGTAGGTGTCCATGTCGTCGACGACCTTGTAAAGGTAACCGCCGTTGCTGGTCTCGATGAGCGGCTTGTTCCAGCCGTACTCGTGCGTCTCGGGAACGACGGCGTTCATGTTCGCCGGCGTCACCGTCGGGAAGCTGCCGAAGCCGATCGCATCGACATCCTTGCCGTCGAAACCACGGAGGAGCAGGTAGCTGCGGACAGCGGTCTCGAGCATGTCGGCGGTGTTGTAGGTCTTCTCGGCGAAGGTGAAGGTGAAGTCGTTCGGCACATAGTGTGCGTCCTTGACGACATCCGCATCGCCTTCCTGGGCGATCTCCCAGTTGGAGAGGCGGTTCAGGTCGGCGACATTTTTCTGCCAGACGTCGATGATCTTCACATACTCCTGGGCGAAAGCCTTGATGGAGCTGCCGGCGCCCTTGTAGCCGGCGGAAACCTCGGCGTCCAGTTTGCCGTTGGCCTTGTAGTTGGCCAGCTCACGGGAGATGACGGTCGTCGCACGGTCGGTAGAGAAGGCGATCGGGCTGCCATTGCGGGTGAAGTTGGTCTGGTTGGGCACTTTGAGGTCGGAAGCCATGCGGCTGAGGATCCGGGTGGCGATGTTCACGAGGTCTTCCGTCTCTTCCCCGTTCTTGGGGCCGTTGGAAACCGCGATGGTCTCCTTGTCGTAGCTGTCCCTTTCGGGATGGTCGGCCTTCTTGTAAGAGAGGACGGTGATGTCGTCCTTCTTACCGGCGCTGATGTTGACCAGCGCGCTGCAGATGGCGAACTGATACTCAGGGGTGGAGAGGTCCTTGGTGCCGACCTTGATGGTCTCGGCGAAGGTTTCCTTCTCTTCCCAAGCCTTGTAGGCATCAGCGGCTGCATCTACGATCTCAGCCAGCTTGAAGGTGCCCGCACCGCCCTGCGGTTCAGTCTGCTCCGACGGCTGCTTGTTACAGCCCGAAAAGAAGCAAACCAGCGCCGCAGCGGTCATCAGAAAATAACGGGATTTTCTCATAAAGCTTTAGTTTTGAATTTGTTGATGAATGATAAATTGGTGTATGATCTATCTTTTGTAAATGTCGTTGATATCCGGGAACGTTCCGAGCTGGTAGCGGAACAGCACGACCCCTTCGGCCTTTGTCCCGGTCATCAGGTCGATGTCCCGGCGGAGTTCTTCCGCGGTCATCCCCTTGTTGGCGGCATTGTAGGTCTGGATACCGGACCACGAGACTCCACCCTTCTTGGCCGCCTGATCGGCGAAGTAGTCGGACCGGTTCTTGAAACCCTCGTCGCTGAAATTGTAGGACCCGTAGCGGTAGATCATCGGCATCAGGATGTGGATGTACTGCGCCATCTGGTAAGGGATCTGGCCGTAGTATTGCTGGCTGTTCACGTCGGGCATCAGCGCGGCGGAGGTCACGAGGCCCTCGTCGAAACTGTCGGTGATCTCACGGATTTCGCGGCAGCAGCGGTTCACGGCGCCGACCGAGTTGACTTCATAGTTGATGTCATGCTTGGAGGCGGTCCCGCCGAAGCGGATGTAGTCCAGGTGCACGCCCTTCACGCCCCAGGTCTCGATATAGTCCCGGCACTGGGTGCGGATGCGTTCGTAGACCTCTTCCTTGTAGGCCTTCTTCTCATCGTCGATGGGGCTTTCCCAGTCTCCGTTGTAGAAGCACTGCATCCATACATGGACGGTGAGGCCGATCTCGTCGCAGAGGGGGATCAGCTTCTTGGCGAGTTTGCGGTAGGAGCTCGAACCGAAGGCGGCGAAGTTCAGGAGGATGTGGTCATAGCCCTTCTCTTTCAGGTTCCTGAGGCTCTTGGCGTCGTTTTCGAGCAGTTCGGCCATATGGGCGCCCCAGGTCCACACGGCGGTGGGCCGGGTCTTGGAGATGTCGAAGATGGCGTTCTCCCGGCCCTTGCTGGAATAGGTGAGCTTGCGCCAGTCCCCGGTCATGTCCGGCATGCGCTGCCAGCTGGCGAAGTTCCCCAGCGACGGATCGGCGGCCGCATGTTCGAACTTGTCCACGGGGGTGCTGTTCGATGTGCCCAGGACCAGGGTGAATGCATCATTGGAGGCGAATCCGGTGCGGAGCCCGTTATCGGAGGTGGACAGGACCTTGCGCTCGCCGGGGGCCAGGCTCCCGGACAGCTTGGCGATGTCCTGTGCCTTGAAATAGCTGTCCGTGATATACAGCGAGAGGCCATCCAGGGAAAGGGTCTCTTCGGAGGTGTTCACGATCTCGACCCAGGTGTCCAGGTCTTCGACATCTTCGTGGGCGGCGATCTCGTTCAGGAGGATGCCCTTGAACGGGGATGTCGGATCCTTCTCCTCGCAGGAGGAGGCGAGCAGCGCGAAAGCGGAAAGCAGTGCGAGGGTTCGGGTGGTTTTCATCATTGGAGGATTCCTTCTTTTTTAAGGTATGCTTCGGCCTTCACGAGTCCGCCGGTCTTCTTGATGATTTCCTCGCAGTATTCGTAGCTGAGGCCGGGATTGCGCTCGACCATCGTCCGGGTGAGGCGGTCGATGACCTTGTTGTTGATGAGGTTCGCACAGACCATCCGGTTGCCCTGGACGCGGCCGAGGCGGACCATGACGGTCGTGGAGATCATGTCGCAGAGGAGTTTCTGCGAGGTGCCGGATTTCATGCGGGTGCTGCCCGTGATGAATTCGGGGCCCATCACGATTTCGACGGGATAGTTGACTTCCAGGGAAATCGGCGAATCGGGGTTGTTGCAGATGGAGCCGCAGGGGATGCCGTTCTCCTTGCAGGCCTTCATGGCGGCGAGGACATAAGGGGTGTTGCCGCTGGCGGAAAGGCCGACGACGATGTCCTTGGGGGTGATATGGTGTTTGTCGCGGAGCGTCCTCCATCCTTCGTCGATGTCGTCTTCGGCTTCTTCCAGGTCAAGGACGAGGTTCTCCACGCCGCCGGCGAGGACCGCCTGCCAGCATTCCGGATCCACGCCGTAGGTGTTCGGGACCTCGAGCACGTCGAGGACGGCGAGTTTTCCGCCCGTGCCGCAGCCGAGCCAGAACATGCGGCCACCTTCCTTGATGGTCTTTTCGATCGCCGTAACGAGCCGCTCGATTTCGGGGAGCGCCGCTTCGATGGCGAGGGGGACTTTCTTGTCTTCGGTGTTGATGTCGCGGAGGAGTTCCGCGACGGATTTCGTCTCAAGGTGGTCGTACAGGGACGGCTGTTCTGTTAATCTGAGTGCCATTGTCTGTTAAAATGCTTTATGTTTGGTTGTTCCTATCTGTTTTCCGCCGCGGAAGGCCGCGGCCGTGACCACCTGCTGGCGGTTAATCACGAAGGGTTGTTCATACAATTGCGATGCCACGGTCGGTTCGCTGCCGTCGAGGGTGTAGCGGATCTCCGTGTCCGGGGCATCCACGCTGATGGTCACGACCTTGTCGGCGGGGGTGTCCTTGTGGAATTCGATGAAGGGGTTGAAGAAGGCGTCGCAATAGCCCACGCCGAGCCGGTCGAGGCGGGCGAGATGGGTCTCGAGACGGCGGGTGAAGCCGTCCCAGTCTTTTTCCCGGGTCGTCCAGCCGGACTCCGCGATGGCGCACATCCGGGGCCATGCCATGTATTCCACCCGCGCGGGCGTAGGCATGTATTCGGTCCAGACGCAGCCCTCGACGCCGATGACGTACTTGCGTTCTTCCGGCGTAAGTATTTCAGGCACAGGGTTGTATTCGTACATCGTCCGGAGTGTCGTCGGCCCGCCCATGGCGAGCGGCTCGCTGTCCGGATCGGCCTGCCAGTAATCGAGATAATACTTGGGGTAGGGGGCCATCACCACCTCGTGGTGCTGCTGGGCCGCTTTGATGCCGCCCTCCTCGCCGAGCCAGGACATGACCTTGGCGTTCGGCGCAAGGCCGCCCTGGAGGATCTCGTCCCAGCCGATGATCTCGTGGCCCTTGGCATTGATATATTTCTCCATCCGCTGGATGAACCAGCTCTGGAGTTCGAATTCATCCTTGAGGCCTTCCTTGCGGATAAGGGCCTGGCAGTGCGGGCACTGCTTCCAGCTGGTCTTCGGGCACTCGTCGCCGCCGATGTGGACCAGGGTCGAAGGGAAGAGTGCGAACACTTCATCCATCACGTTTTCCAGGAAGGTAAACGTCTCCTCCTTCGGGCAGAAGACCTGCTTGAAGATGCCCCATCTCGTCGCGGTCTCATAGTGGTCCTCGAGGCCGCAGGAGAGTTCGGGATAGCAGGCGATGGCCGCGAGCGCATGCCCGGGCATCTCGATTTCCGGGATGATGGTCACGTACCGTTCGGCGGCATAGCGGACAAGGTCGCGGACCTCTTCCTGCGTATAGTAACCGCCGTGCGGCGTTCCGTCATAGATGCCCGATGAAAGCGAGCCGATGACGGTTTCCTTGCGCCACTGGCCCTTTTCGGTCAGCAGCGGGTACTGCTTGATCTCGAGGCGCCAGCCCTGGTCCTCGGTCAGGTGCCAGTGGAAGCGGTTGACCTTGTGGAGGGCCATCAGGTCGATATAGCGCTTGAGGAAGGGGATGTCGAAGAAATGCAGGCAGCAGTCCAGGTGCATGCCGCGGTAGGCGAAGCGCGGTGCGTCCTCGATCGAGCAGCAGGGAACCTCCCAGCGCACCCCGCGCTGCGGCGTGTCGGCGAAAATCGCCTCCGGAAGCAGCTGCAGAAGGGTTTGAAGGCCATAGAAGGCGCCAGCGCCGTCGGCATATTCGACGACGATGCGGTCCTGCCCGGCCCGCAGCGTATAGGATTCGGGCTTCCAGCCGGCACTGAGCCAGAAGATGCCTTTCTCGTTGCCATGGGCGAGCGGGTCGTCCGTGACGACCGGGAGGGTGAACCCCGCCGCCTTCTCCAGCCGTTCATTGAGGAACCCGACGGTCCGGAGGATAGCCGAATCCCCGGCCTCGAGATAAATGGTCGTGTTCTTGTCCAGGGTGAAAGCGCCTTCCTCCTGCTGGACGAACGCCGGCTGCGGAATGACGCTGATCCCCTGATTGACAGCCGTTTCCTGCGTCTGGGGATTGCAGGCGATGACGGCGGAGAGTAGTATGCTCCAAACCGTCGCTACGCGACCCCTCCCAAAGCGAGCTTTGGGCCCCTCCCTCTTATGCGGCCGAGGGTGGCCACAGGTTTGGAGCATACTACTCTCCGCCATTGTCATCGCCTGCACATGTATCATTGCTCTTTCCATTGTAGTTGTCCGGGGATTTCGCGGTAGGCGGTACCGCCGTTGAACATTTCGTCGTGCAGGGCGCGGTTGTAGCGGACGCCCTTCGCGTCAAGCCGGCCGAATTCCTTGCGCATGCGCCGGTAGAAGGAATCCCAGTCCTTCTCCCCGCGGTCGCACCAGGCGACTTCCGCCGCGGCGACGGCGCGCGGGAAGGCGAGGTATTCGACCCTTTCGGGGGTCTGCGCGTATTCGCCCCAGACGCAGCATTCGTAGCCGATGATGTACTCATCGCTCAGCGTCCGGAGGGAATCGACGGCCGGGAAGTAATTGTATACCTTGTCGATGGGCAGGTACAGCGACTGGGCCTTGGGTTCCAGCGCCGGATCCATCTGGTAATAGTCGAGGTAGGTCCACCGGTTGGGAACGAGGATGGTCTTCATTCCGCGTTGGATGGCTTTGGCGGCGGGGGCATGACCCCGGTAGGACATGACGACGGTCGATTCGACCGCGCTGCCGTCGAGGATCTCGTCCCAGCCGATGACCGTCTTGCCGTGGGCGCGGAGGAAGCTGTCCATCCGGCGCACGAAGAAGGTCTGGAGTTCGTGGAAGTCCGTGATGCCGAGGACCTTCATCAGGTCCTTGCAGTAGTCGCTCTCCATCCAGGCGTCCTTCGGGCACTCGTCCCCGCCGATGTGGTAATAAGGGGAGGGGAAGAGGTCGAAGAGTTCGGTGAAGACATCTTCGAGGAACTGGAAGGTGAACGCGTTGGGGCAGAAGACGTCCGTCTTGACGCCCCAGCTGGTCGCCACCGCGTGGGGGGCGTCCGGGTTGCAGGAGAGCTGGGGATAGGCGGCGATGGCCGCGCTGGCGTGGCCGGGAAGTTCGATTTCCGGAATCACGGTCACGAACCGCCGGCGGGCATATTCGACAATCTCCCGGACATCGTCCTGGGTGTAGAAACCGCCGTGCGGGGTGCCGTCGGGGTTCTCATCCTTGTAATCGGCGGTGAAAGGCCGCCAGGCGCCGACTTCCGTCAGGCGCGGATACTTCTTGATTTCGATCCGCCAGCCCTGGTCTTCGGTCAGGTGCCAGTGGAACATGTTCTGCTTGTGCATCGCCATCAGGTCGATGAACCGCATGACCGTTTCCTTCGGCATGAAGTAGCGACCGACGTCGAGGTGCATCCCCCGGTAGGGGAAATGCGGGCGGTCCTCCACGCGGCAGCAGGGGGCGGTCCAGCGGACGCCTTTCGCCCGCTTGTCGCCATAGACCTGCGCAGGGAGGAGCTGAAGGAAGCTCTGGACCCCGTAGAAAGCGCCTGCGGGGTCCGTCGCCTCGATCGTGACCTGCTGCTGCGTAACCTCCAGGCGGTAAGCCTCTTCCGGAAGGCCCTCGACCCGGACGAGCCGGATGGCGGCGGGCTTCGCCGTCTTCAGGCCGGTCACGGCCGCGAGACGGGCGGAAAGGTCCGCGGCCGTCTCCGCGAAAGCCGGGTCGGCCTCCACGGCGGCGCTCCGGAGGCGGAACGCGCCCGGCATCTCCTCGTACGCCTTCGGCGCCGGGATGATGTCGCAGCGGTCCTGCGCCCGGACGGAAAGGCCCAGGGTGACCGTCAGGAGAAGCAGCAGGTATCTTTTCATCTTATTCTGATTCAATCGTTTCCCGGATGGTGTCGATCACCCCCTCGCGGTAGGTGGACGGCATCCGTTCGGAGAGCGGATACGGCGCCTTGATATAGACGTGCATCTGCTCGATCTCGTATTCGTAGCCCTTCCGGACCTGGTAGGCATGCTCGGAAGGCAGGTAGGAGTTCTGGCCGTTGGTGTAGCCGGCGAAGAAGACGGTCCGCTCCGGGAACGCGGCCCGGGCTTCCATCTGGTATTCGCAGAACGGCTCGCCGTCGGAGAAGAAGAAGATCACGCCGTCGATGTCCAGCCCGTGCAGGTGGTAGCGCAGTTTGGACGGGACGGGACCCTCTTCGAAGCGGGCGAGGATCTCTTCCTTCCAGCCCATGACGTCGTCCGCGAAGCGCGGGAAGACGGTCCGGGCGGTCGCCGCAAGCGAGTCGGCATGGCGCGCGACCGCTTCCGCCGTCACGCTGTCGATCTGGAAGGGCAGGTCCACTTCATGGTTGACCAGCCGCAGCAGGCCCTTCGACGGGACCTTCGTGAAGGTCATGCCGATGAGCGAATCCGCGAGGCACTTTCCGCATTCTTCCGCGTACTCGACCTTCTTCGGCCCCAGGGCGGGGTCCATGTTGCCGGCCGCACCGGTCAGCTGGAACACCTCGCCGCCCCAGGCCTCGGTGAGATAGCGCCGGCAGACGCCGGAGTAGTCCGAGGAGAGGAGGAGGCTGCCGGGGCCCATGCAGACGGGGTGGCAGGCCAGGTTGATGATGGAGACGGCGGGCTTGCCCTTCTGCAGGAAGCGGGCGACGTAAACGTCGTGATCCACAGGACCTTCCTCCTTCTCGCAGCGATTGCCGTTGATGGAGGTCACGGCCTTGCCGGTCTCCAGGGTGAAAGGCGCGAACGCCCCGTCGATGGCTGCGACGGCGTTGGCGGTGACCGCCTCGAACATCCGTTCCTTCCAGGCCCGGTTGGTCCCGCCCGTGCGGACGGAATTGCCGCCGGAGCGGGGGGCGGAATGGGTGTGGATGTTGTGCATCAGGATGTGGTCGAGGGCCAGGCCGGAACGCTCGGCGATCATCTGCCGGATCGTGTCCGAGATGGCGGGTGAGATCTCCATCAGGTCGTTGGAGATGAGGCAGACTTTCTCCCCGGAGGCATCCTTCAGGACCAGCGCGTGGGTCTTCAGCGGGATATGGATCCCGTCGGAGAGTTTCTCCCGCGCGGCGAAGCCGGCAAGGACGACATGCTCATCCGGCGTCGTGGAGATGTCGGCGGAGCGGTAGCTCATCTGCAGGCCGTCTCCCCGGCAGCCGGAAAGGATGCCGAGGAGCGCGGTGACTGCGAATAGGGACAGGAAACGCTTCATGCTCAATAACCTGGATTCTGGACGACCCGCTTCTGGGTCTTGTCGATCTCCGGCTGGGGGATCGGCATCAGGTAGTTCGGATACATGGAGGAATCCTTCGTGTCGGGCGTGTTGGTGCAGGTCAGTTCACCGGACTTCGGCCGGATGCTGCGGGCTGCATCGGGGAACCACTTCTGGGTCGGGGAGATGGTCAGGATGGCCTCGCCGTAATCCACGGTGTAGGTCTTTCCGAGCCACTTGTAATTGACGATGAAGGCGACGTCGTTGCCGTTGTTCTTGGCGATGTAGCCTTCCCGCTCCTCGGTGTTGGCCCAGTAGTAGTTGCGCTCCTTGTTGACCAGGTCCGCCGGCTGGGCGACGCGGTAGATGGTGTCGCTCTTGGACGTTTCCGGGCTGAAGCTCTTGTCGGAGGAGACGATCAGGGTCCGCATGCCGGCGAAGGGGACGTTCTCCCACATCGGGGCGATCTTGAGCCGGCGGGTATCGAAGTAGCGGAAGGCCTCGTAGGCCAGTTCGATGCGGCGCTCGTTGACCACGCGGTCCCACAGGTCGGTGCCGCTTTCGGTGATATGCGGCATCATGACATCGGCCCTGTCGCGGACCTTGTTGAGGTATTCCCGGCAGACGTCTTCCTTGTGGCAGTAATAGGCGGCTTCCGCCATGTTGAGGTACATTTCACCCAAGCGGAACCACGGCCATACGACGTTTCCGATCATGGATTCGGAGATGTACTTGTCGGGAAGATACCACTTCAGCAGGCCGCTGCCGCCGGTGTTGGTCAGGTCGATCAGGTCTTTGGACTTCTTGGAGGTGACCGGCTCCGGTTTGCCCATGTCGAAATCGTCCAGGGTGCAGCCCTCATAGACGCAGTAGAGGTTCAGCTTGTCCTCGCGGGCGTTCCCGTCCTTGTCGGTCCACTTGTAGATCTTGGTGGGATAGACCACGGAATAGTCGAAACGGGGATCGCGGCCCTTGAAGGGGTGGAGCGGATCGTAGCCGGAGCCTTCCTCGAAGATCTTCTTGCCGTTCTTCATCTCGTAGTCCAGCCACATCGCCTGGGTCGGGTTGAAACTCTCCCAACCGCCGCCGCCGAAGTTCATCAGGGCGTAGAACAGCTGGGCCTTGTGGGGCTGGTTACTGCTCTGGAGGAAGTACTTGCCCCAGATGATCTCCGGGGAGTTGATGTCTTCCCAGTAGCCGTCATAAGTGTCATCCAGCGCATAGGCGCCATCCACGTCGGCGCGGTCGCAGATGGCCTTGGCCGCGGCATAGGCATCCTCGTACTTCTGGGTCGAATAGGTCCCGCGGAAGATGTTGCCCTCCGGGAAGTTCGGATCGTTGAACAGCGGGGAAGCCACGATCAGGGTCAGGCGGCAGCGCAGGGCGAGGACGCAGTCCTTGTGGACGCGGCCCTGCGTGGCAGTGGTATTCTCGGGAAGGAGGTCGTAGGCCAGGTCGAGGTCGTGTTTGATGAATTCGACGCAGTCGTCGAATTTCTTGCGGGTCTCGTCAAAGGCTGCACCGATGTCTTCATGGGGCTTGTCCACGATGATGACGCCGCCATAGCGCTCAATCAGGTTCGTGTAGGCCCATGCCCGGAGGAAATAGACTTCGCCGAGCAGCCGGTTCTTGGTCGTTTCATTCATGGCCGAACCCTTTTCTCCCACGTAATGGATGAAATAGTTCATCCGGTAGATGTACTCATACGCACGGTTCCAGATGTTCAGGTAGGTGGTACGGGTATTGTGCGCCGGGCCGCCGTCGTCCTGCGGGATGATGGAGCTCGGGGTCATCGAACCGTCGGCGATGTAACGGGTGGAGGTGCCGCCGTAACGGAAGAACCCTTCATCGGAGATACAGCCGACATTGCCCTCCGTGAACGGGTCGGGAAGTACCGTATAGATAGCGTTGACGTAACTTTCGGCGAGGGCGTCGCTGTTGAAGATGGCTTCCTCGGAAAGCTTGTTCAGGGGCTTCTTGTCAAGGAAGCCGTCATTGCAGGCCGTCAGGAACAGGGCCGAGAAAGAGAGGATATAGATAATCTTTTTCATGGGAACTCGGTTTAGAAGGTGACTTTCACGCCGAAATTGTAGATCTTCACCTGCGGGTAGGTCTGGTAGCCTTCATCGCTGGTCTCCGGGTCGATGGTCTTGAGTCCGGAGAAGGTCAGGAGGTTGTAGCCCGCCGCGTAGAAGCGGATGTTCTTGATGCCGACCTGGTGGCCGAATACCTTTCCGGGGATGGAATAACCCAATTCGACATTCTTCAGGCGCAGGAAGGCGGCATTCCTGTAATAATAGGATGTACGGTACACACCGCCGTTGCCGATGTTGGAGGCGATACGGGGATAGTTCGTGCCGGGGTTGCCTTCCACGACGATGCTGTTGCCGGCTTCGTCTTTCTCGACGGTGCAGTACCAGGCATTAGCGGCCGCGTCATACTCGATGTTGCCGGAGACCGGGTCGGTCAGCGGGGCGTAGTAGTAACGGGCACGGCCCTGTCCCTGGAGAAGGAGGGAGAAGTCGAAATTCTTCCACTGCAGCTCGCTGTTGAGACCGAAGACGATCTGCGGGACGGCGGTGAGGTCGCAGCGGAGACGGTCCTGGGAGTCGATGGTCCCGTTGCCGTCCAGGTCCTTGAAATAGAAGTCGCCCAGGCCGGCGCCGGTCATCTGGACATGGTTCTCGAGGTCTTCGAAGGAGCGGTTGATGCCCTCCACCTGGTAGATCAGGGAAGCGCCCATCGGGTGTCCTGTCCGGTTCATGTACTGGTGCTTCTCATCATAGGGCGTCTCGTCCATGTACTCGATCACGTTCTTGGCATACATGAAGTTGCCGGCGATGCGGTAACGGAGGTCGCCGGCGAACGCCTTGTTCTCATGGGTGAGCTGGAGTTCGACGCCCCTGTTGGAAACGATGCCGATGTTCTCGTCCGGGAGACTGACCGTCAGGCCGGTATAGTACGGAACGGATGCGTTGCGGGTGCAGAGGATGTTGGAACGGCGGGTATGGAAGTACTCGAGTTCCCATCCGAGGATGCCGTGGTTGATGTTGCCGTCGAGACCGATGTTCCAGGTCCGGGCGACCTCCCAGGTGATGTTGGGGTTCGGGACCTCGTCGGGGAGGATGAAGTTGACTTCCTTGCCGCCGTAAAGGGCGCGGTAGGAGGTGCTGGTGGAATAGGAATACGTGGCCAGGTACTGGAAGGCGGCCACCTGGTCGTTACCCTGCTCACCGTAGGAGCCGCGGATCTTCAGGTTGGTCAGCCAGGGCAGGTTGTCCTTGATGAACGGTTCCTCGGAGATGCGCCAGCCGATGGATGCGCCCGGGAACACGCCCCAGCGCTTGCCCTCGGGGAAGTTCTCGGAGCCGTCCCAGCGGACGAGCGCCTGGAACATGTACTTGCTCTTGTAGTCGTAGCCTACACGGGTGAAGAACGAGCGGCGGGCCGTCTCCGCGGCGCTGCCGCCGATCTTGTAGTAGGACTTGTCGGCGTTGCCGGCGAAGAACTCGTCCAGGATGTCGGAGTCGTACTTCTCGATGTTGGCGCTGAACGAGTCCTTGCGGTAGTTGCTCTGCTCCATACCGGCAAGGGCGGTCACATGGTGGTCGCCGAAACTGCGGTCGTAATTGATGTTGGCGTTGACGGTGAGCGTATGGTAGTTGTTCTGGGACTCGTTGAGGGTCGGGGTCGTGAACACGCCGCTGTCGCGCTCCTGATACGTTTCCGTGATCTCGTCGTAGGAATAGCAGGGCCAGTTCTTCGACCAGTTCTTGTGGAAGTTGTTGTGGACGTCGTAAGCGAGGACCGCGTTGACGGACAGGCCCTTGATGAGCTTGCTGAAGTCGTAGTTGCCGCGGAAGGTCGTGTTGATCGTGTTGTACGTCGTGTTGTCGTAACCCGTCAGGGACTGGACGAGGGCGGCGGGGTTGGATCCGCTGCGGAGGTAGCCGTTCGGGTAGTACGGGGCGCCGGAGGCATAGCGGCGGGTCGTGATGTAGAAGATACCGTACGAGTCGCTCGGGTAGGCCGAGTAGTTCTTGTGCTGCTGGCGGACGTTGAGGTCGAGGCCGAGGGTGAAGTCGTCGGTGACCTTGATGTCGATGTTGGAGCGGACGTTGTACTGGTTGTAGTTCGTGGCGGACTTGACGTAGATACCGTCCTGGTACTGGCCGTTGAACTGGACGAAGTAGCTGACCTTGCCGGCTCCGCCTTCCAGGCTGACGCCGTATTTGTGCTGGGAGGAGAAGGGCTTGATGATCTCCTTGAACCAGTCGGTGTTCGGATAGCTGATCGGGTCGTCGCCGTCGATGTAGTGCTGGATCTGCTCCTCAGTATAGATCGGGGAGGCACCGGTGATCGCACGGGCGTTGTTGTAGGCCCGGGCGAAGGTCACGGCGTCCGCCATCTTCAGGAGGCGGGTCGGGGCCTGCATGCCGTAGTCGTAGGTGAAGGTCACGGAAGGATGTCCGTCGGAGCGGCCGCGCTTGGTCGTCACGAGGATGACGCCGTTCGCAGAGCGGGCGCCGTAGATGGCGGCGGAGGCGTCCTTCAGCACGTTGATGCTCTCGATTTCCTCACCGGTGAGGCGGGAGAACTCATCGCCGCGGCCGGGAACGCCGTCGATGATGATGAGCGGGGAGTTGTTGCCGAGGGTGGAGCGGCCGCGGATGTACATGACGGCATCGTCACGGCCCGGTTCGCCGGAACGGTTGTTGACGATGACGCCGGACATACGGCCGGCGAGGCCCTGGGACAGGTTGACGGAGGAGTTCTTGACCAGTTCCTTACCGGAGGTCGTCGTGACCGAACCCGTCAGCGTGATCTTGGACTGGGTGCCGTAGCCGATGGCGACGGACTCCTGCAGGAGGACGTTGTCTTCCTTGAGGACGAAGTTGATGACATCCTTGCCGTCAACCGGGGCCTGCTGTTCCTCAAAGCCCATCAGGGAGGCCACGAGGACGGCATTGCCGGGGGCGTTGATGCTGTAGCGGCCCTGTGCATCGGTCAAGGCGCCGTTGGTGGTGCCCTTCACCATGACGAAGGCGCCGACAAGCGGTTCGCCCTTTTCGCTGGAGACCTGGCCGCTGATGCGATGGGACCTGCTTTGGGCAAATCCCGGCAGGACTGCAAAAAGGACTGCCAAGAGACAGAGCGCATGGCGTACTCTTCCCTTTGTCGATCTGCATGTAATCATAAAACGCGGTTTATAGTTAATAATGAGTTTCTTCCCTTGCTTCAGGAATTGTAAAAAAACAACCTGCGTCATCGGTGGCATTTACCCGGACAGGGCTGTGGGGCAGCGGACGCCGGTGATGCAGGTTATTCTTTCTGTTTCACTTTAACAAAGCGTATATAGGACAAATGTAACCATTTGCCGGTAAATATGCAATATATGCCGGAAAAAACCGCCCGTAGGGCGGCTGATTGAAGGGAAAACAGGGGTCAGGGGCGGGAAAAATACGCCATGACGGCTGCTGTGAGCGCGCCGATGTCGCCGTCGGCGGCCTCCAGCGGGAAGCCGAGGGAAACCGCGCGCCAACCCGTTCCCTGGAATGCGACGCCGGCCGTAATGTCCGTGTCGCGGTAGCGGAGGATGGGTGTGGCGGCCGGGGAAGCGGGCGCAATGCCGTCGGGATGCTCCACGGAATAGATGCGCCGGGGATCCTTGCCGAGCCGCACGAGTCCTTCGATGCCGTCGAAGACCGGGCTCTTCCAGGCATAGAGGTTATTGAACTGGGAGGCAAAATTGGTTATCCACTTGTATCCCAGGATGTTCTGTGCGAATTCACCGGCTGCCTCCCGGTAGGCCTCATCAGGGGCGATGTCATAGACGCGGTCCCAGATATCGGTCGCGATGTAGGCCCCGGAAACCAGGATGTTGCCGCCGGCTTCCGCGAAGGCCGTGAGGGCGTTTCGGAGCGGCTCCGGAAAGACCTGGTACCGCTTGGGGACCGCTCCGCGGCCGATCTTGGTCGTCACTTGTTTGCCGCAGATGAGGTCTGCCGCGAAATAGTGGCCGGCATCGAGTGCGGGGAAAGCCGCGGCGCTCGTGGAGGAGAACGCATAGCCGGCCGCCATCAACGCCTTGCCGTGGACGGCGGGGAAATCGAAGGTGTTGCCGGGAATCCGTTCGCCGGCGCGGTTGGTATAGGAGGCCCCGAAGCCGGGGTTGTCGTCGTCGGTCCAGGGATCCGAGCGGCGGAAGTTGTAGACCTGGCCGATAAAGTTGATCTCGTGTCCGTACGGGACGCCTCCGTCGATGCTGTCCATGAAGCCGCCATAGGCCGGCGTATCGAACCAGACGGGGGAGGAGACGCGGGTGAAATTGTTGATTACCAGAACTTCACGTGTCGCTCCATGGGGAATGCCGACCGAGAGGACCTCGGAGGGGAAACTCTTGCCGCCGTCGTTGAAAGCGACAATCCGGAAACTGTACAGATGGCCTTTCTCGACCGGGACCGTCACGCAGGTCCTGCCGTCTTTCTCTTCGGTTTCCTGGAGGACGACCCCGCCGTCGAAGGCCCCGTCGTCCTTCCGGGTATAGAGAATGAAGCCCTTGGCGCCGGCCGTGGGCTCGATCGGGTCCCGCACGGGTTTCCAGCTCAGTTCCGCGGTCCCTTTCCCGAGGATGGCTGCAAAGGATTCCACGGGGAGCGGCTGGACGGCATAGGACACGCCGTAGCGGTTGGAAAGGTATTTCAGCATGCCCTTGTAGATGGCGCGGGAAACCGTGAAGCGGAAACCCGGGTCCAGGCCGTATTTCATGTCCGCAAGGTTCTGGTGGGAAAGCAGTTCCAGCAGCATGGCCGGGACCGGCGGGGTCCTGGATTCGCTGTAGGAACGGTCCCAGAGCGGCCTTCTCTGCCATTCGGGTTCAAAGTCCTTCTGGATATCCTGGACGATCTGGGTCTGGACCAGGTCGGCGAGGACGCGGCCGTTCCGGCGGCTTTCGCCGTCCGGGAGGACGTCCTTGCCGTCGCAGAGGGACGTGTAGATGGACAGGGTCCCGACAATGGAATCGTCCGGCGTCGTCCCCGCATCGGTGTGGAAGGCGAAGGACAGGTCGAAGGGGATGCCGCGGCCGGACCGCTTGGGATTGACGCGGGAACCGCCGCTGAGGTTGGACACCCAGACGCCCCGTCCCGCATAGTCCTTGTTGTAGTCGCTGCTCCAGTCGTCGAGCATCTTCATGTCCAGTCCGCTCCACTGCATGGAGTAGAGCGCCCCCTCCGTGAAGCAGGGGAGTCCGGAGGTGGTCCATTTCGCCCTGTCGGTGTCCGGAAGGCCGCGGGCAATCTTGCCCACACCGCCGCCGAACCGGACGGCATCGGCTGTCACGACGCTGTTTTTCACATACTTCCGGCTCGATGGCACCATGTTGTCGAGCACGACTTCGCTGTCGCCGTCCAGGTCGAAGGTCCCGAGATAGACCCACATCCCGCCGCCCATTTTCTGGTTGACGGCGAAATGCGTCTCGCCGCCGCGGTGGCGGACCGTGTAATGGGCGGCGTCGGAACTGTTCTTCAGGGTCCGGTAGGAGACATAGACGGCGGCGCGCCAGGGCGCTTCGTGCTCCGGCCTCCACCGGGCAGTCGCTGTCGCATGCTTGTGCTCCGTCACCTCCGCCTGCCTTGCCGTCCCCATCGTGAAGGGATTGTCATAGCCGGTATAGACGGCCTTGGCATCCGCGAAACCGGTCCCTGCGTCGCTCCAGTCGCCCTTTTCATGGTATTTTCCCCGGGTACGGGGCGCCTCGCCAGCGGGGAACATCGGGTCGTTGTCGCAGATGACCTCCTCGCGCTGGGTGTCGCGCTCGCGCGGCGTCAGCACATAGGCGCCGGCATTCTCCAGCATCGGGATGAGGAAGGGCAGGACGTAGCTCTGCGTGTACATGTCCTCCACCGTGCGGTGGATCGGGGCGCGCTGCCATTCCCAGCGGTCGGTCTTCTCCTCGAAATACCGACCGTGGCTCTGCCACAGGGCGATATGACGCCCGGTCATTCCCTTTGTAAAGGTTTGTCCACCAAGTTCTTCCACCATCGGATAGCCTTTCCGGTCCTTGACGCGGAGATCGTTCGCGACCGGTTTCCCGTCCTTGGACAGGACCGGCGTCACGAGTTCGTCCAGCATGACGCCCTTGCCGAAAATCTCCCCGTATTTCTCCTTCCGCCAGGCGGCCGGCGTGAGGGCTTTCAGCTCCTTCCTGAACCAGTCGACATCCTCCTTGTGCCAGGGATAGTCGCTCAGTTCCTGCGAGAAATAGATATCGACGAGATCCCCCCGCCGCATGACCTTGTCCAGCCGCAGGGGCGTCTTGACACCCGTCCTTTCCTCGAGCCGGACGCGGAGGCTGTCCGCGACGGCCCGGAAGTCGCGGTTGATGCTCTGGGCCTGCATCCCGGTGGCGGCCAGGCAGGCGAGAAGAAGCAGGATGGGGAACCTTTTAGGCATGTTTCCGCGGTTTGACCAGTTGCTTGAGGATGTCGATGACAAGGACGATGAAGGCGCTGATCGAGAGCGCAAGAACGTCGGCCTGCAGGTCATGCCGGTCGCCGCTGCGGTAGGGGAGGAACGACTGTCCGTACTCGGTGCCTGCGGCGATCAGGACGCCGAAAAGGAAGGTCGCGAGGCAGAACAGCAGCGATTTCCAGAGGTTGTCGGTGAAGACGTCGTAGGCGAGGAACGCCAGGATCGGGAAGGGGAAGAACATCAGGAAATGCACGACCTTGTCCGTCGGGATGCCCCAGATGGCGCGCGGAACCCCGTGGAGGTTTCCGAACTTGCCGAAGCACAGAAAGAGGACGACGGCAATATAGATCCAGAAAATGATCCGTGCCATGATGCGCTGTGAACGTGTCATAGGGCCTGCATGTCGTTGAGTTTCTTGTAATAACCGCCGAGGGCGAGGAGTTCCTCGTGCCGGCCGCGTTCGACGACCTCGCCCTCGTGGAGGACGATGATCTCGTCGGCGTTCCGGACGGTCGAGAGGCGGTGGGCGATGGCGATGGTCGTGCGGGTGGACATCAGCCGGTCCAGCGCCTCCTGGACGATGCGCTCGGACTCCGTGTCGAGCGAGGCGGTCGCCTCGTCGAGGATGAGGATGGGCGGATTCTTGAGGATGGCGCGGGCGATGGAGATGCGCTGCCGCTGGCCGCCGGAGAGCTTGACGCCCCGGTCGCCGATGTTGGTCTGGTAGCCCTCTTCCTTCTCCATGATGAACTCGTGGGCATTGGCGATTTTCGCCGCGGCGACGACCTCCTCCTCCGTCGCGTTTTCGACGCCGTAGGCGATGTTGTTGAAGATGGTGTCGTTGAACAGGATCGGGTCCTGGTTGACATTTCCCATGAGGCCGCGCAGGTCCTTGATCCTCAGGTCTTTCAGGGGAATCCCGTCGATGCGGATCTCTCCGCCTGCGGTATCATAGAAACGCGGGATGAGGTCCACGAGCGTGGATTTCCCGGCCCCCGATTCGCCGACGATGGCGACCGTCCTGCCCTTCTCGATGTCCAGGGTGACGCCCCGCAGGACCTCGCGGCCGCCGTCGTAGCGGAAGGAGACGTTGTCGAAGGAGATGCGGTCCTCGAAACGGTCGATGCGCACCGGATCCTCCCGCTCGGCGATCGGGTTCTGCGCGTCGAGGATCCTGTTGATGCGCTCCATGGAAGCGAGGCCTTTCGGGATGCCGTAGGCGGCGCGGGAGAGTTCCTTGATGGGCTCGATGACCGAGTAGAGGATGATAATGAAAAAGATGAAGGTCGGGGCGTCGATGAACGAGCCGCCGAAGATGCTCTTTCCGGAGATGATCATCGCGCCGCCGAAGCAGACGACGATCAGGATCATGATCGTGCCGAGCAGCTCGCTGACGGGGTGGGCGAGGGCCTGCCGGGTGGATACGCGGGCGATCTTGCGGCGGTAGGTCTCGATGATGTGCTCGAAACGGCCGGCCATCTTCTTCTCGGCGTTGAAGGCCTTGACGACACGGAGTCCGCCGAGGGTCTCCTCGACCTGGGACATGGTGTCGCTCCAGAGGGTCTGGGCCTCGACGGACTGGCGCTTGAGCTGCTTGCCGATCACGCCCATCACCCACACGAAAGGCGGGACGAAGACGATGGTGAAGACCATCATCTCCGGGCTCACGTAGGTCAGGATGGCGAAATAGATGAGGATCAGGATGGGATCCTTGATGAGCATCTCGATCGAGGCGGTGATGGAGGCCTCGACCTCGGCGACGTCGCCGCTCATGCGGGCGATGATATCCCCCTTGCGCTCCTGGGAGAAGAAGCCGATCGGCAGTGCGAGGATCTTGCGGTAGATCCGGCCGCGGATGTCCTTGACGATGCCGGTGCGGATCGGGATCATGACGGCGCTGGCGCCGAAATAGCAGGAGGTCTTGAGGATGGTCATCAGGGCCATCACCGCGCAGAGCAGCAGGAGCGTGTTGATGGCTCCGTGCGCAAGCGCGAAACTCTGCACGTAATAGTAGGCGTTGTTGACGAGGATGTCCTTGAATCCCGCGCCGGGCGTGCCCCAGGGCATGAATGCGTACTGGGTCGTGTCCAGCTTGAAGAGGATGTTGAGGATCGGGATGATCACGGCGAAGGAGAACACGTTGAAGATGGCCGAGAGGATGTTCAGGACCACCGCGCCGCCGAGATATCCCTTATAGGGGGAGGCATACTGCCTCATCATTCGAAGGAATTCTTTCATAACTTACAAATTTAATGAAATTCCGTATCTTTGCAAAGATAAAATGCATTCCATCATGGCTACAGTGCCGAATATCGCCTTCATCGTGCCCGCCTACCGGGCGGCCGACCTGCACAAGACCCTCCAGTCCCTCGCCATGCAGACGGACCGGGACTTTTCCGTCTATCTCGCCGACGACGCGGTTCCCGAAGACCTCTCCGCCCTGACGGCGGAGTTCGAGGACGCGCTGTCCGTCCGTTACACGCGCTTTGAGGAACGGCTCGGCGACGTTTCCCGGTCGAAGCATCTCTCCCGGGCGCTGTCGCTCCTGCGGGGAGAGCCCTTCGTGTGCTTCCTGGAGGGGGATGCCGAACTGACGCCGGACTGCGTCAAGCGGCTGCGCAGGACCATCGCCCGTCATCCGGAATATGCTGTCTATCACTGGAATGCGGAAATCCTGGATGCCGCCGGCGCCCCGATTGAAAAAGTGTCCCGCTACGGTGTTTCCCTCCGGACGGACAAACTGTTCCGGAAACTGTTCATGAAGGGCTTCCGGGCCCCGCTGCCGGCCTTCGTCTTCCGGACCGAAACGCTGCTCTCGAAAGGCGTTTTCGACGGGGAGACGTACCGGACCGACCTGCAGAACATCTTCGCCTGTGCGGGTGAAACCGGCGTCCGCACGGTGCGGCGGGCCCGGATCCGCCAGCGGACCGCTGCCGCCCCGGACCCTGCGCTCCAGGAGCGCGAGACCCTCTCCCGCCTCGCCTTCTTCCGCTGGTCGGAAACCTTTTTCGGCGAAGACTATCCCATCTCCGTCGGCGACCGGCTCGACCTTTTCGCCGAAACGGCCGCCCGGCTGTATCCGACCTATACGGCCGACGAGGTCAAGGCCCGGTTCATGGCGTTCGATGCCTGTCAGGGAACCCTCCGGAAACTCAAGGCTTCCGGCGCCTTGCGCTATGCGATGAAAGAGCGGGGCAAGGAATTGAAAGGTACAATCTGAGTTATCTGAACCCCATGAAAAGATACTGGATCCCCCTGCTGTTTGCGGCTGTCACCGCGGTCATATCCGCCTGCCGGAAAGAACCCCTTCCGGAGCCCGTCCCCCAGCTGGATGAGGACTCCATCCTGGCCATGGTCCCCACGGACGTGCTGAACACGGCCTATTACAAGGACATCTTCCTCGACGGCGGCTGTGAACTGAATCCCGGCATCAAGGAAAACGGCGTCGTCATCAACGGCCGCCTTCCCTATGCGATGGAAAAGACCGGCATCACCGACGCGGAGTATTTCCTCTCCACCATCGACAATGTCAACATGGGCTTCACCGACAGCGACAAGGCCCTGCAGTCCGAACTGATCCGGGGCACGGCCGACGACGTGAACGGCGTGCTGCTGTATCCGGACGGAGCGCCGCGTTTCCGCATGATCTATGTTTTCGGCGGGCATTCCGGCCCCCACGGCGAGACGCTCGGCACGACGGGACGCAGCCGCGTCAAGACCTTTTATGACAACGGCGGCTCCTACGTGGGCTCCTGCGCCGGCGCCTATCTGTCCGGGAAGTATGCCGCCGGCGGCCTGATGCCCTATTTCAATATCTGGGAAGAGGGCAAGATGGTCGGTACGGGCGTGAGCAGCTCCTCCATCGACATGGAGATGGTCTCGGAAACCTTTGAAAAGTATTACGGCCCCTCCTGGGGGACCCTTGTCACCGGCGCCCGACACAATGGCGGCGGCTTCATGGACACGGCGCCGGCCGGCACGGAAGTCATCGCCCTGTTCAAGGACCAGGCCGGCCGGAATTCCCGCAATGCGCGTTTCTATGACCGCCCCGGTGTCTGGGCCTACAAGGCCTCGGCGACCTCCGGGCGGCTGGTCGTGACGGGCTCCCATCCCGAGGATGCCGCTTCCGGCGACGTGCTGAACCTGACGGCTTCGATGTTCCGGTATGCCTGGGACGGCAGCGGGGCGGCGAAGGTCAAGGGCGTCCTCCGCAACGGCGACATGATTCCCATGACGAAGGGGACGGAGGACAATGAACCCGCCTACACGGCCATCGGCGACCTGCAGTGCCACCATTTCGTCATCCACCTTCCCGCCGCGGTGCCGGCATTGACCGTCGAGGTACAGGGGCAGGGTGACTATGACCTGGAAGTCTATCTGAAGAAGGACGGTTTCGCATTCCCGGAGAATACGCCCGACTATTCCGCGAAGGTGCCTGGCGCCCATCAAACCCTCGTTACAGGCCGGCTGGAGGCCGGTTTGTGGTATGTCACGGTCCGCTGCGCGACGACGGTTACGGCGACGGAAGTCATTACCGATCCGGCCCGGAACGTCGGCCGCCGGTTCGTCTATTCCGGCAAGACCGGCGTGCTGAACGGCGTTCCCTACACGATCGAGGCGCGCTGGTAGCTACAGGCTGCGGATCAGCCAGTAATACAGCAGGATAACCCGCTTCCGGAAGACGTCATAGTCCAGGGAAGCGGCGTTGTCATAGGGCTTGTTGTTGTTGAGGGTGATGCCCGAAGTGACGAGGACGGATTCGATGCCGGCCTCGAGGAAGGGGCGCTGGTCGCAGATGCGCCGGAAGAAGATCTTGGTGAAATCCCGGCTGCCGTAATACGAGAACCCGAGGTCCAGGTTGAGCCGCTCCCGGTTGTTCGCGGCCGCGAGGGCCGCCTTGCAGGTGCTCTTCTCTCCGGCGAGCATGATCAGGTAATCCTTCCGGCCCGGGGTGATGGGGGCGAGCGTGCTGCCGACCTGGTCGAGATTGACCATCAGGTCCACCTGCCCCTTGCGGATGGGAACGCCGGTCACCGGGTCCGCAAGCCGTCCCTCGCTGAGGCGGCGCATCAGTTCATGGGAACCGGCCATGTTGTTCTCCTTCCCGTCGAAAGCAATGAAAATCACGTTCTTCCGGAAGGGGCGGTCAATCCGGGCCATATACTGGAGCATGCGGGCGAGGTGGACCATGGCCGCTACGCCCGAGGCATTGCTGTCCGCGCCCGGATAAAGGACGCCCTTGAGCGTCCCCAGGTGGTCGAAGTGGGCGCCGATGATGACATAGCGGGCGTCGGGGCTGTTTCCGGGGAGCATGCCGACGACATTGTGGCCGGTCTCGCCGGTAGGGGTGGGAAAGCACTGGAACCAACTGCCGCCGAAGGGCTTGAGTCCGAGCGAACCGAACTGCTCGGCAATCCAGAACGAGGCCATGCCGCTGCCGCCGGACCCGATGCGGCGGCCGCCGCAGAGCGTGTCGGCGAGGAAGGATACGTCCTCGCGGAGCGACTGCTTTGAAACCAGTTTTTCGGCATTCCGGGGGCTGATGCGGACGTTCCGGGGCGGTGCGGGGGAGGCCGCCCGCGCCGGAAGGAATCCCAGCGCAAGGAAGAGGAAAACGGATATGATGGCCTTTGTTTTCACGGAACCGCCGTTCGCAAACCCGGCAAAGATACGTATTTTTTTGCGCACGCGGCCCGGATGGCACAATAAATGTTTATCTTTGTATCTTGGTTTGAAAGCATCCTGTCATATCCTTTCCGCCGTCCTGCGCCTTGTCCTGCTCGTGGCCTTCCTGCCGCTGGCAGCCCCGCTTGCGCGCGCCCAGTATGACAAGGACGTCTTTTCCTTCCGGGGCAGGAACGCCCTCTCGGAGGGTAAATGGGCGGAAGCCATCACGCAGTTCAACGTGCTGGCCCGCCTGGACACGACCGACTACTGGACCTTCTTCTACCGGGGCATCGCGAAGTACAACCTCGGCGACATCCGGGGCTCCCAGCGGGACTTCGACACGGCCATCCGCCTGAATCCCGTCTTCACCTCCGGCTATCATTACCGGGCCATTACGCAGAACCGTTTCGGCCGTTACGATGCGGCCCTGGAGGACCTGGAGAAGGCGATTTCGCTCCGGCCGGGCCTGACGGGCCTGTATTTCACGCGCGGGGTGACCTATTTCCTCTCCCAGCAGTTCGAGCCGGCGGTCCGGGACTTCGACCGTTACATCCGGCAGGAGCCGAAAGATCCGTCGGCCTACCTGAACCGCGGTGCCTCCCACCTTTTCCTCGGCGATACGCTGAAGGCCGTAAACGATTATAACAAAGCCATCAAGCTCGACCGCTTCGAGCCGGAGGGCTATGTCCGCCGGGGCCGGCTCTTCGCGGCGCAGGGCCGCTATGATGACGCCATCGCGGATATGGACAAGGCGGTCGAACTGGACACCGCCAACACCTTCGCCTATTTCAACCGCGCGCTCATGTACTACGAGCAGTCCCGGCTCAACGAGGCGATGGCCGACCTGAACAAGGTCCTGGAATTCGAACCCGGCAATGCGCTGACCCTGTACAACCGCAGCCTGATCCGGGCCCAGGTGGGGGACTATGCGAACGCCCTGGAAGACATGGACCGGGTCATCAACATCAACCCGAAGAACGTGCTGGCCTACTACAACCGGGCCGCCTTCTTCTCGGGCATGGGCCGCTGGGAGGACGCCCTGGCCGATTACAACAAGGCGATCGAGCTCTATCCCGACTTCGCGAAGGCTTATATGAACCGCTCCTATGTCGAGCTGCAGCTCGGCATGAACCGGGCGTCCCGCGAGGACTACAAGACCGCCAACCGCAAGGTCCAGGAGTATCGCAACAAGACGGGTTTCGACGGCGTCTCCTTCGCCGACACGACCCAGAAATACAACACCTTGCTGGCCCTGGACGCGGATTTCGCCAAGAAGGACTTCGACGACGAGCTGCTCCAGCACCGCGACGTGGACATCAACCTGCGGCCCCTGTACAAATTCGTCCTGACGGACAGCCGCGACGACACGTTCTATGCCCTCGAGCGCCGCTATGAGAACCCGCTGCTCGACCGCTTCCTCGCCGGCCTATCCCTGCCGGTGGTCGTCACCAACGACGAAAAATACCTCTCCGGCCGCGAGACCGCCTTGCAGCTGGGCACGGCGGATTCCGCCTTCGAAGGGCCCGAATCGTCCCGGCGGGAGTTCCTGAAGGCGCTTGCGGACATCGACGCGAAGCGCTACAACAGCGCGATGCTCCATTATGAGAAGGCGATTGCGGCGACCGGCGACCGCTATGAGGAACTGTACAAGGCCTTCTACCTGATGAACCGCGGTGTCCTGCGGGCAGAGATGATCGATTTCATCGCGTCCATGGAGACGAATGTCCAGACCCTGACGATGGACGACAAGGGCAATACCCGCGCCCGCGTCCGCGACCAGGTGACCACCAGTTACGACTATTCCGAGGCCATCGCGGACCTGGAACAGGCAGCGGATATCCTCGGCAGCGTGCCGTACATCCACTTCGACCTCGGCAACCTGTACTGCCTGTCCTCCCAGTTGGTCAACGCCATCGACAGTTACGACAAGGCCATCCGGCTGTACCCTTACATGGGAGATGCCTATTTCAACCGGGGACTCCTACTGATCTATCTGAAAGACAAGGAGAAAGGATGCATCGACCTGTCCCGGGCCGGCGAGCTCGGCGTCAAGGATTCCTACAGCGTTATTTCCCGTTACTGTGCGGAGGAACAGAACCGATGATCCGTTTTATCAGCTTCACGTCCGGCAGCTGCGGAAACTGTTCGCTGCTCCTGCGGGTCCCCGATAATCCGCTGGCGCTTCCGTACGGCATCCTGATCGATGCGGGCATGAGCCTCCGCCGCCTCCGCAGGGAACTGGACGCGCTGGGGCTGGGCACGGACTGTCTCCGCGGGGTTCTCGTCACCCATGACCATCTCGACCATATCCGCCATCTCGGCTCGCTGTGCAAGCGGCTTTCCCTGCCGGTCTTCACGACGCCGGTCCTCCAGGATGCGCTCCTGCACCACAGTTTCACGGCCGACTATCTGGGACCCTGCCGCCACGACCTCGCGGCGGACTGCTGGAATGAAGTGGCGGAAGGTTTTGAGGTCCAGTATTTTGTCGTTCCCCATGATGCGACCCAGACGGTGGGCTATGCCATCCGGGCGGAAGGGCACCGCTTCGTGCTGATGACGGATCTCGGCCACGTCACGCCCGAGGCGATGGCCTTCGCGAAAGCGGCGGACACGGTCGTGGTGGAGTCCAATTTCGACGTGGACATGCTCCTGGGCGGGGATTATCCCCACGAACTCAAGATGCGGATCTGCCAGGGATACGGCCACCTGAGCAACGACGCCTGCGCCGAAGCCATCCGCACCTTCTGGCACCCGTCGCTGAAGAACCTGTTCCTCTGCCACCTGAGCGGCAACAACAACACGCCGCAGCGCGCGTACGACAATGCGGCGGAAACGCTGCGCGGGATGGGTGTCGATCCCGCGGACGTCCATCTGCGGGTCCTGCCGCGCGGCATTTCCACGCCGCTCCTTACCTTATAGGATTCCTTTGAGCCACCGGCCCCGGATGAGCCGGATGAGGAAGATGGTTCCGCGGAAGGTCAGTTCCACCGCCATGGCCAGCCAGACCCCCTTGAGTCCGTAGATCCGGGTCAGGAAGATGGCCGGGAGGATGCGGACGACCCACATCGACCCGAAGTTCATGACGCTCGGCCAGCGGGTGTCGCCGGCGCCGACGAAGGCGCCGTAGGCGACGATGGACGCCGCATAGCCCGTTTCTGCAAACGCCTCGATCCGAAGCACTTCCGACCCGAGACGGACCACTTCGCCGTCGGGCGTCAGCATGCCCATGATGCCGGGTGCAAAGGCGTACATGATGCCTGCGAGGAAGGTCATGACGGCCATGCCGAGCAGGGTCGTGGTCCAGGCGAAGCGCGTGGCGAGCGGCTTCCGGCCGGCGCCGACGGACTGGCCGACCAGGGTGGTCGCGGCGTCCGCGATGCCGTAGCCCGGCATGTAGCAGAAACTCTCAGCGGTCACGGCGAAGGAATTGGAGGCGATGGCGATGGTACCGAGCGGGGCGACGATGACCGTGGAGGCAATGTATGCCCCCCGCATCAGGATGTTCTGGAGGGCCATCGGACCGCTGATCCCCCATGCTTTCCCGAGGACCGGACGGGTCGGACGGAAGGAGCCCCGCTCCTGCCGCAGGTTCAGTTCCGGCGACCGTACGGACAGGAAATACAGCATCAGGAGCGCCGTGATCACCTCTGCGAGCCCGGTGCCGAGGGCGGCGCCTGTGACCCCCATGTCGAGGACATAGATGAACAGGTAGTTGAACCCGACATCCAGCAGGCACATGTTGATATTCAGCAGGCTGGGGATCCGCATTTCCCCGCTGGCCTGGAGCATGGCCGCGCACATCCAGTCGATCTGCATGGCAGGAATGAACAGCGACACGAGGAGGAAATACCGGGAGGCGTCGCCGCAGATATCCTCTCCGCCGCCGAGCCAGCGGGGGAGCGGCCCGGAGACGGCGGCGCCGGCGAGGGCGATGGCGACGGAAAAGAGCAGGGCGCAGAGGAGTCCCTGCCGGAGGACGTCCCGGGCGCCGGCGAAGTCATTCGCACCGATGCGGTGGGCGACCTGGACGGAGAAGCCGCTCGTCGCGGCCATGCAGAAGCCGCCGAGCAGCCACATGCAGGTCGAGACGAGGCCGATCGAGGCCCCGGCGGCCGCACCGAGGTGGCCGACCATGGCGGTGTCGATGTACTGCATCAGCACGGAGGAAAGTTGCGCGATAATGGCAGGGTAGCTGAGCAGGAGGCACAGCGACAACTGCTGGCGGGATGTCAGCGGTGCGCCGGAGCGGATTTTTCCGAGCAGGAGGTCCTTCTTCGTCATCGGGCCAGTTCGGGCGGAAGGGGAGGCATGGCTCCGCTTTGCGTGCAGACATAGGCGGAGACGCGGACGGCCCGCTCGTGGGCCCTGCCGATGGGCATGCCCTGCAGGAGGGCGGCGCAGAAGGCGCCGGTAAAGGCGTCACCCGCCCCGACGGTGTCGGCCACCGCCACTTCCGGCGTGGGAAAATGGCTTTCCACGCCGTCTGCGAAGACATGGCTGCCGGCCGTCCCGCAGGTCAGGATGACCATGTCGAGGTCGAAGCAGGCGCGGATCCGGCGGCACTGCTCGTCGGAAGGCAGGTCGTCGATCTCGAACATCCGGGCGACAATGGCCAATTCTTCGTCGTTGATTTTCAGGATGTTGCAGAGTTCCAGCGAGTTCTCGACAACCTCCCTGCCGTAGAAATGCTGCCGGAGGTTGATGTCGAAGATCTTCATCGCGTCTTCCGGCATCGCGGCGAGGAACGCGCGGATGGCCGCCCGGGAGACGGGATTGCGCTGGGCAAGGGAACCGAAGCAGACGGCGACGCTCTCCCGTGCGATGTCGGTCAGTCGCTCCGTCAACGGGATGTTGTCCCAGGCGACGTCTTCGCGGATCTCGTAGTGCGGGACGCCTTTCCCGTCGAGGGTCACGTTGACCGTCCCCGTCGGGAAGGGAACCCGCTCCATGTAGATGTCGAGTTTCTCCCGGAGAACCTTTTCCGTCTCATCGCCGAGCGCGTCATCACCCAAAGCGCTGATTGCCAGCGCCTTCAGGCCGAACTGTCCGGCGTGATAAGCGAAATTCGCCGGCGCCCCGCCGATTTTCGCCCCGTCCGGGAGCAGGTCCCAGAGCGCTTCGCCGATGCCGACGACCCACTTTTCCTTTGCCATTGCCGTATCCAATTATCAAGGTACAAAAATACGCACAATCCGCGAAAAATAAAACGGCCCGGGGCACTCCCGGACCGTCTTTTTCGTGCAACAGGTACGGATTACAGCTTCGGGCCGGCCTTGACGAGGGCCTTGCCGGCGCGGTTGGATTCGTACTTGTGGAAGTTCTTGATGAAACGGGCGGCGAGGTCCTTGGCCTTGACTTCCCATTCTTCGGCGTTCTTGTAGGTGTCACGCGGATCGAGGATGCCGGTGTCGACACCTTCGAGCTTGGTGGGAACCTCGAAGTTGAAGTAAGGGATCTGCTTGGTCGGGGCCTTGTCGATCGCACCGCTGAGGATCGCGTCGATGATGCCGCGGGTGTCACGGATGGAGATGCGCTTGCCCGTGCCGTTCCAGCCGGTGTTCACGAGGTAGGCCTTCGCGCCGGACTTCTTCATCTTCTTGACGAGTTCCTCGGCGTACTTGGTCGGATGGAGCTCCAGGAAGGCCTGGCCGAAGCAGGCGGAGAAGGTCGGGGTGGGCTCGGTGATGCCGCGCTCGGTACCGGCGAGCTTGGCCGTGAAACCGGAGAGGAAGTAGTACTTCGTCTGCTCGGGGGTCAGGATGGAGACCGGCGGCAGGACGCCGAACGCGTCGGCGCTGAGGAAGATGACTTGCTTCGCGGCGGGGCCGTGGCTGTCCGGACGGACGATCTTCTCGATGTGGTAGATCGGGTAGGAGACGCGGGTGTTCTCGGTGACGGACTTGTCGTTGAAGTCGATCTTGCCGTCCTTGTCCACGGTGACGTTCTCGAGGAGGGCGTCGCGGCGGATGGCGTTGTAGATGTCCGGTTCGGACTCCTTGTCGAGCTTGATGACCTTGGCG
>JAEEVC010000023.1 GCA_016287075.1 Bacteroidales bacterium | reverse complement strand
CCAGGAGAGTCAGCGCATACAGGAAACCCTCTTCAACGAGAAGCGCAAAATCATCGAAAACTGCCTGTTTGGCGTGGACCTCAATCCCAACGCCGTCAATATCTGCCGCCTCCGCCTGTGGATAGAGTTGCTGAAAAACGCCTACTACACCAAGGAGAGCGACTACACAGAGCTGGAAACCCTGCCCAACATCGACATTAACATCAAGGTGGGCAACTCCCTCCTGCACCGTTTCGACTTAGGGCAAGACATCTCCGAAATCCTCCGAAAGAACAGGATCTCCATCAGCGCCTATCGCAAGGCTGTGAGCGACTATAAAAACGCCCATAGCAAAGAAGAGAAACGTGATCTGGAGGACTACTTGCGGCAGATCAAGGGTAATCTCCGAACTCAGATTAGCCAAAATGACCCTAAGGTGGTAAGCCTTAACAAACTGAAAGGCGAACTGGACAACCTTTTGGCGCCCCAGCTTTTTGAAATTAGCAAGAAAGAGCAGGCTCAGCGCAGCAAACAGGCCAAGGAGTTACAGACCAAGATTACCAAGATACAAGCCGAGGTGGATGAAATCCGGGACAACAAGATTTTCGTCGGTGCTTTTGAATGGCGCATCGAATTCCCGGAAGTGCTGGATGAAGATGGCCGCTTTGTCGGTTTCGACTGTGTGATTGGCAACCCGCCCTACATCCAGCTCCAGAAGATGGGGGCCGATGCGGATGCCCTCCAGAAAATGAACTACGAGACTTACGAGCGCACCGGCGACATCTACTGCCTGTTCTACGAGATGGGAATGAAACTTCTCAAGCCCGGGGCGTTGCTATCGTTCATTACCTCAAACAAATGGATGAGAGCCGGTTATGGTGAGCCGTTACGTAAATACTTCTCTGAAAAGCAGGATGTTATCAGCTTGATTGACTTTGCTGGCTATAAAGTATTTGATTCCGCAACGGTTGATGTAAACATCCTCACTGCCGTCACCAGAACACCATTTGGATGCACGAATGCCTGCTCCATTAATAAGGATGAATTTGACATCACGAAATTGAGCGATTATGTGCAGACACATAGCCAGACGATAAAGTTTGGGGCGGATGCATGGTCAATTCTAAGCGATATTGAGCTGAGTATAAAGAATAAGATTGAAGCTATTGGTACGCCACTGAAAGATTGGAATGTTGACATTTTCAGGGGCGTCCTAACAGGCTACAATGATGCATTTATCATCTCATCTGAAAAGCGCGAAGAGATTTTAGCGAATTGTATAGATGAGTCCGAGAGACAACGTACTGCTGCTATTATTCGACCGATTCTCCGTGGCCGGGACATAAAGAGATACGGCTATTCATGGTCTGGGCTATGGCTTATAAATACTCACAATGGGACCAGGGAAGGTCTTGAACGCATTCATATCGAGGATTATCCTTCCGTGAAAGAACATCTTGATAATTACTGGCTTAGCATAGAGAAGCGTGCAGACAAAGGAGATACACCGTATAATTTAAGGAACTGCGCGTATTTGGACGAATTTTCTAAGCCAAAAATCGTTTGGGCAGAGTTGTCAAGAACCGGCAACTCATTTGCATATAGTGAGGACGGCGCTATGGTGCTGAATACGTGCTATATCTTGTCATTCAACGATAATGATCGCCACGAAAGAGAACTGAATACCCTGCTGGGATTCCTTAATAGCAAGATAGCGCTCTTCTATCTGGACATCATCTCCAGTAAGCTTGATGAGACGGGGTGGCGCTGGCTCAAGCAGTTTGTAGAGCAGATTCCTGTACCCGTTCAAATGGCATTTAAAGAGGAGGGCCAGTTTACAAATAAGGACTCTGCCTCGATCAATGCCCAATTATACCAGCAACTTGGTCTGTCACCAGCTGAAGCGGAGTATCTGGAGGGCCTTATTTAACTTGACTCTCAATATATTGTATCTCAGAATCGGATAGACCGTAGAACCGATATATAAGGCTATTCAAGATACGCTCTTCTTCCGGGGCTGAACCTTGCTGTGCCGTTATATTGATAATTTGTTCGCACTGTACTTCAATTGCTTGTGCAATTGTTTCATCAATAATACGCGGCACATAAAGTTGCTCAATTTTGAATTTTTTCCAGCGGACAGTGCCCACCCCGGTAGTAGTCCCTATGGTTGAAAACATATACTCTGATACCGAGCAATTCAAAAAAGCAAGTAACAATATCAACCTTTCCCCAGAAAGCATAAACGTGGTCGCCTCTGGAAAGTATTTTCCTTCACGATCAAGACAGAACTTCGTCTTGTCGGATATTTCACCCCAGACTATTTTTGGCTGCGATAATAAGTCCCAATAGCTGATGCTATCTTGGGTTTCAAACCATTTATTGTTTGTTTTCTTCCGTGCTTTTATCCGTTCGCCATTGACAATATGCTCTTCGCCTGTCTGTTCAAGCCGTTCAATTCCAATAGTAAGCAGGTAGTCTTTCAAAGCAGGATAATCGTCTATATCATACTGCTTTGCAGGAAATGTCGCTATTAGATACTGATCTGCAAACACATAACCATAACGTTTGATGTCCCGGCCACGGAGAATCGGTCGAATAATATCCGCCGTCCGCAGGCGTTCATCTTCACTCTGGCATGCATCCAGAATCTTGTTCCGCTTAGTCGAATCAATAATGAAGGCGTCGTTGAAACCGGTCTTGATGCCATAATTGATCTGAATATCCCAATCTTTCAGCGGAGTGCCAATGGCTTCAATCTTTGCCTTGATGGAGCGTTCTATATCGGATAGAATGGACCAGGATTCCGATGAGGAGAAGCTAGAAGGAACGGCGTGTGTCTGCACATAATCGCTCCTATTCTTTCAGAAACGAATGGATGTACCGTCCTAGGGTGTTCCGGTCTACCTGGCAGATTTTAGCAATCTTCCGTTGCGACACTCCAGCCCGGAGCAACTCTATGATTAGAGATCGCTTGGGGAAGAGCTTATATTTGCCCTCCTCGGTCTTCCTGCCCAAAGGACGTCCCAGGACAACGCCCTCCGCTTTTTTCCTGGCCAACGCCTCCTTTGTTCGTTGGCTGATGAGGTTGCGCTCAATCTCTGCCGAGAGGCCGAAAGCAAAAGCCAGCACCTTGCTCTGGATGTCCTCTCCCAGCCGATAATTGTCTTTGATGGTCCAGACTCTGCATTCCTTTGTCATACAGATATTCAAGATCTCCATAATCATAAACAAATTGCGCCCAAGGCGAGAGAGTTCGGCACAGATGATAAGATCATTCTTTCGTACTCGATTAAGGAGTTTCCCGAGTTCGCGTTTGTTGTAGTTCTTGGTGCCGCTGATAGTTTCTTCTATCCACCCGTCGATTTTCATGGACTCCTTGGTGCAGAAGTTGTTGATTTCAAATCTCTGATTCTCGACAGTCTGCTTGTCGCTGCTGACTCTGATGTACCCGTAGATCATACTTGTTTGTTTTTTTTGCTTTTCGTGGTATTCATAAAGTTGTCTATCTTTGTATATTGTATTTAAGACTCTTATGAAAGGAACGGCTTCATACTTGATGAAATTCCTTGATGGATCGCAGAAGCGGTTCATCATTCCGGTATATCAACGGAACTATGACTGGAAGAAGGAGAACTGCAAGCAACTCTTCGATGACTTGGTCAGCGTCATAAAGGAAGAGAAAGAAACTCACTTCTTCGGAAGCATCGTCTCCTATGCTCACAGTAGGGATGAGGTTGTCTTGATTGATGGTCAGCAGCGGATCACCACTGTCTCACTCATTCTCATTGCCATTCTCAACGCGCTCAAGAGTGGAACCATGAAAACGGATGACGATACCCTTGCTCTGCGCATCGAAGATTATCTTGTAGATAAGTATGACAAGACGGAGAGAAAGGTTCGCCTGAAGCCGTTCCGCGATGATTGTGAGGCATTTGATCGGCTCATCTATAAAGACGAAAAAGAGTACATCCCAGAATCCAAAGTCACTATCAACTACCGGTATTTCTACGATCGCATCGTTACCTATAAGGAACTCTCAGTCGATGAATTGTTCCACGCTGTTGGTTGCCTTGAAATCATCGACATTGAACTTGAGCCGCAGCATGGAGATAATCCCCAGCTTATTTTCGAAAGCCTGAACTCCACCGGCCTTGACCTGACGGAATCTGACAAAATCAGGAACTTCGTGCTTATGAATCTGGAGCCGGTAGTACAGGAGAGTTATTACGACAAGTATTGGAACAAAATTGAGAGATGCAGTCGGGACGAATTGGATGGGTTCGTGCGTAACTACTTGACTATCAAACAAGGTGTTATTCCTACGTTGAGAGGAATATATCCGGCCTTCAAAGCCTATACGAAAGCCCAGGGTAACATCGAGGCCATCCTGCAGGATATGCTGGTCTATGCCGCCGCCTATCAAGACGTGGTTACATTCAATGTAGGAGACGAGGGCGCCAATGAAGTGGCGAAACGACTGGATCTCCTGGATATGACCGTTGCTTATCCTTTTCTGATGGCATTTATTGCCTATGCGAAGGAAACCGGCATGGACGGCAAGGAAATCTACAAAGTCTTCTCCTGCGTGGAAACCTTCATCTTCCGCCGTCTGATGTGCGACTTGCCGACCAACGCTCTCAACAAGATTTTCGCAACGCTGCACAACTCCGTCCTGAAGAACAAGCGGGAGGCGGATTCCTACTCTTCCGTTATGATATATCTCCTCGAGAGCCGCAAACTATCCAGCGCCTTCCCGAAGAACGAAGAGTTCATCAATGGCTTCACCACCAAGAACATCTATTCCATGCGGGCCAAGAATAAGGAGTACATCTTCGAGCGTCTTGAGAACGGCTCCAGCAAGGAGAAGAATGATGTTGTTGGCAATATCGAAAAAGGCATTCTCACCATCGAGCATATTATGCCTCAGACCTTGACTACGGCGTGGAAGAAAGCACTTGGAGAGGACTGGGAAGCAATTCAGGAACGTTGGCTGCACACGATCTCCAACTTAACGCTCACTGGGTATAACTCCAATTATAGCAATAGAACTTTTCAGGAGAAGAAGGCCATGAAGAATGGGTTCCTCGATAGCGGCATCCGTCTGAACCATTTTGTCGCCCAGTTCGAGAAATGGGACGAAGAAGAATTGGTTCTCCGCAAGGCCAAATTGTCTGAAATGGCCCTTGAAATCTGGGAGTATCCCGTCACTGCCTTTGTTCCGGAGCAAAAAGAGGATGACATCGTATCGCTTTCCGAAGACAATGGCATTGCCACCAACCGTGATATCCAGTACTTTATCTTCAGGGGAGAACGTCAGGATGTAACCACCTGGGCTGATATGATGTGGGAAATGGCCAATAAACTACTGGCGATTAACCCGGCCATTTTGTACCAAGAGGCTGCGGGAAATAAGAATGTATGGTTTGCGACTTCCGCCGTATCGAAGAACTACCGCAAACTGGCGGAGGGCCTCTACTACTGCCCAACGAGCAGTAGTACCTGGAACAAGATGTCTATCTTGAAAAATCTCTTCCGTCTTTATGGTATCGAGGAAGACGACCTTTCCTTCGGACTACTTCCCAAAAAAGACGACAGCGGTGAGCCGACCACCAATGACAGTGGCGATACTCCGGCCAGATACGAGATGCGTAAGAAATTCTGGACCGATTTCATCCAGTATTGCGAGGAAAACGATGGCCTCTTCGTAAAGATTTCCCCTGTGACGGCCAATTGGATTAGCAAGAGCCTGAAGACACCTTATGGTATCAACATCAACGCCGTTGTTGGGTTTGATTACGACAGGGTAGAAATCTATATCGATACAAAGAATAAGGAATTCAATAAGAACTTGTTTGACCATCTTCATGACAATAAGGAGACAATAGAAAAAGAATACGGCGGAGCACTGATATGGGAGAGATTAAATGACAAACGAGCCTGTCGTATCAAAGACGAAATTCTTCTCCACACTTTTGAACTTGATGATTGGACAGAAGTCTTCGCCTTCATGAAATCCGCTGGTCTAAGGATGTTCAATGTGTTCCACAAATTCATTAACGAGTTTCCTTCCAAGTAGATATTATCGGTAGATGTCTCTCCTCAGTCGCATATTCTCTGACAAGGGGAAAAATTCACAGGTGACTCCTCAGAAAACGGAGCCGACCATAGTCGTACCTGATTCGCCCACTCCTGAGTATGCGTCTCTTTTGCAGTTCACCCGGCGTCTAAACGATTTGTTACAGGATGACAAATACCTGGCACGGAGTGATTACCGGGGCCTAATTGATGATTATGCGGAAATCAACACATTCTTCATCAATCTCAAGACGGCCAAAACGTTGAGCTATTACTGTTCCGCTAATGGCATTGATGGCGCTTCTATCAAGGACTTCCTACGCAATTACGCCGACCTTGCCACCCTGAAGGATGGCTCAACCAGTATCCAGCAGCACAATCAGACCTACCTGCAGCGCCACCTCGTCTCGGAGAAGCATTACTTGGACACCGTACTCTCTAAAGTCGATCCCGCCATTTCCCTGGATGAAGAGCAGCGGAAGGTGGTTCTCACTGACGAAGACTATATGCTGGTCGTGGCTGGCGCTGGGGCCGGCAAGACCACCACGGTGGCCGCAAAAGTGAAATATCTTGTAGAACGCAAGGGCGTCGCACCGGAACAGATACTGGTGATTTCGTTCACCAACAAAGCCGTGGGCGAACTCCGGGACAAGATAAACAAGGCCCTGAAAATCAACTGTCCGGTCACCACATTCCATAAGACTGGTTATGCCATCCTACGAAAGCAGGAAGCCGATAAAAAGAATGTGGTGGACAGCGGCTTTATGTTCGATGTCATCAACAACTATCTGAAGAACGATGTTCTCCGCGAGCCTGAGATGGTGAACAAACTGATCTTGTTTTTTGGTAGTTATTTCGATGCGCCATACGAGGGCGATGACCTTAACGCCTTTTTCAACTACATTTCGAAGGCCGATTTCTCCACGATGCGTTCCAATATGAACGAGTACGTGGAGACCATCACCAACAAGCGTACAGGCAAGGCTATCACCATCAACTACGAGTCGCTGCGCTCGGCTCAGGAGGTCCAGATAGCAAACTTCCTGTATCTCAACAAGGTTGACTACGAATACGAGAAGATTTATCCTTATAGTTTCCGGAAATCTCACAAGCCCTACACTCCTGACTTCACCATTAAGCAAGGCGACAGGACCATCTACATTGAGCATTTTGGCATTACGGAAGACGGCACGCACAACCGCTACACCAATGCCGAACTGGAGCATTACAAGAAGGAGGTTAACGACAAGGTCAAGTTCCACCGTGACCATGGAACACAACTCATCTATACCTTCTCCCAATATAAAGATGGACGCCCGCTGCTGGAGCATCTGAAGGAACAACTCATCGATGCCGGTGTTACACTCCAACCCCGCTCCGAGCAGGAAGTCTATCAGAAGATTGTTTCTACCGAGGAGAATAAATACATCCTCAAACTGGTTCGCCTTCTCTGCACCTTTATCCAGAACTTCAAGACCAACGGCTACGACACCGACAAGTTCCGTGAGATGCACCGGATGACCGAGAATGTCCGCACCAAACTCTTCCTGGACGTTTGTCACCAATGCTACCTGGAGTACTCCAAGAAGTTGAAAGAGCGCAGCGCTGTGGACTTCGAAGATATGATAAACGATTCCGCCAAGATTCTGCAGGAGCAGCAGGATATGGGCGAGAAGCTGAACTTCAAGTACATCATCATCGACGAATACCAGGACATCTCCCGGCAGCGCTTCGACCTTGCCCGGGCCTTGTCCCAGATTTGCGACGCCAAGATTATCGCTGTGGGCGACGACTGGCAGTCCATCTATGCCTATGCCGGTTCGGACATCACACTCTTTACCCATTTTGCGGAAATAATGGGCTATGGGGAAGAGTTGAAGATAACCAAGACCTACCGCAACTCGCAGGAAGTTATTGACATTGCCGGAAGTTTCATCCAGAAGAATTCCTCCCAAATTCAAAAATCACTCATTAGTCCCAAGCATATCGATTTTCCCATCATCATCGAGGCTTATTCAGAAGACGGTGACAAGAAAGACCTCGAAGGAAAGGGTGGCAAGTTCTTCTTGCAGGCCCAAGCGGTAGAACGCTGCATCGGCCAGATAATGGAAGCAAATGAGAAGGAAGGTAAACCTGCAAATTCCTCCATCCTTCTCATCGGCCGATATGGATTTGATGCCTTCAACCTCAGTCGCAGCGGACTCTTCACTTATTTCGAGAAAACCGGCGATGTCAAGTCGAAGGCCTACCCGAAAGCCAAACTATCCTTCCTCACAGCACATCGTTCCAAAGGTCTGGGTTACGATAATGTCGTCATTATCAACGCTGTGAACGCCACCTATGGTTTCCCGTCTAAGATTGAGGATGATCCAGTGATGAAACTGGTCATCCGTGAGGACCGTACCATCGAGTACGCCGAGGAGCGTCGCCTGTTCTACGTGGCAATGACACGCACCAAAAATAGAGTCTATATCGCCGTACCTCAGCAACGCCCGTCACGATTCGTAGCAGAACTGGTTCAGGAATACGATAAAGTCTGTGTGAACGGAGACCTAGACATCTCCAAGACCGAGTCACCGGACATCTCGATGATAAAACGCTGCCCGATATGCGGCTATCCGCTCCAGTACAAGCACAAGAGAGACTTTGGCCTACGCCTCTGGATATGCACCAATGAGCCGGAAATCTGCGACTTCATGACTAACGACCTATCAGGTGGCATCCTTCCCATCCTCAAATGCGACTGCTGTAAGGACGGTTACCTGATTGTCCGGAGGAAAGATTTCCAGCCGTTCCTTGGCTGTACGAACTATAAAGAAGACAAGAGCGGCTGCAATCGTAGAATCAATCTTACGTACTATGAGAATATGCTAAAGCGTGGGGAAATTGAGCTATAGCTTGAAAAGGTTCTCGAGAATAAAGTGTTGAGCATTGGAATCATAGGATATTGCCAGATACTGTCCTTGAGAACCATCTCTCCATGCAGAGGTAATACCAAGTGATGTCCCGAGTTCAGTAGGGGCCTTATATTTGTGCCCATCACTTCTTTCTTGCTCTTCAAGATATCCAGCAGAAACCAACCACTGCGTCACTTTTGATGCAGCTAAAGGCTTCATGTTCTCAGGAATCACTTTATTGATTTCCTTAACGAGCAGGGCAATTCCCGTCCTCTCTGCGATATAAACCTTTGATGCGGCTTCCGGAGTAAGCAGGAATTCCGATTCATACTGCTTTTGCTGGGAAGGTTTCTTTTTCCCCATCTCTTCAAGTAGATTGGAGACAAAAAACAAACAACGAGAGATGTGAACGTTATTCACGATATCGCTATCGGGGAGAATACTTCCATCAATAGGATTTATTCCATTTGCTAGTTTTGTTATCCAGTCAATGGCGACGGTCACTTTGTTTTGGTCCATTGTAGAATTCATCAGCATCAGCACCAGATTTTTATGTTCTCAACAAACACGAGGGAATAAAGCTTGTTTGCTTTTGCAAAGATAGAAAGAAACCTTTACTTCTCGAAGATTGGCTATAATGACAGTTATCAATTATGTCTTTTGGGTAGTGTTTTGGGTAGTACTATCGACTTTTGGGTAGTTCTTTGGGTTTATTTCTGAGGTGTGGGTTTTTGCCTTTGGTGTAGTTTGTCTTTATCTTTGGTGTGGATTATTTGAAATAATCGGAGTCCTTCCTCCTTTATATCCTTCGCCGAAAGTCACCCGTCTGCGAGCAACTTTTTTTGATACATTTCCGGCAAAAATGGGATATTTTTTGGGATACTTTTTACTGAAAATGCCCTGCAGAGTGTTCTGCAAGGCATTTCAGCGGAGAGGACGAGATTCGAACTCGTGGTACACGGATAGCGTACGGCAGTTTAGCAAACTGCTGGTTTCAGCCACTCACCCACCTCTCCGGGAGTTTCGTTCTGAAACGGTCGCGCCGGGTCTGGCGCGGACTGCAAAGATACGAAGTTTTTTCGGTTCTACAATAATTTGGGCTTTTTTCGTATTTTTGTATTCTTGAACCAAGCCAGTACGCTTTGATGAAACGATTCTTTATGCTTGCCGTGGCGACGATGCTCGCCGTGTCCGCCCGGGCGGACGAAGGGATGTGGCTGCTGCCGCTCCTCCAAAAGATGAACAAGTCCGCGCTGAAGGAGGCCGGGTGCCACCTCTCGCCGGCGGAGATTTACAGTGCCGGGAAGACGTCGCTCAAGGATGCGATCGTCCATTTCGGCGGCGGATGCACCGGGGAGATCATCTCCGACGAAGGGCTCGTGGTGACCAACCACCACTGCGGCTACAGCCACATCCAGGCCCTCAGCACCCCGGAGCACAATTACCTGATGGATGGCTTCTGGGCGATGACGCGGGCGGAGGAGATCCCCTGCAAGGGCCTGACTGTCACCTTCCTCCAGTCGATGGAGGATGTGACGGCGACGCTCGAGAAAGCCGGGAAGAAGGCCGGGAAGGACGCCTCCGACGAGGAGAAGGCCAAGGCAGTCCAGGAACGGAGGCAGGAGCTCCTCGATGCGGCGAAGAAGGCGAATCCGGGCTGCGAGGTCGGGATCGTCCCCTTCTATAATGACAATGTCGCGTACCTGATTGTCTCGAAGGTTTACCGCGACGTCCGCTTTGTCGGCGCCCCCCCGGCCTCCATCGGCAAGTTCGGCGGCGAGACCGACAACTGGATGTGGCCCCGCCACACGGGCGATTTCTCAATGTTCCGGGTCTATGCCGGCGCGGACAACGAGCCCGCCGACTTTGCGCCGGAGAACCGTCCCTACCAGCCGAAGAAGCACCTCAAGATCTCGCTGAAGGGCCTGAAGAGCCAGGATTATACGATGATCCTCGGTTATCCGGGCCGCACCCAGCGCTTCCAGACCGCTCCCCAGCTCGCCCAGATGATTGCGACCAACCGCATCCGCATCGACGCCCGGACGCTCCGTCAGGGCATCATGTGGGAGGCGATGTGCGCCGATCCCGACGTCCAGCTCAAGTATGCGAACAAGTACGCTTCCTCCGCCAACGGCTGGAAGAAGTGGCAGGGCGAGGAACTCGCCTTCGAAAAGCTGGACATTATCGGCCGGGAGCAGCGGAAAGAGGCCGCCTTCATGGACTGGGTCGCGGAGAAACGCAGCCGGATCGATGCGTACGGCGGCGCCCTGACGCGCATCCAGGAGGCGGTGAAGGCCGCCGCCGCGGATGAAAACGCCATCACCCTCATCACCGAGGTGCCCTTCCGCATCGAACTCGTGACCATCGCCTCCCGTTTCGCCGCAGCGGCCGGCAAGGGCCCGCGCCAGGACAACGCCCTCACCCCCGAAGCCCTCAAAATGGGGCTCGAGGCCGTCCGGAGCTATTACCGGGACTATGTCCCCGAACTCGACCGGAAAGAGGCGGCGGCGCTCCTTGCCTATTACCGCGAGCAGGCGGATTCGGCCGATTTCCTGCAGGGCCTCGGCGAGGATTTCGCGACCATGGACATTCCCGCCTATGTCGATAAGCTCTTCAGCAACAGCGTCTTCACTTCCGCCGAGAAACTCGGGGAGGCCATCAATGGAGAACAGGCGGCGGAGGTCATCGCCGGCGATCCTGCCTCCCTGCTGCACCGCGCCGTCATCGCGGCGGCCCTCGCCCACTACCCGAACTATACGGCCCAGGCGAAACTCCTCCAGGAGGGGAGCCGGCAGTTCGCGGCGGGGCTGCTCGAATGGGAAAAGGGCCAGCCCTCCTATCCGGACGCCAACTCGACGATGCGCCTGACCTGGGGCCATGTCCTCCCGTATTCCCCGAAGGACGCCGTCCTCTACCGCCACTATTCGACCCTCACCGGGGTCATGGAGAAAGAGGACCCGGAGAACCCCGAATTCATCGTCCCCGCGCGCCTGAAGGAACTCTACAGGACCCGTGATTTTGGCCCTTACGCCGACGCAGCGGACGGCATGGTCCATACCTGCTTCCTGACGAACAACGACATCACGGGCGGCAACTCCGGCTCGCCGGTCCTCAACGCGGACGGCGAACTGGTCGGCCTCGCCTTCGACGGCAACTGGGAGTCCATGAGTTCCGACGTCATGTTCGAGCCCGACCTGCAGCGCTGCATCTGCGTGGACATCCGCTACGTCCTCTTCCTCGTGGACCGGTTCGGCGGCGCCCCGCACATCGTAAAAGAACTTGATATCGTCAAATAAATGACTGAAAAAGAAGTATTTGAGTGGCTCACTGAGGTGGAACATCCCGCCCGGGAGGACCGCAACATCGTGGAACTCGGCATTGCCGACGAGGTCGTCGTCGACGGGAACAGGGTCACGGTGACCCTCGCCTTCCCGAAGCGGCCGGACCCGCTGAAGCAGTATCTCACCGGCGCGGCAAAGTCGGCCATCTACCGCCATGCCCCCGGCGGGACCGAGATTGAAATCAAGACCGTCGTCCGGGAGCCGAAGACGCAGAAGAAGCCGAATGTCAACGACTTGTCGCTGGAAGGGCTGACGAATGTCCGGCACATCATCGGCATCGCCTCCGGCAAGGGCGGCGTGGGCAAGTCCACCGTCGCGGTGAACCTCGCCGTCGCGCTCGCCCGCCTCGGCTACAAGGTCGGCCTCGCCGATGCCGACGTGTACGGCCCCTCCGTGCCCATCATGACCGGGACGGAAGACGCGGAGCCCCTGTCCGAGCCGGCCGAAAACGGTCCGGAATGGATCCTCCCGGTCGAGAAGTACGGGGTCAAGTGGATGTCCGTCGGCTATTTCGCCCAGCCGGGCCAGGCCCTCATCTGGCGCGGCCCGATGGCCTGCAATGCGCTGAAACAGATGATCCTGCAGGTCAAATGGGAGGTCCTCGACTTCCTGCTCATCGACATGCCTCCGGGCACCGGCGACATCCATATCTCCCTGGTGAACGACATCCCGATGGAAGGCGCGGTCATCGTGACCACCCCGCAGGACGTCGCCCTCGCCGACGTCGAGAAGGGCGTGAACATGTTCCGGAACAAGAACATCGCCAAGCCCGTCTTCGGCCTGGTCGAGAACATGGCCTGGTTCACCCCGGCCGAGCTCCCGGAAAACCGGTACTATCTCTTCGGCAGGGACGGCGGCGCCCGGATGGCGGAGCATTTCGGGATTCCGCTCCTCGGCCAGATTCCCATCGTGCAGTCCATCCGCGAGGACGGAGACGCCGGCACCCCGGCCGCCCTCTCCTCGCGCCCCGACGGCCTCGCCTTCGTTGAACTCGCCGGCCGCCTCGCCGCGGCGGCAGACGGGAAAACGGAATGAAGCGCGTCCTCATCATCACCTATTACTGGCCGCCGTCCGGAGGGTCGGGGGTCCAGCGCTGGGTGAAATTCGCCAAATACCTGCCCGCAGAAGGCTGGCAGCCCGTAATCTATACTCCTGAGAATCCGGAGCTTACCTCCATCGACCGGACGCTCGCGGCCGAGATTCCCGCGGAGGCGGAAATCCTCCGCCGCCCCATCCTGGAGCCCTACGGCATCTACCGGAAACTGATGGGAAAAGGCGCCTCGACCGACCTGAAGACCCTGGTCGAGCCCGGCCGGAAGGCCGCCGACGACGGGGATGTCGTCACGCCGATCTCCAGCGGGAAGAAGAGCTGGAAGCAGCGGCTGTCGCTCTGGATCCGGGGCAATGTCTTCGTCCCCGACCCGCGCGTCGGCTGGCTCCGCCCCTCGGTCCGCTTCCTGAAGGAATACCTGAAGGAACATCCTGTGGATGCGATCGTTACGACGGGACCGCCCCAGTCGATGCACCTGATCGGCGAGGCCCTGCACAAGGCGACGGGCCTGCCGTGGATCCCCGACTTCCGCGATCCCTGGACCCGGATGTACTACCTCAAGCACCTGCCGCTGACCCGCCGGACCTGGCGGCGGCTGCAGCGGATGGAGCAGTCCGTCCTGGACAGCTGTTCCACCGTCCTCGCGGTCACGCCGCTCGTGCAGGAGGACTTCCAGGCCCGGACGAAAACGCCCGTTGCGATGATCACCAACGGTTTCGACGCGGAGGATTTCGCCGGGACGGTCACCCCGGACGGCTGCTTCAACCTCGTCCATACCGGCCTCTTCGCCGCCGACGGGAATCCCCTGGTGCTCTGGAAAGTGCTCGGTGGGATGGCCGCCCGCGACGCCGCCTTCCGCGACGCCCTCCGCCTCCGGCTCGTCGGCAAGGTGGACCGCGAGGTCCGCGAGGCCATCGCCGCGGAGGGCCTCGCCGACCGGATCGTCGACCTCGGCTACCGGGACCACGCCGCGGCCGTGCAGGAACAGCGGACGGCCTCCGTCCTGCTGCTTCCGCTCCGCAACGACCCGGATTACCGGATCATCCTGCCCGGCAAGCTGTTCGAATACCTCGCCGCGCGGCGGCCCGTCCTCGGCATCGGCCAGGAGGACGGCGCCATGGCGCGCGTGCTCGCCGACACCCAGGCCGGCATCACCGCCGGCTGGGACAACGAAAACGCCGTCCGGGCATACCTGGAGGCCGCCTGGGCCGCTTTCCGGGGCGAACCGTTCGCCCCGCAGCCCGGCCTTCAGCCCGGCCTCGCCGCCACGACGGGCGCCGTTGAACAATATACCCGCACCAACCTGACGAAGTCCCTCGCCGCCCTGCTGGACTCCGTTACAGCATGATACCCATGGATAAGAAAAAGCTCCTCCGACAGATCGGCATCGGCCTCGGTGCCGTCCTCTTCTTCCTCCTCCTCTCCTACGGCTTCGTCCCGCAGGTGCTCAAGGGGGAAATCGTGAACCAGAGCGACATCTCCGGCTACATCGGGATGTCCCACGAGATGGACCTCTGGAACAAGGACCATCCCGACGATCCGACCTACTGGACCGGGGCGATGTTCTCCGGCATGCCCACGACGGCCATCTCCACGCGCAATACGGGCGACTGGACGCAGGCCCTCTACGATTTCCTGCTGACGGGGAAACGGCCGGCGACCTACCTGTTCATCGCGCTGCTCGGCGCCTTCCTGCTGATGCTCTCGCTCGGGGTCGAGTGGTGGCTCGCGCTCGGCGGGGCGGTCGCGATGGCCTTCTGTTCCTATAATTTCCAGATCATCCAGGTCGGGCACAACACGAAGATGCAGGCCATCGCCTTCCTGCCCTGGGCGCTCGCCGCGCTGGTTTTCACCTACCGGTCGGCGCTCGGCGAACGGCGCAAGGACGCGCCGGCGGGCTGGCGCGGCTGGCTGCCGGAGACGGTGCTCGGCGCCGCGCTTTTCGCCCTTGCCGTCAGTCTCCAGATCAAGGCCAACCACCAGCAGATCACCTATTACCTCGCCCTCGTCATCCTGATCTATGCCATCGTGCTGCTCATCGACGTGCTCGCGCGGCGGAAAGAGGCCTTCGGACGCTTTGTCGCGGCCTCGGCCCTGCTGCTCGTGCTCGGCGGCGTCGGCATCGCCACCAATGTCAACAAGCTCCTGCCCCTGTACAAGTACCAGGCGCACACGATGCGCGGCGGTTCCGAACTGAGCGGCGAGGGGACCAATGCGAAGGGGCTGGACCTCGACTATGCGACCGCCTGGTCCTACGGCTGGGAGGAACTGCCCAACCTGATGATCCCGAACTTCAACGGCGGCGCCTCCTCCGCGCCGGTGGACCCCGACAAGAGCGCGACCGTCGCGCTGCTCCGCCGCGCGGGCCAGGGCAACCTCCGGGAGACGGCGAAGCATCTGCCGATGTACTGGGGGCCGCAGCCATTCACGGCGGGACCGATGTACATGGGCGCGATCTCCGTGTTCCTCTTCCTGCTGGGGCTCTTCCTTTATAAGGGACGCGAGCGGTGGTGGCTGCTGGCCGCGACCATCGTGGCGGTCTTCATGGCCCTCGGCAACCATTTCATGGCCTTCACCAAGTTCTGTTTCTCCGTCCTGCCGCTCTACAGCAAGTTCCGGACGGTGTCGATGGCCCTCGTCATCCTGCAGTACACCCTCCCGATGCTCGGGTTCCTCGTCCTCGACCGGATCCTGAAAGAGGAGTACGACCCGAAGGCCGTGCGCCGGAAGGGCCTGCTGGCGTATGCGCTGACGGCGGGCTTCTGCCTGGTCATGTGGCTCGTCCCGTCCCTCGCCGGCGACTTCACCGGCGCCGTGGACGCCGGCCAGCCGGATGTCCTCGTCGATGCCTTCATCGCCGACCGGAAGATGCTCTTCCGCCACGACGCGATGGCCTCCTTCCTGCTGATTACCGTGGCGTTCCTGCTCCTGCTCTGGGCGCAGTTCCCGAAGGGGCAGACGGACCACGCGAAGGCCTTCGCCGGCGCCGGGCGGCGGCCGATTGCCGGCGCGGCCATCTGTATCCTCGTGCTGGTCAATATGTTCTCCACCGGCAAGCGCTACCTCAACGACAGCGACTTCACCACGCCGAAGGACTTCCGGAGGCCTTTCGCCGAGCGGCCCGTGGACAAGATGATCAAGGCCGACGCGGACCCGTCCTACCGGGTGCTCGACCTGACCGTGAATGTCTTCAACTCCTCCGTCCCGTCCTATCACCACAAGTCGGTCGGCGGCTATTCCCCGGCGAAGCTCCAGCGCTACCAGGACCTCATCGACCGCTACCTCAACAAGGAGATCAACAGCATCTACGGCGCGGTCGGCGAGTCGAAGACCGTGACGGAGGCGCAGGAGGCCCTGCCCGCGACGCCGATACTCAACGCGCTGAATACCAAGTATATCATCCTGGGCGGAGAGAATGCGCCCCTGTATAACCGGAACGCCGCCGGGCCGGCCTGGTTCGTGGAATCGACCGCCGTCGCCGCGACGCCGGACCAGGAGATCGCCCTCCTCGGGAACGTTCCGCTCGACCGCCAGGCCGTCATCGGGAAGGATTTCTCCGACAGGACCGCAGGTCTTCCGGAGGGTGTGGAGACGCCCGAGGAGGCCGCCCCGGCGCAGATTGCCAGTTCCGACCGGCCGGAGGAAGGCCTTCCGGAGAACGATGTCATCGCTTTGACGGAATATGCGCCGAACGCCCTCCGGTACCATTACAAGGCCGCGCGGGAGCGCCTCGCCGTGTTCAGCGAGGTCTATTATCCCGGCTGGAACGGCTACCTTGTCGGCGGGGAAGCCGGCGATGCGGTGATGGTACCCTTCACGCAGATGGATGAGGATACTTCGGTCGATATTATCCGGGCCGACTGGACGCTGCGTGCGGCCGTCCTGCCGGCGGGTGAGCATGACCTCGTCATGCGCTTCGAGCCGACCTCCTACCGCATCGGCGCCCGCCTTTCGCGCGTCACCTCCATTCTCCTGATCCTGCTGGTGCTCGCCTCGCTCGCCGGCATGTTCCTCCTCCCCAAAAAACAACAGCAATGAAACGCGGAATCCTTCTCGGCGCGGCCCTTTTCCTCGCCGTCGCCGCTGGGGCGCAGGAGCGCTCCTGGGAGTATTGGAAAAATGCCGACGGATACCTCTCCGACCAGGCGGAAGTCCTTCTGGATTACGTAGATGCGACGCTGCAGGCTTATCCGCCGTCGGCCAAGCCCGGCGAGGCCCGGCGCCTGGCCTTCACGGCGCTTGACGCCGTCCTCCATGAGACGCGCTATGACGACAGTCCGCAGTTCCACGCCTTCCTCGACAAGCGGCTTGGCCGGGTCGCCGAGGCCCTGGAAGGGCCCGTGAAACGCGGCGTGACGGTGTACAAACTCTATAATGACGGGTTCGTGGTCCGGACGCCGAAACTGACCGTCGGCTTCGATTTCTGCGGCAACCGGAAGGGGGTCAAGGTCGTCCCGGACGCGCTTCTCCGGCGGCTGGTGAACGCCTGCGACGTCCTGTTCATCTCCCACCGCCACCAGGACCATGCCGACCCGCTGGTCGTCCGGATGGCCGGCGAGGCGGGCATCCCCGTCTATGGCCCCGCGGATTTCAAATGCGAAGGGTTCCAGGTCATCCACACCGATCCGGCCCGCGACACCGTCGTCGCGACGAAGCGCGGCTCCGTCGGCGTCCTGGCCCTGCCGGGGCACCAGCGGGCCCTGCTGAACAACATCTATGTGGTCACCCTGCCCGGCGGAAAGACCGTCGCCCACTTCGGCGACCAGGACCTCGAAGCGGACAAGGCCTGGCTGTTCGAGGCGCCCGCCCTGCTGCGGAAGCGCCTGGATATCATGATTATCAATGGCTGGAATCCCGAACTGGACGCCATCGTCCGCTCGTTCAACCCGCGCGTCGTCCTGAGCGGCCACGAGAACGAGATGTTCCACGGCATCGACCACCGCGAGGCCCTCTGGCTCACGCAGTACAAGTTCGATACCCTGGCATTCCCGATGCCCGCTTATACCCTGGTCTGGGGGGAGCGCTTCCGCTATTAGGCCATCGCGGCCTCGACGTCGTCGGGCTGGATGGGCAGGCGCTGCGGGCCGAGGCGGCGGGCGCCGTCCGGGGTGACGAGCACGTCGTCCTCCAGGCGGATGCCGCCGAAGTCGTAGTACGCCTTCAGTCTGTCGAAGTTCACAAAGGCCTTGTTGGTGCCTTCCGCCTGCCATTTGTCGATGAGGGCCGGGATGAAGTAGATGCCCGGCTCATCGGTGATGACATGGCCGGGGACGAGGCGGCGCGCCATGCGTAACGAGCCGAGACCCAGCTGCTTCGCGCGCTTCTGGTCCTTGTCATAGCCCACCAGGTTCTCGCCGAGGTCCTCCATGTCGTGGACGTCGAGGCCCATGTTGTGGCCGAGGCCGTGGGGTTGGAAGAGGCCGGCGACGCCCTCGCGGACCATGTCGTCCAGGTCGCCGTGGACCAGGCCGAGGGCGGAAAGGCCCTCCAGCATCTTCCGGGCCGTGGCGAGGTGGACCTCCCGGTAGGTGATGCCGGGACGGGTCAGGGAGAAGGCGTATTCGTTGCAGTCGCAGACAATCTGGTAGATATCCCGCTGCTTCGGGGTGAACTTGCCGCCGGTCGGCAGGGTCCTGGTGAAGTCGGAGGCATAATGGGCGTTGCTCTCCGCACCCGCGTCGATGACGAGCAGTTTCCCGGGCTCTATCACCTTGTCATGCAGGTGGTTATGCAGGGTTTCACCGTGCTGGGTCAGGATGGTCGGGAAGGAGACGCCCCAGCCCTTGGCAAGGGTGACGCCCTCCATCAGCCCGACGATGTCCTGCTCGATGATGCCGGGGCGGACGGCATTCCGGGCGACCGTATGCATCTCGTATCCGAGCGCGCATGCCGCATCGATCTCCGCAATCTCGCAATCCTCCTTGACAAGGCGCATGGAAATGATAGCCTCCGTCAGCGGTACGGAGACATAACGCTCGACGCGCGCCCGGCGGGTCAGCTCCATGAGCCGGAGCTTGTTGAAATAGCGGGAAGGATTGATATAGTGGAGTTTCCGTCCGGCCTTATGGGCGGCGGAGAGGGCATTCTCCAGCTCGCCGTAAGGGGCGGAAGCTGCCACGCCGACCCACTCCGCCTTGGAGGCGATGGACGGCTGCGGGCCCATCCAGATGATGTCCCCGATCTCTACATCGTCGGCGAAGAGGGTCTCCGCTCCGGAATCGATGTCCAGCACGGCGGCCATCATCGGCTCGTCGAGGCCCATATAATACAGCCAGGTGCTGTCCTGGCGGAACTTATAGCAATTGTCCTTGTACTGGGCCGGCGCCTCGGCATTGCCGATGAGCAGGATAACCCCGCTCTCCCCGGCCTCCCGCATCCTGGCGAGCAGCGTCTGCCGCCTGCGGACATAGATCTCTTTTGCGAACATAGCATCTTTGTGTTTGTACAAAGATACGCCTTTTTGCCCAAATCGCACGCGTCCGCTTTGAAAAGGTTGCGCACGGAATCGGCCATAGAACGCCGTTTCCGTGCCTCACCCGCCCTTGAAACATCGGGGGCAGGCACGAAATCGGCCTCTGAATGCCAAAAACGTGCTGCACTTTATTCAGTGCGTACGCCACAAGGAATCAAACCGCACGTGCCCGCCTGCACAAATCGCACGTGCCCTCTTGCACAAATCGCACGTGCGCCCCTTTGCATTATCCGCACGCGCCCCCTTGCATAAATCGCCCCGGTCCGTCCGTCCTTTTGTTCTGGGACAGGACTCCGACCTTTTGCTCCGGGACAGGACTCTGGCCTTTTAAAAAGGGTGTGCACGGAATCGGCCATAGAACGCTGTTTCCGTGCCTCACCCGCCCTTGAAACATCGGGGTCGGGCACGAAATCGGCCTCTGAGTGCCAAAAACGTGCTGCACTATATTCAGTGTACGCCACAAGGAATCAAATCGCGCGCGTCCCTTTGCACAAATCGCACGTCCCCCCTTGCATTAACCGCGCTTCCCCTTGCATTAACCGCGCGCACCCCTGTCCCTTTGCGCCCAACCGCCTTCCCATTTTGGCCGTGGCGGATAAGCATCTTGTTATCAGTCGCTTCCGTAAAAGCACCCCCTGAAAAAGGAAGGACCTTTCCTGCTTTATCAATTGATTTGCAGACGTTTATCTGCCACGGCCTAAATGGAGAAAGCGGCAGACCTGCCACCATGGGGCCACCAGTGGCCTGCCGCAGAAGGGGGAGAAGGGTGATTGCCTGGTCCGCCTGTGGCCCGCCTGTGGAAAGGTCCTGCGCGCAAGGTCGTGCCCATGCCGCGCGACGACACGGCACAGTTAGCGTAAGCGATATCCGATTCTGACGCAAAGACTCCTGCTTTTCGGCTCTCCGGCATTATCCTGCCGAAAAGATTCACTAACCGACTGGTTTTCAACACGTTGATTGCCACGCGTTTCTGCATAATCAAGGAGCGGCAGACGGGGCCGGAGAGACGAAGCTGGACGAACGGCGGACGGGCGGGCAGCGAGCGAAACAGGGCGGCGGCGCGGCGGGATATCCCAAAATATCGTATATTTGCATCCGTGGAAACCTTTATCGCCATCCTTGCCATCATCCTGGGGATCGTTGGCATTATCGGGAGCGTGGCTCCCGGCCTTCCCGGCCCGCCGCTGAGCTGGCTCGGGATGATGTTGCTCTATTTCTGGGGCGGCGGGGCCGACAAGGCCGGCACGCCGATGGGAACGAGACTCCTGCTCATCTGGCTCGCCGTGACCGTCGTCGTGACGGTCCTCGACTACATCGTCCCGGCCTATTTCACCAAGATGACCGGCGGTTCGAAATACGGCGGCTGGGGTGCCATCATCGGGCTTTTCTTCGGCCTGTTCTTCACCCCGGTCGGCATGATCCTCGGTTCGCTCCTCGGGGCCTTCGCCTTCGAGCTCCTCTTCGCGAAGAAGGACACCACCACCTCCGTCAAATCCGCCTTCGGCGCATTCCTGGGCTTCATTTTCGGCACCGGCGCCAAGCTGATTACCTCCGCGGTAATACTCTATTACATCGTCATTTACGCCTTCTGAAAGAAAGCTCCGCCCGCAATGGAACGCATATGAAAAAACTATATTTCCTCTTGCTTTTAGCCCTCTGCTGTTTCCCCGTTTGGGGGAAGGACGCCTATCTCCCCAAGGACAACACGGTTACCGCGTCGCCGATCAGGAAAACGGGAGCGGCCGGCAACCGGTCCGGCTGGCAGGTCGGGACGGATTACCTGCGAACCGCCTGGGGTTCCACACACTGGGGAAATGGGCTGGAACTCCATGTCGGTTATTTGTTCAACCACTGGTATTTCGGCCTGTTCGGAAGCCGCAGCCGTTTAGTGGAAACCTACGAAGACCTTTTGTTATTCCCCGTCATCGGAGTGGAAACAAAGTATTGTTTCGATTGCGGGAAATGGTCACCCTATGTGGGGGCAGGGGGTGTCTATGCAGAAGATCATGTAAACAAAGCCGTCTATCCAAATAACATCTATCTCCAATACAAAGCCCTCTTTGCCCGGCTTTCCGGGGGTGTCAAATACTATTTATATGACTGGCTCGCCCTCCACGCCGGCGTAACGGGCATGGTGGGTTCTCCCGGATTCCTCATGGATTGCCGGCTCGGCCTTTCCTTTCAGTTTTAACCGGAAAACCCCCGTTCAACCCCAATTCCCCCGTACGCCTGCGATCGTTCCAATTACCGCAATGGTAAACGGGAACTCGGTAGATGTAACCTTCACCGGGGACCTGGGAGTTGTCGATTACGAACTCGTCAATCTCAACACGGCGGAGGTCGTTTCAGACCCGGTCGAGGGAACTGGGCTCGTCCAGCAGGGGCGCGTGTGATTCCGAGTGAGTCCTTCTCCAAAACCATCAAACGGAGTTCCTTGGGAATCGGGTACAGTTCTATCGTCCGCAGACCGGGTATCCAACACTTGAATCCGTATGTAGATGTTTCCGATCCCACCCTTCCCTCCGCCCAGACCCGAGCCCTCATCCTTGAACCGACGTGGGATGCTTCCCTCTCCCGCTATTTTCAAAAACCGCATCTGGGCATATCGGTCCATGCGACGGACCTCCTGCACGGCGGCGGGACCCGGAACAGCGTCATTGCCTACGACAACTTCATCCAGCGCCGCTATCAGGAGCGGCTCGGACGAACGGTCCTGTTCCGCATCTACTGGCAGTTCGGCCGTTTCCGCCAGACCGAATCCGTCAGAGTCCAGGCCTACGACCGGTAAAGGCAAGGTCTCCTTTATCCGATGCACCCATAAACACGAGGGACCGGCTCCGAACGGGCCGGTCCCTCTGTCAGTAAAAACCGCAGGCGGATGACGCTTAGTCCTCGTCCTGCTCCTGGGCGGCGTAGTCCGCAAGGAGCTTGGTCTGGACCTCGGCCGGAACCTGCTGGTACTCGGCGAACTTCATGGAGAAGGTCGCGCTGCCGCCGGTGAGCGAGCTCAGGACGGTGGAGTAGCGGTAGAGTTCGGCGAGCGGAACGCGGGCGTGGAGGACGGTGAAGCCCTTGTCCATGTCCTGGTTCATGATCATGCCGCGACGGGTGTTGAGGTCGGACATGCAGGGGCCGACATACTCGTTCGGGGTCAGGATGTCCACGTTGTAGATCGGTTCGAGGATCTTCGGACCGGCCTGGCGGAAGGCCTCCTTGAAGGCGTTGCGGCCGGCGATGATGAACGCGATTTCCTTGGAGTCGACCGGGTGCATCTTGCCGTCATAGACATAGACGCGGATGTCACGGGCATAGGAGCCGGTGAGCGGGCCTTCCTCCATCTTGGACTTGATACCCTTGAGGATGGCGGGCATGAAGCTCAGGTCGATGGATCCGCCCACGACGCAGTTGTAGAACTCCAGCTTGCCGCCCCATTCGAGGTCGATGATTTCCTGGCTCTTGAAGTTGAAGACGGTGTCCTTGCCGTCGATCTTGAAGTTCTTCGGGGCCTCCTCGCCTTCGACGTACGGGCAGACGAGCAGATGGACCTCGCCGAACTGGCCGGCGCCGCCGGACTGCTTCTTGTGGCGGTACTGCGCGGTCGCGATCTTGGTGATGGTCTCGCGGTACGGCACCTTCGGGGCGAAGAGCTCGACCTGGAGCTTGAACTCGTTGTTGACTCTCCACTTGACATAGTTGATGTGCTGCTCGCCCATGCCCGAGAGGATGGTCTGGCGGAGTTCCTTGGAATAAGCCACGTTGATGGTCGGATCCTGGGCCGCGATCTTGTTGAGGGCGTCGCCGACCTTGGCCTCGTCGTTCTTGTCGACGGCCTTGACGGCGCAGCGGTACTTGGCATCCGGGAGGATCATGTGCTCGATCGCCTCCTGGCCCGGCTGGGCGAGGGTGACGTCGGTCTTGCCGGCCTTGAGCTTCATGACGCAGCCGATGTCACCGGCGGCGATGGAGGAAACCTTCTCCTTCATGGCGCCCGCGACGGCATAGATGGCGCTGAGGCGCTCGCCGTTGCCGGTCTCAGGGTTCACGAGGTCGGCGCCTTCATTGAGGGTGCCGCTCATGACCTTGAAGTAGGAGACGTCGCCGATGTGCTGCTCGACGGAGGTCTTGAAGATGAACAGGCTGGTCGGGGCGCCCGGGTTGCAGGCGATCTCGCCGCCGTCGATGGTCTTCTCCTTCTTGCCGAGCGGGGACGGGGTCAGGTGGATGAGCGCCTCCATCAGGCGGCGGACACCGATATTGGCCTTCGCGGCGATGCAGAAGACGGGCAGGACCTCATCCTTCAGGAAGCCGGCGGCCAGGCCTTCGCGGATCTCCTCGGTGGAGAGTTCCATGGTCTCGAAGAACTTCTCCATCAGCTCGTCGGAACCTTCCGCGGCCTTCTCCATGAGTTCGGCACGGAGTTCCTCGGCCTCGTCGGCATAGGCGGCGGGGATGTCGAGTTCCTCGTTCTTGGCGTTGTAGAACTTCATCGTGATCACATCCACGACGCCTTCCAGGCCGACGCCCGGGTTCACCGGGAACTGGCAGATGGCGACCTTCTTGCCAAAGGCCTCGGAGAGGGTGGCGCGGGCGTGCTCCCAGTTGGCCTTGTCATGGTCGAGCTGGTTGACGGCGACGACGACCGGCATCTTGTACTGGTCGGCATAGCGGGCGAAAATCTGGGTACCGACCTCGACACCGGCGGAGCCGTTGACCACAAGGACCGCACTCTCGACAACCTTGAAAGCGGAAAGGGCACCGCCGCTGAAGTCATCGGAACCGGGCGCGTCAATGAAATTGATCTTGTGGTTCTGGAACTCGGCGTAAAGCGGAGTCGCATTGATGGACTTCTGGTTGGTCTGTTCGAACTCGGTGTTGTCGGAAACCGTGTTCTTCTCTTCGACACTGCCGCGGCGGTCAATTACTTTGCCCTCGTAGAGCATGGCCTCGGCGAGCGTGGTCTTGCCCGAGCGGGACGAGCCGATGAGGACCACGTTGCGGATGTTTTGGGTGGAATAACTTTTCATTTGCAAATGTATTGTTGTTATTATTTTATCGGTTTTAATGCGCGGCGCGCAGCTTTCACGCGCGTAGCTTGCAAATTTAACGATTTTTCCGGCAATTCCAATAAAAAAGGGCTTTCCATCGTGCATTCCTGCGCGAAATCATTATCTTTGTGGAGATTTAAATGGATCCGCATCATGGCTGTCAACCTCCACAACCGCAGTTTCCTCAAACTGCTGGATTTCACGCCCGGGGAAATCCGCTACCTGCTGGATCTCGCCGCCGACCTCAAGAAGGCCAAGGCGGCCGGGACCGAATGGACCGCCCTCAAGGGCAAGAACATCGCCCTGATTTTCGAGAAGACCTCCACCCGGACGCGCTGTTCCTTCGAGGTCGCCGCCCATGACCAGGGTGCCCATGTCACCTATCTCGGCCCCACCGGGTCGCAGATCGGCGTGAAGGAGTCCATCAAGGACACCGCCCGCGTGCTCGGCCGCATGTTCGACGGCATCGAATACCGCGGCTACGGCCAGGAAAGGGTCGAAGAACTGGCCGCCTATGCCGGCGTCCCCGTCTGGAACGGCCTCACCAACGAGTTCCATCCCACCCAGATCCTCGCCGACTTCCTGACCATGGAGGAGCATTCCGACAAGCCGCTCCGGGAGATTTCCTACGCCTATCTCGGCGACGCCCGCTACAACATGGGCAACTCCCTGCTGGTCGGCGGCGCGAAGATGGGGATGGATGTGCGGATCGTGGCCCCGAAGGCCCTGCAGCCGGCTTCCGCCCTGGTGGAACAGTGCCGGGCCATCGCCCGGGAAACCGGCGCCCGCATCACCATCACCGACGACATCGACGAGGGTGTCAAGGGGTGTGATTTCATCTATACCGACGTCTGGGTCTCCATGGGAGAGCCGGCGGAGGTCTGGGCCGAGCGCATCGCCCTGCTCCGCCCCTATCAGGTCAACGCCGCCCTCATGGCCCGCACCGGGAATCCCGACTGCAAGTTCATGCACTGCCTCCCCGCCTACCACAACCTGGAGACCGGGGTCGGGCGCGAGGTATATGAGAAATTCGGCCTGGATGGCGTGGAGGTGACCGAGGAGGTCTTCGAGGGGAGCAGCAGCATCGTCTTCGAAGAGGCGGAAAACCGCATGCACACCATCAAGGCCGTCATGGTCGCCACCCTCGGCGACTGATCCGCATGCCCGCCGAACTGCAGCCCTTCCTGGAACCCGGACGGCTGGAGGCCGGGTGCGACGAGGCCGGCCGCGGGCCGCTCGCCGGACCCGTGTATGCCGCCGCCGTGATCCTCCCGCCGGACTTCCGCCATCCTTTCCTCAACGACTCGAAGCAGCTGACGGAGCGGCAGCGCGACGAACTCCGTCCCATCATCGAGCGCGAAGCCGTCGCCTGGTCCGTGGAAGCGGTTCAGGCAGAGGAGATTGACCGCATCAACATCCTCTGGGCCTCCGTCACGGGGATGCAGCGCGCCGTCCTCCGGCTCGACCCGCAGCCGGCGTTCCTCCTCATCGACGGCAACAAATTCCGCCCCTTCGGGCGCTTCGGCTTCAAAGACTACCGGACCGTCGTCCATGGCGACGCCACCTTCGCCTCCATCGCGGCGGCCTCCATCCTGGCGAAGACCCACCGGGACGCCTTCATGCGGGAACTCGCCGCACAGTTTCCGGAATACGGCTGGGACCGCAACATGGGCTATCCCACCCCGGAACACATCGACGCCATCCGCCGCCACGGCTACACCACCTGGCACCGGAAATCCTTCCATGTCAAAGAATTGGAACCCACGCTTTTCGGCCTATGACCCAGCAGAGAATTCCCGTATACGACCTCGTCCGCGCCCTCGCCATCGTCCTGATCGTCCTCACCCATACCTCCGGATGCCTCTCGGACGTCTCCTCCTTTCCGCTCCGGTTGGAGGACGCCATCCTGCAAAGCCTCCTGGCGCCGGGCGTCTCCCTATTCCTGATCATCAGCGGAGTCCTGCTGCTCGGCCGGGAAGAACCCGTGGGCGTTTTTTTCAAGAAGCGTTTCCTGCGCATCCTGCCGCCCTTCCTGTTCTGGAGCCTCGTGACCTTCACGCTGGGACGGCTGATGGAAGGGAACCGGGACTTCCTGCACTTCCTGCCCGACTATTTCCGGGATCTTGCGACCGGAGGGATCCACGGCATCTACTGGTTCGTTTACATGATCATCGGCCTGTACCTGATCACGCCCGTCCTCCGGGTCGTATGCCGGGAAGAACGCGCGCTCCTCTATCTGAGCCTCTTCCTGGCCCTCCTGACGGTATGCAGGGAATGGCTGCCCCGCTTCGAGGTCAGCCGGATGATGGTTGCGGAGAATACCGGCTGCCTGTTCCCCTTCGTCGCCGGTTATGCCGTCGCCCGGTCCCTGCAGAACCGGCCGGCAGCCCGCCGCACCCTCCAGATCCTCGGGGCGGTCGCTTTTCTCGTGAATGTCCTCACGCGCCTGGCCGGCAGTCCTTCTCCCTTCTGGGGCATCCTAACCGCGCTCGGACTGTTCTCCTTCCTGCTGGAAAAGGCCCCGGTGCGGATTTCTCCCGTCACACAGGCCCTCAGCCGGTACAGTTACGGCATCTATCTCTCCCACTTCCTGCTGATTTCCGCCTTCATCAAGCTCTGCGGCAGCGCAATCCCCATCGCAATCCTTCCGTTTGTCCTGGCCGCCGCCGTCCTTCCGCTCGATACGGCCCTTCTCTGGCTTGCGGACAAACTCCGCCTGGGGCGGCTGGTCAGTTGACGGGGTCCCGCCCCGACGCATGCACGTCCCAATCTCGGCCCGGCCGTCGATGCCCCTCCGCTTCCGGAACCGGGCCAGTCCCGCTTCCGGATCGAAGCGTCCCGAAAAAGTACCATCCGGGTTTTTGCTTTTTTCTGCAGATAGCGTGAAATGCAACACATTATCCGACAGCTTCTTACAGAAAATCAATTACCCTAAACCGGGTAATTGATTTTCTATATTTAACTGTGTATCAACTATTTCCATTTCACGCCCGAGATGGCGGGAACGGGCTCCGGTCAGGCAAAGAACAGGAGGCCGCGGGCGCTTAACGCCCTTCCGCGCGGCGGGCGTCGATGACGGGGATCGGGGCGTTGTTGCGGAAAGCGATGATGGTGGCCTCCGGAAAACCGAGGCGGCGGACGGAGGGCAGGGCGGAGAGGGCCGCCGAATAATGGGAGAAGACGCCGACCGAGTAGGCGTATTTGAGCGAGGTCGTCATCCGCTCGTACACGGGCGTCAGGCCGTTGATGTCGTCCAGGGAGGCATGGCGGGGGCTCGTGAACAGGTAAATCTGGTACACAATCCCGTTCGGAAGCACGCTGGTCGGCGAGAAGCGGCCGACCGGGGCGACCCGGAAGACGTCGGAAGGGGCGGCCTCCGCCACCGCCGAGGACACGTCAAAACGCATTTTCAGGTTCGGGCCGAGGGAATTTTTCGTGAACACATAGGCCGAGCCGGCGCCGACGACCTCCCGGTCGGCGGTCCGCCGGTTCCGCGAGCGGACCCCGCTCTTAAGGAAGGCCTTCTCGGCTTCCTGGCGGGCCTTCACGGCCTTGTCCAGGGAGAGCCGCGTGGCGGACAGCGTTTCTTCCTGGCGGGCGATGGCGGTCGCCATGCCGGTCAGGGCATCCGCCCCGGCCGCCCCGCCCGCCGCGGTTGCGGCCAGTTGCCCGCGGAGGATCTCGAGCGTCCGCTCCAGCACCGAAACGGAATCCCGGAGCACGCTCACCTCGGCGGAAAACTCCTGGAACAGGCGCGTGTTGTCATCGTCCGGAATGTCCGCATCGATGGCGGAGGCAGCGTCGATCCGGGTCGCGGACGCCGTCGGGGACAGCGCCCCGAGCCGGCGGAGCTCCTCCGCGCTTCCAGCCGGAGACCGGAAAGGAAGCGCCTGGTGTTCAAGCACATATACATATACACTGTCGGAGCGGCATGCCCGGTTCGAGGCGAAGATGGTGTATTTCCCGTCCGGCGTGTCCATCAGCAGGAAATCGTCCGCCGGAGAGGAATAGGGGAAGCCCAGATTGACGGGCTCGCCCCAGAGGCCGGTCTCCGGATCGCGGACGGACTGGTACAGGTCATAGCCGCCGACCCCGTAAAAAGCGTCGGATGCGAAATAGAGCCGGTCGCCGTCCGGCGAGAGCATCGGGTAGATCTCATTGCCGCCGGAGAGCAGGTTTTCGTCCACGAGCGCCGGGCGGGACCAGGCGCTGTCGCAGTCCTGTGTCATGTACAGGTGCCGGAAGCCGTCCGCATCCGCCGCGGAGAAGAACACCGTCTTGGCATCCCGGGGGACATAGGTGGCGCCCACGAGCGGCAGCCCGCCCTTGTCCAGCACGTTCGGCGCGGAGCGCCACCCGGCCGGGCGCATCGGATAGTAGAGGAAGAAGTCCTTCAGGGAAAAACGCTGCTTGGCAATCACCACGGGAGCCGCCACGGACTCGCTGAGGTTCAGGCCGTTCTGCGCCGTGCGCATCCGGAGCGCAAGGATCGCCGGATCGGCATCCCGCTGCTGCGAGGCGAGCCGGTACTGCTCCAGCGCAGCCGCGAAATCATACCGGCGGTGCAGGCTGTCCCCGGCGGCGACATACGTGGCCGCCGTCGGAATCGGCGCCACCGCGGCAATGGTGCTCCGGTCCTCCCGGAGCGGTGTCAGGATCTCCCGGACGGCGGGCTCTGCCGGGGGGGCCATGGGGTCCGGCGCCACGGAAATGGCGACGGTGTCCGCGCCCGGGAAGAGGAGCCCGCGGGAGATGTTGATGGAGTCCCGCCGGAAGATGAGCGTGTCCGTCTGGGCGGCCGCGCCGGCGCGGACCGGTCCGCAAAGGACCGATCCGAGGACTGTGGCCGCAACGAGGCGGCAAGTCTTCCGGATCACGGGTTCCAGCACTTTCATTCTTTCCGATTTGCGGATGCAAAAATAAGAAATAAGTTGCAGAAAGTATGAATGTAAGAAAAAAATCGTAAATTTGTACCCTTATTTTGCCGATGGTCCCGGAAGTCGGCTGGTTCCGGCGCGGCACAAAGTGAGACAAATAAACAAATTATAACGTAAAACATGCAAAACAAAGGCTTAATCAGAATCGTCGCGATCCTCCTCGGCATCGCCTGCATCTGGCAGCTTTCCTTCACGGCGGTGACCCGCCTCCAGGAAAAGAAGGCCGCCAAGTATGCGACCGCAAGGGCCGAGCAGTTCGTGGCGGCCAATCCCGTCAACCCGGATGTGCGCGAATTCGTCATCGACTCCGTCGCCGCCATCCGCAACAGGGCTTATGTCGATTCGATCAATTCGGAAAAAGTTTACCTCTGGTACACCTTCAAGGAAGTGAAGGAGAAGGAGATCAACCTCGGCCTCGACCTTAAGGGCGGCATGAACGTCATGCTCCAGGTCCAGCTCGAGGACCTGGTCAAGGCCCTTTCCGGCAACAGCACCGACCCTGACTTCGTCAAGGCGATCGAAACCGCCAAGGCCAACAACCAGAACTCCAGCCAGGACTTCATCGCCCTCTTCGGTGACGCCTGGGCCCAGCAGGCCCCCGGCCGCCGGCTCGCCGAGATCTTCGGCACCTATGAGCTCCGCGACAAGGTGAAACCCGAATCCACCGACGCCGAAGTCCTCACCGTCATCAAGAACGAGGCCAAGAGCGCCATCGACAACTCCTTCAACGTCCTCCGCAACCGTATCGACCGCTTCGGCGTCACCCAGCCGAACATCCAGCGCATCGAGAACTCCGGCAAGATCCTCATTGAACTGCCGGGCGTAAAGGACCCGGAGCGTGTCCGCAAACTCCTCCAGGGCACTGCGTCCCTCGAATTCTGGCCCACCTTCCAGGGCAACGAGGTTGACCTGAACGCCGTGAACGCCCGCGTCGCCGAGATCCTCGGCAACCTCGGCGACACGACCGCCGTCGCCTCCTCCGCCATCGATTCCCTGACGGCCGACCAGGCCGAGTACGCGCGGAAGAACCCGCTCTTCGCGGTGCTCTCCCCGAGCGGCTGGAACAACGCCTGCCTCGGCTTCGCCCAGGGCGTTGACACCGCCACCGTCAACAAGTACCTCGCCATGGCCGAAGATGTCCTCCCGCAGGGCTTCAAGGGCATGTGGTCCGTGAAACCGTCCGAGTTCGCCCAGGGCGCCAACGTCTATGAGCTCGTCGCCATCAAGGCGACCTCCCGCGACGGCAAGGCCCCGCTCGACGGCAGCGCCGTCACCGACGCCCGCACCGAGTTCCAGAACGCCAACGGCGGCAACCCGTCCGTTTCCATGTCCATGAACGCGGAAGGCGCCAGCGCCTGGGCCCGCCTCACCAAGGACAACGTCGGCAAGCAGATCGCCATCGTCCTCGACGGCCTCGTGTATTCCTACCCGAACGTCCTGAACGAGATCACCGGCGGCAACTCCCAGATTACCGGCAACTTCACCGTCCAGGAGTCGGACGACCTCGCGAACGTTCTCAAGTCCGGTAAGCTCCCGGCCCCTGCGACCATCATCCAGGAGCAGGTCGTCGGCCCGTCCCTCGGTGCCGCGTCCATCAAGGCCGGTCTCATCTCCTTCCTCATCGCGTTCGTCCTGGTGCTCATCTACATGCTGTTCTTCTACCAGGGCGCCGGCGTCATCGCGGACATCGCGCTGCTCTGCAACGTGCTGCTCCTCTTCGGTACCCTCGTCTCCTTCGGTGCCGTCCTGACCCTTCCGGGTATCGCCGGTCTCGTCCTGACCCTCGGTATGGCCGTGGATGCGAACGTGATCATCTATGAACGCATCAAGGAAGAGCTCGCCGCGGGCAAGGGCTTCTCGAAGGCCGTCGCCGACGGTTACAAGAACGCCTACTCCGCCATCATCGACGGCCAGGTGACCACCCTCCTTACCGGTATCATCCTCTACATCTTCGGCTCCGGCCCCGTCCAGGGCTTCGCCACGACCCTGATCATCGGTATCATCACCTCGGTGCTCACCTCCATCTTCATCACCCGCCTCATCTTCGAGCGCAAGATCCAGAACGGCAAGACCGTCAAGCTCACCAACGAGGCCACGAAGAACTTCCTCAAGAACACGAAGATCGACTTCCTGGGCGCGCGCAAGTATTCCTATATGATTTCCGGCGCCCTGATCCTCATCGCCATCGCCTCCATCGCCTTCAAGGGCTTCAGCTACGGTGTCGATTTCACCGGCGGCCGTACCTATGTCGTCCGCTTCGACCAGGCCGTGACCGCTGAAAAGGTCCGCGCCGCAGTCGAGGACACCTTCCAGGCCGCTGCCGCCGAGGCTGGCGAAGACCAGTTCTCCGTGGAAGTCAAGCAGTTCGGTAGCGACAGCCAGATGAAGATCACCACCCAGTACAAGAACAACAGCGAGGATACCGCCGTCGATGCCGAAATCGAGGCCCTGCTCTTCAAGGCCCTCGGCCAGTTCTACCAGGAAGAGACCACCCTCGAGAGCTTCACCTCGACGCTCGAGAACCCGAACGGTATCATCTCCTCCGACAAGGTCGGCCCGACCATCGCCCGCGACATCCAGCGCTCCGCGATCATCTCCGTCCTCCTTGCCCTGCTGGTCATCTTCGGCTATATCGCCGTCCGCTTCAAGGGCTGGACCTGGGGTGTCGGCGGTGTCGTCTCCCTGGCCCACACGGCCATCATCGTCATCGGCTTCTTCTCCCTGTTCAACGGCATCCTGCCGTTCAACCTGGACGTTGACCAGACCTTCATCGCGGCCATCCTGACCATCATCGGTTACGCCATCAACGATAACGTGGTTATCTTCGACCGTATCCGTGAAATGAAGGCCCTCCACCCGAACGACGATTTCAAGGACACGACCAACACCGCGCTCAACGCGACCCTCACCCGTACGGTCAACACCTCCGTGTCAACCCTCCTCCCGATGATCGCCATCGCGATCTTCGGCGGCGAGTCCATCCGCGGTCTGGCGGTCGCCCTCTGCCTCGGTGTGATCATCGGAACCTACGCCTCCATCATGATCGGTACCCCGGTCATGTATGACACCTGGCTCGCTTCCCGCAAGAAGAAAGCGGAGAAGAAGTAAGGGTTCAGCGACAGATCTTTACACAAGGGATGGTCCTTTCCGGGGCCATCCCTATTTTTTGGGATGTGTAAGAACGAGAAAAATCGTATTTTTGCAGAAGAAAGATTCCGCCTATGAGAAAGATTCTCTGCGCCATCCTGCTTTTCCTGCTTCCGCTTGCCGCTTTTTCCCAGCGGAAAGGCGAACGGCAGACCCTTTCGGGGCGCGTCACGGAAGCGGACGGAAAGACCCCTGTCCCGGGGGCTGTCATCCGCCTGGACGACGGCGCCCTGTGGACCAGCACCGGCAAAGACGGCGCCTACGTCCTCGACCGGATCCCGGAGGGGACGTACCGGCTGGAAGTGGACTGCCTGGGCTATGTCCCGCTGAAGGAAACCGTTTCCATCCGGGGAGGACGGGTCCGGAAGGATTATGTCCTGCATGAGCAGAACCTGGCCCTCGACGAGGCCGTCGTGACGGCGGAACTGCAGAAGGAGAACCTCAACACGACGCAGACGATCGGCCGTCAGGCCCTGGACCATCTCCAGCTGTCGGGCGTGTCGAACATCACCGCCCTGCTACCGGGCGGCAAGACCGTCAACCCCGACCTCACGACCGCGACGGAGCTGTCCGTGCGCGGCGGCGGGTCGGGCGCCGGCAATGCGGCCTTCGCCACAGCCGTGGAAGTGAACGGTGTCCGCATGGGCGACAACGCCAGTTTCGGCGGCCTGTCCGGCATCGACACGCGGAGCCTCCAGGTGGAGAACATCGAATCCGTGGAGGTCATCTCCGGCGTCCCTTCCGCGGAATACGGCGACCTGGGGAGCGGGATGATCCGCGTCAAGACCAAACAGGGCCGCTCGCCCGTCAACCTGACCTTTTCCGTCAACCCGAGAACCTACAGCGCAGCCGTTTCCAAGGGCATTGACCTCAAGGGCGGTTCCTTCAACATCAGCGGGGAATGGACCCGCGCCACGCAGAAACTGACCTCGCCCTACACCTCCTACACGCGGCGGGGATTCACGGCGGAATTCGCCCGGACCTTCGCCCGGACCCTGCGGCTGGAGGCCGGCCTGACGGGAAACATCGGCGGCATGAACAGCAAGGACGACCCCGACGCTTTCTCGGAAGCATATTCCCGCGGAAATGACAACCTCCTCACCCCGCATGCCAAGATCACCTGGCTCATCAACCGGTCCTGGATCACGAACCTGAGCCTCGAGGGCTCCGTCTATTACCACGATATGCGGACCCATGAACACATCTATAATTCATACGCCTCCTCCCAACCCGCCGTCCATGCGGAGGAGGAAGGCTACTGGCTGGCCACCCCGCTCCCGCTGACCTTCTATGCGGACCGAATCACGGACTCCCGGGAACTGGACTATGCCGCCTCGCTCAAATATGACTGGCTTCACCATTTCGGCCGCGCGAAGAGTGTTTTCAAGGCCGGTGTCCAGTGGAAGGCGGACGGGAATGTCGGCCGCGGCGAGTATTATGAAGACCCCGTCCTCGCGGCCAACGGCTACCGTCCGCGCCCCTACACAGACTATCCCTACCTGCACAACCTGGCCCTCTTTGCGGAAGAGAAGCTGACCGTCCCCCTCGGGAAGACGAGCCTGGACGTGAGCGCCGGCCTGCGTTCCGAACAGGCCTTCCTCGCCGGGACGGCCTACCGGAACCTGCGCACCCTCTCCCCGCGGTTCAATGCCCGCTGGAACCTCTCGGACGCGGTCTCGCTCCGCGGCGGCTGGGGCATCACCCGGAAACTGCCCTCCTTCTATGTCCTCTTCCCCCGCCAGGAGTACCGGGACATCCAGACCTTCGGTTTCTCCTACGGCGGAAAGACGAGCTATCTGTATTATACCCAGCCCTTTACCATGGCGTATAATCCCGATCTCCGCTGGCAGTGCAACCGGAACGCCGAGGTCGGCATCGACCTCTCCCTCAAGGGATTCAAGCTCTCCCTCGCCGGCTTCCGGAACCGGACACAGGACCCGTATGAGTTCGGGCTGCGCTATGAACCCTTCTCCTACAGCATCCTGCAGCTGCCGGCGGACTTCTCCGTCCCGGCCGACCCGACCATCGTGACCGACCACCAGACCGGCAACGTGTTCATCCGCGGCAGCGAGGACGAATATTACACCCCGATGGGCGTGCGCGTCGCGGACCGGACATTCGCCGGCAACCGGTACCAGCGGGGCGGGGCGGACATCCTCCGCACGGGCGCGGAACTGACCGCCGATTTCCCGGAAATCCCGCTCCTGCACACCCGGCTCCGCCTCGATGCCGCCTATACCCGGACCGAATATGAGAACACACTGCCGACGGCCTATTATCCGTCCGGATGGTCGCACAGTTCCCTCCCGAACCGGTCCTATGAATATGCGGCCATCTATGCCGGCAGCACCTCTTCGGTCGCCGGCGGCCGCCGGATGGACAACCTGGACGCCAACCTGACGGCCATCACGCATATCCCGGCCGTACGGCTCATCCTGACCTGCCGCATCGAGGCAACGCTGCTGCGGTGCGCGCAGAACCGCTCCTCCCGCGCCTTCACGGTCGCCTCCCCGGAGGAAGCGGCGGCGAATCCCTATGCTCCGACGGGAGGAAATATCTATGACGGAAACAGTTACACCGCCGTCTGTCCGATTGCCTATATCGACCTGGACGGGGTGGAACACGCGTGGACCGACGCGTCCGCCGCCGATCCGGTCCTCCAGCGGCTCATCCTCCGCTCGGGCAACGCCTATACCTTCGCGCGCGATGGTTACAACCCCTACCTGAGCGCCAATGTCAGCCTCACCAAGGAGATCGGCGACCATGTGTCCCTCTCCTTCTTCGCCAACAATTTCACGAACGCCCGTCCGTACCGGAAGAGCTGGGCCACAGGTGTTTCCGCCTTGTTCACCCCGGCCTTCTACTACGGCCTCACCTGCCGCATCAAGCTATGAAACGGATCCTGACCCTGTCCCTCGCGGCACTGCTCCTGCTCGGCTGCGGCGGAGAATACAAGAACCCCTGGCCGGGAAGCCTCCTGAACCTTTCCGTCCGGCCGGTCTATCCGGACGCCTTTACCGGCGCCACGCCGGAATCCGGCACGGTCAAGGCGGAGGAAATGACCACGGGGGCCATGTACAAGGCCAACACCGATCGCGACGGCATCGCCGAAATGGCCCTTCCCGCCGGCATGTACCGGGTCTCCTTCAGCGCCCGGACCGGCCAGACTCTCCTCAACGGGTCGAAAGACCGCGTCCTCGTGACGGAAGACCGCGCGCTCGACCTCCCGCTCGACCTCTCCGAGGCCGGCAGCATCGTCATCAAGGAACTCTACGTCGGCGGCTGCAGCAAGGCCCCGGAAGAAGGGACCTACCAGAGCGACCAGTACGTCCTCCTGCACAACAACGATTCGGAGACGGCCTACCTGGACAGCCTCTGCTTCGGCACCCTGTCGCCGTACAACGCCACCGGCACCAACAGCTGGCTCATCCGGGACCCGGAGACGGGCGATTTGACCTTCCCGGACTTCGTCCCGGTGGTGACGGTCGTCTGGCGGTTCCCCGGAAACGGCAGGACCTGGCCCCTGCAGCCGGGCGAGGACGCGCTCATCGCCCTCCGCGGCGCCATCGACCACAGCGCCGCCTACCCGCTTTCGGTCAACCTCAACCGCAGCGACTGCTTCGTCTGCTACAACCCGACCTACTTCCCGAACCCCCTGTACCATCCCGCGCCGGGGGACAAAGTCCGCCAGGACCATATTCTCGAGGTCCTCATCAAGACCGGCCAGTCCAACGCCAACACCATCTCGATGTCCTCGCCGACCTTCGTCATCTTCAAGTCCCGGGGCATCACGATGGAGAACTATCTCCTGCAGGCCGACGCCGTCCGCATCCCGGCCGGCAACAGCGCGGACCGCTCCGTCATCGTCCCGTACGCATGGCTCATCGATGCCGTAGAGGTGTTCGACGGGCGTTCTTCCAACAATGCCAAACGGCTTTCCCCGAAGGCGGACGCGGGCTTTGTGTACCAGAGCGACGTCTTCAAGAGCCGTTCCGTCGTCCGGAAAAAGGACGAGGACGCGTCGCGGGAAGCCGGTTATGAGATTCTCCAGGATACGAACAATTCAAGCACGGATTTCTATGAAAGCGAAGCTCCTACCCTGCGCCGTTAGCGTCTTCCTGTCCCTCACGGCCGGAGCGCAGGAGATCGCAAAGATCCGCACGGCCGATGCGCCCGCCGGCGGCTCCGCCGAAATCTACGGCGGCTACGAGACCGGCGGCTTCCGCCCGGGCTTTGCCGCCAGTTCCCTCTGGAAGGCCGGCGCGAAAGCGAAGGGAACCCGCCACGGCGACCGCACCTCCTGGACCGGCTCCTTCGGCTTCGAGCAGGTCGAGGGCAAGGACATGTTCACCTCGATGTTCCTCTATCCGGGGTACTATCCGATTGATGTCCTGGAGTTTACGCCCGGCGACAAGACCCGGCAGACCTACTCCCTCGGCGGCGGCCTCGTCACCGAACCCGGCGAGGACTGGCTGCTCGGCGGGAAGGTCGCCTACCAGGCGGCCAACTACGCCAAACGCAAGGACATCCGCCACACGAGCTACGGGACGGACCTCCGGGCCGAACCGACCCTCGCCCTGCGGCTCGGAAACCGGAACGACGTCCTCTCCCTCTCCTATATCTTCTGCAAGAAAGCGGAAACGATTGACGCCGAACAGGTTGGCAGCGCGACGGACGCTTCCTACTACGCCTTCCTCGACAAGGGGCTCCGGTATGGCTCCTATCAGGTCTGGGACGGCGACGGCATCCACCTCGACGAGGCCGGCGTCGGCCTGCTCCCAATCCGCGAGTACAGCCATGGTTTCGCCTACCTAATTGATACACAGCCGTTTACTGGCAGGATGGAACTGCTCTGGAAGCATGGTACCGTCGGGGAGAAGGGATACACCTGGTTCCGTTATCCCGGTTTCGTCTTCCTGGACGAAGTCGGAGGAAGTTACCGCGCGGGCCGCGCCACGGGCCGCTGGGGCCTCCGCTTCCGCATCGAGACGGACCAACTCGAAGAATCCGTCCTGGAGAAAGTGACGGAAGGGGGCATTACCACCCCGGTCGTCCATGCCTTCAACAAGGTCTCGCACCGGATCCACGGAAACATGGACCTCTCCTACGGGCTCTTCTTCCGGGAGGGCTTCTTCCGCCGCCTGAAGGCCACGCTCTCCGGCACCGCATGGACCGAGGAATCCTACCTCCTCTATCCTTATGACAACCGGCTGGACCTCATGATGGGGTCGGCCCTGCTGCAAGCCGGCATGACGGCAGGCCGCCTGGACCTTGCGCTCGACCTCCGGTTCGGCGCCGGTAGCATGAAAGAAAAAGGGCTCGGCGAGGTCCGTGAAGATGCGCCCGTCCAGCCTTTCCGCCTCCAGGGCGACTGGGACCGGAAGATGGAATACATGACGGCAACCCGCTGCGGCGCCGGGCTCCGGGCGACCTGGCGCTTCCGCGCCGTCCCCGGCCTCTCGCTGACCGCGGAAGGCGACTGGCTCCACGGCTTCAACCTGACCTTCCTGCCAGGGAACGACCGCTTCTCCACCGCCCTCCGGCTGGGCTATGGCTTTTGACACACAACATCTTAACAAATAATGCAAATGAAAAAGATCCTTCTCCTCTCCGGCCTGGCGCTCCTTGCCTTCGCCGCCTGCAACAAGCTCCCCGAAAAGGCCCCGGATTATTCCGATGCAGCCATCGTCGTCGAACCGGTCATCACCCGGGCGACGGAGACCAACTTTGAAAACGGCGACGCTATCGGCCTCACCGTGTCCCGCGCCGCCGGCGTCCATGCCGACAATGCCCGCCTCACTTATGACGGCGCCGCCTTCAAGGGCGACCTGACCTGGTACGCGGAGGGTGGCGACGAGGCGACCTTCGCTGCCTATTATCCTTATGCCGCGACGAAGCCGGCCTCCTTCACGGTCGCCGCAGACCAGTCCGCAGGGCTCTCCTCCTCCGATTTCATCTCCGCCGTCAAGGAGAACGTCGTTCCGACGCCGGCCGAGGTCACGATGGTCTTCAAGCACCGGCTCGCCCGCCTCGTCCTGAACGTGACCAACAACTACGGCGCCGCCATTGACGCCTTCACGGTCAAGGGCGCCATCCCGACCGCCCTCATCGCCGACGACCTGACGGCGAGCGTCGATGCTTCCGCCGCCCCGGTCGACATCAAGGCCTGGAAGGGCGCCAACGCCTGGTATGTGATCCTTCCCGCCCAGACGGTCGCACTGACCATCGCCGCGACGACCGGCAGCAAGACGCTCCAGCAGAAACTCGCCGAAGCGACCCTCGTCGCCGGCAAGCAGTACACGGCCAATGTCATCGTCAACCCGGAGGACATCCAGATCGTCCTCTCGGGCGAAATCTCCAACTGGGATGACGGCGGGGAACTCGCCCCCGAAGGCGATGAGCCGCAGGAAATCGCCTTCGAAGAGCACCTCTCCGATGGCTATTTCTCCTATGACAATGTCCGCTACAACGTGGTCAAACTGAAAGACGGCAAGTGGTGGATGGCCCAGCCGCTCGCCTTCCTCCCGGCAGGGAAGCAGCCCTCGAGCGACCCGAACGACGGCAACGGCATCTGGTACACCTATTCCTCCGACGGGACGAACATCACCCCGGCGACCGACGGCGCCAACGGCTACCTCTATGACGTCGCCACGGTCTTCGGCGCTGCGATTACGGCCGACAATTACAACAGCTTCGAAGGCGCGCAGGGCCTCTGCCCGGCCGGCTGGCACATCCCGACGCGGTCCGAGTTCATCGACCTGGTCGGCCAGAGCAACAAGGGCGCAGGCGAATCGGCCGCCATCGTGAAGGAAGACGCCGCCTATTATGACGCCGTCTACAATGGCGCCAGGATCACGGCCCTCGATGCGGACGGCTTCAACTATGCGTTCATCGGCACCATGATCAAGGCTTCCGCAACGGCGACCGGCTCCTACAACAAGCTGATCACCAGCGCCTCCGACTGCTCCGTCGAGGCCTATCTCGGCAGGCCGAAGATGAACTACATGCTTTCCTCGACGGGCAACAGCGTGACCCAGTTCTTCGCCCTGATGTCCGCCTTCACCGCCACCTATAAGGAAGGCAAGCTGAACGTCACTTTCAACAACATCACGAACGGTGTGGAAGTCCGCTGCGTCCGCAACGCGGAGTAGCGGCTCCGCCGCGACAGCCCAAAAGAGGGGGACCAGGTTGGTCCCCCTCTTTTTTCTTTTCCTTCCGCCGCTTTAGCGGAGCTGGAAGATCACCGGGAAGGTGTAGGTAACCTTGACGGCGCGGTCACGCTGCTTGCCGGGTTTCCACTTCGGGGAACTGGAAACGACGCGGACGGCCTCCTTGTCCAGGGAGTCATCGACGCCGCGGAGCACCTTGACGTTGGTCACACGTCCGTCCGCCTCCACGGTGAACTGGAGGGTAACGCGGCCCTGGACACCGTTTTCCTTGGCGATTTCCGGATAGACGAGCTTGGAGTTGACCCACTTCGAGAACTCGTTGGCATCGCCGCCGTTGAAGGACGGCTTCTCCTCAACGAGCTGGAACGGAATGGCTTCCTCCTCCACTTCCTCTTCCTGGACTTCCTCTTCGCGGTAGTCCATGATTTCGACACCGGTGTTGGCGTCGTCTTCCAGGGAGACGAACAGGTCATCGACCTTGATTTCGTCATCGACGATGTCGATCTGGTCGGAAAGGACCGGGATGTTCGGGGCCTCGGGCGGCGGCGGAGGGGTCTCCTGCTGCAGGGCGACGATTTCTTCGACGTCGTCGATCTGGGTCGTGTCCTCGAGGACCGCTACCTGCGCATCCTTGGAGGAGTACTCGAAAGCACCCCAGGTGACGAGGAGGGCGGCGACGAGACCGATCTCGGTGAAAAGCAGCTTCTTGTTTTCAAGGCTGGCTTTCTCGCTCTTCTTGATTTCCATAACGTGCGGTTTTTAGATAAACTTTTACGATACAAAGGTACGGCGACTTTTCCGCAACACCAAAGAAACGCGCCGGACAAATCTCGCACGCGTTTTTCATAAAATATTAACAATCAGTAGTTTCCAACGATAGCCGCCGGCAAAAAACTCGCAGCCCCTATTTTTCGAGCGCAGAGAGGAAGATTTCCGCCTCCGGTCCGCCTGCCTGGGCGATGCGGCCCTTGAGCCGGTAGAGGCGGTTGTACACGTAGGGTTTGTCCTTCTCCAGGAGGGCAGCGATGGTGGTCGAGGAGAAGCCGGAGGCCGTGAAACAGTACAGCAGAAAATCTTCTTCCTTCCATTTCGGGAAGGCGGCACGCAGGCGGGTCATCACGCCGTCGGCCGACTCGTCGAGCGCGCGCTCGAGGTCCTTCTGGACCTTCGGGTCGCGGCGCAGCCCCTCGACGAGGCTCCGGACTTCCTTCAGGATCTTCGGCTGGAGATTGTCCGTTCCCTCATAGACGTAATACTGCTCGCAAAGACGGTCCAGCACGTCCCGCCCGCCGAGCGGCGCGGCGGCCTTCCGCGACAGGCGGGCCTGCAGGTCCTCCGCCACGGCCATCAGGCGGTCGTTTTCCGCCTTTTCTTCCGCGAGTTGCTTGTCAATCTGGGACTTCCGCGCCCAGAAATAGAGAATCAGCGTAGCAAGGATCGCAACCAGCAGGAGGAGTAGCAGGCCGCTCCGCATGCGGGCCGCTTCAGCCTCGCGGGCGGCGGCGCCGGCCCGCCGGAGCGACGCGAGCCCCG
>JAEEVC010000065.1 GCA_016287075.1 Bacteroidales bacterium | reverse complement strand
GTCGTGAGCCGCTCGGGCGGCACGAAATACTGCGCGACCCGCTTGTGTAGGTCCTTCGCCTTCCCTACATAGATGACTTTTCCCTCGGCGTCATAATACCGGTAGACGCCGGGGGAATGCGGAAACAGGGCTATTTTCTCCTTGACCGTCACAGGCCCAGGGCCTCCTTCACGGCCTCGCCGATCTTCTCGCCGCGGATGCCGCGCTTGAGGATGGTGCCGTCCGGGCCGAAGAGGATGATGTGCGGAATGCCCTCGATACCATACAGGTCGGTCGGGACCTGTCCGGCGTTCACGATCTGGTTCCAGACGATGCCCAGCTCTTCTGCAGCAACTTTCGTGTTCTCCAGCTCGTCCCATACGGCAACGCTGAGCATGTCAAACTTGTCGCTGTGATAGGTCTCATAGACGTTGATGAGGTTGGGCATCTCAGCCTTGCAGGGGCCACACCAGGAGGCCCAGAAATCGACCAGCATGTACTTGCCCTGGCCGATGTAGTCGGAGAACTTGACGGTGGACGTCTCTGGATTCTCCGGGTCCTCCACGACGGTGAAATCCACGAAACGCGTGCCTTCGGCGGTCTTGGCCTTGGATTCGAAGGCCGTGCGCAGGGCGGTGATCTCAGGGAGGGCCTTCATCTCGTCGGACAGGCCGTCCAAGAGGCCGGACAGCACGCCGGTGTCCTCCATATCCATCTGGGACAGGGCGAGGAGGGCCAGGATGTTGTCGGGGTTGGCCTTGATCGTCTGCACCTGATAGTCATTGAACTGGGCCACGACCTCGTTGTAATAGGCCTCGGCGGCCTCCTCGTCGCTGCCGAATCCGTTCATCTTTTCGCGGTAGTCGGCCATGAACTTCTCCATCCACTCGTTATAGGCCGCAAAGCGGGCGTTCGGCCCCTTCTTGTTGGAGGAGACGGCGGTACCCGCATCCGGGTCCACGGTGATGGTGGAACCGTCGGCAATGAATGCAATGGGCTCCGAACCGGCATCGATGACGGCCATCGTAGTCAAATTGGTCGGGATGACGGCCTCGAAGCGGCCGTCCTGGACATAAATGGTGGTATCCAAGGCTTCACCCATCGAGATCTCCACGAACTCGGGGGCATCCTCGCCGAATCGGCCCACGACCTTGGTGGTATTTCCGGCTTTCGGGGAACAGGCGGCCAGCAGCGCCACGGCTGCGGCCAGGTACATCAGTTGCTTCATATCGTTGATTTAGAACAGGAATCCGATGCGATAGCCCACGCGCGGGGTAGCGATGAAGGTAGGGTAGCACAGGAGGTCCGCCCCGGCCGTGAACTCGTGGAACCAGTGACGGGCAAAAGCCCTGCGCACGCCCAGGACGGGCGACACGGCCACTTCGCCCAGCCCCTTGCCGTTCTTGCTGAGCGTCACCGAGGTGGGAATGCCCAGGAATTCGGCCGAATTGCCCGAGGTATACTTCCCGTGGCGGTCCCGCCAGTTCATCAGGAAATAATACCGCGGCTCGAAGGTCACCGCCGGCGACATCGTCGTACGCCACTGGAAATTGTCCAGGGAACTGCCCAGGAGCCAGTCCTTGGAAACCATTCCGATGCGGGCCACGACGCTCGCCTGTCCGGCGAAGGCCCATTCGAAGCCGTACTCGAGGCCGGCCCCGAGGGTCGTGGAGACCGTATGATTGTTTTCCGGGCGCACCTGCGCGGCCATCGACAAGGCCGCCACCAGCGCCACCAGGCTCAAAATCATTCGTTTCATCGTCAATCGTATTAATCCCCGCAAAGATACACAAAAAAACACTCCCCGCAAGGAGGAGTGTCTTTCTTAGCATGTCGCAGCCGGAATTAGCGACGGTCGCGGTCGTCACGGCGCTCGCCGCGGTCGCGACGGTCACGGCCTCCACGGCCTCCACGGCGGTCGCTACGGCCACCCTCACGGCGTCCGGTGGACGGAGCCTGGGAACCGGCGGCGTAACCGGCGTTCGGGGAGAGGTCCTGCTTGCCGTACTTCTCACCGTTGCAGATCCAAACCTTGATACCCATGGTACCCATCTGGGTGTGGGCCACGGCCAGGGCGTAGTCGATGTCGGCACGGAAGGTGTGCAGCGGGGTGCGGCCCTCCTTGAACATCTCGGAGCGGGCGATTTCGGCGCCGCCCACGCGACCGCTGATCTGGACCTTGATGCCCTCGGCACCCACGCGCATGGCGGTGGCGATGGCCATCTTGATGGCGCGGCGGTAGCTCA
>JAEEVC010000022.1 GCA_016287075.1 Bacteroidales bacterium | reverse complement strand
CAGAAAGAATAACCTGCATCACCGGTGGCATTTACCCGGACAGGGCTGCGAAGCAGCAGACACCGGTGATGCAGGTTATTCTTTCACAATTCCTAAAATGCAAGATTGCCTCCATTGTTCCAAAGAAAGCCTCCCTCGCTCCAAAGTAGGCACCCTCACCCCAAGTGACGGAGACGTCCCAAATTTTGGCAGGTCTCCGTCAAAATCGGCCTTTTTTGACGGAGACGTCCCATTATTCGGCAGGCCTCCGTCACTTCGTCCGCAGAAACCATCGCCCTCCCTCCGCGAAAGGGATATACGCACTGTTGTTTCGCGCTCAAGGCACAAAAACGACGCTGAGATCAGCAATTTGCTCTGCGAAAGGGATATTTATGCCACAATTTGCAGTTCGCGGCAAGTCGCACTGCGATGAAGTAAAGCAGTAGGCAGACATCGCAAAGCAAAGAAGCAGAGTTGTGGGCAGACATTTCAAAGCAAAAGATCAGAGTAGCTGGCAGCACATTGCACCGCGACGGAGCGGAGCAGCGGACAGACGGCATTGTACAACGGCGGTCGCAAAAATATTCGAAACTGCGTCCTGAAATGTCCTGGAGGACATCCGAGGCAGCAAAAAGCCACCAGAATGACACCACGGACGTCCCCCGCTGCCATGCTGCCACGCTGCCATACTGCCTTGCTGCTTTGCTCCCTTGCGCTCCAAACGGGACACGCGTCACTCCCCAGCCACATTCAAATCGTAATTCGTTGAAGCTCAACGCAATGCAAGAAATCGCCCCCCCGAAAGTGAGGGAGCGATTATCTACAAATATCTATCGTTCAAGCATTTCCGATTTGAATGTTCCAGAATGGGTTGACATGACACCTGGTGCCGTTGGAACAGGAAACGCGCGGCAGACGGAGGGTGGCGGCGGATATTAAGGGGAACGGTTACAGAGGAGCCCGGGGAAAGGGGTGTTCCGCCAGGACGGCCGGCGTGTGTTTGAGCGCGGGGTGCTCCGACACCCCGCGCGAGTTAGCCGGACGAACCCCTTTCCCCGAGTGCGACCGCCGTTCCCCGCCATGGAGCCGCCACCCTTCCTCTGCCGCTTTTGCCGGTCGCCATGGAGCCGACGCCTTCCTTCTGCCACCCTCCGTCTGACGCCCTCCTTCTGCCACCCCCCTTCTGCCACCCTCCTTCTGCCACCCTCCGTATGCCGGCAGCTCAGACGCAGGCCTAAGCACCATCACCGGTCACCGTTTTCCGACTGTCAACAACCCTCCGCCGGTCGCTATCCGGCCCGCGGTCTTGCTCTCTTGTCCCCTCCTAGACGAGACAACGCTTCCGCGGAAACACGTGGCGGACAAAACGCTGCCATTCAACATTTTACGCAAATCAACGGCACGGTTTCTTCGCCGAACGATTCACGAAAGAGCCCACTGTCAAACAGATAGCCGCCACGTCTTGACACCCGGTGTGAAGGAATCCTCCGTCAACAGCTGTCAGGGGTGTCAAACACGCGGGCGCGGGACAGTACGGCGGGCCCGGTTGCAACTGTTGCAGGTAAAGGGTTTTTTCCATACATTTGCAGGGGGAATCGCACCAGAGTGCACCCCAGTTATAAAAGTGAGTCATGGACAGCATCCTTGTTTTGCAGCGCGGGTCAACCCGCCTCGAAATCGCCCGGCCGGACGTGCCGGAGCCCTATTACCGCGGTACGCGTTTCGACCGGGCCGGGATTATCCTCGCGCTGGAATCGCGAGGGCACCGGTATATCAGCCAGTGGTTCCGCAGCTACGACCCCTGGAAGCACGATGCTGTCGGCGGACCGGCCGAAGAGTTCACGCAGGTCGGCTATGAAGCCGGATCGCCCGGTGACGGTTTCATGGAGGCCGGGGAGACCGATGCCGGTTTTCTGAGACCCGGCACCGAGGCAGCAAAGTCCGGGAACAGTTCCTTGAAACCCGGCACCGAAGCGGCAAAGCGCGGGAACAGTTTCCTGAAAATCGGCGTCGGGCTGCTGAAGCGGGAGGATGCTCCTTACGATCGTTTCCATCTGTATGAAGTGCTGGATCCGGGGCGGACGACGGTGCGCGCCGGAACCGCATACGCCACCTTCCGGCAGTTGCTGAAAGGGTATTACGACTATTCGAAAACGGTCCGGATCCCCTCGGACGGGGCGCTGCGGATCAGCCACCGTTTCCGCAATACAGGACCCTGCACGCTGGATTATCACGTCTATTCCCACAACTTCTTCATCCTCGACGGGGCGCCGACCGGCCGGGCGACCCGCTTCCGTTTCCCCTTCGCGCCGGAGGGGCACTGGCGGGCGGAGTATGACGCCGTCGCCCTCGTGCCCGACGGGATCGCCTTCAGCCGCGACCTCCGCGAGGGTGAGACGGTGTTCATGGGCGACCTCCATGCCGCTGCAGACGGGCGTCACTCCCCCGGCGATGGCTACCGCTTCACCCTGGAAAACCTCGACAACGGACTTCGCGTACGGGCAGCCTGCGACCGGCCTATGGATTATGCCGTGTTCTGGTCCAACACGGAAGTAGCTTGCATTGAGCCGTATATACGGTTCAGCGTCCCTCCGGGCGAGACCGTCCGGTGGACATTGGATTACCGGTTCGAATAGGCAGCGGCAGAGGTAAAACCGCCGCCAGCAGAAGCAGCACCGACGCCAGCCGCGGCAGAAGCAGAACCACCGCCCGCCGCAACCGAAGCAATACCACCGCGGCCAAAGCAGGACCGCCGCCAGCCGCAAACGAAGCAAAACCGCCGCCCGCCGCGGCCTGCCTACCGCCGCGTCGGGAACTCGGCGATGCGGAGGGTCGTGCAGCCGTAGGGAATCAGTTCGATTTCCGCGGTGCCGGCCGTGTCATCGCCCTCCTGGGTATAGTACGGAACCGGGCCGACAGATCCGCCGGCCGCCTTCCAGTACGGCAGGATCACCGCCTTCGCCCGGATGCGGACAGGGGCGTTCTCCACGTTCCAGGGATAGCCCGCCACCGGCCGTTCTTCCACCAAGAAGGGATTGTTTTTCAGCACATTCCGTGAGAATCCATAATTCCAGGGCGAATCGGACGTCACCGCATAATACCCTTCGCCATACTTCTCCCGGTCCACGCCGAGGAAGGGTTTCCAGGTCCATGTCTCCTCCATTTTCAGGGCATACACGAGCGGGCCGCGCTCGACGACGGTCGCACGGTCGTACCACTCGCCCGTGATAACCTCCATCGGAAAATGAAGCGTCACCACGTCACCCTTCCGCCAGGAACGCTCCAAGCGGACGGTCTCACCGGGCCCGTAAGCAACCGGCTCCTCCCCATTCACGGAAATCTTCGCCTCCTTGCACCAGGAAGGGATCCGGACATACAGGGGAAACGCCACTGCGGGCATCTTCGCGGCCTTCTTCCCCTTCAGGAGTTTGACGTCCGGGTAATCGACGGCAAGGCGGATGTCCCCGGAGAAAGGATAGTCCGTCTCCTCCCGGACGACAATGCGATGGCCGGAAACCGCCGTTTCAACGCGGCAGGGGGCATAATACAGCGCCGCCAGTCCGCCGTCCCGGGTCGCCATCCACAGGTTCCGGGTGAATTTCGGCCACCCCTGGTGCATGTTGCAGGTGCAGCAGGGATAGCCGTTGAGCAGGCCGAAGACATTGTCCGTGCCGTAATGCTCCGTCACGAAGCTCCGGGGCTCGCGCGTGCAGGCAATCTGGTTGGTCTGCTGGTAATACTGACGGGCATCATACGCATCCGTCGCCTGGGTCGGAAGGGCATTGAATGCCACCCGCTCCAGCTGGTCGGCCCAGCGGAGATTGCCGGTGATCCGGAGCATCTCTTCGAGGGAATACATCATCTCGACCGCCGTGCAGAGTTCGGAGCCGCGGGCGGGGTCGCCGAAATGGATGAGTTCATCGCCGGCCCAGAGCCCGGTCGGCAGCCCGATCGTGGTCCTGATCACTTCCAGAGCCTTTTCCGGCGCCCGCAGCGCCTCGGGATCCTGTGACAGCTGCCACCAGACGACGGGCTCCTTGAAGCCCTGGCCGAGGTTGACGCAGTGGATGGAATTCTGGGTATGGAGCTGGGCGCCGCGGAGGAACACCCCGGTCCAGTCGAATGTCTGCGCATGCACCTTCTTCGCGAGGTCCAGCAGCGACGGGTCGCCGGCAACGGAATACAGCCAGAGAATCATGTCCAGGTTGTCGCCGCCCCGCCACATGCCCCATTTGGTCCAGTGGTCGAGCGGCTCGGCGTCCAGATGCACCGCCTGGTAACGGAAATAACCCGCCATCGTGTCCAGCGCCCGCCGGTCCCCCGTCGCCATGTAATACTGCTGAAGGATTTTCAGCGCCACCATCTTCGGCCACCAGTCATGGGACCGGTTCCGCTGGAGGCCGGCGACGAAGGGATGGTCGGTCGCATTGCCGAAATAGCCGTCCTCCCGGGCGGAGTCAAGCATGGCATGGACCCATTTCAATGCCTTATCAATCAAGACCTTGTCATCCAGGATATAGGCCAGGGGCAACAGGCCATCGATCCAGTAGGGGCCCCGCTCCCAGGTGTCGCCGTCGCCGCCGAGCCAGGCGTTGTTGTCCCCGACGACCGGTGCATACAGGCTGTCGAGATGGCCCGTCAGCCCGTCACGCTGCCGCTCCAACTGGTCCAGCAGCCATCCCTCCGCCCGCACGGCGCCGAGCGGCAGTTCCGCATACTGCGTCGCCGCGAGCGGTGCCCGGTTGAAAACCGGTTCCTGGGCGCGAAGGAAGATGCCCGGCGATAATACAAGGGAGACAACGGCCGCAAACGGCATCATGAAGGAACGCATGGAATTCATAAAGGACAATACATTTTTACAAAAATAGCAATTCTCCCCGAAACGGAAAGGACGAAAAAACAATCGGGGAGCAACTTGCATATTCCATATATTCTTTTTACATTTGCACCACAGTACACCACAGTAAACAACAGTGTACCACACTACCGCAACACAGCATGAAAACAGGGAAGCATTACAAATGGGAAGTCCTGGCCCTCCTCTGGATGGCCTTCCTCTTGAACCAGGCCGACCGGCAGGTATTCAACACGGTCCTCCCGGCCATCCGTGACACGCTCAACCTGACGGACACCTCCGTCGGCCTTATCGCCACGATTTTCAATCTCTTCTATGCCTTCATGGTCCCGCTCGGCGGCTGGGCCGGCGACCGCTTCAGCCGGAAATGGGTCACCACCCTCTCGATCCTGTTCTGGAGCATCGCGACCATGTTCACCGGCCTGGCCAACGGTGTGGTCATGCTCGTGCTGATGCGCTCCATCGCGACGGGCGGCGGCGAGGCGTTCTTCGGCCCGGCGAACTATTCGCTGCTGGGACAATACCATACGGACACCCGCGCCCGCGCGATGTCCATCCACCAGACGGCCTATTATGTCGGCGTTATCCTCGCCGGCTGGCTCGCCGGGCGGATCGCCGACAGCCTCGGCTGGAAATTCTCCTTCCTCATTTTCGGCGGCGCCGGCGTCGTCTGGGGCATCATCATGATCCTCCGCCTGAAAGACATGCCTCGGGAAGAGAAAGCCGCCGTGGCGGACAAACCCGGCATCCTGGACGGTTTCAAGACCGTTTTCACGACGCCGACCGCCCTCGCGCTCACCCTCGGCTTCAGCGCCTTCATCTTCGTGATCACGGGGTACATGACCTGGGTCCCGGCCTACCTCCAGGAAGAGTTCGGCCAGAACCAGGAGATGGCGGGGCTCCATTCGATGCTGTGGACCTACATCGCCGCCTTCCTCGGCGTCCTCCTCGCGGGCACATTGTCCGACAAGTGGGGGGCGAAGGACCACAAGGTCCGGATGTTCATCCAGGGCGCCGGCCTCATCCTCGGCTCGGCCTTCCTGTTCCTCATGGGCGGCAAATCCGCCCTCTGGATCCTGTACGCCTGCTTTGCCGGCTGGGGCTTCTTCCGCGCCTTCTTCGACGCAAACATCTATACCGTCCTATATGACGTGACGCCCGATCGCCTCCATGCCTCGTGCTCCAGCGCGATGATTACGACGGGCTTTGCCGTCGGCGCCCTCGCGCCGGTGGTCCTCGGAGCCATGAAAGAATCCATGGGCAGCCTGTCGGCCACCTTCCCGCTGCTCGGCGGCATCTGGCTCGTCTTCGGCATCGCCCTCCTTTTCGTCGCAAAGGCCTGTTACCAGAAAGATTACGATAAAAACCACCAGATATGAACAAAGTACTGAAAGACCGCAAGGCCAAAGCCGGCCTGCTGCTGGTCGCATCCCCCCGCTTCAAGAACCTCTCCGGACCGAAGCGCGGCACCTATGGCGAGCGGAAGGACAAGGCCGTCAAGGAAATCATGGCGAGCCTGGACTTCCTGGACCTCGTATGGCCGGGCATCACCTATGAACGGGAAGACGCCGAAAAGGCCATGTCCCTGTTCTACAACGAGAAAGTGGACTTCGTGCTCGTGGAGTTCCTCTCCTGGAGCGAAGATTTCGCCTGGATCCGCTTCCTCAGGGACATGCCGGAGATCCCGGTCCTGTTCACCAATGTCGCCAAGGACAGGATGACCTTTGAGACGACGCTCGACGAGGACGATTTCGTCGATTACCTCTGCGCCGGCACCCTTGTCGGCTCGCTGGAGGCCTCCGGCTCCGTCCGCCGCGTCCCGCGGAAGAACGTCAAGGTCGTGATGGGCACGCGCGCGGAGATTACGGAAAAGGTCCGCGTCTATGCCCGCGCCGCCAAGGCCCGCGCCATCCTCCGCCGCGCCAATGTCGGCCTGATGGCCAACATGAACGAGGCCATGTGGTCCACCTATTTCGACAACTACGACCTCTTTACGAAGATCGGCCCCGAGATCCATTACCTTCCCTATTCCGACTACGGCGACATCATCCGGGCGCTCCCGGCGGCCGAGACGGACGCCTGGTTCCGGGACCTCGCCGCCAGATACGAGGTCATGGACGACGTCGCGGAGGACAAGTTCCGCGGCTGCGTCGAGGCGTCCCTCGCCCTACAGAAGATGGCCGAGAAGAACGACATCGACGTGATGGTCTATAACGACATCGACCAGGCGACCTTCCGCGTGGCGGGCTGCCGGGCCGGTTTCTACCACCCCTGGTTCAACGAGAATGTCTCCGTCCTCGTGCCGGAAGCCGACATCGGAGCCGGCATCGCGACCTTCGTCCTCAAGCTGATATCCGGGGAGCATGTCAATTTCCTGGAGCCCTTCCACATCGAGGACGATTTCGGCACCTTCGCGGGCGGCCATGCCGGTCCGAACGACCACAATGACCCCGCATGGCAGCAGAACGTCATCATTTCCAGGGATGTACGCTTTGCGAAGACCGCCTGGAAATATGCCGGCGCCCCCTTCGCCTGGTACCGCATCTCCCCCGGCATGAAGACGATGGTCCAGCTCGTGGAGGAGGACGGCCGTTACAAGATGGTCTGCTTCCTGGCGGAATCCCTGCCCGGAAAGCACCTCCTCGCCACCTACACCCACAGCATTTTCCGCCCGGTCGTCCCTGTCAAGCGCCTCTTCGAGGAAATCCTCCGCATCGGCACGACGCAGCATTTCGCCATCGCAGACGGCGACTGGACCGCGGAACTGGCCGACTTCGCCGAGATGATGGGCTTCGATTTCCACTATATCCGATAGGAGGACCGCGCCATGAGTTTCATGTACAATCCCTTCCCGTACGATGACCCGAAACCGGTCAACCGCCCGGCGCTGAAGCCGGAAACCCTCGCCGCCGTCGCCGGCGGCGGGACGCCCGCCGTGGCGAAGAAGTTCGCCGCCATGGCCGCCGCCCGCGCAGCGGAGGGCAGCGTCGTCATCGCCTTCGACGGCTACACGACCGCCCAATGGGACCTCTTCCTGAACCTCCTGAACCGCGAGTTCCTCCTCCTCGGCGTTCCGTTCGAAACGGTGGACGCCGCGGCCGCCGTTTACAAGGACGGCAAGGACATCGACGCCATGATCGACCCGCTGCTGATCTGGGACACGAAAATCGACCCCACGCTGCTCTACGGCAAGATTTACCATGGCGGCTACACCGGGCTGATGGACCCGGACCGGATGGCCGCCTTCCGGCAGGACGTCGCCGCGAGGCGGCAGAAGGGCAAGGTCGTCGCCGTCTATGGCTACGGCTGCCTCGTCCGGGAACTCCGCGACCTGTACGACATCAAATGCTTCTTCGACATCACGCCGAAAAACGCCATGCTCCGCATCCGTGCCGGGGAATATGCCAACCTCGGCAAGCAGCGCACCGGCATCATCAACCGGACCATCCGCCGCTGCTACTACTGCGACTTCGAGAATGCGGTGACCCTGCGGCGCGAACTGCTCCTGAAAGGGGCCATCGACTGGTTCTTCCTCGACAATGACCGGGCGAAGCTCCAGATGATGCCTTTCGATGCCTTCGCGGACATTTGCGCCCAGCTGGTGAAATACCCGTTCCGCGCCAAGCCCTGCTACCTGGAGGGCGTCTGGGGCGGCACCTACATGAAGAAACTGCGCAACCTCCCGAAGGAGATGCGCAACGCCGCCTGGGTCTTCGACTTCATTCCGATGGAGGTCAGCGTGCTAGTCGAAGCCGGATCCAACATGCTGGATATCAATTACTGCACCTTCGTCCACAGGGAGGGCGTCCGCCTGATGGGCGAAGACTGCGTCCGCAAGTACAAGGGTTACTTCCCCATCCGTTTCAACTGGGACGACTCCTACCACTCGACCGGCAACATGTCCATCCAGTGCCACTCCGGCGGCCCCTACAACACCGAGCACTACGACGAGTTCGGGCGCCAGGACGAGAGCTATTACGTGGTCATCACGGGCCATGAGGCGAAGACCTTCATCGGCTTCCGCGACGACGCCGATATCCCGGAATTCTTCCGGGCCATCGAAGCGGCGGACACGGAGCACAAGCCGGTGGACTACATGAAGTACGTCAGTTACGAGGAGTCGAAGCCCGGCCTGCAGGTCATGCTCCCCGCCGGGACCATCCATTCCTCCGGCCGCAACCAGGTCATCCTGGAGATCGGCTCGCTGACCATCGGCTCGTACACCTACAAGATGTACGACTACCTCCGGCTCGACTTCGACGGCAAGCAGCGGCCGATCCATACGGCCCTCGGCGAGCTGAATGTCCGCCAGGACCGCCGCAAGAGCGTCATCCACGACCCGGCGAGCCCCGAATACATCGTCCAGGAGCCGCGGCTCGATGTGCGCGGCGACGGCTGGGAGGAGTATATCCTCGGGGAGAATCCCCAGATGTACATCTCGCTCCGGCGCCTCGAATTCGAGCGCCGCTGCGAGCAGGACACGAAGGGGGAAAAGTTCCATGTCCTCGCCCTCGTGGACGGGGAGCACGCCCGCGTACGGAGCGTGGAACATCCTGAGCGATACTACGATATGGACTTCATGGACCTGGTCTGCGTGCCGGCGGACATGGGGAAGTACGTCATCGAGAACCTCGGTGCTGAGCCCATCCGCATCCACAAGACCTGCCTGCGGGACGGCTACCAGCATGACCCCGCGTAGGCTCCTGGACGTAGGCGGGACGTTCGTCAAGTGCGACGACGGCCGGATGGTGCCGATCCCTTCGGACGGCACCCGGGAAGCCATCGCCGCCGCGCTCCGCGAGGCCGTCGGCCCGCCGGAGGGCCTCCGGGAGCTCGGCATCGCCATCCCGGGTCCCTTCGATTTCCGCGAAGGGATCTTCCGGATGAAGCACAAGTTCGCCGCCGTTTACGGCGCGTCCTTCCGGGAACTTGCCGCCATTCCGGAGGATGTTGACGTCCGCTACCTGCATGATGTCAACGCTCCCCTCCTCGGCTCCCTCGGGCAATACCCCGGCAATACCGTCCTCGTGACCCTCGGTACGGGCCTCGGCTTCGGCTGCGCCATCGACAATGCCGTCCGGATGAACGAAACCGGCGGCCCGGCTTATTCGCTCTACAACCGCCCCTATGGAGACGGCATCCTCGAAGATGCCGTTTCCGCGCGCGGCATCCGGTCCGCATACGTACGCCTGACCGGCGACACCGAAGCATCCCCCCGGACCATCGCCCAGCGCGCCTACAACGGCGAAAAGGCTGCCCTGCAGGTCTTTTCGGACCTCGGCGCCATTCTCGGCGAAGCCCTGCTCCCCCTTCTGGAAGAGTTCCGCACGGAGCATCTCCTTTTCGGCGGGCAGATATCCAAGTCCCTCAGCCTCTTCGAGCGTCCCCTCCGGGGCGCCCTGGAAGGGTTGCCGAGGCTCCGTACCGTCGCCCACGCGCCCGAGGGCGCCGTGTTCGCCGGCCTCAGCAGCTTGTTTATCAACTGATTACAAAAAGGGCTTTCTGCCAGAAAGCCCCATCGTCCTTCCGGACGGAACGACCTACAGGAGGACCTTCACCCGGAAGCCCCGTGCCGTGGGCTCTTCCACGATTCCCTTCACCTGCGCGCGGAGGGAATCCAGCGCGTTACCGGCGGGCAGCGGCGAATGGGTGAGCCCCTCGACCATAAAGTCCATCGCCGTCTCGCCAGAAAGTTCCGCGTGGGTGAAACGGAGCGTGAGCGGACGGTATGCACGCATGTGCGTGAAAAGCATCTCCTTCACCGTGGACCAGGCCAGGTCGGCCTTGCCCGTCAGGTTGTATTTGACACAGAAGCGGTTGATGCCCGTATGGATCTGGAGGAAATCAAACTCGTCACTGTCAATTTCATACACCAGCTTCATGATGCGGTTCACGAAGGCCTTGGTGGCGCTGCGCACCGGATGTTCGAAGATCTGCTCCGGCGTACCGTCCTCATAGATCACGCCCTCGTTCATGAAGAAGATGCGGGTGGACACATCGCGGGCGAAACGCATTTCGTGCGTGACGATGAGCATGGTCATGCCGTCCCGGGCCAACTGCCGGATGACGCTGAGCACCTCTCCCACCATCGTGGGGTCCAGGGCCGACGTGGGCTCGTCGAAAAGGATCACCTCCGGATGCATGGCCAGCGCCCGGGCAATGGCCACGCGCTGTTTCTGCCCGCCGGAGAGGGAGGAAGGATAGTCATCGGCCTTCTGGGCCATGCCGACCTTTTTCAACAGTTCCATCGCCTCTTCCCGGGCCTCTTCCTCTCCGGTATGCCGGAGCGCCATGGGGGCGAAGATGATGTTTTCCAGCACAGTCTTGTGTTCGAAGAGATTGAAGCCCTGGAACACCATGCCCATCTTCTGGCGCAGGAGGTCCAGCCGGGCCCCCTTGGCCATGATGTTTTCGCCGTCCACCCAGATTTCACCGCCGGTGGGCGGTTCCAGCATGTTGATGGCCCGCAGCAAGGTGCTCTTGCCGGTGCCGGACGGGCCGATGATGCTGATGACCTCTCCCCTGCCGATCTCGCAGTTCACATCCTTCAGGACGGGGAGGACACTCCCGTCCGGATTCTGGAAGGACTTGCTTAAATGTCTGATGCTTATCATGTTACTTCTTCAGGAAAAGGTTCAATGAAAGGCGGATGAGCCAGGCCAGGACAAAGTACAGGACCGTCACGATCAGCAGGGGGACCAGCGCGTCATAGGTACGGCCGCGAATCAGGTCGACGGCCCGCGTGAGGTCCTGGATGGCAATGTATCCCACGATGGAAGTTCCCTTCAGGAGCGAAACACATTCCCCCGCAAAGTTCGGCAGGCCGTTCTTGAGCGCCTGCGGGAAGACAATGCCGGTGAAGGTCTTGAAGGGCGTAAAGCCCAGGGCCAGGCCGGCTTCCCGCTGTCCCTTGGAAACCGACGAGATGGACGTGTCGAAGATTCTTCCGGCCGAGGAGGCGAAACACAGGGCGAAGGTAATGACGGCCACCAGCGAGGCGCTGATGCCGGTTCCGGCCAGGACCACATAGAACATGATAAGGAGCAGCACCAGTGTGGGCATGCCATTGATGAAGCTTCCGTACAGTCGGGCCAGCGAGCGCACCCATTTCCGGCGGCTCCGCAGGCAGGCGCAGATGCCTGCGCCCAGCACGGTTCCCAGCAGGATGGACAGCAGCGTGATCTTGACAGTCTCGAGCAGCCCCCGGGCAATCAGTTTCCAACGGCCGTCCGTCACCAGGTTCCGCTTCAGGCGTTCCCCCATTTCCATCGGGATCTTATGATCCTGATCGGCAATGAAATAGGCGGGGTGACACGTATAGTACGGAATGGAAAAGTCCACGGAGTTCTTGCGTTCCTCCGTGACCAGCAGGCAGCCGGAAATGCAATCGGCCTCTCCGGTCTGCAGGGCGATGATGGCCGAGGTCAGGTCCTGGAACCGCACCTCGAAATCCCGCCCGACGGAGTGGGAGAAACGGCGCAGGATATCGATGTCGAATCCCATCCACTCCCCTTCGTCACCGATATAACTGACGGGAGAAAGGTCCGTCACGCAGATATCGACCAGCGGGGCTGCTTCCGGATCCACCTCCCAGGCAGGCTCTTCCATGGCCGGGCCGCCGTCCCGCCAGTAGGCAATGATGTCTTCAAGGGGCGCCGACGAGAGGAAAGCGTCGAGCCGGCGCTTGAACGCCCTGTCGTCCTTATTGACGGCAAAGGCCACATCGAACGTCTCCTCTCCCCGGAAGGCCAGCTTCACACCCAGCCTGTCCATGTCCTCCGGTGTGAGCGTAACTTCATCACCCACAAAGACATCGGCCATCCCCGAGAGCACGGCCTGCACGCCGTCGGACTCCGAATTCGCCACGAACAGGTCCACATCCGAACGCTTCGAGAACTTGTCCAGGTAATAACTTCCCTTGGTCGTGGCAAGCGTGAGACCGGAAAGGTCCGCTTCGGAACGGAGGTCCAATGTCCCCCCGTCCTGCCCGGAACATCCGGAAAGGGCACACAGCGCAACGGCCAGGGCTATCCGTCTCAGTTTCATAGCGGCAACAAGCTGAAAGTTTCCATCCCGTTTCTCAGAAAGTACTGCGCCGGTTCATGCGGAACGGGCAGTGGATTTTTTCAAAACGGCGGTCCAGGATCATCCGGGCCGCGGTCCTGCCCATCAGCCGGAAGTCCGTCGAGACCGTCGTGAGGCCGCCGAGGACCACTTCGTTGAGATCGACGTCATTGTAGGCGATGACGAACACGTCCTCGCCGACCGCGAGCCCCTGCGCCTTGATCCGGCGGGCCAGCGCGGCGAGGCCCCAGTCCAGCTGGGAATTCAGGATGAGGAAGGTCTCCCCTTTTTCGATCCGCTCGGGCGGGGCCGTGGAAAAACGCACCGGAATGCCGTTGTCTTCGCAGAACCGGGCGATTCCCTTCCGCATCACGGGACCATACAGACTCGTCGGCAAGGTAATCACATGGAGTCCCGCCGTCTGCCTGAGTTTGTCGAGCCCCTGCCGGAGGCCTTCGCAGACATCATGTTCAAAGTCCTGATAGACAGCGCCGTAATGGCCCGGCAGGTTTTCCGGCAGATAATCCACGAGCACCAGTTTCGGGTACGGGATGCGGGAAACGAGTTTCGCCGCCCGCCCCTGCGAGGCCGCGTCCAGCGGGAAATGGGGAATCACGATATAATAGTCGAAGGCCCCCAGGTACATGTCCAGATAATGGGCGAACAGGTCCAGGCTCTGGTCATGGGTCAGCACCGTCAGTTCCGCGCGGGGGCCGAATTCCTCCGCGATGGAATTGTACAGGATCTGCTTATAGATGCTGAACTTGTCGAACAGCACGAGGATACGCGGCCTGGCGCCAGCATCCCGGTCCGCGACATAGAACCCCTTCCCCTGCTGGGGGACGACGAATCCCCGGTCCCGCAGGATGCCGTAGGTCTTCTTGACCGTCTCCCGGGAGATGTCCAGGCTGTCGGCGAGTTCATTCATGGAAGGGAGCAGGCTGCCCGGAAGCAGGCGTCCCTCGCGGATGTCGTTTTCTATCTGCTCCAGCAGCTGCCGGTAGATCGGCTTCTTGCCGCCAATGTCGATCCGGATGTCCATGGGATGATTCGGGATTAGAGTAGAACAGGCCAAGGGTCAATGCCGACAGCGGGCGATGAATGCACGGAAGAGCGGCAGCCAGTCCTCGTCACCGGCGGCGAGCATCTTCTCCGGGTGGAACTGCACGGCGAGGACCCAGCGGTTGCTGAAAGCTTCGACAATCCCGTCCTCCGCCACGGCGACACGCGTGTATATCGGTGCGAGCACTTTGACCGCCTGGTGATGGAAAGAATTGACAGCCAGCGTATCCAGCCCGTAGATATCCCGGAGGAATCCCCCTTCGTCGCAATAAACCAGATGGGACGGGGCACCGTCGGGGGCTGTCTGCCGGTGGGCGACCGGGCCCGGATGCTGGGACGGGAGGTCCTGGTACAGGGACCCGCCGGCGGCGACATTCATCAACTGCGCGCCGCGGCAGATGGCCAGCACGGTCTTGTGCCGGCGCAGGGCGGCGCGTGCATAGAGCAGGTCGCTGGTATCCCTCCTGGCTTCGATCTCGACACCGGCACCGGGAAGGATGGCCTCCCCGTAACGGGCGGGATGGATATCGTCGCCGCCGGTGAAAAGCACGCCGTCAAGCCGCGCGAGGACGGCCTCCACGGCAGCGGAATCGGTCAGAACCGGCATAATCACAGGGATGCCGCCCGCCTTGCGGACCGCATCGACGTAGGTATTCGGGACGATATGGGACCCGCCCCGGCTGATGCCCGCCGACACACCGACGAGCGGTGCCTTCCGCCGGGCCGGAAGGGCCAGGCACAGGAAGGCCAGCAGGATGGCAAGGCACAACTTTCTCTTCATTTCCGCATGCAGTAAGGTTACAAATTTAAGGATTTGTCCTAACTTTGCAAAAAACAAGACCCTATGTCCCTCATCCTTCCCGCCCGCTACCGGAACCTGTTTGACAGTACGGAACAGACCGAAAAGGCCATCAAGGCCGTAAAAGACATGTTCCAGAGCAATCTTTCCGCCCAGCTCGCCCTGCTGCGGGTGACGGCGCCCATGGTGGTTCCGAGCGGCATGGGACTCAACGACGACCTCAACGGCGTCGAGCGGCCGGTCCGGTTCCCGGTCAAGGCGCTCGGGGACGCCCCCGCCGAGGTCGTCCACTCGCTGGCGAAATGGAAGCGCCTCAAACTCGGCGAGTTGGGTGTGGTTCCGGGCCGGGGTATCTATACCGACATGAACGCCCTCCGGCCGGACGAGGACCTCGACAACATCCACTCCATCTATGTGGACCAGTGGGACTGGGAAAAGGTCATCCGACCGGAAGACCGCACCCTCGACTACCTCCGCCGGACCGTCCGGAAGATCTACGAAGCCATCAAGGTGACGGAAAACCGCCTCTACGTCGAATTCCCGCAGATCCGGCCGGAACTGCCCGACGAAATCCATTTCATCCACGCGGAGGAGCTGCGCCGGCGTTTCCCGTCCCTCTCCCCGAAAGAACGGGAGACGGAAATCGTCCGGGAGTACGGCGCCGTCTTCATCATCGGCATCGGCGGCGCGCTGGGCGACGGCGTCCCGCATGACGGCCGCGCCGCGGACTATGACGACTGGAGCACCCCCAACGAAGACGGCTTCGAAGGGTTCAACGGCGACCTCCTCCTCTGGGACAACGTGCTCGACATCGCTTTCGAGGTCTCCAGCATGGGCATCCGCGTCGACCGCGACGCCCTGCTCCGCCAGCTCGCCATCCGGCACCAGGAGGAGAAGGCGGAACTCTTTTTCCACAGGAAACTGCTCGCGGGCGAACTGCCGCAGACCATCGGGGGTGGCATCGGCCAGTCCCGGCTCTGCATGTACCTGCTCCGGAAGGCGCACATCGGCGAGATCCAGGCCGGCATCTGGCCGGAGGACATGCGCCTCGCCTGCCGCGCGGCCGGCATCGAACTGGCCTAGAGCACGGTTATCAGCGACTTCCTGGCAATCAGCCGGTTATAACGGTCCAGGACTTCTCCGACCACGTCTTCCCAGGAGCGGACGATGGTCCGGGATGCCTGGATGCCGACGCGATGGACCCTTTCCGGGTCATGGATCAGCTCGCGGAGCCGCGCGGCAAACGCCTCCAGGTCATTGGGAATCAGGAAGCCGTTCTCGCCGTCCCGCAGGATGGTCGCGGCCGTCGCACCGTCGATCATGACGGCCGGCGTATGGAGGGCGGCCGCCTCGCGCACGACCAGCGGCGCATTATCATAGAGCGACGGGAAGAGGAAGAGGTCGGCCGCGGCGTAATACTTCGTAATCGCCGCCCGGTCGGTCAGGGTGCCGGCAAAGGTGACCCGGCTGTCCAGCCCCTTTTCCGAGACCAGGTCCTTCATCGCATCCGCGGCATACCCGTTGCCGACGAAGAACATCCGGAACGGGACGTCCTTCACCCGCTCCAGAGCATCGATGATGAAGCGGACATTCTTCTCCCAGATATGCTGCCCCACAAAGAGCATCACGAATTCATCCGGACTGATTCCCAGTTCCTTCCGGGCATCGGCGAAGAAGGTTTCCGGCCGGTCGGCGACCAGGTCGCTGCCATTGTCCACGACCTCGACGGGGCCCTTGAAGCCGTACTCGCGGATGACCTCCTCGACGGACGCCTGCGGCACCCAGACCTCGTCGGCCCGGCCATAGAACTCGATGATCCGCTTGATGATCCGGTTGACGATCCGCTTCGAGGGGATGACCCGGGAAAAGTCGTCCCGGTACTTGGAGTGGAAGGTCGCCACCAGCGGAATCCCGCGGAGTTTCGCCACATGGGCGGCCGCGAGGCCGGAGGCGAATGGCGAATGGGCATGGACGATCTTGAAGCGTCGCTCCACGAGCTTTTTCAGGAAAGCCGGGTCGATTTCCGCGATGCCGGTCTTGTACGGCGGGCGGAACGGCACGGGCACGGAAAAGTACTGAAGCACTTCATAGTCACAGTCGCTGTAGTCGGCCCCCGGATTGTTCGGGGTGATGACGGACACGCCGCCGACCTTTTTCTGCATCCAGTAGGCGTAGTTCTGTACGCATACGGACACGCCGTCCATTACGGGCGGGAAGCATTCATTGAAAAGTCCGATATTCGTTTCCATAGTACTGCAAAGATACGCATTTCCCGGCAAAAAACGGCTCAGGCAAGGATTCCGTGGACGACTTCCGCCCGGAAGCCGAGTTCATGGAAGAGGGCGACGACCCCCCGCTCGAAGCGGTCGTCGGCGATGCTCCGGGAGAAATGGATATGGAGCCGGTCGCCGCAACTCGTGCAGGTCGTCGCGCCGGCATTGTTCCGCTGGCGGCCGAGAATGAAGTCGAAATCAACGACATACGGCCGCATCGATTCCGGCAGTTCCACCCGGCCGAGGCTGGAGAGGGTCTGGGAGAAGTAGCGGTCGCCATGGTGCCGGTTGACGGCGTCGATGACGGGCTTCTTGATGAAAAGGGGAATGCACCGGACGGCGACATTCTCTTCGAGGGAGACGTTGGCGGCGATTTTCGGCTCGAGGTTTTCCCGGCGCAGCATCTCCCGCTTCTGCACCCGGATCCGGTGCACCAGCTCCCCGAAAGGCAGGTATCCGTCCTTCACGTCCACGCCGAGATTGACATAGGAGGCGAAGTTCCGGAGGGTGCGGCTCCCGTAGAAGGGCCTGAGATTGACCGGGACGCTCACCCGGAGCACGGAAAGGCGCGCCGAATCGGGGTCCTCCCGGTGCATGTCCTGCAGGGAACAGACCATCGCTGCCGTCACCAGTTCCGTCACCGTGCAGCCGTACATCGCGCAAAGCCGCTGTACCTGGCCTGCAGATACGGTCACGCAGCAATCGCGCAGGCCGGCGAACGGAAGTTTCTTACCTTTAATATGATAGGCGTCGTCGCTCTTCTCCAGTTCGCCGCGGCGGCCGGAAAAGACCTTCTTGAAGGCGTCCCCCAGTTCATCGGCGGCGGGCCGGTCCCGCGGATCCAGGACCTTGCCCCCGTACACGATGTCAATCCCGTAACGCAGGCGCAGGTACTCACCCGTCAGCGTCAGCAGGAAGGTTTCCGCGCCGGTTCCGTCCGTCAGGGCGTGGAAGACGTCAAGGACGATCCGGCAGCCGTCCGGGCTCACGCGGTAGAGGAAGCCCCCGTTGTCCCGGAAATGGGGCCGGTTCAGCGGCGCGAGCGGCCGCACCTGCGGCGCTTTCTTCTGCCGCTTCAGGTGCCACCAGAAGGAGCCGCTCTGGAGACGGCAGCGGAAGGTGGGTATCCGTTCGGAGACGGTTTCCAGCGCCTCCTGGAGAAGCGAGACATCCACCGGTTCCGCGAGCGTCACGCTCATGCGGAACAGGGAGGCGTATTTCTTGGTGAGCGCGGCCGGGTAGATGTTCGCCGCATTGTCGATCCGCATCCGGAGCGGAATCTGAAGGGCCTGTACCATAGCTTTGTTTTTTTGCGAAGATAGGGGCCGGCCCGGAACGGGGCAAATGATTGTGGTGAAGGAGGGGGTCTTGTGACGAAATCCGCCCCATTGGGGTGAAATCCGCCGTTATTTCGTTAAATTTGCAGGCATAATTCTACCACATATGGCGAAAATCGACAGAAGGCTCTTCCTGAAAGACAGCGTCGCGGGCGTCGTCGCCCTCACTTTGGGCTCCGAGGCGGCCCTCTCCGGCCTTGTTTCCTGCTCCCCTGCCGTGGGACGTTTCAAAGCGATGCCGGCCGAGGCCGGCGACTATGACGTCGTCGTGGCCGGCGGCGGACCGGCCGGCTTCATCGCAGCCATCGCCGCCGCGCGCGAGGGGGCGAAAGTCGCCCTCGTCGAGCGCTACGGTTTCCTCGGCGGCATGGCGACCGCCGGCTACGTCGCCCCGCTCAGCGTCTTCGCCTTTAAGGGCGAGCTGGTCATCGGCGGCATCCCGTGGGAGTTCGTCCAGCGGCTGGAGAAAATGGGCGGCGCCTTCATCGAATGGCCCAAGGCCAATGTCGATTTCGACATCGAGCTCTACAAGCTCCTCACCCAGCGGATGGTGCTGGAAGCGGGCGTGGACCTCTTCATGCACTCGTCGCTCATCGGCTGCATCGCCTCCGGAAAGACCATAGAACAGATCGTCATCGAGAACAAGAACGGGCTGGAGACCCTCCGTGCCAAGCGCTTCATCGACGCGACGGGCGACGCGGACCTCGCATGGATGGCGGGCGTGCCGATGCAGCCCAATCCGGACGGAGACCTGCAGCCGTCCTCCTTCTGCTTCGTCCTTTCCGGCGTCGATACGGAGAGCGACCTCCTGAAAAACTGCATGTACCACAACGGGATCAACGGTCCCAGCCAATGCCTTCCCGTCCGGGAGAAACTCCTGGAGCTCAAGGAGAAAGGCGCTGATCTGCCGGACTTCGGCGGACCCTGGTTCAACAACGTCCTCCACAAGGGAAGCGTCGCCGTCAATATCACCCGCACCGCCGCCGACTCGACCGACAACCGCAATTTCACGGCGGCCGAATGCAAGCTCCGCGAGGACATCTTCACCTTCGTGGACCTGCTGCGGACACACTTCCCGGAGTTCAAGGACTGCTATGTCTCCTCCTCGGCGCCCCAGGCCGGGATCCGCGAATCCCGCCGCATCGTCGGAGTACACACCGTCACGGGTGAAGAGTATGTTTCCGCGCTCCGCTATCCCGACAGCATCTCCCGCGGCGCCCACCCGATCGACATGCATGCCAGCAAAGGCGCCAGCCAGGTGCGCATCACCCTGGAGCAGCCCGCCTATGTCCCCTACCGGGCCCTCATCGCGCCGGACTGGCCCAACCTCCTCGTCGCCGGCCGCTGCATCTCCACCGACCGCCGCGCCCTCGCCTCCCTCCGCGTCCAGGCCAGCTGCATGGGCACGGGCCAGGCCGCCGGCGTCGCCGCCGCCCACAGCATCCGCGAAGACGTAAGCGTCCAGTCCGTTGACACGGACGCGCTCATCGCCACGCTCCGGGATTGGGGTGCCGTAATTTAAAGATCATTTCTATAGATACGCCCGGTCTCTCACAAAGAGGTTGAGGCCGAGCGTATCTATAATAGCATCAACAAGAGGAGACTAAATCCAATCACTGATTTCCCGTTTTTTCAACCTCTTGATTTGTCGTGTAAAGTCCAAAATGAACAACAATAGGAGAAGACAGACGATCGGAGAAAAAACAATACTCCCTTTCAACAAATCAACTATCAGACAAATCGCTAAAGCCAAATCACAATACGGAGGAAGACGGAACTCGTCTGACAAGTTTTTTAAGAAGGATTTCCCTTCATAACATTTGTCAACAATCCAGAAAACTATTTCCTCAACGCCTGCCAAGGCAATAAGGACAAATACCGGCAGCAACGATTTGTTATGAATGGTCACAATCAAATAAATTGCAACGGCTATCATTCCCACACTCAAGAGCAGTGGAGCGTGAAAATCTTCTTTCCGAATATGGATATCCTTTTTTAAAAATAATAAAAGGACAAGGAGGCACAACACAGCTCCTAACAAGACACCGATCCATCCTCCGATTCCAATGACCAGAAGCCAAGAAAATGCGAGCGAGAGAAGAATAACTACAATTCTTAAATGAGTCGTTTTCATTAATTGCTTTGTTGCTTTGATTTCCAAAAATCAGTACTCATAATAGCCACCGATCCGGATAAGATGAAATCCTCTTTTTTATTATCCGGAAGTGAGGAGGTTCGAACAATATCCTCGAAAGCTCTTTCATATTCGAAAGTCTGCTCCCTATCCAAAACAGTTGGAGCCAGCAGTTTATTTGTTAATTCCTCCAGTTCCTGAACATCTGCAGCGGGTACACCTTTGTTCATCAAAGACTGGAATAATCTGGCATTATACTCCTCTACGCAAATACCATTGGCATACAAATCCCGAGTTGCAGATTCCACATCTTTACAAAAAGCAATAAAATAATTCCGATAAACAGTGTTAAGACTGAGTGTATCATCCAATATTGCCATTTCAAGTTGTACTGCATCATCATACATTTCTTCAATCTGTAGATGACCATCCTTGTCAGTATACGCCTTATTATTATGAACCAGTTTCGCTAAAATCATGTTATGGATATCTCCTACCGAATAAACTGAAGGATCCTCATCGCTTCTCGTATAAATAACACCCGTTGAATAACCGTCATACATATCACCATAAAAAGAAATGCCGGTTTCATCAAGATCACAACTCCCTTTTATGGTTTCACAAAGCTTACCGGCGATATACGAGGCAACAACAAATCCTGCAACGCCACCAACTTTTCGCCCTCCAAGATAACCGACAACACCCACAACAGGGTTTGCCGTCAATACTCCCAATCCGGCACCTAATTCGCTTCCGACCCACGCTCCCAATTGCGAGCCAGCTAAATCAGCCGTACGCTTTACAATGTCTGTTCCGACACCTCTGGTATTACAATAACCAAACTCATCATTAAGTTTATCAACCTCCCCTAATAGAAGCGAGTAATTCTCCTGATAAGTAGTTTCAAGACACTCATCGTTGCTGATCAACTCCTTTGAATCGTTTGAACATGAAACAAAGAATGCAAGCAAAAGCACAATAGAAAAAGAAGAACGCATAAAAAAAACAAATGCTACGGGGGTGTTCTGTAAGTTATTAATATTCAGCGCTTTTCACCCCCCCCTAATCAAAAAGAATAAGGAGACACACCATTTTTTCCTTACAATTATATAAAAAAAATAATAAAAATCAAAATCATTTTTGGTAAAACCGAAGATTATCCATATCTAACACCTAGGGACCAAGCCCCGCTCCGCGTCCAGTCCGTTGACACGGACGCCCTCGTCGCCACCCTCCGTGGTTGGGGTGCCGTTATTTAAAAGTGACGGAGACGTCCCAAATTTTGGGACGTCTCCTGCAAAAAAGGCCGTTTTTGACGGTAACCTGCTAAAAAACGGGACGTCTCCGTCACTGGCGGGACGTCGGATGCGGTTCCTTCTTATGCCAGTTGCCGTAGATTTCGGAGACGTTGCCGGCGGTGATGAAGGCCTCGAAGCCGTTGTTTTTCAGGAAGTTGAACAGCGCCGCGTATTCGTTCTGGGTCAGCAGGGCGACGACCTCGACCTTTTCTTCCCCGGAGAAACCGCCCTCTAACCTGTAGATGCTGCAGCCGCGTTCCAGGTCCTTGATGATGAAATCCCGGATGGCCTCATGCCGGTCGCTGATGATGCAGACGCGCTTGCGCTTGTTGAGCGTATCGGTGAAATAATCGACGGCGATGCCGTTGATCCAGGTGCCGATCAGGCCGATGACGACCATGCGGAAAGGGTTGATGGCGAAGGCCGAGCAGCAGATCAGGGCACCGGCGATTGTAACGGAGGTGCCGATGTCGAAATGAAGGTATTTGTTGACGATCTTGGCGAGGATGTCCAGCCCGCCCGTGGAAGCATTGATCCGGAAGAGGATGGCCTGGGAGATACTGAGCATCAGTACGAAACAGATCAGGTCCAGCCACGGGTCGTTCATGATCGAAGTCCCGTCGCTGACCAGTTTTTCAAAGGGAAGGACCCAGGCCCAGAAATCGACGAGCGGACCGAGGATCAGGGCCGTATAAACGGTCTTCGCACCGAATTCCGCGCCGATCAGCAGCCAGGCGAGCACCAGCAGGACGGCATTGATGGCCGCGATGATCACGGAGACCCGCACCGTCATCCCGAACTTCGCAAAGATCTCCGAAAGGACGATCGAGAAGCCCGAGATGCTGCCGATGATCAGCTTGCTCGGCATGAGGAAATAATAGACGGCGGCAGCCCCGACGAGCATACCGAGCGTCATGATGACCAGTTCTTTCCAGAACTTGGCGGTAGCGAGGGGTTTCAGAAAATCGGTTTTCATCGTTCCAGTGATTATTCCCGGCTCCGGTAGCCGGCGTAGGTGTCCAGGAAGCCGTAGGCGAAGCCCAGCGGATTGGCGGGGTCACCGGCGGCGGTGCGGAGACTGAACTTTTCAAGGATTTCCTTGACTGTCAGTTTGTTCTGACGGAAGTATTCGTATTCGGCGACATTTTCGTCGTTGCAGAAGAGCCGTTCCGTGTCCGTCCCGAAGCGGACGGTGGCGGGCGAAGGGCGCAAGGTGCGGAGGCCGTTCTCATCCCGGCCCTGGAGGACGTAGAGGATGTCCCCGCGGCGGCAGGCTTTCCGATAGGTATAACCCAACGCTTCTTTCTCATAGACAGCCACTTCCGCAATCAATCCCGCGCCTTCGGTCACCTTCCGCGAGGCGCGGTTGAAGCAGACGGCGAGGCGCATGGAAGCGAATTCCGTGCAGAAATTGAAATCGCCCGTCGCGTCCATGAAACCCGCCAGCGGGCCCTTGCCGTGATAGAGGGGCACAAGGCAGTTGCGGATGGCCTCGACCTTGCCCTCCGCGTAAGGCCGGGCGCGCGTCGGGACGGTGTCCCGGACCCAGCCGCCGTCCGGCGCGGCAAAAAAGGCGCAACCGTCCGTATAGTCATAATAAGGGAGATACCGGCCGAGCGAGTCGCGGGCCATCGTCATCCCGATGACCCCGGTGCAGGTCTCATGGAGCCCGAAGACGTCGATGGCCGCCATGACCGGCGCCACTTCCGATGCCGAGCATACCCAGACATCGAAACCGTTGTCATCCAGCGCCTTCCAGAGCTCCCGGATGTTGTCCGTCACCTGGATGCCGTCGATCCAGCTGAAGGTCGTATCGGCGCCCGTCCAGCTGCGGGAAGCCGTTTCCACGGAGCCGTATCGCGCATGGGAACGGCGGGAAAGGTCATAGACCTCCTCCCCCGTCATCCCGCTGAACCAGCCGAGGGTCCAGGTGTAGGATTCGGCACTGCTCATATATGCCTGCAGGCCCTCGTACATCCCCATCATGCGGACGGCGAAATCCTTCCAGGCGGGATCGGAGAGCATCCGCTCCGCCGTCTCCGGGGGGACGCCGGCATAGCTGAACGGGCCGAAGCGGGCGTACAGGTCGGCGTAGGAGGCAATCAGGCCGCGGATCTGCGAGAGCAACGCCTCCGGCCGGCCTTCCATGCCGGCCATCGCCATCCGGGAAAAGCCCTCCGGATCGAGTCCGAACCCCATCGTTTCCAGCTGATAGATCATCAGTTGCTCGGAAACGTCGAAGATCGAGCAGGTGTTGTCGAAGTCGAAGACGACGTACCTGTCGCCGCCGCCCCGTTCCGCGGCGATGAAATCGTTCAGGGCGCGGCGTACGTCCGGCGCCCAGTCCGCATGTTGGAGGGCGGGCCGGGCGCAGGAGAAGGGAAGAAGGGCCGCCAGCAGGACGGCCGGGAGGCGTTTCATTCAGTCAGGCTGCAGGGGTTCACTGAAGGGACTGGACGATGTTCTTGATCGCGGCGAGCGTTTCATTGACGCCCGCGGACGAGGTCGAAACCTGCGTCGGTGTCCCGGCCAGGGCCTTGGTCGCGGCCGCATTGAGGGTCGAGGTATCGACCTTGGTCAGCGCCTTGAGCCCGTTCAGGACCGCGGCGACATTCGAGCCGTTGACCAGCTGGGAAGAGCCCTCGATCAGGCCGGTGGAGAAGTCGTCCAGGAACGTCGGCGTCGCATCCGTGAGGGACCGGGCCCCGGTGAGGATCTTTCCGATGTTGATGAGGGTGGTGATGTCGGAAAGGTCGATGCTGCCGGCCTTCTTCAGCACATTGTAAATGCCCGAGATGGCGGATCCGGTGTTGGTGCCGAGGGAGAGGGCGCTGGTCGCCAGCGTCTTGAGGATGGAGCACGAGGAGAGGAGGGACAGGGCCACGAGGGCCGCAACGATGCGCTTGAACACTTTCATATGACAATACATTTGGTTGTAGCATCCAAAGATAATGATTATCTTTGCAACTTCGTATTACAAGGCAAGAAAAATGAACACGATATGAAGAATTTTGTTGAAGAACTCCGCTGGAGGGGCATGATCCAGGACATCATGCCGGGAACGGAAGAGAAACTCCTCGAAGGCCCGCAGGCCGCCTATGTCGGGATCGACCCGACGGCGGATTCCCTGCACATCGGCCACCTGGTGAGCGTAATGATACTCAAGCATTTCCAACGCTGCGGCCACAAACCCTTCGCCCTCGTTGGCGGTGCGACCGGCATGATCGGCGACCCGTCGATGAAATCGGCGGAGCGGAACCTCCTCGACGAGGAGACGCTTGGTCACAACGTCGCCTGCATCAAGGCCCAGCTCGGCCGCTTCCTGGACTTCGATTCCGACGCCCCGAACAAGGCGGAACTGGTGAACAACTACGACTGGATGAAGGATTACAGTTTCATCAACTTCATCCGCGACATCGGCAAGCACATCACCGTCAACTACATGATGGCGAAGGACTCCGTGAAGAAGCGCCTTTCCCGCGACTCCTCCGAGGGCATGTCCTTCACCGAATTCAGCTACCAGCTCATGCAGGGCTACGATTTCTACTGGCTGTGGAAGAACCGGGGCTGCATCCTGCAGCTCGGCGGCTCCGACCAGTGGGGCAACATCACCACGGGCACCGAACTGATCCGCCGCATGGACGGCGGCGAGGCCTTCGCCCTGACCTGCCCGCTCATCCGCAAGGCCGACGGCACCAAGTTCGGCAAGACCGAGAAGGGCAACATCTGGCTCGACGCGGAGCGCACCTCCCCGTACGAGTTCTACCAGTTCTGGCTGAATGTGGCCGACGACGACGCCGAGCGCTACATCAAGATCTTCACGATGCTCGACCGCGAGACCATCGAGGGGCTCATCGCCGAGCACCGCGAGGATCCCGGAGCGCGGAAGCTGCAGAAGGTCCTCGCCCGCGAGGTGACCGTCATGTGCCACGGCCAGGCCGAGTACGACAATGCCGTCGCCGCCTCGCAGATGCTCTTCGGCAACGCCACGTCGGAAGCGCTGAAGAAGCTCGACGAACGGACGTTCCTCGCCGTGTTCAGCGGCGTCCCGACCTTCAACGTCGCCAAGGCCGAGCTCCCCTGCAACATCCTCGACTTCCTCGCCGTCAAGACCCAGGTCTTCCCGTCCAAGGGCGAAGCCCGCAAGATGGTCCAGGGGAACGGCGTCTCCATCAACAAGGACAAGGTGACCGACATCAACGCGGACGTTACGGAAGCCGACATCCTCGACGGCAAATACATCCTCGCCCAGAAGGGCAAGAAGAACTACTTCATCATCAATCTGATCTAGCATGGAAAAACCCGCCAGCACCAGACAGCTCAAGGTCGCGCGCGAGATCCAGAAGGACCTCGCGGAGATCATCCGCGCCAAGGGGATGGCTTCCTTCGGCGGGGCGATGGTGACGGTCAGCGAGGTGCGGATCAGCCCGGACCTCTCCGTCGCCAAGGCCTACGTCAGCATCTTCCCTTCCGGCAAGCAGGCGGAAGTCATGCAGCTGCTGGAAGAAAACAACAAGTCCCTCCGCGGCGAACTCGGCCGGGCGGTCGGCAAGCAGCTCCGCATCGTTCCGGAACTGGTGTTCTACCTCGACACCTCCCTGGACTACGCCGAACACATCGACCAGCTGCTGAAACAATAGCGCGATGAGGCTGCCGCTGCTGTTCGCAGGACGCTACCTGTTCGCCCGGAAGTCCCACAACGTCATCAACATCATCTCGGGCATCAGCGTCGCCGGCATGGCGACGGGCACGGCCGCACTCATCATCACCCTTTCCGTCTTCAACGGATTCAACCGGCTCGTCAAGGAAACGCTCAGCGACATCGAGCCGGACATCCTGGTCTCCCCCGCCACCGGCAAGGCCTTCCTTCCGGACAGCGCCGCCATGGCCTGGCTCGGCACCCAGCCGCAGGTAGAGAGCATCTGCAACGTCCTGGAAGAGAGCGTCTTCCTCGCTTACGAAGGCCGGCAGGGACTGGCCCGCGCGAAAGGCGTGGACAGCACCTATGAGAGGACTTCGCCGCTCCGTGGGCATATCCGCGAGGGGCAGTTCTCCCTCCACAGGGGGGACCTCCCCCAGGCGGTCGTCGGCAACGCGCTCGCCCTCTCCATGGGGATCCATCCCCGCTTCGTCGCACCGATGGAGCTCTACTACCCGACGCGTACCGGGAAGATCTCGCTCTCGGACCCGATGCATGCGGTCCGCAGCTGCAAGGTTTCCCCCTCCGGCCTGTTCACGATCAATGTCAACTACGACGGCGAACTGATCGTCGTCCCGATGGAAGTGATGCGGGACCTGCTTGAATATGGGCAGGAAGTCAGCGGCATCGAAATCCGCACCGCCGCCGGGACTCCCGAAAAGGAGACCGCCCGGCTCGTCCGGGACCTGTCGGCGCGGCTCGGCGACGGATTCGGGGTCAAGGACCGTTTCCACCAGAACGAGGCCCTCTACAAGATGATGCGCTATGAGAAACTGGCCATCTACCTGATCCTCATCTTCATCATCATCGTCATCGCCTTCAACATCTTCAGCTCGCTCTCGATGCTCATCATCGAGAAGGAAGGCGACATCCGGACGCTCCGGAGCCTCGGCGCCACCGACCGGCTCGTGAGGCGGATCTTCGTCCTCGAGGGCTGGTTCATCTCCCTGCTCGGCCTCGCCATCGGCCTCGTCGCCGGCATCGGCTTCGTCCTGCTCCAGCAGCGCTTCGGCTTCATCAAGATGCCGGGCAACTACCTCATCTCCGCCTACCCGGTCGTGCTCAAGGCCACGGACGTCCTCTGGACGGTCCTCGGCGTGGCCGGCATCGGCTACCTCATCGCCCTCCTCCCCTCCTTCCGACACAAAACGCAAACGATATGAAACGGATCCTCCTTGCCGCCGCCTGCCTGGCCGGCGCCCTCACCCTCTCCGCCCAGACCCACGGCGGGCTCAGCCCGGAAATCCTGGCCGAGATCAGCAAGGGCTACACCGGCACGCCCGCCGAAAAAGCCCTCCGCAACGCGCTGAACGGCACGCCCGTCGCGACCCTCGCCCTCAGCGGCGAAGCGCTTCCCGTCGATCCCCATTTTACGTATGAGGTAAAGACCAAGGGCCGCACGAACCAGAAGTCCTCCGGCCGCTGCTGGCTGTTTACGGGCCTCAACGTCCTGCGTGCCAAGATGATCGCGAAACACGACCTCGGGGCTTTCACCTTCTCCCAGAACTACCTCTTTTTCTATGACCAGCTGGAGAAGGCCAACCTTTTCCTGCAGGGGGTCATCGATACGCGGAACCTGCCCTTCGAGGACCGGAAAGTGGACTGGCTCTTCGAACATCCCATCGGGGACGGCGGCCAGTTCACCGGCATATCGAACCTCGTGACCAAGTATGGGCTCGTGCCCTCCGAGGCCATGCCCGAGACCCATTGCTCCAACAACACGGCCCAGATGCGCGCCCTGATCGCGACCAAACTCCGCGAAGACGGGCTGCAGCTCCGCGACGCCGCGGAGCAGGCGCTCCTCAACCAGCCGCGGATGATCGGACGGAACCGGGAGGCCGCAGAGGCGGAGATCGCCTATGCGCTTGAAAAGGTGAAGGTCGAGCAGCTGAAGGAGATCTACCACATGCTCGCCCTCTGCCTCGGCGTGCCGCCGAAGGAGTTCACCTGGACCCGCTACGACGCCAAGGGCGGTTTCGTGAGCCGGAAGACCTATACGCCCCGGTCCTTCTATGACGAGTTCGTCGGCGCGGACCTGGAGCACAATTACGTAATGGTGATGAACGACCCCTGCCGCGAATACAACAAGGTCTATGAGATCGACTACGACCGCCATGTTTATGACGGCGACAACTGGGTCTATCTCAACCTCCCGATCGAGCGGATCAAGGAGATGGCCATCGCCTCCATCAAGGACGACACCGCCATGTACTTCTCCTGCGACGTCGGCAAGTTCCTCGACCGGACGGCCGGCGTGCTCGACCCGGAACGATTTGACTATGAGAGTCTTTTCGGCGTCAGTTTTGGCATGGACAAGAAGGAGCGCGTGCAGACCCACGCCAGCGGCTCCTCCCACGCGATGACCCTCATCGCCGTTGATATGGACGGGGACAAGCCCGTCAAATGGATGGTGGAGAACAGCTGGGGGGCCGACAACGGCTACAAGGGCAACCTCATCATGACCGACCGCTGGTTCGACGAATACATGTTCCGGCTCGTGGTCGAGAAGAAGTACGTGCCCGCGGACATCCTCGGCCTGCTGGACCAGGAGCCCATCCGGCTCCCCGCCTGGGACCCGATGTTCCTCCCGGAGGAATAAGCGCCTCCCGGAGTGGATGTGACCCGCCCGAAACCATATCTCCCCGCGCTTTGCGCCGGATTCCTCCTCCTCGCCGCAGCCGACCTGGCCTGCGGCGGGGGCGGGTTTTCCTGGGCGGAAGGCGCTGTCCTGTGGAAACTCAGGATCCCGCGCGTGCTGACGGCGCTTGTCTGCGGCGGGGCGCTGGCCGTCGCCGGAGCCGGCATGCAGAGCCTGTTCCGCAATCCGCTGGCGGACCCGCACATCCTCGGCGTCAGCGGCGGGGCGGGGCTGGGAGCGGCTTGCGCCGTGGTCCTGCTCGGCACGGCGTGGCCTGCTTTCACCGGCGTGACGATGGTCGCCGCCGCCTTTGCCGGCGCCACGCTGGTCTCCCTGCTGCTCCTCGTCGTTTCCAGGCGCATCGCCTCCGGGCCGTCCCTGCTGATCTTCGGCGTCCTGCTCGGCTTCCTGCTGAGCGCCCTGACATCCATCCTGCAGTACACCGCCCATGAAGAAGGACTGAAACTGTTCTACAGCTGGATGGCGGGCAGTTTCTCCGGCAACCGATATGCGGACGTCGCGCTGATGGCAGCGGCCCTCATCATCGGTTTCGTGCTCCTTTCGTGGCGACGGAAGGGGCTGGATCTGCTCCTGTTCGGAGACGCCTACGCGACGCTTGCCGGAGCGGACGTGCAACGGCTCCGGCGCGTCATTCTGGGCGCCTGCTGCCTCCTGACGGCCGCCGTGACCGCTTTCTGCGGTCCCGTGGGCTTCGTCGGCATCATCGCTCCGCATCTCGCCCGCCGCCTGATGGGTTCTTCAGCCCACCGCGACGTGCTTCCCGCCGCCCTTCTCAGCGGCGCCTCGCTCGCCCTCCTCGCCGACATCCTCTCCCAGCTCGCCGGCCTACCCGCCGGCAGCACCATCGCCCTCCTCGGCCTTCCGCTCCTGCTACCGCTGCTGCTGCAAAAAGGAGGGGACGGCAACACGTTATTTGCGTGAATTCATTATCTTTGCAGGTATGAAAAAGCGTTGGCTGACAATGATATTGGCCGCGGCCGTCGCGGCAGCGGGGTGCCAGAAGGACCCGCTGCCCGGACCGGAGCCGGTGGACCCGGTCGTCGAACCGGAAGATCCCGTTGAACCCGAAGAGCCTGAAGAGCCCGAGGAGCCGGAGAAACCGGTCCCGGCGGACCTGCGGGTCGCGTATGAAGCCAAAGACTCCACGTATTTCGGACGCACGGCCTTCGCCGAATGGGCCTATGACCTGAAGGATCCCGACATGACGACGCGGACCTTCAACATGTTCCTCCAGCCCAAGTGCAAGGACAACAACGAGAAACTGCACCTCCGGATGAAGGACGAGAGCGGCGCGGGCTCGCCGGAATGGGGGTATTGGGATTATATCCTCCACTATGAGAGCACGGATGCCAGGGGAGAGACCGTCCTCCTCTCCGAACGGGTCATTTTCCCGGCCGGTTCCGACTTCGGGCACCGGGCGAAAGGACTGCTGCTGGTCAACCATCCGACCATCTGCGCCAATGCGGAGTGCCCCACCGAGAAGAAGGATTACCTCTTCGGACTGGCCTCGCTGGACTATGTCGCCGTGTTCCCGGACCTGCAGGGTTTTGGCGTCTCCCGGGACCGGGTCCATCCCTACCTCTGCGCGGAGCAGACCGCCCGCAATTCGGTCGACGGCCTGCTCGCGGTCCTGCACTTCCTCCGGGACCGCGAAATCGCGCTGCAGGAGGACCGGGAACTGATGAATGTCGGCTATTCCCAGGGCGGCGCCTCGGCGCTGGCCGCGCATAAATACCTGGAAAACAATTGTTCCGAAGAAGAGAAAGCCCTGCTTCCCCTGAAGGCGAGCTACTGCGGCGGCGGGCCCTATGACCTTGAACTGACGATGAAGGTCTACCAGGAAACGGAAGACCTGGCCTATCCCTGCGCCCTGCCGCTGATCATCATCGGCATGAAAGAAGGCTTCCCGGAGCTGATGGCCGGCATCGAGCCGGAGGACTACTTCACGGAGAAGGTGGTCAAAGGCAATGTCCTCGACTGGACCCGGGACAAGGAACATACGGCCGCGGAGATCACCTCCCGCATCCGCGGCGCCTCCGGGACGCACCAGATGGCCGGAATGCTTTCCGACAAGATGGCGGATCCCGCATCGAAGGAATACAAGGCGCTGGCGGCGGCCATGAAAGCCAACAATCTCATCACCGGCTGGACGCCGGTCCACCCCGTGCACCTCTGCCACGTCCCGAAAGACGAGGTCGTCCCGTATGCCAACGCGGAAAAGGCGATGGAGAGCTTCGCCGGCGGGCCGGTCTCCTGGATCGCGAATTTCACGCCCCTCATGCCATCCCACGTCGGCGGCGCAGCCGGCATGTACCTGCAACTGCTCGACGGCTTCTCGGAGTAAGCGCCTAAAACAGTTCCACTTACACTCTTTTACCGGCAGAAAATCTTGCTTGCAAGGCATTGTAGCCCCTATTTCCGGGGTTTTTTTTCCTTTTTTTTCTTGCATTATTCCCTATTTTATTACTAAATTCGTACTCCATTTGGAGAAACAGAAATAATAACCGGCATCACCGGTGTCTGCTGCTTCGCAGCCCTGTCCGGGTAAATGCCACTGGTGATGCCGGTTATTATTTCACAATTCCTTGGTACCCGAAGAGCCAGAGGAATAGGAATATGCTGGAAAACAGATGGGCATTTTAAGAGGCATCTTATTTGTTTTCATGGCTTTATGCCAATTCACGGCCATGGGGGCGGTTTCCACGGGAAATCCCTCCCATACCCCTCTTGCCTCCGGACTCAGCGGTACCCCCGCGGATTCCACCCAATCTTTCCGGCTCCCGACGGATCCCCTCGCCGGCAGGCGCTACAACGGGAGTTTCACCCCGGAACAGACCATGGATGGAGACCCTTCCCTCCAGCGGTATTCCCTCGAACAGAACCTCAACGGCGAACGCCAGCGCGGCCGGCATTACGGCGAAACGGTGGAGACCGAATTCACCTTCTATTTCCGACGGAACAAGACCGACATCGACCTGGATTACCTCTGGAACCGGGAGCAGGGAGAGGACCTGCAGGGCCTGCTGGAACGGAATGTCGGCATCGATTCCATCGCGATTTTCGCATGGGCCTCCCCGGAAGGCGACTACCGCCACAATGTCTGGCTTTCGGACCGGCGCACGAAGGCTGCACGCCAGTATCTGCTCTCCACGGCCGGAGTCGGACCAGAGCGGGTTTTCATCCGGCGCCAGGAAGAGAACTGGCCCGGTCTGGCCCAGGCCGTGAACGATTTCTACGCCGGCGGGGACAAGGAGCAGATCCTCCATATCCTCCGGGACAGGCAGCTTTCGGATCAGGAAAAGGAACTTGCCCTCCGGCAGCTGGACGAAGGCCGGACGTTCGAAGCCTTGCTGGAGACGGTCATGAAGCCGCTCCGCAGCGCCGTCATCGTCGTCTATTGGAGACAATTGGCCATCAGAGACGTTGCGTTCAAGTTCACCCCGGAGGTCGTTGCGAGCCTTTACCGCTCCCCTCTCCAGGCGCATCATGTTCCCCCGCAAAGGACCTTCCTACCCGACGAAGCGCTGTGGAAGTGCCGCACGGTCGTCGCATGGAAGACCAATGCCCTCTATGATGCCGTCACGGCGCTGAACTATGCCGTGGAAGTTCCTGTCGGAGAGCACTTTTCCGTTCAGTTCGAGCATTATTTCCCCTGGTGGGCGACAAAGAAAGAGCTCAAGTACTGCCTCCAGTATCTCCAGCTCGGCGGGGAATTCCGCTGGTGGTTCGCGCCCCGTCCGCAGCCGGCATCCGGACGCTTTGTGCTCCGGGACGTCCTCACCGGGCATTACCTGGGCCTCTACGGTTTCTATGGCAAAACCGACCTCCAGTGGGAACGGCAGGTCGGCATGTACCAGTGCCATCCGGTGCTGAGCGCGGGGCTTACCTATGGCTACAGCTTTCCCCTCACCCGTCACTGGAACATGGAGCTGTCCGTCAGTGCGGGTTACGCCCGCATCCCTTATCAGCATTACATCCCTTCGGAGGACTGGCAGATCCTATGGCGCGACCGGGAGAACCAGGGCATCCTCCACTATTTCGGTCCCACCCAGGTCAAGGTGTCGCTCGTACGCCCGATCCTGATCAGATATCGCGTGAAATGACCCGGGTGATGAAACACATAGCCGATGGAATCCTGGCCGGAATGCTCCTGATGCTTTCCGTATCCTGCGAATTCCGCCCGCTCTCCGAGACGGGGAACATGAGCTATGTCCGCATCTACATCGACGAGCACCTGCTCAACATCACCACGGGTTTTTACAACGAAAAGTTCCACCATCCTGCCTACCACAGGCCGGACATCATGCGCGTCGCCCTGTTCGAGCCGGGAACCGGCCGGATGGTGGGCGAGCGCTATCTCCGGGGCCAGGGAGACGATGAGCGGGGGCATTATTATTATGGATACATCCTCGCCGAGGCCGGCCAGTACGACCTCCTCGCATACAATTTCGGTACGGAATCGACCGTGGTCGGGAATGAGTATGATTTCCATACGATGCTCGCCTATACCAATACGATCGCCCCGATGCTCCGGAGCCGGCTGGCGAGCCGTGACCCGGGATCCAGTCAGGAATCCATCCGTTACGATGCCGACCATCTGTTCGTCGCCCGGGCGGAAGGACTTGCTGTCGGCTTCCATGAGGGAATCGACACCCTGCGCAATACCAACGGGGAGCCATGGTTCCTGGCTCGGAGCGTGGTCAAGTCCTATTATCTGCAGGTCGGCGTGACAGGTGCCCAATACCTGTCGGCCGCCTCCGTGCTGCTGACCGGCATGGGCAGGGAGGTCCGTCTTTCGGACAGCAATTTCACCGATGGCGGGGAAGCAACGCTCTATTTCGACATGCTGAACGGGTCCTACAGCAAGGAAGGTGCTGATTTCGAATGCATCTACGGCACTTTCGGCACCTTCGGCCGCCTGCCCGATGCCGAAAACGACCTCACCGTTTCCTTCGAACTGGTCACCACGTACGGGAAGCAGTTCGAAAAAACCATCCCCATCAAGGAAGTCTTCCTCCGGGAGGACGCCCTCCTCCGCCAATGGCTCATCATTGACGAAGTGATCGAAATCCCCCCGCCTCCCCTGCCGCCGGAAGAAAAGGAAGGGGGCCTCAACCCCGCCGTCGGCGACTGGAACGACGTGGGAAGTACCATTAATATTTAATTCAAATCATTATAATCTATCGTTTTAACAAATTTAACAAAGCATGAAAAAAGTTGTGATCATGGCAGCCATCGCCTGCGTAGCGCTCGCGGGCTGCACCCGGAACGAACGGCACGCTGACCCCGCCGACGACGTTGCCATCGGCTTCTCCCCCATCGCACAGCGCACCACGACCCGTGCGGAGTTTCACGGCGAGCAGAACGCCACCTACACCGGCGACGGCTCCACTTACGAGAAATTCACCGCCTACGCCGCCTTCACGTCCGACAACACGACGGTTCCCAGCACGGATTTCTTCCCGGCAGCCGGTGAAGAATGCTCCTACAACGCCACCGGAGACTACTGGGCTCCTGCGACGTCTTACCTCTGGCCCAAGGCAGGTTATCTGACCTTCCACGCGTTCTCCCCTTCCGCCCTTACCCCTTGCAGCGGGACTGTCGCGAACGCCTGGACCACGGGTCTGACCATCTCCAACTTCGTTGCCTCGACGAACATGGACCAGCAGGTCGATGTCCTCTACAGCGACTACAACTTCTATCAGCAGCGCAGCGCCTATACGCCGGCCAACGGCATGCCTTACGATGACGAGGACAACTCCGCTTTCACCCACAACGGTGTCAACCTCATCTTCCGCCATGCGCTCAGCGCCGTGCAGTTCCGCGTCGTTACCGACCAGGATTATGCTCCGGCATCCGCGAACGCCAAACACGAGTTCACGGTCACCAAGATCGAAGTGCTGAACGCCAACAACAAAGGTGAATTCCACGAGAACCGCAAGGGCGACGCCACCAACGACTATGCAGACGCCGCCGCCGGCAGCATCACCTTCAACAAGGACAATGCCCTGACGGCTTCCCCGTATTGGGTCCCCGCCGCCGACGAGACGACCTACACCGTTTTCACCGGTGCAACCGAAGTCACGACCGCCGACGCCGCTGCCGCCAAGACCTTCGGCGACTACGGCAAGATGATGCTCCCCATGCCGCAGGCCCTTGCCCACAGCACCAACGAGGTCTCCGTCAAGGTCACCTATAACTACAAGTTCACCCTCGGTACGGAGGAGTACACCTACAGCGACCTGAGCAGCACCGTCTCCCTCGCCGGCGCACAGGCCAAGAAGTACAACGGCGCCACCGAGGACTACGATGTCGACTACTGGCTCATCAACCACAAGTACTTCTACACGCTGGTCTTCACCCTCGATCCCATCATCTTCGATCCGAAGGTCGAAGCCTTCGTGGAAGTCTCCGACATCAACATCGACCTCCCTTACCAGAACTGATGTTCCGGCCTGACGCATACGGGGCCAGGACTGCGGCGTTTTTTTACCGCCGCAGTCCTGACCGGCGTATGCCAAGGCATCTTCACCCTGTCCGACAACGCCTATCACCCAGGACAATGAGAAAAGCCCAGACGCACTTCGCCCTTCTTCTCCTTCTGGCTGCCGGAAGCTGTACGGTCGATGTCCCCGGCGGGACCGCACCGCGCATGGCCATCCTCTTCCAGAAGCCCGCCGTCCAGTTGCAGACCCGGACGGATCCCGGCCTGTCCAACGCCGAAATGCCGGCGGGATATGACACCCGGGAGCACTTTTCCGTATTTGCGCTCGATGGAGACGACGTTTTCGCGAACCTGGGCGCCGCACAGAAAAGCCGCTATTTCATCCAGGACGAAGAATGCGCCTACAACGCGGCCTATGATGCCTGGGAGCCCATGACGCGCTATTACTGGCCGCCGGCCGCAGCGCGCCCGAACTTCCGGCTCAATCTCCAGGCCTATTCCCCGTCCATGGCGTCAGAGGACATGACAGGCCTTGTCCACAGCTGGGACAACGGATTCCAGTTCAGCGGCTTCTCGCCCAGGGAAGGCGGCCGTCAGTACGACTTGCTCTACAGCGACAGGCACCTGGACAAAAAGCGCCCCGACTATTCTCCGTCAGCGGGCTATCCCTATGATGAAGACAGCGGAGACCAGGGAAGCCGCAACGGCATCGACCTCTGTTTCCACCACGCCCTGTGCTCCATCGTTTTCAGGATCCGGGCGAGGATTCCCGAGGACGCCGCCCAGGTTATCCGGCTCCAGCGGATCGTGATCAAGAATGTATGGGGAAAAGGCAGCTTTGACCAGCACATCGGCGGCAGCGCCGGATGGCATATCGACGACGATGCCGCAGAGACCGCATACACCGCCTATGAGAACACCGCCACCGAGGAAGAAGGCCAGCGGCTCTTTGAAAGCGCCACACCCGAAAACGACTATTTCACAGCGCCCAATGCCCTGATGCTCATCCCCCAGCCGCTCAACCACCCGGCCGGAGGGGAAGAGCATCATGTGACGGTCGAGGTCACCTATACGCGAACCATCATCGCCTCCGGGAAAAGCATGACCCTTACCGAGACGGCCGACCTGGTAACGGGCAACGATGGCGGCTACTACACCGATGCCACGGAATCCCCCATCGAGGGTTGGGTCATGGGGCGCCGCTATACGTACGACCTGACCATCAACCTGTTCAAGATCTTCGTGGATCCGACGGTGGATGTGTGGAGCGACTTCAACCCCGAACAGCATCTCAATCTCTGACAGGCCATGAGAATCCGTCCTTTCCTTGTTCTCGCGCTCGGAGTCGCAGCCGCCTGCAGCAAACAGCCGGCTGCAGAACCGGCTTCTGCCGCCATCCGCTTCGAGGTGACCCATACGCCGGCTCCCACACGCGCCATGATTACGGACGCGGATGAGCTCCGCGAGTCGTGCACGCCGGGTCAGGGAGACAAGGCCATCGGGCTCTGGGCAGCCATGCAGCGGGGAACGGAAACGACCAATGACGTGTTCCAGGGCGTGAAACTCCAGTGGCGCCCCGTCGGGGACAAAGGCCATGAAAACAATCCGAATCCGGATCACAGCGAAGATGGGACCGGAAACGAATCGTATTGGAACACCGTCGTCAGCGAAGGGGGGACCGACCGATTCGCCGAGGTTTACTGGCGGCCGGAAGAGACCTATTATTTCCGGGCTTATTACCCGGACGGCGTACAACTCGCCAACAACACGAGCGCCACGACCTTTATCGCCGAATACCACACGGAAAGGCAGCAGGAGGATCTCATGGCCGCCTACCAGAAAGTGGTGCTGTCCGACAGGGCTTCCCTGCAGCAGCACGTCAAGCTGAACATGCTGCACATGCTGTCCGCCGTGCAATTCACTTTCAGCTACAAAGAAGAAGCGGGGTTCTACAATTCCGACCGCCTCCTGGGCATGTGGCTGGAGAACACCGCCGCCGGGACGTTCGGCAACTACGCGCTCCTGGTATTCGGGGACGGGACGGAAGCCGGCGCCACCCATGTCGACTGGTATATCATGGATATACCCGCACCCGGTACCAGGATGTATGAATGGAACTATTCTGCGGGCATCCCTTTCTACAGGACCGACACGGAAAACGTCAGCGCGACGGCCTACACGGCCTCCGCGGATCCCGACGACAAGGGCGCCATCTTCACGGGAAGCAACCATTACGTCTATATGGTCCCGCAGGAGCTCCACCCCGGGACCCAGCTCTGCTTCATAACGGAAAGCAGCATGGGCAACGTGTTCCGGATCAACTTCCCCGATGCCTTCACGGATGCGGACGGCGTGGTCCACCACGCCCTGGAACCGGGATACCGCTATACTTTCCATGTGGTCATCAGCCGGCTGGACGTCGATGTCTTCATCACCATCAAGGAATGGAACCGGCTGGACTCCTCTTATTCCATTGCGTTTTAGCCCATGAGCAAGTTCTTCCGCATATTGCTTCTCGCCGTTGCAGGCCTGTCGGCCTGCCGGGGAATCGAGCCTGACAAGTCGGACGGTGCCGCCGACCTGACAATCAGCCTGCGGCTTCCCGCTATCGAGACCCGGAGCGCCGGATATGCCGACGGAGCGGTTTCTGCCGCTGATGCCGCCGCTTGGAATGACTGGGACCGGCTCGTGGACGGACAGGCCATTTACCGGCTCACCCTCTTCCTCGTACGGAAGACCGACAACCAGCTCATCGGCTACCGTGACCTGTATGCCGGAAGCCCCGACTACTGCACCGACGAAAGCACGTACGGACTCAACGGCTTTTGCCGAAGCGACGGGACCCTCCTTCCCGGAGAGACCATCTTTTCCACGTGTGCACGCGTTCATTTCAACTATCTCGTTCCCATGCACGGTACGGTGGAGAAGCTGCGCTCCGGCACCTACAGGCTTTACGCCGTCGCCAATTACTCCCCCCTCCAGTCGATTCCCGCAGAAAGCGGCACACGGGACTATGCAGGACTCCCGGATGACGGGACGGGGAGCGATTTCACCTCCATCCTGGAAGGGCTCCTGGCCGGATTTGATACCGAATCGGGCCTTTCCGGTTTCGACCCCGACGACCGGCCCGGTTTCTTCCGCTACCAAGTCCTTGCCGCCGCCGACAACGGCGTTTCCCAGTATGTCTGCGAGCAGCAGCCGCAGCCCCTGACATTCAAGCAGGATTTCCTGGTGCTCTCCGGGACGAACGAAATCCAGGCGGAACTGGTGCGGACCTACTCCCGCATCCGCTTTGTCCTCAACAATGAAAGCACGTCCGAACGGCTCAGCCTCAATGCCTTCTCCTTCAAGACCCCGTTCGCCCAGGACAGGGCATTCCTCTTCGATCCCGGCGACGACAGCAGGTATGGTGCGGCATGGACCGGCACGCCGGTCCTGGATTCCCCGCATGCCATCCACCCCTACTCCGGGGACGGGACCATGGTCCTGGAACCGGAAGAGCAGCAAGTGGTCTATGATGCCTATGTCCTGGAAAGCAAGCGCGGAGCGGACAAGTACCGGTACATGATCGACGTGGAATATGCCGGTATCAGTTCACAGGAAATCAGCCTCGCGGAAGCAACGCCCATCCGCACGATGGCGGCGCTGAAAACAGCCTATAACGCAGGCCATTACAAATTCCTGGTCAAGCCGGTCCAGCAGGACCGCGGCTTCCTGTACGACAATACCCTCAACAGCGGTGCCGCCAATCAGCGCATCCTGGTGGAGAACTATAACCAGTCCAGCGGTTCCGAACGGGAATATCTCGACAGGAACATCCAGGGCGGGAGCCGTTCCACCGCCCTGCTTGTCGCTTCCGACGGGACCATCCGGGCCAAGGACGGAACGCCGCTGACCGATTTCCACCTCAACGGGGGCTACGAGGTCTTCGTATGGAGTTTTGAGAAGACCGGCGACTGGAATTTCAACATCATGAACGAGCTCACGGGGCAGTATTGGGACAAGAACATCGTGACGAATAACAACAGCATCCGCCTCGTATCCACCTCCGTGGGTTATTTCCACTATGCCCCGGAAAACTTCACCGCCAGCGGCAACCAGGGCCTGGGCTTCCGGAGCGCCTATCCCACCGGAACCACCGTCTATCTGAACCGGGACGGCTACGGCAGCGCCACCCGGAACACCATAACCAACATGTGGATGCTCTATCCCCTCACCAGCGGAGTGCCGGCACACGCCTCCCGGGTGGTGGACCTGCAGGTGATCGACCCCGTCTCGCAACAGCCCGCCGACCTCGGCGAACTCCACCGGAACGACTTTATCCAAGTGAATATCTTCACGTCCGTGCACCCGGACGGCGGTTTCCTGGAATTCAAGGTCATTCCCTGGAACGCCAGGGAGGGAAGCATAACTTTCGAATAGCCGATGAAAAGAAGTTTCACCCTGTCTTTCCTGTTACTGATGGTCCTGCTCGGCGGCTGCACGCGCGAGGGGCAGCCTGCGGATGAGGATACAACCGGCCCCGAGACCTGGGTCACCCTCCCCTTCTCGGCTTCGGCCTTCGGCGCAGTAAGCATCGAGACCCGCAGCGACACGGGCATCATCGGCGAATCCCGCGTGAAGAACATCTTCCTGTTCATCTTCAATGAGGACGGGACCAAGCGGCTCTATGCCCACTTCTTTGACAGCGGCAATCTGGGCACGCAACAGGACGTCATGGCCGGCCTGTTCGACGGCTGGTGGGTCAACAATACGGTTGACAAAAGCGACACGTACGGCGCATACACGCCCGACAGCCCGGACGACAGTAAATGGACAAACGGCGGGATCCGCATCAAAGCCCCCCAATACACAGGGGCCCGGCTCTATGCGATCGCCAACATTGACGGCGACATGATCAACGTTTCCCCGGAGAGCCTCAACCTCATCCGGACGGAAAGCCAGCTCCTGTCCCTGACGGCCCGGCTGCACCAGAATACCATCCAGCGGAACGGCTACTTCCCCATGACGGGGTTCAGGAGCCCCGTCAAGATCGTCGGCAATTCCAACAAGATGCTCTGGAGCGGCGGAAGCGGATACACGGAAGACTGGTACCTCCCGCTGGAGCGCATGGATGCGAAAATCCAGTTCAACATCCAGGTCCCGGTCGGCCATGCTTCCCTGGACGGGGAAGGCGATGAGGCCGAATACCGCAAACTCATGAGTTTCAAGCCGGAGAGCTGGCAGGTCGTCAACGTGCCCAAAGGCTGCACCGTCTTCGAAGGGGCCGTCGGTACCGGACCGGATGCCGGAGCGGACGGCTACTTCGATTCGATGCCCATCCCGACGGAAATAACCCGCGGGGAAGAAACGCAGAATCCGGTCTATGGCTTCACCTTCTACATGATGGAGAACCGCGAAAGCACCCACCGCCAGGGGAGCACGGGCGGCGACTACCACAAGCGCGACCTCCGCTTCAAGGATCCCGTCACCGGGAAATACGACGTATCGACAGACCGCCGGTGGGAGAATGCGCCCGAGGCGGGCACCTATGTCATCATCAAGGGGACGCTGAACATGGAAGTGAGCGTGAGTTCCGAGGCCAAGGACCAGACGCTCTGCGCCGATGTCACCTATATCATCCACCTCGGCGACTTCGCCGCCGACAGGGACAACTACGACATCCTGCGGAACACCTATTACACCTACACCGTGAACATCCTCGGCGTGGACAAAATCCTCCTCGAGGTGACCACCTCCCAACCGGACAGCCCCCTTCCTTTCGAGGAAGCCAACTCCGGAGCGATGGGCGGTGTCAGCATCGCCAAGGAAAGCACCTACACCTTCGACGCCCACTACGGCCAGCGGGTCTTCAGTTTCGACGAAGCGCATATCGACCTGGACCATTGCTACTGGTATGTCAAGACCCCTTATGGAAAAGAAGGGATCCCTCCCCGCGTGGGGGATGCGGACGTTCCCTCCGGTTTCGACTACAAATGGGTCCATTTCCGCGTGAACGACCCCGACAATGACCCCTCCCTGCCCTATTACAGGGCCGAATACGGCGCATTCCCCTACCGGCACAACAACCATCCTTACCCGGGAGACGGCAGCGGAGAACTCATGGATGTCGTGCAGTTCTGCCAGTACCTCCGGCAGCAGAAGGCCCTATCGCTCGCGGGAGAGCCCAACGATTTCCGGCCGGAGTTCGACCAGGAATGGTATGACTGGGCCTGGCGGGATCCCGACCTGGCGAACGGCATCAGCGGCTGCGGTCTGAACTCCAACCCCCTCTATGCCGGCCTGTCCCAGGAACAGAAAGAAGCCAAGGCACAGGAATTCGCCTGCCGGAAACGGATCTATGTCACGGTCTATGTAGATGAGTTCTATTACGACGAACACCCCATCACGCATGCGGGCAGGCAGGATTTCTGGAAGACCTTCTGCAACCAGCCGAACCGGATGATGTTCCTCCTGTGCGACAGCTACTTCAGCCTCGACCGCGAAAGCACCGCCACCGGCTCCGTCATCACCATCCGCCAGCGGGCCATCCAGACGCCCTATAACCTGGGAAGGAGCGCAGAAGAACTGCCGACGGCCTGGGGGACGGAAGTCGTTGACGAGACGGAGGGGCTGGTCTGGTTCTTCAGCCAGCGGGAGCATGCCTACTCGCGCGGCTCGAACCACACCGGCTATGCCGGGGAAATCAACCCCTACATCCAGCTTCCCGCCAACAGCCGCTTCAACGGGCGTTACAATTCGGCATCGAACTGGCAGCTCCTTTCCGGCGGGCAATGGGTCAGCGGCGACCGCTGGGACGCCCACCTCGACTTCACCTCGGAGAATGATGCCAACTACATCTTCCTGAAAGATGATCCGGACGACGATACCGATGCTACGATGCGCTGGTCCTGCCTGATGCGGAACCGCGACAACGACGGCGACGGCATCATCGATCCGGAAGAGATCCGCTGGTACATGGCTTCCAGTGAACAGATCATCGACCTGTATCTGGGCGGGCAGGGCCTCTCCGATGAGGCCATGACCTATTCCCAGTCCTGGGCGGACCGGAACGGCGTCTATCCCGCGGGAGACCCGTTCGCCGGCTGCGACCGCTGGCGCCTGCACTACATTTCCAGCACCATCAACAGGAACACGAACACGCAAAAGTATCTGCCGGACATGATCCGTGCGGAAGAGGGCCCGAACATCGGCAACGGCTATTATCACATGGACGTTTACTGGGACAACAGCCACAAGCAGGGACGCTTCACGACCCGGTGCGTACGGAACCTGGGCATGGATGAAGAACAGCTGGACCCGGCCTCCGCGGCCAGCGTCATCGGCGATGTGAATTCACTCCCGGTCTCCCTGGTCATTGCCACCCCCTCCACGGCCGCCATCAACGCGAATACCACCTACACCTACGACTGCCGGAATGTCAACGAGAAATCGCTGCGCTACTTCTCTTCGGTCGAACTGGAACCGGAAAACGAATTCGGACAGAGTTCCCGCCTCTGGAAACGCTTCCAGACCGGCCCTTACGTGGATATTTCCACCGCAACCGGATCGACAAACGACCTCGGCATCAACTACAGATACATCTACAATACCCTCCTTGAAGGCAAATCACCCTGCCCGGAAGGGTACCGCGTGCCCAACATCCGTGAAGCGGCCGTCATGATGATTTTTTCCGACAACAACTGGTGGAACAGCTGCAGGACCACCCTCGTGAGCAACTGGATCTACTGCGGCGCGGCGACAGGCAACTACACGGTCGGCGGAAACGGGAAGGACTATGCATCGACCGGCAACGCCAACGAACTGAAGAAAGTATCCTGGAATGTCAAGGGGAAGGACGGCAACATCACCATCGGCAGCGGAAGCCAGTACATCCGCTGCGTCCGTGACCTGCCGGAAGAGTAACGCGCTTACTGATTCTCTTTTATATACTTCCGCTCGGTCTCCGCGATGACCTCCTCGAAACCGGTCAGCGCGGCGAAGGGCGCGAACTGCGCCGCGCGTTCGAGGCGCGGCATCCGCGGATGGTTCCGCGGCTCCGGGTGCGGAAGACGGATGATGTCGTCGTAGTCCTTCATGCCTTGTGCCCTCCGATCTGCTTGTTGCGCTCGACGGCCGTCGCGCCCTCTTCGAAGTTCATGCCCTTGAGGATGGCGTTCTTGCCGAAGCGCTTCCGGATGGAAAGGATGGCCTCCTGGCGGCTGCGTTCGCGTTCATCCGCCGCCGGGTCGCCGAACAGGTCCAGCTGGGTCCCGCCCGGCGTGTCGGCCGGGACAACCCGCCCGGCACCCAGCGTCAGCCGGCGCACCAGCAGCGCGGGATCGACGATCCGGTCATAGAGTTCCCCGACCGCCTTCAGGATCTTCGATGTCGAAGAAGTCGGATCCCCGAGGGGAACGCTGCCGTGGGCCGGTTTCGGGACCTGGCGGCCCAGGTAGTCGGTCACGACCGGCCCGCGGTAAGCGCGCCGCCGCTCCGGATCGGACAGGTTTTCCGTGTCATAATTCACGCTCAGGACCATCTGGTCGGTCAGGAGGCCTTTTTCCACCAGGTCGAGCACCAGCGAGTCCGTCATTTCCAGGACTACGTTCCGGGCCTTCGCGAAATCAGAGGGCGCCGTCAGGACCTGCCCCCTGCGGAGGCGGTTCGCCGAGGGGCGAT
>JAEEVC010000007.1 GCA_016287075.1 Bacteroidales bacterium | reverse complement strand
CATCAAATCCGGGTATGAAGCCTTCCTGACGGCAGTGATTCTGATTTTCATTTTACAAGTAATCCTTCAGTTCTATGGTGCCGGATTCTTCAGTGATGCCAAGGGTGGGTACGTGCTCCACCATCCGGGTGGTGCCGCTTTTCTTGTCGACGTAGAAATACACGTATGCTCCGGTATAGCTGCGGAAGACTACCTGGTATTCTGTTTCAGTCCCCTCTCCCATCTCGAGGGTCATCGTTGAGCCATTGTCTTCTGCCGCGCTCCAGTCATACTCGCCGTGGCAATAGTTGCTGACGCCTTCGAAGGCCTGTTCCGGGGTTATCCCGCTCTTTGCTGCGTTGTTGCGGCACGAGCAGCACATCAACGCCGCTACAAGTGCCAGTAAAAATGCTGTATGTTTCATAGAATACAATGAAAACCCGTTTTTTCGAATGCAAATATAGAAATAAAACCTGCCGCTTGACCCTGTCACGGCAGCCGTGAATCTATTTTGGGAAAAGAAGGATTCGTACAATTAATCCAGTTTTACCGGCCTCTGATGTGTTTCGCCGAAAAAAGCGTAAATTTGAGCCATGGAATACTTATCCAAGCAACGATACGACGAGATCTCTGCCGAGCTGAAGCATCTTATCAACGAGGTGTACCCCCAGATCAAGGACGACCTTACGGAGGCCAGCGCCCAGGGAGACCGAAGCGATAATGCGGGATACCGCGAAGCCAGGCGGAACCAGGCGAAGACCATCAGCCGCATCCGTTTCCTGCAGAAAGTCCTGGAGCATTCCCGCGTGATCGACCCCGACGCCCTCCCCAAAGACAGGGTCAGCCTGCTGAGCCGGGTCGAATTCACGAACCTCTCGACGAATGCCCGCATGAAATTCGAGATCGTCAGCCCGCACGAGATGGACCTCGAGGCTGGCAAGATCTCGCTCAATTCCCCGATCGGCGCCGCCCTGATGGGCAAGAAGGTCGGCGAAATCGCCGAAGCACAGGTCCCCTCCGGAACGCTGCGCCTGAGAATCGAAAGCATCACGCTCGGCTGAAGGGTCCGGGGCAATGCCATACTCCCCTATGCAATCCAGTGAAATGATGAACAGAGTGAAGATTACGGCCGTCAGGAAGACGGAGTACCCGGACCTGATGGCCCGGTATGAGAACCCGATCCTCCATGCCTGCGATGTCCTGATCGGGCAGAGCTGGATCTCGGAGGACGGGAAGCGGCCCAATGGCATGTGCGAGTCGGCCTGGGGATCGATGCGGGAATTCGTGGAAGCACTGGCCCGGGGGGAAGGCAATTTCTTCGACGGGTGGATGAAGAACCCCATGAGCGCGATGATCTCCTGTAACGACGGTTTCCGACCGGTGAGTTTCTATCTGGAAGTATTGGAAGATTAAGCCCGTTCAGGCGCACATGGATGAATCCTACAAGCCATGAGGGATTTTGCAGCGATTGATTTCGAGACCGCCAACGAGTGTCCCAGCAGCGTTTGCAGCGTGGGAGTCGTTGTCGTGCGTGGCGGGGTGATCGTGGACCGGTTCTATAGCCTGATCCACCCGGAGCCGGAGTACTACCAATGGTTCTGTCGCCAGGTCCACGGTCTGGGCCCCGAGGATACGGATGACGCGCCCGTGTTCCCCCGTGTCTGGGAGAAGGTGGAGCCCCTGATTGAGGGATTGCCCCTGGTCGCCCACAACAGCCCCTTCGATGAAGGCTGTCTCAAGCAGGTGTTCCGGGTGTACCGGATGGACTATCCGGACTATGAATTCCACGACACGCTGTGGGCATCGAGACGATACTATGGAAAGAGGCTCCCGAACCACCGGCTGCAGACAGTCGCCGCCGCCTGCGGCTACGACCTCAGGAACCACCACCACGCCCTCGCCGATGCCGAGGCCTGTGCCCATATTGCCATGAAAATTCTCTGAGCATCCGTCCGACAGATTCAGAGCGGCAGGGCGCATGACTCCCCTTACCCAAGTGCGGGGCCTAGAAGGACCTGTCATTCAATAGAATGGATATCCACCAGATCATTCAGGAGGGCATACACCGTCAGGCCGGAGACCGTCTTGATGCCCGTCTTCCGGGTAATGTTCTTGCGGTGGGAAATCACGGTGTGGATGGAAATGTTGAGATGGTCGGCGATTTCCTTGTTGAGCATTCCCTTGGCCACGCAGGAGAGGATTTCCTTCTCCCGCTGGGATAAGGCATTGTCATCCTGGTTTTCGTCGGCATGCCATGAGAGGGCGGTCTCTTCCAGAAGGATATGCTTCCGGATGTCGTCCTGGAGGGAACTGATGGCCGAGAGCACCTTGAACGCTTCCTGCTGGTCAGCATCTGCGGGGAGATGCTTCATTACCAGGCTTTTGAGATCTTCCAGTGTCTCTTCCACGGCCGAATGGTCCTCTTCCGGGATGTCGGCATCCGGACTGTCCATGTTGGGGAAGACACACTCTTCCTCAAAGGCGAAATGCTTCTGCAGCTCTTCCTTGAAGTCCGTGAAAAAGCTCCAGATGACACGTTGCGTCTCATCCCCGCAGGGGACGATCATCCGTCCGAGGCCGGCGGCCAGGTCCTTCATGGCTACATTCATGTAGTGGCTGTGGGACATGCTGAGGTATTTGACGATGACGGAACGGTCTGCCTTCTCCAGTTCTTCCCGCGCAGGCCGGTAGCCTTCCTGGGAATAGACCCGGCATATCAGAAGGAATGTATCCGGATCCGTTCCGGCTTCCGCACAGACTTCGGCTACCGAGGAATCGCCATAACCGAAAGGAAACCCCATCCGCGAAAAAACGCCGATGAGGGACGGGTCCTTCTCCAGGAGTTCCGCCATTTTCATGGTCGTACTGAACGCTGCTGACATGATGCAAAGGTACGGCGAACCGGATTCATTTCAAATCCCCAAAAATAGTGATTGCAACAGGCGGAAAAGCCCTGATGGCCCCTTCCCGGAAGGCTGGGAAATCAGCATATCTTGGGATTGCCCGGAAGCCGTTTGCCGGGTAACTTTGCATGATTAAAAATGGGATCTCCAATGAGACGTATTTGTGCCCTGATCATTCTGGTTGCCGCTTCCTGCACCCTCTCCGCCCAGCAGCTTACCATCGGCGGGTACGGTGAGGCCGCCTACTCGCGGAACTATTTCAGCGACAATGTCTACCGCTATTCCCGTCCCGAAGAGTATGCGGGCGACCCCTCCCACGGGCGCTTCGACATCCCGCATGCGGTCATCTACCTGGGGTATGACTTCGGCAAGGGATGGAGCATGCAGACGGAAGTCGAATTCGAGCATACCGGCACGGGCAGCGCCGTGGAGAAGGAATTCACGGAAGCCGGCGAATGGGAGTCGGAAATCGAAAAAGGCGGGGAACTGGAGTTGGAACAGTTCTGGATCCAGAAATCCTTCCGTCCGGAGTTCAACGTCCGGGCCGGTCACGTCGTCGTTCCCGTAGGCGGACTGAACAATGCCCATGAACCCCTGAACTATTTTACCGTCTACCGCCCTGAAGGAGAGTATACCATCCTGCCGTCCACATGGCATGATACGGGGATCAGCCTCTGGGGAAAGACGCAACATTGGCGTTATGAGCTGCTTGTCACGGCCGGGCTGGACGGTTTCATGTTCGACCGCGACCATTTCGTCCACTACGGTGCCAAGTCTCCGTATGAGTACAGGGTCGCCAACCGGCTGGGTTATGCCGCCCGTGTGGACAACTACAGCGTGAAAGGGCTTCGCATCGGCCTCAGTGCCTTCTACGGCCAAGCCATGCACAACTCCTATCCCAACGACCTCCACAACACCCGCTATGCCAATGTGAAGGGACATACTTTCATCACGGCCCTTGACTTCGCCTATCATGGGAAGCGCCTCATTGTCAGGGGGAATGCGGATTATGGCCGGGTAGGAGACGCTGCGACGATCTCCACCATCAAGCGCAACCTGTCGTCCAATAACGCGCCCTACAGGAAGACGCCCGTCGGGCAGCAGGCCCTTGCGGCCGGAATGGAGGCCGGGTATGACATCCTCCCCTGGTTCGGTGTATCCGGCAGCCGCCTCTTACTCTTTGGCAGATACGAGTACTATGACAGTTACATCCCTTCCGCAGACCAGCAGGACTATCCCTATACAGACAGGCACCGGATTGCCGCCGGATTCAACTGGTTCCCGATCCCGGAAATCGCCATCAAGGGAGAGTACTCCCGCCGGTTCCTGAAAGCGCCCTACAACCCGGAGCCTTCCATCAGCCTCGGCGTCACCTACATGGCATTTTTCAAGCGATAAACCATTAATATAATAATCACCATGAAGTACTTGATCAAAACACTGACAGCAGTGGCGACCGGCGCCCTGCTTGTCGCTTGTGAAAAACCCACCCCCGCGGGGAACGGCCTTACCGAAACGCAGAAGAAGATGGCCGCCGTCGTGGAAAACTATGTCCCCAACGTCGTGTACGCCACCTACAAGGCGCTTGCCGATGAAAGCGATAAACTCTACCAGGCGTTGGATGCGGCGTCACAGAAGGGTGTCAAGTCCCTGACGCAGGGCGACCTGGATGCCATCTGCACCACCTTCCTCAACGCCCGCAAATATTGGGAGCAGTCCGAGGCTTTCCTCTACGGCCCTGCGACCACCTTCGGCATCGACCCGCACATCGACACCTGGCCGCTGGATGTCGAGGCCCTCGCCACGGCGCTCAGCAACTCCGACCAGATGGCCATGCTGAAGGGCGAAGACGGCATCGCCTATGCCGGTGCCAAACTCGGTCAGGAACTCCTGGGTTTCCACGGCATCGAGTTCATCCTTTTCCGCGAAGGGAAGAACCGCACCGTAGCCGCCCTGCAGGGAAAGGAAAGCGATAAGGCCTTCACCAAATACAATGTCACCGGCGAACAGGAACTGGTCTATGCCACGGCCGTCGCCGGGGACCTCCGGGACAACTGCTACCGGCTTTACGCTTCCTGGAACCCGGATGCCGGGAAGAAATACACGGACCGGATGGAGGAAATCGAGGCAGAAACGCAGATCAACGGAAAGATCTATGGCGCCAACATGCTCGGCGCAGCCAAACTGGGCAGTTCCTTCGAGACCTGGGAGGAAGTCCTTTCGACCATCCTGACCGGAGGCTGCTCCAACATCTGCGCGGAGGTGGCCGATGTCAAGATGGGCAACGCCCACTCCGGCGAGGATGTCAATTACATCGAGTCGCCCTACAGCGAGAAGTCTTTCCAGGATTTCATCGACAACATCCTGTCCATCCAGTACACCCTGTACGGCGGCCGTGACGTGTCCTCCCCTGCCGCGAATTCGATCCTGACGCTCCTGAAGGACCTGGGCTATGCGGATGCTTCTGCCATCCAGTCGCGGATGGACGCCGCCATCAAGGCCCTGAAAGACTGCCAGGCCAAGGGCGCCTTCGTGAAGATCTATGCAGACAGTTCCGTCCAATCCGCCATGGATGCCGTCTCCGCCCTTGACGAGCAGTTGAACAAAGCCGCCAGTTGGATCGTAAAACAATAGCATACCATGAAAAGATATCCTCTTCTTATCTGTCTGCTGACAATCGCCTTCTTTTCCTGTGAACGGAACGCCGATCCCGCGCCCGCCGCGAAGGAATCCGACGCGAAGTACGTGGGACAGGCGGTCGGCAATTTCACTGCTGCCGAATGGTATCCCGGCGGAGAACTGGGCACGACGGACAATGTCGCGCCGGGTTCTTATGAAGACCCCACTCCCGCTGTCGAGCGCATGGGACTGGAAGCGGCCTTCAACCACGGCGAGGCCTTCTTCGAGAGGAATGTCACGGTCAACCAGGCTCCTTTCAAGGGCCGGGGCCCCGCCGCGGTCCGCAAGTCCTGCCTGGACTGCCATCCCGGCTATGGGCACGGCCAGTGGAAGAACGCCTACAAGGCCAATGGCTCCGATGCCTTTGGAAACGGCTATCTGCTGGTCATTTACCACCAGAATGCGGACAACCCCAATGACGGGCCCTACGTGGCCGAAGTGACCGGAATGCCGCAGACCATGGCCGAGGCCCCTTTCCTCCCTCCGATCGACGAAGAGCAGATCCGGATCGACTGGATCCCCGTCACGGCCATGGAGAGCGGACTGCCGATGAACTTCCCGGACGGGGAGAAATACGCCCTCATATACCCGGAACTCACGATCCCGGAAAGTGCGTTCAACACATCCCCGACGCCCCATGAGACCGCCCGAGCCCAGGGCAAACAGGTCGGCTTCCGCCTCGAGAGCACCATCGGCATCCCCGGGACCGGCCTGATCGACGCCATCCCGCAGGAGGCCATCAAGGCCCAGTATGCCCAGGAGGCACAGTATGTGGAACTCAATCCGGCTTTCTGGGACAAGGATGCCGGCGATTTCGCACCGACTGCCTACTACCATAACTGGCAGGCGGGCGTGAATGGTGCCGGATACGACGCCGAGGGCAACTATTATGAGCGCGACGCCTATATGGGCGGGAAACTGCTCAAGAAGTTCACCTATGCCATGACCCGCGGAACCCTGCAGGACGGGGCCGGTGCCAACGCCATCTGGAACATCACCAACGTCTCCCGCCCGGACCGTCCGTTCCTTTACACCACCGTGGCATGGGCGACCGCCATGTCGCAGAACAAGGATGTCATCGCAGCCATCCGCGCCGCAGGAAAGGCATCCCCCTATTATGTCGACGTGGACAAGAACGGCACGGTCACGGATGCGGAGATTGCCGAAGCGGTCCTCGCCCTGCTGAGCCCCAAGACCAACCAGTTCGACAACGCCTATCACAATTTCGAGCCGGAAATGACGGCGGACGAGTACTATGATTTCATGGTATGGCACCGCGGCCTGGCCATTCCCCGCGCCCGCAACCTGAACGATCCTGACGTGCAGAAGGGAAAGCAGCTGTTCACCGATATGGGCTGCGCCACCTGCCACAGGCCTTCCTGGACCACCGGCGACGACAACTACTGGTCTCCCGCCATGAATGGGAAAAAGCCGCTCCCCCGCTACGCGCACCAGACCATCTGGCCCTATTCCGACTTCATCCAGCACCGGCTGTGGATGAAGAACGACATCCATGGGACCTGGTGCCGCACCACCCCGCTCTGGGGGCGCGGACTTTCCACGCTCAATACTGGACGGGGCGACCGCCTGCATGACAACCGCGCACGCAACGTGGTCGAGGCGATCATGTGGCACGCCTATTCCAGGAAAAGCGATGCTTACGGCAGTGCCGAGAAGTTCTACAAACTGAGCAAGGAGGAGCGCGACGCCGTCGTGAAATTCATCGATTCCATCTGATGCGCAAGAAAGACCGTTTCCTGGCCATCACCGGCTTCGGGACCCTGGCAGCCCTCATCCTCGCGATGATGGCTGCCACGATCCTTGAAAAGGCATGCGGGTCATCCGCCGCTTTCCGGTGGGTGTATCACAACCCGGCCGTATCTGTGCTCTGGGGGGTGCTGGCGCTGGCCGGAATCTGTCTTCTTGTCTCCAGGGGGACGGCAAGGCGTTTCTGGGTTATCCTTCTGCATCTATCCTTTGTCGTGATCCTGGGGGGCGCCCTGCTGACGCACCTGAGAGGAGAACAAGGCAAGGTGTATCTTCCTGAAGGAGAAACCGTTACAACCTGGATTCGGGAGGACGGGCAGGAGCGGCCGCTCCCCTGTCCTGTCACCCTGGAAAGTTTTGAGGTCCTCCATTATTCCGGATCGCAGGCGGCTTCGGATTACCGGAGCCGGATCCGGGCCGGGGAGGAATACTTCGAAATCTCCATGAACCATATCGCGCGGATCGGCGGCTACCGCTTTTTCCAGTCCGGTTTCGACGGCCGCTCTTCCGTGCTGCGCATCAACCACGACCCTCTGGGAATCGGGGTCAGTTATACAGGGTATGCGCTTCTGCTCCTTTCCCTCCTGGGGTTCTTCTTCCAGCGCGGCACGGTGTTCCGGAAAACGCTGAGAAGGGTTGTCCAGTCGTCCGTTTTCCTGTTGCTCCCGCTGCTCGTCTCACCGGCGGAGGCCCGGGCGCAGACACATCCCAAGGCATTGCCGCCGGATGTGGCGGACCGTTTCGGAGACCTGTATGTCTATTACAACGACCGCATCTGTCCCTTCGAAACCATGGCCAGGGATTATACGCTGAAGGCCTACGGCAAATCCCGCTGGGGAGAATACGATGCCTGCCAGGTCGTTACCGGCTGGCTGTTCTATTATGACTGGTGGCGCGACGTCCCCTTCAAGTTGAAAGAAAAGGACCGGGGCACGGCGAAAGAGGCCGAGAAGGAGTTCATTCTCAGGAGCGTTGCGGCCGGTGATGCCTGGAAACTGTATCCTGTCGCAGACTCGTCCGGCTTCGTGCGCTGGTATGACTGTAACGAAAGGCTGCCGCTGGAGGTAATCGACGACTATGACCGCTGGGTGTTCATCCGGAAAGTGATGGACGTGGTGGAGCGTTCCGTCCGCGAAGAGGATTGGGAGGAAGTCAGCCGTATTGTAGGAAAGATCCGTGACTATCAGGAGAAGGTCGCCGGGCCGGTGCTGCCATCCCCGGGGAGGATCCATGCCGAGAAGGCCTACAACCGGCTGTCGCGTCCGATGGTCCCGTTCATGGTTTCCATAACCTGGGGACTGATCCTGTTTGTCCTGATGGGTATCTGCCTTTCCCGGGGCAGGAGGCTCCCCTCCGCCATCAAGCATGCCTCTGCCGGTCTGGGGAGCCTTCTGCTTCTGTATCTGACCGTTACCCTCGCTCTCCGATGGTACGTCTCCGGGCATCCGCCCTTTGCGGGAAGTTACTGCGTCATGATGCTGATGGCATGGCTTTCCGCACTTGCCATGAATATCCTGTGGAAGAAGGTTCCGCTGGTGTTTCCGATGGGATTCATCCTGTCCGGATTCACCATGCTCATGGCCTCCCTCGCCGGAGCAAATCCGCAAATCACCCACCTGATGCCGGTTCTCCAGTCTCCCCTGCTCTCCATCCACGTACTCACGATGATGCTTTCCTATACAATGCTGGGGCTGGTCGCACTGAACGGCATCCTGGGGCTTGCCGTGCCGTTGGACGTTTCATCCCGACTGAAGGACATCAGTCTGGTCGTGCTGTATCCGGCCGTCTTCCTGCTCGTCTGCGGGACGTTTCTCGGCGCCGTTTGGGCCAATATCTCCTGGGGAAATTACTGGAACTGGGACCCCAAGGAAACCTGGGCACTGATCACATTCCTTGTCTATTCATTCGCCCTGCACGGGACCCTTTTAAAGCCTTTCAGGAAGCCGCGTTTCTTCCATGCCTTCTGCCTGCTGGCCTTCTTCTGCGTCCTGATTACCTATTTCGGGGTCAACCTCTTCCTTGGAGGCATGCATGCTTACGCACAGGCGGGATAAGCCTGCTTAGCGCTTGCCTTCCATTTCTTTACGACGGGAGACATAATAATCGTGGCGCCTGGGATTCTCCGGGAACCAGCCGCGGAGCACCCGCTTCTCCTGCAGGAACATTTCGTGGATGCCCCAGAAACAGCAGAATGCGAAGCCGCCGATGATAATCGAAAGGATTGTGTTCTTGACGAATAATGAGAGTCCGCTGAATGCCAGCCCGGCCACCAGCCAGACCCACCAGCTGCGCCGGCCCCACAGGTATTCCATCTTGATGACGAGCGGATGGCAGATGCCGATGCTCAGGAACACGGCCGCGCCAATGATGATTCCGTTGAAATTCATACACTACTCAACTAATTTCACAGGCAAAGATCGGCATTCCAAACGGAATATTTTAGGCCCGGAAAGGAATGGATTAGGATTATCCTTGCATCTTCTCTCAGATAGAAGAGGGCGTCAGAGGCTGCTCTTTCCAGAAAAGATACGGATGATAGGACTGATTATCCCGCCTGCATACCCTATGCGATGGCAAGCCTCAACACGCGGATCGGCCGGCCGGCGCCCTGATACTGGGTTTCATCAATGACGGTTTCTCCGGTGGGGATGAAGCCGCATTTCTCCATCACACGGCCGCTGGCCGGATTATCGATGAAATGGCCGGAAATAAGGGACCGGGTGTCAGTCATGCAGCGGATATGCTGAAGCATCAGTTGCAATGCTTCCGTGCAAATGCCTCTGTTCCAATAAGGTTTTGCGATCCAGTAGCCGATGATGGGCTCGCCCGGGCGTGCCGGCAGGTTGCAGTCGCACGAAGGCCCATACCCCATCGCCCCGATGGCTTCACCCGTTTCTTTGAGTTCAATGGCCCAGGTATTGGTGACATCCTTGAAGACCGTCCTGATTACCTCCAGGCTCTCTTCGACCGAGCGGTGCGGCGCCCAGCCGGCCCGGGGCCCCACATCGGGATCCGACGCCCATTTGAACAATGCGGGCGCGTCGCTGTCCCGCCAGGGCCGGAGGATGATGCGGCCCGTTTCCATGACCCCGTCATAAAACAGCTGTCCCGGGAGACGCATCTTTTCTTTCGGAGGAAAGGTGGCCTCATACCGTTCAAAGGCCTCAGGATACGCGTCGGCGACAAAATAACCCTTGGGCGGGCAATAGGTCGCTTCTTCTATGCCGTTTGCCTTGAGCCAGCCGGGAATGAGTTCCTGGGCGAGGAAGAAGGGGACGGCATCGTCTTTGGGAAAGTCGTGATAATGGATGCCGAACCCGCTTGCCAGGGAAAAGCCGGCATGCCTGTAGAAGTCGATATTCCCCTCCATGCATAGGAAACCGACACCCATTTCCCGGGCCCTGTCCATCGCATACAGCAGGAGCAGAAGTCCGTAGCCCTTCCGCTTGTAGTCCGGATGGATGCTGATGGGGCCGAAGGTCCATGATGCCTTGCGCGTACCGTCCGGCAGGACCAGTCCGGCCTTGGAAAACATCACATGGCCGATCAGGCGCCCGTCCTCTTCCATCACGAAATCCAGTTCCGGGATGAAGTCGGGGTTGCCGCGATAGCGGTTCAATACATAATGCTCCGTGCATCCGGGGCGATAGACATTCCAGAAGGCCTCCCGGGTGAGTTCTTCCACGGCGCGGTAGTCGGCCGGCGTTTCAAGTCGGATCTTCATGGTATTCATGGGTTTTCCTGCAAAATGATGCGTTCCGGTACCGTCAAAGCGCTCAGCCTTGCCTGCTCCAGCGCTTGAGATACGGGAAATACTTCCGCATCTGCTCCTTGTATTGTTCCCGTGTAATCGGCTGGGGCAGATGCTTGTTGACCTCATCGACGAACTGGGAACAATGTTCGATCATCTCGTCCATCGTGCAGTCCTGCAGGAACTTCCCGTCCTTGTAGCAATACACGCAGTAATCTTCGTTCCGGCTGCCGTCGGCATTTGTGCCGAAGAGCCCTTCCGTGAGCGGCATTCCGCAGCTCTGGCAAAATTTCTGTTCCATATATCTTGGTTTGCGGGAACAAATATACATATTTTCTTTGTATCTTTGCTTCAGTTGTTTCCGCAGTAGTGTATGAAAAAATTATTCGTCCTCATCCTGTCCGTCCTCGCGTTGTCCGCCACGCGGGCATCCGCCCAGGCCGTCACCGACCTCGGAACCTGGAGCAGCATCCAGCTCGTCAAATCCTTCGGCGCCCCGTACGCCATGGCCCGCCTGGAGCACCGCTCCTTTGACCATGTCCGCAATACCGAATGCTGGTTCGCCATGGCCGGCGGCGGATACAATTTCAGCAGCTGGCTCAAGGGCGACCTGAGCTATGAATACTGGCGCATCCCTTCGGCGGGCGACCTGGTCCAGCACAAGGCGGTCCTGTGCCTGACCGAAACCCTCCGGCGCGACGGCCTCGCCCTCGCGCTCCGGGAGAAGTACGAACTGGCCTATAACCCGGGTGCGAAATCATTCAGCAATACCCTCCGGACGCGGCTCCGCGGGCAATACAAGGCCCCGGAAAGCATCTTCACGCCCTATCTGATGTACGAGTTCTTCAACAGTTTCGACACCGGCAAATGGGTGCGTTCCCTGCATTATGCCGGTACGGAAATCAGTCTCGGGAAGGGCCATTCGCTGGATTTCTTCTACATGTTCCACCTGTTTGAAAAAGGCGACCTTACGGCCGCCTGTCACACGTTGGGTATCGGTTACACGCTCGTCTTCTAGCCCTCCTCCGCTTCCTCGGAGAGGACCTCCGCAGCACGGACCGTAACGGTGCTGTCATAGCATTCGAACATCCCGTCCACCGCTTCTTTCCGGTTCACCCTGGTGAAAACGCTCACCACGGGCACGACCACCAGTCCCAACAGCATCGCAAGCATGCCGGCGTTGATCGGCGAGGTGAAATAGGGGCTGAGGAAGGTCTTGCCCGTAAAAGTGCAGTACATGCAGCCGCACATGACGCCCACACCCGTAAGGAAGGAGGCCCAAACCGAAGCGGAAGTCGTTCTCTTCCAATACAATCCATACAGGAACGGCGCCAGGAAAGCACCGGCCAGCGCGCCCCAGGAGATGCCCATGAGCTGGGCGATGAAGGTCACGGAACTCTTGGCCTGGACGATGGCGAGGACGGACGACACGACGATGAAGAACAGCACGAGCAGACGGATGCAGAGCAACTGACTGCGGTCATTCATGTGCGCGCCTTTGCGGGCCCTGGCCAGTGCCGGGTCGATAATATCCAGCGTCAGCGTGGACCCGGAGGTCAGCACCAGCGAGGACAAGGTCGACATGGACGCGGAGAGCACCAGGATGATCACGACGCCGATCATCAGGTCCGGCAGGGTGGCCAGCATGGACGGGACGATGCTGTCGTAAACCGGGGTCCCGGACGGCGTGTACTCGATGTTCTGGCTGTAAAGACGCCCGAAGCCGCCCAGGAAATAGCAGCCGCCGGCCACGATGATGGCGAACAGCGTGGAAATGATCGTCCCCTTGCGGATGGCCGCCTCGTTGCGGATGGCGTAGAACTTGCCCACCATCTGCGGCAGTCCCCAGGTCCCCAGGGACGTCAGCAGGACGACACCCAGCAGATAGACGGGCTGCGGGCCCAGGAAGGAGACGAACGCTCCGTTCAGGCCGGGGGCGGATTCGGACGGGATCTGCGAAAGGCGCTCCACGGCCGCGGTGAATCCCCCGTTGCCGCTGAGGACGGACGCGATGACGGCGCAGATGCCCGCCAGCATGATCAGCCCCTGGATGAAATCGTTCACGGCGGTCGCCATATAGCCGCCTACCAGCACATAGATACCGGTGAGGAGGGCCATCCCCAGCACGCACCAGACGTAATCCACATTGAATGCCATGCTGAACAGCCGCGACAGGCCGTTATAGAGCGATGCGGTATAGGGAATGAGGAAAATGAACACGATGACGGACGCGGCGACCTTGAGCGGATTGCTGAAGAAGCGCTTCCCGAAGAAGTCGGGCATCGTGGCGCTCTGCAGATGCTGCGTCATGAGGCGGGTCCGCCGTCCCAGGATCCGCCAGGCAAGCAGCGAGCCGATGAGGGCGTTGCCGATCCCGATCCAGGTGGCGGCCAGGCCATACTTCCAGCCGAACTGGCCGGCGTATCCGACAAAGATGACCGCCGAAAAATAAGAGGTGCCGAATGCGAATGCCGTGAGCCAGGAGCCGACATTGCGGCCTCCCAGGACGAAGCCCTGCACGTCAGATGCGGTCCGGCGGCAATAAAAGCCGACACCGATCATCACGGCAAAGAACAGGACGAGGAGAATACACTTTACTAACATGCCCCAAATGTAGCAAATAAATCAATGACAGGAAAGTCCGGACGGAATTCTTTGGCATTTTTTCTGCATTTTCCCGAAAGGAGCCCCCGGTCGGCGCCTGTCCGGCCATCGGGCCGCATTCAGGCATTATTTTTGTGAATGCAAGCATCACTGAAAGTGACCGTGAAAATGTTGTTGACCCTCCTCCTCCTGATCCTGTCATTCCTGTCCAGTGGCAGGACCGTTCCGTCCCGTACCGTCAGGATCGGGACGCAGGCCGGCAAGATGAAGGCCAGGGTCCTGGCGCCGAAGGAGTCGGACGGCCCCGCTCCCGGAGTCCTCTGGATCCACGGCGGCGGGTACATGCTGGGAGGACCATACATGCTGGACATGTCCTGCGGGAAGCTGCTCGCCGAGCAGTGCGGCGCCGTCGTCGTCTGTCCGGACTATCGCCTCGCCGGCAAGGCGCCCTTCCCCGCCGCGCTGGAGGACTGTTACGCGGCGCTGGCGTGGATGTATGACCATGCCGGCGAACTCGGTATTGACAGGGAGCGCATCGTCATCGGCGGTGAAAGCGCCGGCGGAGGACTCACGGCGGCCCTCTGCCTCTATGCGAGGGACAAAGGCGAGATTCCCGTTGCGCTCCAGCTGCCCCTCTATCCCATGCTCGACTGCAGGGATACCGAATCCTCGGCTGACAACCATGGCCGTGTCTGGAATACCCGGCGCAACCACTGGGGCTGGCGGCACTATCTCGGGGACAGGTACGGCACGGACTCCGTCAGCAAATATGCCTCCCCTGCCCTGGAAACGGATTATACCCGGCTTCCCCCCTGCTATACATTCGTCGCAGCCGGCGAGCCTTTTTATGCGGAGACGCTCACCTATGTGGAGCATCTTCGCGCCGCCGGAGTGGATGCGGATGTCGATGTCTTCCCCGGAAACACCCACGCCTTCGACATGCTGTTCCCGCGGAGGGAGGAAAGCAAGGCGGCCAGGCAGCACCTTCTGGAAGCGTTCAGACGCCATATTATGAAATAGGAATGCCGCACCCGTGACGGGGCGGACATCTTTTCTTGTATTTATCCTTCCGATTGTTTAGCTTTGTAAGTCAAACAACCGAAATACCATTTATCCCATGAGTTACTGCCCCCACTGCGGAAAGGAGATTCCCGGAGAAGCCCAGTTCTGTCCCCATTGCGGACAATCGGCCACGCCCGAAACCAAGCCCCTTGCATCCACTTCCTACCAGGGAAAAGATGTCCAGTTGTGCTCGGACGGGAAGTACCGCTGGGTCTATGAAATGAACATGGTCACCAATCCGACGGTTTTCCTGACCGTTTACAAGATCTTCTTCTTTATCATCCTCATCGGATGGCTCGTGTTCGGCTTTTTCATCTACGTCATCCACGGGGATTTCGCCGGATTCCTGGACATGGGGAAGGGGCTGCTCATCGCACTGGCCGGCATGGCGGTCCTGACCGAACTGGGCGTCCTGCTGCTGGCCGCCATCTACGGCGGGAAATACGTCGTCCTGTTCGAGATGGACGAAAAGGAAATCAAGCACATCCAGTTGCCGCGGCAGGTCGAGAAAGCGCAGGCGGTCGCCTTCATCACCACGCTGGTGGGCCTGGCGGCCGGAAAGCCGACGGTCGCAGGCGCCGGCCTGCTGTCGGCAGGCAAGACCTCCAGCACGTCCGTCTTCGCGAACGTCCGCCGCGTCATCCCGCGTCCCAGACTCCATCTGATCAAGGTCAACCAGCTCCTGAACAAGAATCAGGTCTATGTCTCCCCGGAGGACTTCGACTTCGTCTTTGACTTCATCAAATCCCGCTGCACAAATGCGAAATAAGCTTCTTGCAGTCCTTGCATCCATGGCGGCAGGACTGCTCTGCACGCCGGCCCTGAACGCTGACAGTTTCACGCTGAAATTCGACAGGGCGAAGGCCTCTTTTTCCTTTTCGGGCGGCAAGGTCACCATGAAAGAGGAAAGAGATTACTATGACGCTCATTTCAGGACCTATGTGGGTACCATCCGGCCCGGCGAGACCATCCAGCTCGGCTTGACGAGCCTGGAAGGCTATGGTCCGGATGAAGGGATCGGCGCAAACAGCACATCTATCTCTGTTTCCGTGGTCATGAAAGGAAGCCGGTATCTGGAAGATACCCCCGCCTCCAGGAATGCGGATACCGAACGGGGGAAATACGCTTCTTTATCGACCAGTTATACGGTACCGGAAGGGGCTGAGAAAGTGAGCATATGCATGTCTTTCTCGAGTACCGGCGGCATCGACTGGGCCCCGATGTCAAGCGCGTTGAGCATTTTCATCGATTATGACGTGGAGCAGGATGCCGCGCCGGTACCCTCCAAGGAGAAATCCTCTTCCTTTGGAAAGGGAAAGGACCGGCATGGCAGCGACGAGGAAGGCGGGAGCGATGTCGAGGTGGATTCCGACGCTGTCAACTGGGACGGGTGGATGGACTATGCCATTCCTGCCGCAGCGATCGCCGGTATTACCGGCATCATCGCCGGCATCCGGAAAAGACGCCATCCGAAATCATCCGGCGACGACGACTCCGGGGATGAAGAACCGGAAGAGGACGAAGAAGAGCAGCAGCCTGCCTGCCGCTATGCCATGCGCATGTACAAGGACTTCGGCGACACCCTGTTCCCCGGCGACGCACCCCGGCAGGTCTATGCCCAGATCGTGCGGATCGGGGCCGGCGGCGAAGAGCAGCCCGATCCGGCCCTGACGGCAAAACTGTCCGTCTCGGGCGACAACTACCTCAGGGTCTCCCCTTCCGCGGCCCTGAAGGCGGGCTGGAAAGCGGCCGATGTCTTTGCCCCGGAAACGGGAACGATCCCCCAGGAAGGCATCGTCACCTTCGCGCTCGCCGGCGCGAAAGGTTCTTATACCAACCATGTCCATTTCCAGATCCGCGCCGGAGAAATCGTCTTCGGACAGGATAACCTGACCATTCCCGCGGAATACTACAAGCCCGTCCGTCTGCCGTTCCTGGCCACCGGCATGGAGGCGGATGCCCACATCACGGCCTCCATTCCCAACGGGCCTTATGAGGTGACGGTGGAATGGAATCCGGAATTGCGGCTGCACGAGGCCGTCATCACGGAAAAGATCTCCCCGCGCAAGCCCGGCGAGAAACGGCCCGGCGACCTGATGCCGGGTGAATACCAGACCTATAGCCTGAAAGTAGTGGCACAAGCCGGCACGGGCTCTCCCCTCGAAGGGTTCCTCGAAATACGGCGCTTCCAGATGGGCCTTGCCCTCATGGGCGTCTATGAAATCAAGTGTTTCATCGAAGAATACGACCCGGGCCGCCACGATACGAAGAAATTCGCCGCGACCGGTGGTGATGGCAAGACCTATGTGCCGGCGGAAACCAAGGCACGGATCGCCCTGTATGATTATGATGAGGAGAACCATAAGCTCCTGGAAATCGCCCCGGTTCCGACCGATTACCGGGTCATCGCCCTCGATGACACCAAACAGGACCTGGTGGACTCGCTGGCTATCCAGTGCGATGTCTATTCCGGCACGATCGAGGAAAGGGCGCGCGCATGCCGCTTCCGCTGCTGCAGCAAGGTGCTGGATGCGCCTTCCCGCATCAAGGCCCAGGTGATGCTGAAGACCGAACATGCCGGCCGCACGTATTACGGCTATGCGGATGTCCTGCTGTGCTCGCAGCCGCGCCGGGAACTGAATGCGTCCGAGAGCCTGCATGCGCTGAACGAGGACAAGCACATCGGCGAACAGCTGCTCCACATCCAGAGCCAGATTATGTACCTGGGCCTCTACAACCAGCTTTTCCCGCTCGACAAATACATCGATACGCTCATCGACGGATACGATGCCGCCTATGGCTATGACAGGCATTCGATCGATACGGTGATGGAGATCTTCAACGGCGTGTTGAGCGGCGAGCGGTACGGGGCCAATGCCGACGTGCGCCCGCTGACCCTCGCCGATGAGGTTAAACTGTTCATTTCCTGCTTCTTCGACAAAGCGAAAGAGGTCGAGGATTCCATGGGCTTCTTCAGCCGCCTCGCCCTCGGCGCCGCCACGCTGGGCTGCGCCGACGTGGTTTTCACCAGCCTCGAAGTCATGCGGAGCATGAAGGAGTATGTGGACAAGGGCGGCGACAGCGTCTGGGGCGGATTCTGCGTGGGCGCAATGATCGTCACGCGCGAGTACCTCAGCGAGAAGGTCATGGACTTCGGCATGAAGAAGGTGGGAGAAGCGGCCAAGAAGGCCGGACTCACGAAGGAGGCCATGTCGGATGCCTTCCAGGAGATGAAGTCCGAAGCGGGCGAATTCCTCACCTCCCTCAAGGGCAAGGTGACGAAGAACGCCATCAACTCGTCCAAGGAGGCCATGGAGACGGCCGGTCACCGCGCGAACCAGCTCGTGGACCTGGTCAAGTCCCAGAAAACGTCGGGGCCGATGGACGACGCCCTGGACTACGGCCGGAAAAAGGCCATGCAGGATATCGAGGACCTTCGTGCGGCTGTCGAACTCTACCACATGAACCCGCTCGATCCGGACAACCTGAAGTTGAAGAACAAGATGGTCGTCCAGTGCCAGAAGAACAAGCAGGCGATGTACCTGCTGCAGAACTATGCCGACGAATCGCTCGATTTCACGCGCAAGGAGTTCAACGAGACGCTGGGGGACTTCTACCGGATCGCGGACCGGAACACGAAAAAGACCCTCAGCGAGATCACGGGCATCCCTGCCGACAAGATCCTGGTATTCAATGCCAGCAAGAACCAGGATGCCTTGCTGATGGTGAAGGGGAAGAAAGTCACCATTGACCGGGATGTCACCTATTACTACCTCAATGCGAAGAATGAGAAGGTCTACTTCGACCAGAACATGACGACGCAGATCTACAACCACCAGATCACGGATGCCGGCACCGGGTTCCGCAGCCGGACGGCCGAACTGTCGAACAAGTTCGCCAAGTCCATCGACCAGACGAACATCGAAGACGTCCTGAACCATCCGGAAAGCTATGGGAAGGACATCGATATCCTGCTGGATCCGGACAAGATGAAAGTGGACCTGACCAATCCCCGGAAAGTGGCGGATGCCGTGACCTACAAGGGCAAGGAATGGTTCCGGCAGGGCGACGAACTGCTCAAAAAAGCCTCCCTTGTGAAAGATATCAACGAACGGCTGGCGCTGCAGGCCGATGCGGTTTCCAAATATATGGAAGGCCTGCGCCAGGGCGTCAAGCAGTTCGACAACTACATCCGGCCGCGCGACGTCGCGCGCAACGGCGCCGATGCGAGCCGGATCCAGGCCCGGCTGGCCACGGCCGTCGAAACCTGCAGGAAGCTCTTCAAGCCCGGAACGAAAGTCGATCTCGCCGATGTCGAGGACGCCCTCGACAGATTGGGATTCACGCCCGACACCTTCGTGGAAGAGTTGGGAGAGACCCTGTATAGCATTGGATAGGAGGATAAGACCATGGCACATTGTTCCCATTGCGGCGCAGAGATCCTTCCAGGCGCCCGGTTCTGTACCCGTTGCGGGACGAAAGTGGAAGTTGCGCCGAACGCGTTCCGTCCGGCAGATGCTCCAGGCGCGCCACGCGCCGCAAATGCTGCCGGCGCTCTCCGCGCAACGAGTGAACCAGGGGTTATGACGCTTTCCACCTGGGAAGCCGATCCCCCGGAGAAGAAGCCGAAAAAGCCGGCCGCGAAAACGCCTGCGAAAAAAGGGACTCCCGAAAAGAAGTCCCGTAAAATCGGATGCTGGGGCTGGATATTCATCCTCCTCATCATCCTGCTGGTTTTCTACCTGATCGGGGAATTCGGTTGATCCCGCTGTCCCGCCGAACGTTCTTACAGCTTTTCAAAAGTAACGGATACGCCGGCGCTTCCGAGAGCCTGCGCCAGTCCGGCACTGTCTGTAACCTTCCCGATGCGGGTATAGCTGTACCCTCCGGCGGAGCCGTAGAACAGCACGACGCAACTGCCGCTGTAGAGCATCAGGTCACCGGCCTCGATGCGGTCGTAATACCGGTCGTTTTCAGGCAGGGAGACGCCATAGCAGTACTTCTCATTGCCATTCAGTTCCGACATATCCAGCGTCAACGGCAGTTTGCCCCAAAAGGCCCGTCCCGTCGCAGAGTCTTCGATTTCGGCGGTAAAGGACCGCCCGCCGGCGGTAATGCGCGCGTTCATAGCTGTTTCTTCATGAGTGACCGGGAACATTTTGTCATACCAGGCGGCCGTGAGTTCCGGCGCGCGGCCCACCTGCGAAGAGCGAATCCAAAGACTTTCGGAGAGGAAGTTGCCTTCCGGAACCAGCCGCCGTGCATCCTGTTCCACGCCGGAAATGCCGCTGCTGGCGCTGGTAACGATGAGGCCGATGTTCTTCCCTGCCATCTTCGTCCCGTTCTGGAAGAGGAAACCCTGCATGGGCGCCGCCATCTGGCTCCACCACAGCGGGGTGACGATAAGGATGGTCTCATAGTCCCCGAAGGCGACATCGACCGCCTTGGTGGCCGGATAGGACGCAGCTGACGAAGGATTCGCACGGATGGCGGCAATCAGGGAACTGCCGATGGCATAATTGTTTGCGGCATAATCCAATCCTTCCTCCGCCGGCCGGATCTCCAGGGCGTCTGCGCTGATATGCGACAGCAGCCCCCTGGCGATCGCCGTGGAATTGCCCGTGAAACTGTACCAGACGACGAGGGTCTTGTTGCCGCCGGTTTCCGGGGTGGACGGAACATCCCCGGGATCCTGCCCGGGATCGTCCGCCGGTCCGGAAGGGTCTTCCGGTTTCGGCGGATCCACCGGATCCGGTGTATCCTGCGGGGCAGGATCATCTTGCTGACCGGGCGTTTCCGCCTGCGGGTCGGCGGGCAGCGGCTGGGGCGTACAGGCGGACGTCAAAGCGGCCAGGACAGCCCATGCTGCAACGAGGAGCGTCGGCAGTTTCATCGCAGATTCGTTTGAAAGAAGTTTTCCATCGTATCATAGGGAATCACTCCGGCTGCATCGTCATACAGATCCATATGGGTGGCGCCGGGGATAATCATCAGTTCCTTGTTGGAGCCCGTCATCAGGCTGAAGGCATATTCGCTGAAATAGCGGCTGTGGGCTTTCTCGCCGTGGATCAGGAGCACGGGATTCTCGATTTCCCCGGCCCACGCGAGCAGGGGCTGGTTCATGAAGCTCTGGCACCCGATGACGTTCCAGCCGTCGGTGGAGTTGCCGCTGCGCGGATGGTACCCGCGCGGGGTCTTATAATAGGAATGGTATTCCTTCACGAACCAGGGCGCATCCTCCGGCAGCGGGTCGATGACGCCGCCGGCACGCTCGTAGGTCCCTGCAGCATAGTCCTTTGTGCGTTGAGCGGCCAGGGCTTTGCGCTTCTCCATCCGTTGGGCCGGCGTATCCTCGCTCGCGAAGTAGCCTTCCACGTTCACCTTGCTCATGTCATACATGGTGGACGCGACCGTCGCCTTGATGCGCGGATCCAGCGCCGCGGCATTGACGGCCATGCCGCCGAAGCCGCAGATGCCGATGATGCCGATGCGTTCGGGATCCACGAGGTCGCAGGTGGAAAGGAAGTCAACCGCGGCCAGGAAATCTTCCGTATTGATGTCCGGAGAAGCCATCCTGCGCGGTTCTCCCCCGCTTTCACCGGTGAAGGAAGGGTCGAAAGCGATGGTCAGGAACCCCCGCTCGGCCATGTGCTGCGCGTAAAGTCCGGAGCACTGCTCCTTTACCGCGCCGAAGGGCCCGCTGACAGCAATGGCAGGGAGCTTGCCTTCTGCATCTTTCGGAACATACATATCCGCCGCCAGGACGATGCCGTAGCGGTTGTGGAAGGTGACCTTGCTGTGGTTGACCAGCTCGGATTGCGGGAAGGTTTTGTCCCATTCCCGGGTAAGGGAAAGCGTATCCATATGCATTGTTTTTGTCTGGCAGCCCATCAGCACCAGGGATGCCAGGAGGGCGGGATAGATCTTTTTCATCCGTTATTTTTTGCAAAGGTAGGCATCCCGTCCGGAAGAAATGAACCGATTTGGGTTGAATACATACCAATAATGCTGATATTTGTAAATAAACGGAAATATTTCTACCTTTATATCCGATATGAAAGACATCCTGCACGTCTCCTCCCCCAACGACTACGCCCGCTATCTGGGCGCACCCGTCCTGCATCCGCTGGTCAGCGTCATCCACTATGACGAGGTGTCGCCCATCCGCTCCAGCCTGAACCGCTACGGGGTCTATGGCCTCTTCATCCAGCGCAACTTCCCGAAGAACCTCACGTACGGGATGAAAATGTTCGATGCGGCCGACGGCTCCATCATCGCCGTCGAGCCCGGCCAGATCGGCGGGAAGGAAGACGACGGGGAGGGCATCCACATCAGCGGCTGGGTCCTGCTGTTCTCGCCGGAACTCCTGCACGGAACGGACCTGGAAGCCCGCATGAAGGATTATTCCTTCTTCTCCTATTTTGCCATGGAAACCTTGCGGATGGAGCCCGCAGAGTGGAGCCGGATCACCCAGCTGCTCACCCAGCTTCGGCACGAGCTGCAGGAAAATGCCGATTCCGGTGCCCTCCGGACCGTCATCCTCGCCTATATCCGGCTCATCCTGGAATACTGCAACCGGATCTATCTGCGCCAGCTGTCCAAAGAAGAACAGAGCTCCTCGGACCTGCTCAAACGCTTCCACCACCTGCTCCGCGCGTATTACCTGAACGGCCGGCAACTGGACTTGGGCATCCCGACCGTCCGGTACTGTGCGGACAAGCTGGCCTATTCGTCCCATTATCTGGGCGACGTCATCCACAAGGCCACGGGCGGCACGGCCATCGGCTACATCCATTCCTTTGTCATCGATCAGGGAAAGAACCTGCTGATGAACGGACACAACGTCGGCGAAACCGCGCACCTGCTGGGCTTCGAGTTTCCGCACCATTTCACCCGCCTCTTCAAGAAAACAACGGGCATGACCCCCTCGGAATTCCTTGGGAAATAACGGGTTGCCCCGGAGCTTCCCTCCGCCTATAATCGGAGCGTCCCCTTCCGGACAGGGCCCTCGTGCAGGTTCGCCGGAATGATGCGCCGCACGGCATCCACCACCGCGTTCAATTTCGCCTCGTGGATATAATCGCTGCGGATGACCAGGGAGATGGTCCGGCTCGGCACCGGATCGACGATGGGACGGAGACATTTCTGCTGGCTGAAGAGGATCAGGTCCGTATGCGTTTCCGGGACGACGGTCACGCCCCCGTTTTCATTGACGACCTGGATCAGCGTGCCGACGCGGCCGCCTTCGAAGAACCGTTCATACGTAATGGCTCCTCCTTCCCGGTCCGCAGGGTCCAGGCGTCGCAGACCGTCGCGGATGATCCAGACAGCCTGTCCCAGGAGCGTTTCCCGGGTGATGCAATCCTGCTCCGCAAGCGGATTGTCCGGTGAAACATAGGCGAGGAAAGTCTCGTGATAGAGGGGAATCTCCAGGAAATCAGGATCTTGCACCGGTCCTGCCAAAATGCCCATATCCACTTCGGCCTTCCTGAGCCTGTCCAGGATGGTATGGGTGAGCATCTCTTCCGTCTGCAGGGAAAGCGCCGGCGCCTTCTCGCCGAGGAAGCGGAACAACCCGGGGACCAGCACGGGCGCCACCGTTGAAATCAGGGCGATTTTCAGGGAACCGGAGAGGATCTCCTTCTCGGAACGGGTCATCTCGGCGATCTGTCCCGCATGATACAGGACCACCTTCGCCTGGTCGATCACCTTCCGGCCGATCTCCGTCGGATGCACGGGATGGGCATTGCGGTCAAAGAGACGGACATCCAGTTCCTCCTCGATCTTCTTGACCATCAGGCTGAGGGTGGGCTGGGTCAGCCCGCAGGCCTCGGCCGCCTTCCCGAAATGCCTGTATTCGTCGATGGCGACGATATAGCGCAGTTGCTGAAGCGTAATCATGGGCTACTCGATTGATATTATCAATGCAAATATAAAAAATATTGTATTGATAAATGCAATCCGGGCCGATAACTTTGTCCCGTCAATCGAAGCAGCCATGAATTGGAGGATAATAACCTGGTATATCGGCATTTCCCTGCTGCTTGTAACGGCCCTTATGACCGTTTCCGGCATCATTGCCTTGTGGACACCCGGCGATGAAAGCCGGCTTTCCCTTCTGTTCCCTGCCTTCCTGACCGGGACCGTAGGCGCATATCCGCTCATCTTCGTCAAGCGGAACCATCATGCGCTGACCTTCAAGGAAGGGAACTGCATCGTTGTCGGGGCATGGCTCCTCGCCTGTCTTTTCGGGATGCTCCCCTTTCTCTTCTACGGGCATGAATTCACCTTCATCAATGCCCTGTTCGAGAGCGTCTCCGGCTTCACCACCACCGGGGCCTCCATCCTGAACGACATCGAGGCGCTCCCGCGCGGCCTGCAGTTCTGGCGGATCTCCACGGCCTGGGTCGGCGGCATCGGGATCGTCACCATGTTCTCCATGCTGACGGCCGGCGCCGACAAGTCCGCGCTGTCCAAGGCGGAAATCTCCAATGTCGCGCGGGATGCGCTCATGGGCGAGAACAGCGGCAGTTTTGCCAACCGGATGCTGCTCACCTATATCGCCCTGACGGTCCTGACTTTCTTCTCCCTGAAACTCACGGGGATGGGCTGGTTCGACGCGGCGACCAACGCGATGTCCGCCTGCAGCACCTGCGGTTTCTGCACCCGCAATTTGAGCATCGCCTATTACGCCAACCCGGCCGCCGAGCTGGTCCTGAGCGTCGCCATGCTCGCTGCCGGCGTCCATTTCGGCATCCTGTTCCTGGCCTTCCTCAAGGGACGTCCTAAATATATATGGAAGTCCGAGACCATCAAGGTATTCCTCTCCCTGGTCGGCATCGCCATCGTCGCCGTCACGGTGGACCTGATGGTCCATGGGACCTGCGCATCCTTCTGGGAGGCACTGCGGGATGCCACGTTCCAGGTCAGTTCCATCTCGACGACCACGGGCTTCGCCACCCGGGACACGACCCAGTGGCCGCCGCTCAGCATGGCGGTCCTGATCATCTGTTCGCTCATCTGCGGATGTTCCGGCTCCACATCCGGCGGAATCAAGATCGACAGGGCCATCCTTGCAGCCAAAGGGATTCACCGGAAAGTCAAACTGACGGTCAATCCGCGGTCCATCCAGCTCATCCGCGTGGACGGACGGCCCAAATCCGACGAACAGGTCAGCGATGCCTACGGCTATATCTTCTGTTACCTGCTGATTGTCGTCATCTTCGCCGCCTTCAACATCGCGCTCGGACTGGATTTCACAACGGGGGTCACAGCATCCGTCGCCTGCATCGGGAATGTCGGTCCCGGTTTCGGCGAAGTCGGCTCCATGTCGAACTATGCCGCATTCCCCCCTGTCCTGAAGGCCGCCGGCATGGTCGAAATGCTGATCGGCCGTCTGGAAATCTTCCCAGTCCTGTACCTCCTGCAGTCGCTTTCGCGGAAATAATGCTAATTTTTGTTCATTTTTTCGAAATATCGCTTGCGATATAAAATAATTGTCGTATATTTGCATCGTGAACGATATAAATAAACGATAAAAACACAGAAATCATGAACAAAAAGCAATCCATCGCGGCCCTTCAGGCCTATGCAACCGGCCTCGCCGCACAGTCTCTCCAGCACAAGATCGAAGGTAAGATCTTCGCGGACCAGGGTTTCACCAAACTGGGTGAGAAGTATGCCGCGCACGCGGCGGAAGAAATGGGATGGGTCGACCAGTTCATCGAGCGCATCCTGGACCTCGGCGGTACGCCCCAGGTGGAAGCCGCTCCGGCGATGGCCGTCACCACCGACCCGGTGGAATACATCAAGGCCGACCTCGCCGTTTCCCACGAACAGGTCCCGATCCTCCAGCAGCTCGTCCTCTCCCTCCAGGACGATTTCAAGACCTACGATATCATGAAGGCCTATGCCCTGGATGAGGAAGAAGACATGCTCTGGAGCGAAACCCAGCTCGACCTCATCGGGAAGATCGGCCTGCAGAACTGGCTGGTAAAGCAGCTCTAAAATGAAAGGAATCCTCAATTTCGCCTTGCTGGCGGCGCTCCTTGCGTCGCCGGCCTGTGCCCAAAACAAGCAAGACATGGCAAAGATTTACGACTTCAAAACCACGGGCAACAAGGGTGCCGAAGTGGACCTCGCCCAGTACGAAGGGAAAGTCCTGATGATCGTCAATACCGCATCCAAATGCGGTTTCACCCCGCAGTATGACGGCCTGGAGGCCCTCTACCAGAAATACAAGGACCAGGGATTCGTCATCCTCGGCTTCCCCTGCGACCAGTTCGCCGGCCAGGAGCCCGGTTCCAATGACGAGATCGCCGAATTCTGCCGCCTCAATCACGGCGTTACCTTCCCGCTGATGGCGAAGACCGACGTGAACGGCCCCAACGCAGAGCCCGTATTCGAGTACCTGAAATCCCAGGCACCTGCGGAGCAGTACAGCGGCTTCAAGGCAAAAGCCACGGCCAAAATGCTGAAGGCCCTCAGCAAGAGCATGGAGAAGGACAGCGATATCCGCTGGAATTTCACCAAGTTCCTCATCAACCGGGACGGTTCCGTCATCAAGCGCTTCGCGCCGACCACCACGCCGGAAGAAATGGAGAAGGACATCCAGGGAATGTTATGATCCCCGAGGAATTCAAACTGGACAACCAGCTTTGTTTCCGGCTCTATACGGCGTCACGCCTTCTCTCACAGGCCTACCATCCCCTGCTATGCGGGGATGGCCTGACCTATCCGCAGTATCTGGTCCTGCTGGTCCTGTGGGAGAAGGACGCCCAGCCGGTCAATGACATCGCCAAGCGTCTCTTCCTGGAAACGAACACCATTACGCCGCTGCTGCAGCGGATGGAGAAAGAAGGGATCCTGAAGCGCACGAAGGGCAAGGAAGATGCCCGGCAGACGATTGTCACCCTGACCCGGAAGGGAAAAAACCTTCAGAAAAAACTGGCGGAGGTCCCGCAAACAGTCGGCAGCGCCGTCACCTGCGACAGCGTCAATCCCGAAACGGCGCCGGAACTCTTCCGCATGCTTGACGACATCATTGCCAGGCTGAGCCTGCCGAAAGAACCGGAGGTCCGGTAAACAGCCGCCGAAACGGCCGCTTAAGGAATTGTGAAAGAATAACCTGCGTCACCGGTAATAGAAAGAATAACCTGCATCACCGGTGCCTGCTGCTTCGCAGCCCTGTCCGGGTAAATGTCACCGGTGATCCAGGTTATTCTTTCTGTTTTACTTAGCTGATGAAAAGCATCTCGCGATACTTCGGCAGCGGCCATATCCGGTTGTCCACCACCTCTTCGAGTTTGTCGATGGGCCTGCGGAGGCCCGGGAAACTCTCCGCAATTTCGTGATAGGCCAGGGCACGCTGGTAAATGTCTTCCGTCATGTTGGCAGCCCGGCGCGCATCATTCATCGCAATCGCCCGGACGCGCACCTGCTCGACATAGCGGTTGATCTCGTCGAGAATGGTCATTTCCGCCGTGCAGTTGTCCAGGTTGCCGTACAGTTCCTTCGCAAGCGTAACTTCCTTCAGCAGCCTGGCCTTGTATTCCAGTGCGGCCGGGACGATGTGGTTCAGCGCCATGCGGACCATGACGCGCGATTCAATCTGGACCTTCTTGATATAGGTCTCCCACTTCACCTCATTCCTGGCGATCAGTTCCTTCTCGGAATAGACGCCGGTCTTCGTGAACATTTCCACGGCCGCCGGCTTGGTGAACTCGCAGAACATCTTGGGCACGTTGGTCTCGACGTCGAGCCCGCGGCGGATCGCCTCCTGCCGCCATTCTTCCGTGTATCCGTTGCCGTCGAAGCAGACGACATCGAGGACCGAGCGGATGATGGGCTTGAGGACATCCATGATGGCCACGTTGGTCGGCTTCCCTGCCGCAATTTCCTTGTCCACAGCCACTTTGAAATCCAGCAGCTGTTCGGCAACGGCCGCGTTCAGCGTCGTCATGGCCCCGGCGCAGTTGGCGCTGGAACCGACGGCGCGGAACTCGAAACGGTTGCCGGTGAAGGCGAAAGGCGAGGTCCGGTTCCGGTCGGTATTGTCCACGAAAAGCTCCGGGATTTCGACGAGGCCCAGCGTCTTGCCCTTCTTGCCGGCGATTTCGATCGGCGTATCGGAAGGTACCTCGAGCAGTTTGTGCAGCACTTCCGTCATCGTGCGGCCCAGGAAGGCGGAAACAATGGCCGGCGGCGCTTCGTTCGCACCCAGGCGGTGCGCATTGGTCGCGCTGGCGATGGAGGCCTTCAGCAGCGCATTGTGCTTCTGCACGGCCGCAAGGACATTCACGAAGAAGGTGATGAACTGGAGATTGCCCTTCGCATCCTTGCCCGGCGCCAGCAACGCGACGCCGGTATCCGTACCGAGGGACCAGTTGTTGTGCTTGCCGGACCCGTTCACCCCGTCGAACGGCTTCTCGTGCAGGAGCACCACGAAACCGTGCTTCCGGGCGAAATGCCCCATCAGGTTCATGACGATCTGGTTCTGGTCGTTGGCGAGGTTGGTCTCGCCGTAGATGGGCGCGAGCTCGAACTGATTGGGCGCCACTTCATTATGACGGGTCTTCAGCGGAATCCCCAGCCGGTGCCCGGCCACCTCGAGGTCGCGCATGAAAGCGGCGACGCGGGCGGGAATGGCCGCGAAATAATGGTCGTCCAGCTGCTGGTTCTTGGATGAATTGTGGCCGAAAAGGGTGCGTCCGGTGATCATCAGGTCCGTGCGGGCGGCATACAGGGCCTCATCCACCAGGAAATACTCCTGCTCCCAGCCCAGGTAGGAATAGACTTTCGACACGGCCGGATCGAAGAGGCGGCAGATGGGGACGGCGGCGTCTCCGACGGCTTTCAAAGCCTTCTTCAGCGGCGTCTTGTAATCCAGGGCCTCCCCCGTATAGGAGACGAACACGGTCGGGATACAGAGCGTATCGTCCAGGATGAAGACCGGGGACGTCGGGTCCCATGCCGTATATCCGCGCGCCTCGAAAGTGGCCCGGATCCCGCCGCTCGGGAAGGAAGAGGCATCCGGCTCCTGCTGGGCGAGCATCGATCCGTCAAAGGTCTCGATCACGCCGCCTTTCCCGTCATAGTCGATCAGGGCGTCGTGTTTCTCGGCCGTCCCTTCGGTCAGCGGCTGGAACCAGTGGGTCACATGGGTCACGCCATGTTCCATCGCCCATACCTTCATGCCCCTGGCAACCCCGTCCGCCGTCTTGCGGTCCAGCGCCTTGCCACCTTCAATACAGGCAAGCAGATCCTGTAGAATATTGGCATCCAGATACTTGCACATCTTGGCCCGGTCGAACACCAGTTCGCCGTACCAGTCTGACGTCTTTCCCGCCGGAATCTCGGCGGGCACCTCCTTCCGGGTGAAGGATTCCTTGACCAAATCGAATCTGTCCATATCGCTGCAGGAGTATAGTTTACGGTCCATTCTTAAATTATTGCAAAAATACACTTTTTTCCGGAATAGCGGGAAGAAAGAAGACTTTTCTGAATTCCATCTTTTTTATTATCTTTGTCCCTGTTGAAATACCGAAACCAATGAATACGCTGACCATCCAAAGAGAACAGTACGATTTCAGGGAACTGCGTACCTATCTTGCCGCCGCCCTTTTCATCTGCGGCAACATCGTCGTCCCCCAGCTCTGCCACCTGATTCCGAAAGGCGGCCTCATCTTCCTGCCCATCTATTTCTTCACGCTCATCGGCGCGTTCAAGTGCGGCTGGAAAGTGGGTCTGCTGACGGCCGTGCTCTCCCCGCTGGTCAACTGCCTGTTCTTCGGAATGCCGCCCGTGGCCTCCCTGCCGGCCATTCTCGTCAAGAGCATCACGCTGGCGGTCGCCGCCGGGCTGATCGGGAAGAAGATGCGCTTCTCCCTCCTTTCCGTCGCCCTCGCGGTCCTCATCTGCCAGGTCGTCGGGATGACCTTCGAATACCTCATGGACTTCAATTTCCTCCATGCACTGCAGGACGTCCGCATCGGCTGGCCGGGCATCCTGATCCAGGTCTTCGGCGGCTGGCTCCTGCTCAAGGCCATTGAGAAATGGTAGGCGTCCTCCGTTCCTTCGATTTTCCCCTCACCCAATATGCCGACGATGTGCAGCGCATCGTCGGCACTGCTATCCGGCGTTTCGGTCCCGAGGAGTGGAAACTCGTCCTCCTGACGAACGAGATCCACGGTCACCTCGGCATCTACTCCACCCTCGGGGCGAAAATGGGCCTGCGCGCCCGTGAACTCTTCGGCGGTCCGGGCCATGACCATCCTGTCTCCGTCGTATCGCACGCCGGACTCCGGCCGCCCGTCAGCTGCCTGAACGACGGACTCCAGATCAGCACCGGCGCCACCCTCGGGCACGGCCTCATCCGGGTCGCCGAAATCGATACCCCCTGTCCGGAGGCCACTTTCACCTGCGAAGGCAAGACCTTGACGCTCAGCCTGAAAGAGCAATACCGGACCCAAATCGAAACGGACATCCGTACCGGCGTCGAGCGGTATGGACACAGTCCGGAATACTGGGCCTACGTCCGCTCGCTCGCCCTCCGGTACTGGAGTTCCTGGGACCGGAACGGGATTTTCGAGGTCCGGTCGGAAAAATAATCGTACCTTTGTCCAAGTAAATTACCGCATACAGAATGGAAAAACACCTCATCTCCGGCATCCAGCAGATCGGTCTCGGAACGGAAGATTTCCGCAAGTCCTGGAACTGGATCATCGATATGTTCGGCGCGGATGTCCGCATCCTAGAAGACGATACCGTCGCGGAGCGCATGCTCCCCTATACCGGCGGCCGGCCCCAGAAACGCCACGCCTGCATCACCGTCAACCTGCAGGGCGGCGGCGGATACGAAGTTTGGCAGTTCTCGGAGCGCAGGCCCCAGCCGTGCGGCTTCGAGATCGCGGTCGGCGACCTCGGCGTCCTCGCCGCAAAGGTGAAATGCCGCGACATTCCCGCCTTCCACCGGCAGATTTCCGCGAAATGGAAAGAAGTCAGTCCCGTCGGGGAACTCCCGGACGGCACCCCTTGCTTCTATGTCAAGGACCTCTATGGCAATTGGTTCCAGCTCATCGAGCGGAAGGATGTCTATATTGAAGAGCACAAACTGACGGGCGGCATCGCCGGTGCCGTCATCGGTGTCGGCGACATGGAAGCCTCCGTCCGTTTCTACGGGGAGGTCCTGGGCTACGACAAGGTTGTCAGCGATTCGGAAGGCCCCTTCGAGGCCGACGGTTTCCTCCCGGGCGGCGTCCTCCGCTGCCGCAGGGTCATCCTTGCCCGCACGGAACCTTTTACCGGCGCTTTCTCCCCCCTGATGGGCGAAAGCACCCTGGAACTCGTCCAGGTGCTGGAGCGCAGCCCGAAGAAGGTCTATGAAGGCCGGTTCTGGGGCGATCCGGGCTTCATCCAGATCTGCTTCGACATTACCGGCATGCAGGCCCTGAAGGCGTTCTGCGCCGAAAAGGGACACCCTTTCACCGTGGATTCCTGCCCGGACGGCGAAGTCTTCGACATGGGCGACGCTTCCGGCCATTTCACCTACATCGAGGACCCGGACGGCACCCTCATCGAATTCGTCGAGACCTACAAGGTGCCCGTGGTCAAGAAACTCGGCTGGTTCATCGACATGAAAAAGCGCGACCCGCGGAAAGGCCTCCCGAAATTCCTCTTCCGGATGATGGGCCTCGTCTCGCGCGAAAAGGTGAGATAAACGATGCAAAGGATCTGGATCACAGGTGCTTCCTCGGGCATCGGAGCCGCCTGCGCCTTGCGCTGGGCCGCCGAAGGCGCGCAACTTGTCCTGACATCCTCCTCCGCCGCCCGGCTCGAGCCGGTGGCAGAACGCTGCCGGACCGCAGGCGCGGCGGATGTAGCCATCCTGCCGTACGACCTGCGTCTCCCCGATGGGATTCCCGCGCTTGTCCAGCAGGCCTGGGATGCCTTCGGCGGATTGGACATCGCCTTCCTGAACGCTGGGATCAGCCAGCGGACGACGGTAGAGGATACGTCCATGGAGATGATACGGGAAATCATGGAAATCAATTACTTCTCCCCCGTCGCCATCGCCCGCGGGCTGCTGGGCCCCATGCTGGAAAAGGGCGGAGGGCAGCTGGCCGTCACGACCTCCATCGCCGGCCGTTTCGGTTTCCCGCTCCGGAGCGGATACAGTTCCTCCAAATTCGCCCTCTACGGCTTCTTCGAGACGCTTCAGGCAGAATATTACGACCGCGGCATCCGCGTCACCCTCGTGTGCCCGGGCCGCGTCCGGACGAACATCTCCCTCTATGCCCTCGACAAGGGCGGGAAACCCCATGGCAGGATGGACCCCGGACAGGACGGCGGACTGTCCGCCGAGAAGGCAGCGGAGATTGTCGTCCGTGCCATCCGGAAGGGCCGCCGCGAAGTCCTGGTCGGCCGCAAGGAACTGATCATGGTCTATATCAAGCGCTTCTTCCCGGGACTCTGTGCCCGGCTGGCGCGCAGGATCAAACCCGAATAACACATGGACCACCTTTTCGAAGAACTGGAAAAAGACTACCGCTTCCGCGAAGGCTACCACACCTGCATCAACTGCGGGACCTGCACGGCCGTCTGCCCCGCGGCGGAATTCTACCGCTACGACCCGCGCAAGATCGTCGCCATCGTCCAGACCCGCGACGATGCCGAAATCGAGGCGCTCCTCCGTTCCGATACCATCTGGTACTGCGGCGAGTGCATGAGCTGCGTGACCCGCTGTCCCCGCAGGAACGGCCCCGGGCTCGTGATCATGGCGCTTCGCGACCTGAGCATCCGCCTCGGGTATTTCACCGAATCGGAAAAGGGACGCCAGATCCTCCCGCTCACCCATACCTTCGCCCGCAACATCCTGAACTACGGCTACTGCGTCCATCCGGAGACCTTCCGCTGGGAGGACCACATGGAATCCGGCCCCGTCTGGAAATGGCACACGGAGCATCTGGAGCAGAGCCTGGCCCGCCAGGGGGCCAATTACAAGGGCGAGGGACCGGGCGTCCTGCGGAAAATCCCGCAGGCGTCGCTGGACGAACTCAAGGCCATCTTCGACGTCACCGGTGCGACCGAGCGCATCCGACTCGTGGAGGAATACTCCGCCGCCAAGGCCAGGGAGATGGGGATGAGCATGGAAGAATATGAGAGACAGGCATTTGAATACAGCTCGGACAAACATTTCAACGAATGATCTACGAAGGGAAGCAGAAAATCTGGAAAGATTACCAGAAGGAGATTCCGGACGACCACTGGTACTTCGTCCGCAGCTGCATCCGGCAGAATTTCTTCCCCGCCAGCGAACGGATGTTCACGGAAATCACCCGGAACGTCCTGGGAAAAGATGTCTATGAGACGCCCTACCATACCACCTGCGGTGGCATCGCCTATCACTGCGACACGCTTCCGCAGGAAACGGCCATGACCATCGTCGCGCGCCAGTTCGCCCTGATGACCGAAGCGGGCTATGAGAATTACGCCGCCAGCTGCATCACCTCGTTCGGCAACTATGCCGAGGTCCTGGAGACCTGGCACGAGTTCCCCGAACTGGAGGCGCGCATCCGCGAGCAACTCTGGAAGGCGACCCGGCGGGAATTCAAGAAGCCGAAATACCTCGCCCATACCAGCGACCTGATCTACCACTGGCGCAACCAGATCGCCGAAAAGGCGAAATTCCGCCTGGTGGACAAGGACACGGGCGAGCCCCTGCGGATTGCCGAGCATATCGGCTGCCATTATGCCAAGATGTTCCCGAGCAAGGGCGTCGGCGGTGCCGAGTATCCCTATGTCCTTACGGGCATGGTCGAGAGCTGGGGCGGCCAGATCATCGATTATCCGGAACGGCGCCACTGCTGCGGTTACGGCTTCCGCCAGTATCACGTGAAGGCCAACCGGGGCTACTGCGTGTCCAATACCCACAAGAAATTCGAGTCCATGGAGCCGTACGGCATCCAGGCGATCGTCACCAACTGCCCCGGCTGCCCTTATTTCATGGACCGCTGGCAGTATTTCATCGCCGAGCAGACCGGCAAGACCTACGGGAAAGACGGCTTCGGCATCCCGGTGCTCACCTACGAGGAACTGGCCGGCCTCGTGCTCGGCTATGACCCGTGGGATCTCGGCCTGCAGCTCCACCAGGTTGCCGTCGAGCCGCTTCTCGACCGGATCGGCATCCCCTATGACCCGAAGGCCAAGTACCTGGGTGTCAACAAGGAAGACCTCCTGCGGCCTTCTCTTCCACAAACCCTTAAATGCTTCTGAGAATGAAGGAGAACGTTGTGATCATCGGCGGCGGCATCGCCGGGATGGAAGCGGCCAGGCAGCTGCTTCTGCTGGGCTATACGCCGATTATCGTGGAGAAGAAAGACCACCTGGGCGGGCACGTCGCCCGTTGGCACAAGCTCTTTCCCGACATGGCCCCTGCCGGCGACCTGGTGCGCCGTCTTTCCGAAGCCATCTCGGAGGCCAATATCTTCCTGGAAACCCGGATCACTTCGATCAACCGCCTCAGCAACGGCTACGTCGTGATGCTTTCAAACGGCGTCAGCATCCCGTGCCGCGCGGTGCTGGGTGCTTCCGGGTTCCGGCTGTTTGACGCATCGAAAAAGGAAGAATACGGGTACGGCGTTTATAATCATGTTATTACGAACTCCGACCTGGAGGCCTGGTTCAATGGTGCGGAAGACCCGCGGATTGTGGCGGACCCGAAGGCGGTCGGCTTTGTCCACTGCGTCGGTTCCCGGGACCTGAAAGCAGGCAACAGCCAGTGCTCCAAAGTATGCTGCATGACGGCGGTCAAGCAGGCCATCGAGTTGAAGGAACGCTTCCCGGACGCGCGCATCTACTGTTTCTACATGGACCTGCGCCTCTTCGGCAAGAAATACGAGGATTTCTACATCAACGCCCAGCAGGAGTACGGCATCCAGTTCATCCGCGGCCGGGTGTCGGAAGTCGGCGAGACGGCTGAAGAAAGACTTCAGGTAAAAGCGGAAGACACCTTGTCCGGTAAGCCGTTGAAAGTCCAATTGGATCTCCTTGTCCTGATGTCCGGAATGGTCTGCAATCCCGAAGTCGCCGAGTTTGCGCGCACGATCCGGCTCGACGTCGACAGCGACGGATTCCTCAAGAGCCTCGACAATGTCGGAGGCATCAACAGGTCCAACCAGCCGGGCTTCTTCTATGCGGGAGCCTGCACAGGCACCAAAACGGTCCCGGAAACCCTCGCAGAGGCCCGTGCCGCCGCCCTTGATATCCACCGCTATCTCCTTGGGAAATGATGGATTTCGGGTTCAAGCTCAGCAAAAGCGCAACGATCGACCTGGACCGCGCCGGTACGGAGCGGTACGAAAAACTGTGCGCCCTCTCGCCGGATGCCCGGACCTGCATGGCCTGCGGCTCCTGCAGCGCCACCTGCACTGCGGCCTCCTTCAGCGGCATGAGCGTCCGGAAGGTCATCCTCGGCCTCCAGCGGGGCCAGGATGTCCGTCCGCTGCTGTCTGCCTGCATGCTCTGCGGAAAATGCACCCTGGTCTGCCCGCGCGGCATCAACACCCGCCGGCTGATCCTCAATCTGTCGAAGAGCTATGATTGACCGCATTCCCTCCGGCTTCCATCCTTTCGTCCTCCCCTTCCTGGCGGGGATGATCTTCGTGCTGTCCTACTGCGTGTACGGCATCATCAAGATCCTCGTCCAGCTGCCCGGAGAAGACCGCCGGCGGTTCTACCTTTCGCTGGTCACGCCGAAAACGGTCCTCAAGAACATCCGGGACATCTTCTGTGACTGCCTCTTCCATGTAAAACTGTGGAAGCGGAACCGGCTCCTCGGCTACATGCACTCCAGCATCGCCTTCGGCTGGTTCATGCTGATCGTGCTGGGGCATGTGGAAGTCATCCTCTTCCTTCCCCACCGGATCCGCCTGTTCTACTACCCGATCTTCTTCAATTACTTCGTCGCAGAGACCGACTCCACCATCCAGGGATCACTGCTCTTCTTCCTGATGGACTTCTTCCTCCTGGTCGTCCTGAGCGGCATCGTCCTGGCCATGGTCAAACGCGTCCGCTCCCGTCTTTTCGGGATGCGCCGGACGGCCCGTCCCTCGCTGACCAACCAGATCGGGCTGTATTGCCTCTGGGCCATTTTCCCGCTCCGGCTGCTGGCAGAGAGCTTTACCGCCCACATCAGCGGCGGCTCCTTCCTGACGGTTCCGGCCAACTGGGTCTTCCGGCAGTTCCTCGGCAACGACCTGAACATGCTGCCGACCTGGTGGGCCTATTCCATCGTCCTCGGCGTTTTCATGGTCGTCCTCCCCTTCTCCCGCTACATGCACATCCCGGCCGAAATGATGCTCATTCCGATGCGGAACGCCGGGCTGAAGATCCGCAATGCCCGGAAGGGATTCGCCCGCGTGCAGGTCTATTCCTGCCCCAACTGCGGCGTCTGCATCGACGCCTGCCCGATGAGCGTCAACAAAGCCAACATCAAGGACTGCACGGTCTATCTGACGCGCCAGCTGCGGCGCGGCAATGAGCGACGGATCACGGAAATCAGCGACAAGTGCCTCCTCTGCGGGAAATGCCAGGCCGTCTGCCAGGTTGGCGTCGACGGGCCCGGCATCCGCATCCTGAACCGCGCAGAACGGAACTATGCACTCAAGCCGGACTATTCCTCCATCGACGGAACCGCGATCGGCCGCGCTTCCGCCGGCGGCCGCGTCGCCTATTACGGCGGCTGCATGACACAGCTCGTCCCTTCGATCGGGCGCAGCGTGACCTCGCTCCTGGAGAAAGCCGGCATCGATTACCGCTGGATCGACCGGGACGGCGGCATCTGCTGCGGACGGCCGATGTGGACGGCCGGCCGGCTGAAGGAAGCGGAGGAAATCGTCCGGAAGAATGAGGAACTTATCCGGGCGACAGGTGCCGTTACCCTCGTGGTCAGCTGCCCGATCTGCTACCGCATGTTCCGGGAATCCTATCACCTGCCGGACATCGAAGTCGTCCATTATGTACCTTATATCCAGGCGCTTATCGCAGAAGGGAAGTTACAGGTTGAGCACGACGACATCTGCTATGCCTACCATGATCCCTGTGAACTCGGCCGCGGCTGCCAGCTGTACGAGGAGCCCCGGCAGCTCCTTTCGCAGGTCGTCCGGCTCTCGGAAGCGGAGAAGAACCGCGCGGAAAGCGTCTGCTGCGGCGGGTCCCTCGGTTCCCTCAGCCTGAGCTTCGCCCAGCGGGAGAACATGACCCGCGCCGCCCTGGAAAACCTCTACCACAGCAAGGCGGACGCCATCGCGACAGCCTGCCCGCTCTGCCAGGCCACCTTCTCCCGGTATGCCGACCGGCCCGTCCGGGACATCGCCGAGATCGTGGACCTGCATGCCAAAGCCAACAAACAAAACAAACAAGCGATATGAGATTCAAGGAAACCCGCTACCGCCTGGTCAATGTGGCCGACGGGCACGAATTCGAAGACAAGGGATGGACGCTCGGTGACCCCGAGGCGCGCACCCCCTCCCTGATCCGCGCGGTGTATGAGAACAAGCAGTTCACCCCGCGCGACACGGAGGACGGCATCTACCGCTATGCCGACTGGATGCCGATCAAAAGGACCCTCAGAAAGTCATGCGCCCCAGTCACTTACAAGTCAAAGGGCCTGGCGAGGCATCTCGGCCTGGAGAACCTGTACATCACCTTCTCCGGCTGGAATCCGAAGATCGGCGCCAAGATGCGCACCTGCTCCTTCAAGGAGACCGAGGCCTACTCCGTGCTGGCCCGGATGGACGCGTCGGACAAGCGGACGCTGGTCGTCCAGTCCGCCGGCAATACCGCGCGGGCGTTCGCCCAGGTCTGCTCGGACAACCGCATCCCCGTCGTCATCTGCGTTCCCGCGGACAACCTCCACGACCTGTGGTTCCGCCGGCCGCTTCACCGCTGCGTGAAGCTTGTGTGCGCGCCGCACGGATGCGACTATTATGATGCGATCACCCTCGGCGAAAAACTCGCGACCGATCCGCGCTTCGTCCTCGAAGGCGGGGCCAAGAACGTCGCCCGGCGCGACGGCATGGGCACGACGGTGCTCAGCTGCGTCGAGCAGATGGGCCGCATCCCGGATGCCTATTTCCAGGCCGTCGGCTCCGGAACCGGTGCCATCGCCGCCTGGGAAAATGCCTGCCGGCTGGCGGCTGACGGCCGTTTCGGCGAGAACAAAATGCGCGTGTATGTAGCCCAGAACGAGCCGTTTACGCTCATGTACGATGCCTGGAAGGCCGGCTCCCGGACCCTCCCGGACCTCGATCCGGCTGAGGGCCGCCGGCAGGCGGAAATCATCCTGGCCAAGGTCCTGTCCAACCGGAAACCGCCGTACAGCCTTGCCGGCGGACTCTATGATACGCTGAAAGCGAGCGGGGGTGATTTCTACCTCGCCTCGAACAACGACATCATGTACTGGCTGCTCCAGTTCCGGAACCTGGAAGGCTACGATCTCCTGCCCGCCGCCTGTGTCGCGGTCACCGCGCTCGCAAAGGCCGTGGCCGACGGGACAGTGAAGAAAGACGAATACATCATGCTGAACTGCACCGGCGGCGGCACGCTGGCCGCCTTCTCCCGGGGCTTTGTCTTCAAGGAGCCGGACCTGGTGCTTTCGCCCGACCTGCCCGCGGAAGAAATTGTCCGCCAGGTCAATTCCCTGTTTTAGGAATTGTGAAAGAATTAGCTGCATCACCGGTGGCATTTACCCGGACAGGGCTGCGAAGCAGCAGACACCGGTGATGCAGCTAATTCTTTCTGTTTCACTTAGTCTCTTCGGGGAAGATCCTGTCGAAACAGCGCCTGAGCTCCGCCGTATCGGAAATGATGCGGCGGAGTTCGCGTAATTTCGCGGCATTCGGCGATTCGGGAATCCAGAGTTTCAGATACCCGCCTTCCGCATACTTCTCATGGAGGTGGTCCAGCGTCCGCTGCCAATGGCCTTCCACCGGCAGTTCCGGGTAATGGGCAAGGCCGTACTGGATGGTCCGGCGGATGATCGCTTCGGGCTCGATGAGCCGGTCGGCTTCCGCGACGATCCGGCCGTACAGGGAGCGGGGTTCATGACCGGAAGAGGCGCGGTGGTCCTCCGCCGCTTCGGCGATGACGGCGATCTGCTCTTCGCTGAACCAGCGCCGGAGGTCTTGATTCGCCCGGATCCATTCGCCGGAGACCAGATGATGGCGCTCCCGTCCGCCGGAAAGCCCGATATCGTGACAGGCCGCCGCCGCATAGACCATGTTCCGGTCCACGGGGTAATGCGCCGCCAGCGCAAGGGCGCGGACAATCACGGCATGCGCGTGGTCTTCCCGATGCGCCTTGTCAAAGGCGGAATACTGCGGAATCACTTGATTCTCTAAATATTCCGCGAGCGTTGGTTCGACCCCGAGAAGTTCGGCGGAAAGCAGGGGCAGGAGCCCTTCATCGGCAGGAAGCCACTTGACGCTCCACAGGTCGGCGGGGCCCAGCCAGCGGGCGGATTCATGCTCCTTCAGGACAAGGCTGTCGCCGGCGAGGGTGCACAGGAAGCAATGGAGGACCAGGTGGAAAGCCGGATAGTCCCATTCGACCGTCCGCAGCAGGCGCCCGATCCGGATGTCCGCGTCGAGTTCTTCGCGGATCTCCCGCCGGAGCGCCGCTTCGGGTGTTTCCCCGGGCTCCATTTTCCCGCCCGGAAACTCCCACCAGTCCTTCCATTCGCCATATCCGCGCTCGGTTGCAAAGATCCTGTCCTCCCGGCGGATGACGGCGGCAACGACTTCTATGCTCTTTCCCATGGTGCTTTCTCGATTGGCCGCAACAAATGTAAGGATAATTCCCGGCACGGAAGTTGCCGCATTGCATTTTTTTTACTATTTTTGTGGATTAAGAATCAGTCCGCACCCAAGCAACAGACGTATGGGCAAAGTCATAGCAATCGCAAACCAGAAAGGCGGCGTGGGCAAGACCACGACGGCCATCAACCTCGCGGCCTCGCTGGCCGTCCTTGAAAAAAAGGTCCTCATCATCGATGCGGACCCGCAGGCGAACACGACTTCCGGGCTGAATTTCTCTCCGGACAACGACGAGAAGCGGACCCTCTATGAGGTGATGATCGGCAAGATCGACATCCGGGACACCCTGATCCAGACGGAGCTCCAGGGCCTGCACCTGATCCCTTCCCATATCAACCTCGTCGGCGCGGAGATCGAGCTGCTCGATTCTCCCGAGCGGGAATCTGTGCTCCGCAAGGCCCTCTCCGTCATCCGGAAAGACTACGACTACATCATCATCGACTGCTCCCCCACCCTCGGCCTGATCACGGTCAACAGCCTGACGGCCGCGGATTCCGTCATGATCCCGGTCCAGCCGGAATTCTTCGCGCTCGAGGGCCTGGGCAAGCTGCTCCAGACGATCCGCATCGTCCAGGGTGGCCTGAACCCCTCCCTGGACATCGAAGGCTTCGTCATCACGATGTTCGACGGACGCACGCGCATCCATTCGCAGGTCGCAACCGACCTGAGGGAGCATTTCAAGGACATGGTCTTCAACACGATCATCCAGCGGAGCATCCGCCTGAGCGAGGCGCCGTCCCACGGCAAGCCGATCATCCTGTACGACGTGATGAACAACGGCACCTCCAACTACATGAACCTCGCCAAGGAAGTGATCGACAAAAACAACGGTTAGAATGGCAAAGATGCAGCACGGACTCGGCCGGGGCCTGGGCGCCCTGCTCGGCGACACCAGCGATATCAGGGACCTTCGGAAACCCGTCGGCTATATCAACAAGGAAATCGTCAACGACGCGGTCCGCCAGGACACGTCCGACATCCTCCGCGTCCCCGTGGAGCGGATCGAACCCAACCCGTTCCAGCCCCGCATGTCATTCGACCCGGACGCCCTCGCGGAACTGGCGGACTCCATCCGGAGTTTCGGCCTCGTGCAGCCCATTACCGTCCGCCGGAAGGCTGACGGGAAATACCAGATTATCAGCGGAGAGCGCCGCTACCGTGCCGCCAGGATGGCCGGCATGGACATGATCCCCGCCTATATCCGCGACGCCAACGACCAGGGCATGCTGGAGATGGCGATCGTCGAAAACATCCAGCGGGAGAACCTCGATCCGATCGAAGTGGCGATGAGCTACCGCCGCCTGCTGGAGGAATGCGACCTGACCCAGGAGCAGCTCGCGGACCGCGTCGGGAAGAAACGCGCGTCCGTCGCCAATACGCTCCGCCTGCTGCGGCTCCCGGCCAAGGTCCAGCACGACCTGAAAGTCGGGCTGGTCAGCGTCGGCCATGCCAAGGTCCTTCTCGGCATTGAGGACCCGGCCGTGCAGGAAGCCCTCTGCGACGCCATCGTCAAGCACGGCCTGTCCGTCCGCCAGCTGGAAGACCGGGTGCGCAAACTTTCTGAAACGCCGCACCATACGGAGGAACAGGAACTTCCCGAGGTCTATTACCGCGTCCTGGAGCACATCGGTCGCTATTTCGGAGACAATATCTCCCTCCGCCGGAGCAAGAACGGCAAGGGCACCATCACCATCCATTTCAATTCCGACGGCGAGATGGCCGGATTCCTCCAGGCCCTCGACGAGAAAGGGAGATAGCATGCGTAGAGGCTTCCGAATCATCCTGGTTTGCCTGCTGCTGGCTGTCACGCTCCCCGTCCGGGCACAGTTCCGGGAGGAGGCGTTCTCCCAGAATTACCAGAATCCGAGCGACACCACCCAGCGGGACACCACCGACCGGCTGTTCTCCTTCGAGGAGTTCTTCGGCGGCGTGGCCCACAAGCGGAACGTCCGCATCGGGACCCTGTTCGCCGGTTCCACCGTCTTCATCGGGTCGCAGCAGATCCACAACCGCCAGTACTGGAAGCTTCCCATCTTTTACGGCGGGATCGCCGCAGGCGTCGGAACGGGGGTCTATTTCAACATCCGGTACAAGAAGTCGCTTGCGGCATACGAGGAGGCCTTTGCAGCCGACCCGAACACGACCGTCACGGTGGACTCGCGGCTGAAGACCTACAGCACGATCGGCTTCGTGGGCGCCGGCCTCACCTACTGGAGCATGCTGATGGACGGCAACATCAACTACAAACGCGGAGAGCCCTCCCAGCATCCCGGCCGCGCCACCATCTATTCCCTCCTCCTGCCCGGCCTGGGCCAGATCTACAACAAGGAATACTGGAAAATCCCCATCTACTGGGGCGCCATGGCCGCATCGGCCTATTTCTATTCGCTGAACAGCACCAACTACCAACGATACAAACGCATCCACAACGAAGCGACCGATCCGGAGATCTCCTATTCCGGGCCCGTCTCCGGCGAGACCGCGCTCTACTACCGGGATCTGTTCCGGCGGTACCGCGACTGGTCGGTGGTCGCCATGCTGGGCTCCTACCTGCTGAATGTGATCGATGCGAACGTCTTTGCCTACATGATGGATTTCCAGGTGACCGACGACCTGTCGATGCGGGTCGAACCGGCCGTCCTGCCGCCGGACGGGCAGTATGCCTGGACGGCGGGCCCGCCCGCGCTCGGACTCCGCATGGGCTTCAGTTTTTAGAAAGGAATGAGATTGAATTTCAAGCATATCGCGGCACTGTGTGCCCTGCTTCTGCCCCTGTGCATGGAAGGAAACGCCCAGGGGCCCGTCCACAAGATCAAGGACCGCAAGCGGCTGGAGCGGGAAAACGAACTGCTCCGCCAGCGGGTCAAGGACCTGGAGGAGGAACTCCTCCTGACCAAACTCGACAGCATCGCCAAGGACAGCCTGGAGAACCGGCTGGAAGCCCTTTATGAAGAGGATGAGTCCCGCCTGGCCACCGGCCTCCATCCGGAGGAATACGACGCCAATGTGACGGACAGCCTCCTCAGCATCTGGTATCTCCACCGGGAAGTCATTGACAATCATGAAGATGAGGGATTCAATATGGACAGCGTCCATTACCGGACCGACGTGCCGGACAGCGTCCTCATCGGGCGTCTCCGCCGCATGAACTCCTTCATCACCCTTCCCTACAACGAAACGGTGAAGAACTGCATGGTCCGCTATTCCGAGCGGATGCCGCGGAAAATGAGTGATATCCTGGGCCTGTGCGCCTACTATATGCCCGTGTTCGAGGAGACTTTCCGCGCCTACAATCTTCCGCTGGAACTCAAATACGTCGCGATCATCGAATCCGCCCTGAATCCGCGGGCCGTCTCCCGGGCCAAGGCAACGGGGATGTGGCAGTTCATGTATGCCACGGCACGGAGTTACGGCCTGGAAATCAACTCCTATGTGGATGAGCGCCTCGACCCGTTCCGTTCCGTTGACGCCGCGGCGCGGTATTTCCGCGATGCCTACAACATCTTCGGGGACTGGAGCCTCGCCATCTCCTCCTACAACTGCGGCTCCGGCAATGTCAACAAGGCCATCAAGCGGGCCGGCGGCCGCCGCGATTTCTGGTCCATCTATCCGTACCTGCCGAAAGAGACGCGCGGCTATGTCCCGCTCATGGTCGGCGCGATGTATGCCATCAACTATGCCAAGGAATACGGCATCGAGCCTACGCCGGCGCTCCTGCCGAGCCGGATCGACACCTTCCATGTCAACCGCAACCTGCATTTCCGCCAGGTGAGCGAAGTGATCGGCATCCCGATCGACGACCTGCGCGACCTGAACCCCCAGTATTACAAGGACATCATCCCCGGCAACCAGGGCGACTACATCCTCCGCCTCCCCTTCCACTACAGCGGCGATTTCCTCGACCAGCAGGACAGGATCTACGCGTACAAAGCGGACGAGGTCTTCAAGCAGGTGGACGTCGAGCAGTCCGGGGCGGCCGGATTCCGCGCCGCATCCTCCTCGGGCGGCACGAAGACGGAATGGGTGTATTATACCGTCCGCAGCGGGGACAGTCTCGGCAAGATCGCTTCCAGGAACCATGTTACGGTCAAGCAGTTGCAGAGTTGGAACAAACTCCGCGGGACGACCATCCGCGCCGGTCAGCGCCTGAAGGTCAAGCAGAAGACCGTGAGCACGGCTTCGTCCGGAAGCAAGGGCAACTCCAGCGCGTCCGCGGCTTCGTCGGGTTCCTACACGGTCTATACGGTCCGGAGCGGTGATACCCTCTACAAGATCGCCAAGAAATACGGGGTCAGCACGAACCAGATCATGAAACTCAACTCCATCGGCGAGGAAATCCGGCCCGGGATGAAACTGAAGATCCCCAAGGCCTAGAAATCCGCTGCCACCTGCAGTTTCAGCTCGGCTTTGCCGGGCTTTTTTTCTTTCATGAGGGGATAGGCAAGCGCAGATGCACGGGCATACAGTTTCCATTTTCCGCCCAGCCAGCGGATTTTCCATCCGCCGTACAGGGACATCGCAAGGCCGCGGCCATAGTAGGCCGGTATCGAAAAGGCGCCGGGCGCGTCCCGTTCATAACAATAGATCCGGTCGTCCCAGTCGTCAATCCGGAAGAGCGTACCACGCAGCCAGAAAAAGGCTTGCGGGCCGGTACGTCCGGCTTCCAGATAGGCCAGCGAAGCGAAACCGCGCCCCAGAACCGCATTCAGGCGACCCTTCGCCGTCCACAGGGCATCCGACCAGGCGGCGTCCAGCCGGATGTCCGTCCGGTTCGGCATGTCGTAATTCCGGTTGCGCTGGGACAGGCGGAAATCCAGTCCCCACGCCGGGGAAAGCTGCCGCTGCCAGCGGAGCAGGCCGCGGAACTGCCGTCGGCGTTCGACGCCGGGTACCGGAAGCAGGGATCCCTCGACCGAGAAGAAAAGGGCATTCTTCCGGACGGACGAGCCAAATCCTTCTTTCCCTTTCAATACAACATATTGCCCATCAAGATATTCCATTCCGAGCAGCATGGCATATTCCCCGTTTTTCCTGCCCGTGAAGGCGCTCGGAAGCGCGCTCACCCTGCCGCCCAGCCGAAAGGACTCGCCCAAAGGGCAGAGCGTTCCGGCGACCGCCGCCGGTGTACCGTCTCGAAGGTTCAGCGCCGCTTCACCGAACAAGTCAGCCGGACCCAGCATGTGCCGGAAGTCGATGGAAAGGCGGGACGGTCCTTCCACGCAATGGTAGCAGGTCAGGGACCCCTGTCCCTTTAGACCGTACATCTGGGCATTTGCGGCAAAATCCGCCGTCACACTCCCCTTCCGCTTTTCCCAGCGCTCTTTCAAGCCCGGGGCGGATGCGAAGCCGGAGAGCTGGACCCGGCCCCGCTGCCAGGTCGCGGCAAAGCCGCGGTGGCTGCCGGTGCCGGCATAGGACCAGGTCGGCACGATACCGCCCGGGCGCCGGCAGAAGGCGGAAAGGTCTCCGGCCTGCGACAGGTAAAAACCGCTCCAGAGAGCAATTCCCTGCCCGAACCGGGCATTGAAATCGCCCAGGACGAAGTCCCATTCATGCCACTGCGTATGCAGGTAGGCAGTTCCTGCAGGGCTTTCCGTAAAGGACTTTCGGGCGGCAAAGGCAAGCTCGCAGCGGTCGTCCGCCGACAGGCGGTATTTGCCTCCCCAGGCCGTCCGGCCGGCGGACAATCCGCCACGCAGGACGGCGGAATGGGTAAGGCGGAGACTGTCGGCCGGGAGTCCGGCCGCCCTCGATGAAGCGAAGGAGACAAACGGGGAAAGCGCTTCCGCCATTTCTTTTCCGAAGCCGTCCACCAGGGCCAGTTCAGCCACGGAAAGCACATCGCCATAGCGGTGGCGGTAATCATCCAGGGCAGCAATCTGGTACGGTGTCAGGATTTCAGCGAGCACCCGCCGGGAAGCGCCGTTCAGGCGGATCGGCCGGGCGGCGATCGCCTCAAATCGTTCCAGGGTCGTCTCGTCAAGCTGTTCAACGTCCGCTGCGCCCGTCAGGAAAAGGACGGCACGGAGCACCCCCTCGTCCGGGACGAGGGCCGCGAGCAGGAACCCGATGAACAGCGTCTTCAGCATCATAGCGGCGCAAGGTAGGAAGGACGCCCGGAAGAACCTTGGTTTCAGGCGCGTTTTTTTCCGGTTTCACTATGATAATTTATCTTTTTTGCCGAAATTTGTCCATCCAAAACCTGCAATGCATGGAAAAGATCAAACTGCACGACAAAACTTTCCGGCTGAGCATCCCCTATGGGGAAATCGAATCGGCCATCGACGCCGTGGCCCGGAAGATCAATGACGCCTATCGCGGCGTCGAAGGGACCAAGGCCATCCTCTGTGTGCTCAACGGGGCGATCATGTTCACCTCCGAACTGATGAAGCGGCTCGATTTCGACACCGAACTGATCACCATGAAGCTTTCCTCGTATGCGGGCACCGCATCGACCGGCGAAGTCAGGGAAACCATGACCATTTCCGGCGATGTCCGCGGCAAACACCTCCTGATTGTCGAGGACATCATCGATTCCGGCCGAACCATCGAGGTCCTGTACAACATGATGAAGGACGCGGGAGCAGCCGATATCCGGATCTGCACGATGCTCCTCAAGCCCGGGTGCTATGTCAAGGAGATTCCGATCGATTTCGTGGCGAAGAACATCCCGGACGATTTCATTGTGGGTTTCGGTCTGGACTACGACGAACTCGGCCGCAACTACAAGGACATCTACGTACTTGACGCATAATTACTTCTGAGATGAAATACTTCATTTTATTCGGTCCTCCGGGCGCCGGAAAGGGCACCCAGGCCAGCGCAATGGTTGAAAAATACAGGCTCTGCCACATCTCCACGGGGGAACTGCTCCGCAGCGAAATCGCGGCGGGGACGGAACTCGGGCAGCAGGCGAAAGCCCTGATCGAGGCCGGCTGCCTTGTCCCCGACGAGGTCGTCGAAGGGATGATCGAGGCGAAGTTCGACAGCGTGAAGGACGTGGACGGATTCCTCCTGGACGGCTTTCCGCGGACCATCGCACAGGCGGAAGCCCTCGATGCGATGCTGAAACGCCGCAGCGAGGCCGTCACCGGTGTCGTCTCCATCATGATTCCGGATGAGATGATCATGGAACGCATCAAGCACCGCGCGACGATTGAAGGACGCGCCGACGATGCCCGTGAGGAAGTCGTCGCCAACCGGATCCGGACCTACCACGAAAAGACGGAGCCGCTCATCGCTTTCTACCGGCAGACAGACCGTTACCACGAGGTGGACGGCGTCGGCACGATCGACGAGGTCCGCGAGCGGATCTTTACTTTGATGGACGCGTTTTAAGATAGTGGCACTGAAGGACTTCCTCGCAGGTCCCGTGCCAGTTGTGCATACCGTTCCCGAGGCAGTTGCGCCATTCCCCGCAGGAAGCGCAGCTGCCTTTTTTTGCCCAGCGGCGGTCGCGGAAAGGCTGGAAGCGCCGTTCCCAGACCGTATAGAAATTGTCCGAATAGATATTGCCCTGGGAAAAGGCGTCGCGGTCGATGTTGGGGCAGCCGCAGATCCGTCCGTCGATGAGGATGGAGGCGATGTTGATGCCGGCATGGCAGAAGTAGCGGACGTCCCGGACCTGCTCCTCGTAGCGACCGAGGAAACCTTCGCAACTGAACGTGGTTTTCATCGAACCGCCGGAACGCCGCTTCTCCCGGATGAATTCCATCAGGGAAACAAACTCCGCATCCGTCAGGTGCATCTCTTTTTCACCGGCGGCGCGGCCGATGGGAATGATGGTGAAAAGACGCCACTGCGCGACGCCGAGACCTTCCAGAAGGCGGTGGATTTCAGACAGTTCCTTCAGATTCCGCCGGTTGACGCAGGTTACGACATCGAATGCGAGGCGGGGATTGGAAGCGGCCAGCCGGATCGCTTCGACGGCGCGGGCGAATCCGTTGGGATTGCCCCGCATCCAGTTATGGCTTTCCTCCAGACCGTCGAGACTGATGGTCAAGGCGCCCATTCCGGCCTCCAGGAGCCGGCGCTGCTTCTCTTCCGTGTAGAAATAGCCGTTCGAGACCATGCCCCAGCCGAACCCGCGGCGGCGGATTTCCCGGCCGGCCTCTTCAAGGTCGGGCCGCAGCAGCGGCTCTCCCCCGGTCAGGACGACCGTGAAACCGGGAGGACGATGCCCGGGAGGAATGGTATCCAGCGCACGCAGGAAGTCTTGCAGCGGCATGTCCGGTTCACGGCTCTGGACAGAACAGTCGCTGCCGCAATGGCGGCAGTGCAGGTTACAGCGGGTCGTGCACTCCCAGAACAGGTAGTTCAGTTCGTGGACCCGCGTCTCATTGTCCCGGAAAAGACGGAAGAGGAAAGGATTCATCCGTTGTCTTCAACCGTTTCGGCGGCTGTTTCAGCCACTTCCGCACCGACCTCTTCTTCCGAAGCGGCATCCGAGCGGACTTCAACGGCGTCCAGGTCCATTTCATCCGGTTTCGGAATCTGCGGCGAACCGTAACAGGCCTGGAAGACGAACAGGGCAGCGGTCAGGGACACGCCGCGGAGGAGATGATGCAACCACTTCATAGGCGTCGATTTTTGCAAATATAATGTTTCGCCGGATGATTTCCCACATTTTTCTTATTTTTGTAAAAACACGGTACCCATGAAACGCTGTCTCCTCCTTCCCTTCCTGCTGCTGGCCGTTGCCTGCGGTGAGACCCGTGTCATCCTCGGCGATGAACGCTTCGATGCGTATCTCCCCCTGCTGCAGGGCCAGCGGGTTGCCATTCTCAGCAACCAGAGCGGCATTGTCGGCGACAAGGTGGAGAACTGGTGCCTGCAGGGCGGCCAGGAGGTGACGCCGGAAAGCGTCGGCGTCCCGTTCGGCCAGCCCGCGGACACGACCCGGCCCGTCACCTGGGGGCCGCATCTGCTCGATGTCCTGCTGGAAAAAGGGGTGGATGTCGCCGCCATCTTTTCGCCGGAGCACGGTTTCCGCGGGACGGCTGATGCCGGGGAGCATGTCGCCTCGGCCGTGGATGAAAAGACCGGCGTTCCGATCCTTTCCCTCTATGAAAAGGGCTCCACGATGCCCAGCGCCGGGGATATGGGAAAATTCGATGTCCTGGTCGTCGATATCCAGGATGTCGGGCTGAGGTATTATACCTATTATGTCACGATGCAGCACCTGATGGATGCCTGCGCCGTTTACGGGAAGAAGGTCATCATCCTCGACCGGCCCAACCCGAACGGGTTCTATGTGGACGGTCCCATCCTCGACATGCAGTACCAATCGGGCATCGGCTCGCTGCCGGTCGCCATGGTCCACGGGATGACCCTCGGGGAACTGGCGCGGATGATGAATGGCGAAGGATGGCTCAAGGACGGCCTGCAGTGCGACCTGACGGTGATTCCCTGCCGCCATTATACCCACCGGACCCGTTGCACCCTCGTGCTTTCCCCTTCTCCGAATCTGAAGGACATGCGGTCCATCTACCTTTATTCCTCCACTTGTTTCTTCGAGGGGACAAACGTTACCGCCGGCCGCGGGACCCAGTTCCCCTTCGAGGTTTATGGCCATCCCCTCATGGAGGACCGCGGCTTCTCCTTCACGCCGCGGAGCATTCCGGGCGCCAAACATCCCCGGTATCAGGACGAACGCTGCTACGGCGTCGATCTCCGTGACACGCCGCTGCAGGAAATCTGGGACAGACAGATCAACCTCGACTATCTTCTGGACGCCTTGGCCCACTACCCCGCCGACAGCGCTTTCTTCATGAGACGCAAGCACTTCGAACTCCAGATCGGCGTCAGCTATGCCCGCGAAATGATCCTCTCCGGCGCTTCCGCGGAGGAGATCCGAGCCCGATGGGCGGACGACGTTGCGCATTTCAAAGCGCAGCGCCGCCCCTATCTGTTATACAGGGAATAAGGCCTATTCGAATTCGAAAATGGAGATGAATCCGGTCAGGTCCAGCACGTCACGGACGGCATCGCCCACGTTCTTCAGCACGACGCGCGAGCCCAGTTCCGTCGCCTTCTTCCGGATGCCCAGGAGAATACGCAGGCCGCTGGAAGCGATGTAGTCCAGTTCCGTGCAATCGATAATGATATCCTTTCCCCCGCTCTCCAGGAGGGGTTGGAGCGCCTGTTCCGTTTCCGGTGCAGCCGCAGTATCCAGTTCTCCGCAGAGCTTTGCGACGAGTTTCCCGTCAATTTCCTGAACAGAAGTTGTCATATGATTGATTTTGTTAAAGTTAATACATTCCGGTCCTGCTCCCTGGCATAGGAGACAGCGTCCATCAGTTTGCGGGTGAGGAGGATTCCGAGGCCGCCGATGGGCCTGTTCTGGACATCGAGCGTAGTATCGGCCGAGAGCACGGTGGTGGGATCGAACGGAATGCCGTTGTCCACGACCGTGAACCGGACCTCCTTCCGATTGCTGTCGGCATAGACGGTGACCGAACCCGCCTCACCGGCGGGATAGGCATAGTTCATCACGTTGACGACGGTTTCCTCCAGCGCAAGGCGCAGGCCACCCGCCGTTTTGCGGTCCATTTCCAGCTTATCGAGATACGTTTTCACGAACCCGCTCAGCCGGGATACATCCTTCGTGTCACAATCAAGCGTAATCCGGTCACGGACCAGATCCCCGGGGATGAAGCGGATCAGCAGCATCGTGAGGTCGTCGCTCTGGGGCTCGACGCCGGCGAACCGGCGGGCCGCCTGGCTGAGGGCGCGGATGGAAGACTCCGGTGTCATGCCGGGAGCCGCCAGGCACGCCTCCAGCGCATCCTGCACGCGTTTCCGGCCGAAATTCTCATGGCCGGGATTCTTGGCCTCCGTCAAGCCGTCCGTGTACAGGAAAAGGCCGTCTCCCGGAGCGAGGTCGCAGACTTGTTCCTCAAACTCCGTCCCCGGGAAAGCGCCCAGCGGCATATTGGACTTCGCAGGCAGCAGGGTCGCGGTATCTGTCAGCAGAAACGGCTTGTCATGCCCCGCATTGGCATAACGGAGCCGGCCGGAATACATGTCCAGGCAACCGGTGAAGAACGTCACGAACATATTGCTGTCGTTGCCGGTGCAGATCTGGTCGTTCAGCGCGCGTAGGATACGGGCAGGACTCCCCTCCCGCATGGAGACCATCCGGAACAGCGAGTGGATCACGGACATGAGCATGGCCGCCGGGACCCCCTTGCCGCTCACATCGCCGATGCAGAAGAAGAGCTTGCCGTCCCGCCTGTAGAAATCGAACAGGTCGCCGCCGACTTCCCGGGCCGGCTCGACCGTTCCGTACAGATGGTCCGGGAAGGCCTTGGGCAGCATCTCCTGCTGGATCTTCCCGGCGACGGAGAGTTCCGCGCCGATGCGGGCCTGCTCGGCCGTAGCCTCCCGCAGTTTCCGCTCGTTGCGGGCGTATCGCTGGATCATGAAGAACAGGATGGCCAGCGCGAGCAGGATCAGGAACAGCTGCTGCCGGCGGATCCTGTGCATATCGGCAAACACCTCGTCCGTTTTGTAGACCTGGACGATCTGCCAGTTCGGATCCCGGTCCATCCGGATCGAGCGGACGGCCAGTTCGCCGTCGGACGAATCCCCCTGGCCTTCCCGCAGGAGGGCCATCGCCTTTTCCACACATCCGGCCGATGCCCGGCTCGGCGGAGGTCCGGCGACCAGTGTCCCGTCCTCCGTGAGTATCAGGCCGAAAGAGGATGCGAAATGCTGGGTGGCATTCAGCATCTCCCCCATCCAGGACAGGTCGATGTCCAGTCCGCAGACCGCGATGATCCGCCCCCGGTCATCCGTAATGGGATAGGAATAGGTGGTCAGGTTCCAGGTGGAATCCGCACCATAGACATAGGGATCCGACCAGTCCGCCTTCCCGGTCTCGAGGGCCCGGATGAAAAACCGGTTCGAGGTATAATCGTGTTCCGCATCGCCGATCTGGCGGGTCAGGATGGCGCCGCCCTCCTTGACGGCATAGGGCTCGAACAGGCGTCCCTTGGAGGGATAGTAATACGGGATGAAGGCGATGCATCCGCCAAGGATGTGCGGATTGTCGTCGATCAGGTATTCCATGGCCTTGAACACGGAATCCGGGTTGTCCAGGCTCCGTTTCAGGTACAGGAGATTCTCGTCCATCGTGGCCTCGGCAAGGTCCAGGACGCCGATGATCCGGTTCGACAGCGCGCGCAGCACCATATGGGAACGGATGTCCCGCTCCTTATCCATGATGGAACGGAGACGCTGGTACTGCACGACGGAGATGGCCGCCACCAGCAGGGCGGCGATGACAACGATCCCCAGGCGGGAAAGCCAGTTGCTGCGGACGGTTTTCATGCAGTAAAGTTACATAAATCAAACGAAATCTCTAAATTTGAGCGGTACAAACCGTAAAATCGCTACCTTTGTGCAAGAAAAAAGCGTTATGGCAGACAGCAATTTCATCGACTACGTAAAAATCTTCTGTGCATCCGGGCACGGGGGCGCCGGATCGACGCACCTGCACCGGGCGAAATACGTGCCGAAAGGCGGACCGGACGGCGGAGACGGCGGCCGCGGCGGACACATCATCCTCCGCGCCAATCCGCAGTTCTGGACGCTGATCCACCTGAAATTCCGGAAGGTGGTCCGGGCGGAGCACGGCGGCGCCGGCAGTTTTTCCCTGCGGAAGGGCAAGAACGGCGCCGACATCTACCTGGATGTGCCGGTCGGCGTGACGGTCAAGGATGCCGAGACGGAAGAGATTATCACTGAACTCATTGAACCCGGCCAGGAATACATCCTCTGCCGCGGCGGACGCGGCGGCCTGGGCAACAACAACTTCAAGTCGGCGACCAACCAGACGCCGCGCTATGCCCAGCCGGGCGAGGAGGGCGTCGAGGGCTGGTTCATCTTTGAATTGAAACTGCTGGCGGATGTCGGCCTCGTCGGCTTCCCGAATGCGGGGAAGTCCACCCTGCTCGCCGCCATCACCTCCGCCAAGCCGAAAATCGCAAATTACGCCTTCACGACGCTGGAGCCCAATCTCGGCATCGTCCGCTACCGCGACGACCGCTCCTTCGTCATGGCCGACATCCCCGGCATCATCGAAGGCGCCCATGAAGGCAAGGGGATCGGGATCCGCTTCCTCCGCCACATCGAAAGGAACAGCGTCCTGCTGTTCATGGTCTCCGCCGAAGAGAAAGATGTGACCCGGGGCTATGAAATCCTGCTCAACGAGCTCAAGATGTACAACCCGGAACTGCTTGTGAAAGACCGGGTTCTCGCCGTGACGAAGTGCGACCTCGTGGATGGGAAGCAGCAGGCGAAGATCGAAAAGAAGCTCCCCGCCGACATCCCCCACGTATTCATTTCCTCGGTCGCACAGAAAGGCCTGGAAGAGCTCAAGGACATCCTTTGGAAGGCGCTGAACAAATGATGTTGGAACGCCTGATCGACCTCGACCGGGCCATTACGCTCGGCATCAACAGCCTGAACACCCCGCTGACGGACCAGTTCTGGATGTTCTTCACGGAGAAGACCATCTGGTTCCCGGCCTATCTTTTCATCGCCGTGATGCTGGTGTACCGGCTCGGCTGGAAACGGGGCCTGGCGGTCATCCTGTCACTGATTGTCACCGTGGTGCTCTGCGACCAGATCTCGTATGCCATCAAGAACGGCATCCAGCGGCTGCGCCCCGTCTTCGACGCCTGGATGCTCGAGGGCGGACTGCACTACCCTGAAGGCCGTGAGACGAGTTTCTACGGCTTCTTTTCCGGCCATGCAAGCAATTCCTTCAGTTTCATCGCCTGCAGCCTGATCGGATTCCGGAACGACCGCAACCACCGTTACAATGCCTATTGCACCTGGGGGTATATCTGGGCGACGCTCGTGTCCGTCAGCCGGATCATGATGGGCCGCCACTTCTTCGGCGACATCCTGGTCGGCGCGGTGTTCGGCCTGGCGATGGGCGCGATGATCGGCTACCTGACCCGCTTCATCATCCAGAAATGGATCGAGCGGCGGCCGGTTTCCAAGGCGGGCATTTTCGGCCCGCAATATGCCCCTGAGGCAGCTACAGCGCAGGAATAACCTTCTCCATCCGGATTCCCCGGGAACCTTTGACCAGGATGGTGCAGCCGCTGAGCGGATGCGCCTGCAGCGCTTCGTACAGCGCATCGGAGGTCGGATAACAGGCAAAGGATGCCTGCTCCCCGGCAACGGCTTTCGTAAACTCCTCCCCCACCAGGCAGACCTGTTCCAGGTCCATCGCGGCAAGGCGACGGACGACGGCGCGGTGCTCCGCGAGGGAATCGACACCGAGTTCCCGCATATCGCCGAGAAGAACGACCTTGGAAGGCTCCCGGATGGCGGCAAAACTCTCCAGCGCGGCGGCCATGCTCGAAGGATTGGCATTGTAAGCGTCCTCTATCAGGAGGTTACGCTCCGTCCGGGTCATCTGGGAGCGGTTGTTGGCGGGGACATAGGCCTCGACGGCGGCGATTGCATCGGCAAGGGATACGCCGAAATGGCGTCCGACCGCGATGGCGGCAAGGACGTTCGTGGCATTGTAAACGCCGGCCAGGTGCGTCCGGATCACCTTTCCCGCCAGGCGGATCCGCAGCAGCGGATGCTCCGCCGTAATCGGAAGGATCTCGGCGCCTTGCTGGTGGATACCGTACGGAATCGTGATCAGGCAGCGTTCCGCGGCCATTTCAGCAAGGACGGGATCATCCGCATTGATAAAAACGGACTCGCCGTGTTCCTCGATATAGTCGTAAAGCTGCCCCTTCGCCCGCTTGACGCCCTCGAAACTGCCGAAGCCCAGCAGATGGGCCTTCCCGACATTGGTGATCAGGCCGAAGTCCGGCTGGGAGACCGGGGTCAGCGCCGCGATGTCGTCCGGATGGCTGGCGCCCATTTCAATGACGGCGATCTCCGTATCCGGCGTAATCTTCAGGACCGAGAGCGGGACCCCGATGTCATTGTTCAGGTTTCCCTCCGTGGCGACCACCTTGTATTTCGCAGCCAGGACGGCACGGATCAGTTCTTTCGTCGTCGTCTTGCCGTTCGTGCCGGTGAGTCCGATGACCGGCAGGCGGCGGTCGCCGCAAACATGGTTCCTGTGCCATGCCGCCAGTTCCTTCAGGGCCTTCAGGGTGTCAGGCACCTTGATCAGACGGGGGTCGTCCGCCTCCAGCGTATCATTGACGACCGCATAGGCGGCACCGGCCTCCAGCGCCTGCAGCGCATAGGCATTGCCGTCGAAGTTCTCCCCTTTCAACGCGAAGAAAAGCTGCCCTTCCTTAAGGGTCCGCGTATCGGTATTGACGCCGGCAGAGGCGCGGAAAATATCATATAAATGCATAATATCCAATCATTTGACACCAGTGCTCCCAAAGCCGCCGGCACCCCGTTGCGTTTCGTCCAGCACATCCACCTGTTCCCATTCCACCTGTTCGTGCCGAGCGATGACCATCTGGGCGATCCGTTCGCCGGGGACGATCTCGAAAGGCGTGTCGGAGAGATTCACCAGGATGACGCAGATTTCGCCGCGGTAATCCGCGTCGATGGTTCCGGGCGAATTCAGGACAGTGATGCCGTGTTTCGCGGCGAGGCCGCTGCGCGGACGCACCTGCGCCTCGAATCCCGCCGGCAGGGAAATGAACAGCCCCGTCGGCACAAACGTACGTGCAAGAGGCTTCAGGACAATCGGTTCCGTGATGTTGGCCTTCAGGTCTACCCCCGCGGATTGCGGGGTCGCATACTGCGGAAGGGGCCAGGCCGAGCGGTTGATGATCTGGACTTTCATTACTGGGATGCTCTGTGATAGAGGAAGGCGGCGATAATCAGGTACAGGACATTCGGCAGCCAGAGGGCGATGGAGGCCGGCAGCGTACCGGTGTGTACGAACATCTCGCTGAATTTCATGAACAGGATGTAGGAGAAGCCCAGGGCGATGCCGAGGGCGATGTTCCAGCCGATGCCGCCGCGGCGCTTCCGCGTCGAAAGGGAGACGCCGATGATGGTCAGGATGAAGGCGGAGAAGGGCATGGACAGCCGGTTGTTCTTCTCGATCTCGGCGAACATGACATTGTTGTCGCCGCGGGCCCGCTGCGTCCGGATGAGTTCGTTGAGCTGGTTGCGGTCCAGCTGGATGATGGTGTATTTGTTGCGGTAGAAATCGTCCACCGTCAGGCTGAGGACCGTATCCAGCTGCTTGCCGGAACGGACGCGGTCCTGCAGGCCGGTGCCATAGTCCCGGATGAAATAATTGCGGAGCCGCCAGGAGGCGGTGGTGCTGTCCCAGCGCGCGGATTCGGCGGATATCTTGCTGACCAGCCCGTTTTCGGAGAGTTCCTCGAGGGTGAAATTGTACGCCGTGTTGTTCCAGGTGCTGAAGGATTCCATATAGACGTAACGGTCGTCCTCCAGCTTATAGTGGATATCGCGCCCCGTCGTGACCCGGTGCCGCTTGATATATTTCTGCTCGAAAGCCACGCGCGGCGCATTGGCACGTGGGATGACCCACAGGTTCAGGGCGAGGGACAGGAGCGCGATCAGCGTCGCGGTTATCAGGTATGGAACCATCATCCGGTGGTAGCTGATGCCGCAGGAGAGGATGGCGATGACCTCGGAATTCGCGGCCATGATCGAGGTGAAGAAGATGACCGAAATGAACACGAACAGCGGGCTGAACATGTTCATGAAGTACGGGACCCAGTTCACGTAGTAATCGACGATGATCGCCTTGAGCGGCGCCTCCTTGGAGACGAAATCGTCGATCTTCTCGCTGATGTCGAAGATGATGACGATCCCGATGATCAGGATCAGAGAGAGGAAGAAGGTCATGAGGAACTTCTTCATGATGTACCAGTCGATTCTCTTCAGTCCAAGCATATCAGAGGCGTTGCTGCAACCTATTGACCGTCACTTCTTTCCAGGCGGCGAAATCCCCCGCCTCGATGTGCATCCGGGCCGTCCGGGCCAGGTCGAGATAGAAGGCGAGGTTGTGCTCCGTCGCCACCATCGCGGCGAACATCTCCTTCGCGATGAAAAGGTGGTGGAGGTAGGCTTTCGTGTAATAATGGTCGACAAAGGAAGCGCCGGCGGGGTCGAGTTCGGAGAAATCGTCCGTCCATTTGGCATTCCGCATGTTCATGATCCCGTTCCAGGTGAAGAGCATCCCGTTGCGCCCGTTGCGCGTCGGCATGACGCAGTCGAACATGTCGATGCCGCGGGCAATGCCCTCCAGGATGTTCGCGGGGGTGCCGACACCCATCAGGTAGCGGGGCTTGTCCGCCGGGAGGAGCGGGCATGTCACCTCTAGCATCTCGTACATTTTCTCCGTCGGCTCCCCTACCGCCAGGCCGCCGACGGCATAGCCGCCGCGGTTGGCATTGTCGAGGGAGAGGGCATGTTCGACCGCCCGGCGACGCAGGTCCGGATAGACGCAGCCCTGGATGATCGGGAACATCACCTGGCCATAGCCGTAGAGCGGTTCCGTCTCGTCGAAATGGCGGGCGAAACGCTCCAGCCAGCCCTGGGTGAGGCGCAGGGACTTTTCCGCATAGCGCACGTCGGCATCGCCCGGGCAGCACTCGTCGAGGGCCATGATGATGTCCGCGCCGATGATCCGCTGGGTATCGACGTTGTTCTCCGGCGTGAAGGTATGCCGGGAGCCGTCGATGTGCGAGGCGAAACGGCAGCCGTCCGGGGTCAGTTTCCGGATCGGGGCCAGCGAAAAGACCTGGAAGCCGCCGCTGTCCGTCAGGATCGGGCGGTCCCAGTGCTCGAAGCGGTGGAGGCCGCCGGCTTTCCGGAGGGTGTCCAGTCCGGGACGGAGATAGAGATGGTAGGTGTTGCCGAGAATGATTTCCGCGCGGATATCCTCCTCCAAGTCCCTGTGATACACGCCCTTGACGGAGCCGACGGTCCCGACGGGCATGAAGATGGGGGTATGGATGGAGCCATGGTCGGTCTCGATGATCCCCGCGCGGGCGGAGGAGGCGGGATCGGTGGCGGTCTTGCGGAAACTGAACATCTATTCTCGTTTAATCCTTCAAAGATAGCAATTTTTCGGATTTTTCTCGTACATTTGCATGAATACACACGTATCGACCAGAACCAAAACCGTTTGCAGATGAAAAATAAACAACTGACCGTCAGGCTCATCCTGATGAATTTCCTCCAGTATGCCGCGTGGGGCGCCTACCTGACTTCCCTCGGCCGGTATCTCGGAAATGCCGGGCTCGGCCCGCAGATCAAGTGGTTCTTCGCCATGCAGGGCATCGTATCCATCTTCATGCCGACCCTGATGGGGATCGTGGCGGACCGCTACATCCAGGCCCAGAAGACCCTCTCCCTCTGCCACGGCCTTGCCGGCATCTTCATGATCGGCGCGGGCCTCTACTGCATGCAGGCGGGAGATGCGATCCAGTTCGCGCCCCTGTTCGTCCTGTACAGCATCAGCGTCGCCTTCTACATGCCGACCATCGCCATCTCCAATTCCGTGGCCTACAACGCCCTCGGCAAGGCCGGGATGGATCCCGTCAAGGACTTCCCGCCCATCCGCGTCTTCGGGACCGTCGGCTTTATCTGCAGCATGCTCCTGACCAATTTCCTGAAGATCGGCGGCGTGGCCATGCAGGATACCTACACGCAGCTGTTCTCTTCGGGCATCATCTCCCTCATCCTCTGCGGCTACGCCCTGACGATGCCCGCCTGCCCGACCAACCGCGGCGAATCCAAGAGCCTCGCCGACGCCTTCGGCCTCAAGGCCTTCGCCCTGTTCAAGAACGGCCAGTTCGCCATCTTCTTCATCTTCTCGATGCTCCTCGGCGCCTCCCTTCAGATCACCAACGGCTATGCCAACACCTTCCTCGGCTCCTTCGGCGCCGATCCGGCCCTGGCGGACACTTTCGCCGTCAAGAATTCCAACGCCCTGATTGCCATCAGCCAGCTCTCCGAGACCCTCTGCATCCTGCTTATCCCGGTCTGCATGAAAAAGTTCGGCATCAAGAAAGTGATGCTCATCGCCATGTTCGCCTGGGTTTTCCGCTTCGGCTTCTTCGGCGCGGGCAATCCCGCCATGCCGGGCGTCATCCTCTTCATCCTGAGCTGCATCGTGTACGGCGTCGCCTTCGATTTCTTCAACATCTCCGGCTCGCTGTATGTGAATGAAAACACCTCCGAGGACATCCGTTCCAGCGCCCAGGGCGTCTTCATGCTGATGACCAACGGGCTCGGCGCGACCATCGGCACCCTTGCCGCCGGTGCGGTCGTCGATGCCGTCGGCGTCTTCGAGAACCCCGCCAGCTGGTCCACCGCCTGGTACATTTTCGCCGGCTATGCCTGCGTCGTCGGCGTCCTCTTCGCCATCCTGTTCAAGGACCCGCAGAAGAAGGTACAGCAGCAATAACCTGATTTACATTCAGTTATACACTTACCCCGGACGGGCTCGTCCGGGGTTTTCATTATAGTCCCAGCAGGAGGGGCTCGAAACGGACGATGCCCCAGATGCGGTTCATCGAGACATGATACCGGATGTCGAAACAGATGTATTCCACATGGCTCCGGACCCCGTTGCAGCCGGTAAAATAATCGGGCTGGAATCCCATGGACAGGGCTTCGATCTTCGGGACGGAACGGATCCCGGCATCATGGAGCTGCAGGAGGATCCGGTGGTTTTTGTCGAGGGCGCTGATCACGCGGAGGCGGTAGTTGTTGTAGCGCCCCGTCTGGGCGTTGTGCCACCGGTTCTTGCATTGCGCGGAACAGAATTTCCGGTCGGGACGACCGGGAGGGAGCGGCTTCCCGCACTGGATGCAGTACTGCGGGTCCACGGGGCGGAGGCGGTTCGTCGTCTTCATGTCTTTCACACTTTGGGGCCAAGATGGGCATTCCGCAGAGAATAACAATGGTTTCACGAAAAAGAAACGAAAGTTTTTCCGTTTCAGCAGGATCATAGGGAAACGGAAATCATCGGAATTAATTCCGCATCCGCCGTTTTTTGGCTGAAAAAACCGTCGGAAACATGCAATTCGCATCGAAAAGGGAAAAATCCGACATGGGTTGCCGGGGTGGCGGGAGCAGGATGCCCGCTGCCCCGTTTACTTTGCAACCGGCGGCGGACTCCAGCCGGGGCCGCCCCGGATGTACAACCCTTCAATTCCCATCGTTATGGAACAGCTCAACAGAATCGAAGTCATCGGACGCATCGGGAATGCGTCCCTGAACAAGTACGGGGAAGCCCAGTGCGCCCGCTTCTCCGTCGCAACGGACTATGTGTACAAAGACCGGGAAGGAACGCCCATCGTCGAAACGACCTGGCACAACGCCGTCCTCTGGGAGGGACGGAACACCCCGGACCTCACCCAGCTGGTGCGGGGCCGCTGCGTCCATCTGGTCGGCCGCATCCGCCAGTATAAATATACATCGACGGACGGCAGCGAGCGGACCCTTTCCGAAATCTATGTCACCGATATCGAAATCCTGGAAGAACAGGTCACGGCGCAATGCAACTTCTGAAGAAATATACGCTGCTCGTCGCAGCGGCCCTGGTCCTTTCCTGCGCCTCGGAACGCAAGATCAGCCGCATCCGGAGCCATGCGCTCTCCCCCGGCATCAGCCTGACGGAAGAGCAGGAACTGCCCGAACTGTCCGTCGGCATACCGGCACCGGCGGATACGATGGTCGTCGAAGACCCGGAAGGCAACAAGGTCCTCATCATGCGCGCGGTCAAAGATGAAAACGGGGAAATGGTCGCAACGGACGTGATCAAGGCAGCCGTCGTCACTTCCCGTTTCCGCAACGTCGCCGAGCGCAGCGGCCGGGTGGACCTACGCTTCCGGATCACGGTGCCGCAGGCGATGCAGGACAGCGAGTGGCAGCTCCGCTTCTTCCCGCGGCTTTCCATGCTCGGGGACACGGTGGCGCTGAACCCGATCTTTATTACGGGAAGCGCCTATCGGAAGGCCCAACTGCGCGGATACCAGCGGTATGAGCGCTTCCTTGCCACCATCGTTTCCGATACCACCGTCTTCATCGACCGTTTCCAGCTCGAGACTTTCCTCAAGCGCAATATCCCCGCCCTGTACCGCTTCCGGACGGACAGTTCCTATGTTTCCGAAGAGCAGTTCGCCTCCGCATTCGGCGTGACCGAAAAGCAGGCCATCGACCACTACATGGACCGGATCCGCCTGTCCCTTAACCGTTTGCGCCGGGAGCGGAAAGACGAGATGTACCGTCGGTACGTCCGCGTTCCGATTGTCACGGAAGGATTGCGCCTCGACACCGTCATCCATGCCGGCGGCGGTGACCTCATCTATGATTATGTCCAGACCATCCATACCCGGCCGAAACTCCGGAAAGCGGAAATCACCCTTGCCGGCGGCATCTTCGCGGAGGACCGGAGAATCTATGAAGTCCCGGAGAGCGAGCCCCTCGCCTTCTATATCAGTTCCATCGGAGGCCTTGTCGATGACCGGGAGCACTATCTGACCCATGTTCTCGAAAGGAAGGTCGAACTCCAGACCGCCTGTTACATCGATTTCAAGGTCAACAGTGCCGAGATCCTGCCGCGCCTGGGCAACAACGGCGAGGAGATCCGGCGCATCCGGTCCAATTTCGTTTCCATCATGGAAAACCGGGAATTCGAACTGGATTCCGTCGTCGTCCGTGCTTCCTGTTCACCGGAAGGGAGTTACGCCCGGAACCGCCAGCTGTCCGTCCGGCGTTCCGACGCCGTTTCGGACTACTTCAACCGCTTTATGCGGCACTGGACGGATTCCGTCACGGCCAGCTGCGGATTCCGGCTGTCCGTCGGCGACGTCGACGCGGAAGCCGGCCCGACACCGGTCCGTTTCATAGCCGAAAGCGACCCGGAGAACTGGACCATGCTGGATGCTCTGGTGCAGCGCGACACGGTGCTTTCCCGAGCGGACAGGGAACGCTATATGGCCCTGGAGGCCATCCAGGACCCGGATCTGCGGGAGAAGGACCTGCAGAAACTCGGCGGATACCGGTATATGCGTGAACACCTTTATCCACGGCTGCGGACCGTCCGCTTCGACTTCCATCTCCACCGGAAAGGCATGCAGAAGGATACGGTCAGGAGCACCGTCCTCGACAGCACCTACATGGCCGGCGTCCAGGCGATCCGCGATGCGGATTATGAACGCGCCGTTTCCCTTCTCCGGCCGTATAAAGACTATAACTGCGCCGTGGCTTACTGCGCCATGGATTACAATGCAACGGCCCTCCAAATCCTTGAGGGGCTGGAGCGGACGGACCGGGTCAACTACATGCTGGCCATCCTCTACAGCCGGAGGGGCGACGACCGCAGCGCTGTGGAATGCTACATCCGCTCCTGTGCCCAGAACCGGAGTTTCGTCCACCGGGGCAACCTGGATCCGGAGATATCCGTCCTTATCCGGCGCTATAACCTTCACGCCAAACAAGAAGAGATATGAACAGGTTCCTGCTCCCCATCCTGCTGCTTGCTACCGCCTGCTCGGCAGAGCGCCCGCCGCTGGAAACAGGCCGGCTGAACATCGTCCTGGGCTCCCCCGAAACCCGTGCCGCGGCATCGACGGAAGCCGAAAAAAGGATCTGGAACGCCCAGTTTCTCCTCTTTGACAGACGAGGAACCCTGTGTTGCTGGCACAAGACCGTTTTTCCGGAAGGGACGGCGGCCTACAGCACGGAACTGACGGTCCCGACAGGTCAGGTCGACATCTGGGTCATCGCGAACCTGACGGAGGACCTGCGGGGTATCCCGGATTTCAACACACTGTCAACCAAGAAGTTCCTTCTGACCGACAATGCGCTCGTAAGCGGTGCGGACGGGGGTCTTGTCATGGCGGGTTCCGCCGGGAATATCCTCGTCCGGGAATCCGGAACCACCTCCTGCTTCATCGCGGTCAAACGCCTGGTCGCACGGGTCCATGTCGGCAGCATCCACAACGCACTTCCCGCCGGTCGGACCATCGCCTCCCCCACCCTGCAACTCTCCAACATCGCCGCGGACCGGACACTCGGTTCCGGTTCCATGCCATCCCGCTGGTGCAACAAACTGCTGGACCGGGGAAGCGACCTGGCCGCACAGGCACCGTTGACCGGAGGGAATATTGCCCCCGGCGCTGACTGGAACTGCGACGCGCGCCTGTATGCCTATCCCAATCCCATAACGGCAGACCATATGGGCGGGTCTGTCTTTACGCCCAGAAAAACACGACTCGTATTCAGTTGCATGCTGGGCGACATCCGATGCTATTACCCGCTTACGCTGGATCGGCTGGAAGAGAACAAATCGTACCGGGTCGACCTGACCCTGCAGCGGCCCGGATCCGCCGACCCGGACATCCCGGTCGAGAGCGGTACCTTCCGCTTCACCGTCGTACCGGAGGACTGGAACGCTCCGATATCCTATGAAGAAAAGCTTTAATTCAAACCCTTTAACATTCTATTTATCATGAACAAACATCGTTATTGCGCGGCATTTGCCGCCCTGCTGGCACTCGTCGCCTGCAACAAGAATGAACCCGCTGTGACCGCATGCAGCGAACCAGGGTCACCTGCCATCGTCAATGTACGCATTGATGCCCCTCAGACCCGTGCGACGGTAGCCGATACGCCGCAGGAAGCGACGGTCAGTACGCTGGACGTCTGTGCATTCCGGGGTGATGTACTCGATGCGCATGGCCAGAACAACGGAACGAGCCTTACGCTGAGTGCAACCCAGGGGCCCCGGACCCTGTATGCCGTCGTGAATACGGAAGAAAGCCTCACGTCGGTGTCCTCCCTGTCCGGCCTGCAGCAGAAAGTTTCCCTTCTGGCGAACAACACCCGGAGCCGTTTCGTCATGACCGGAATGAAAAGCCAGACCCTCGGGGCGACGACGTCGGTTGACATGGACGTCGAGCGGCTGGCCGCCCGTTTCAAGATCGACAAGATCACCAACAAACTCACCAATCCCACACAGGCTTCGTCCTTCATCATCACCCGCATCTTCCTGACCAACGTCGTCGGAAACATCTGCTACGATGCCTCGCAGGCCTCGTCCATCCGCTGGTTCGCCGACAGCAAACTAAACGATTCATCGGCTCCGAACGACCTGATTTACAGGAAATTAAACTCCCCTGCAAGCGTTTCATACAACAACTCGCACACGACCTCCTACTCCTTCTACACCTATCCGAACAGCAATGCGCAAAAGAACACGCTGCTCGTTGTCGAGGCAAAGATCGCGGGCCAGTTCTACACCTATCCCCTGCTGGTGGCCGGCACGGTGGAACGGAACAAATCCTACGAAGTCAAGGAACTGGTCATCACCCGCGTCGGCAATCCGTCCGACGGCGACGATGACATCGAAGGGGACGAAAACAAGCCCATCCAGTCCTCCCAGGCGACCATCACCATCAACGTCCTCGACTGGGAGCAGGTCCTGATCGGCGAAAACGGAACCATTACCATCTAGGACCATGCGCGGAGCCTGGCTATTCCCCTCTCTTGCAGCCCTCCTCCTCTCCTCCTGTTCCATCAAGGAGGAGAGGGCGGAGTGCCCCTGCCGGCTGGAAGTCGATCTCTTGCCTTTTGCAGCCATCGGCGGCATCCCGGACCTGCAGGTGAGAAGCGGTAATTATCCCCCGGTCAGCGGCTTGCGGGATGCCTTCAGCTGGCACGCGGACATCCGGAAAGGGGTATATACCATATCCGTCGTCCACCCCGGGATGCAGACGCAGGTCGGCCCGGACCGGATCACCTGTCCGGAAGGGATGGTCCCGGACAGCATCTACGCCTTTGCCGCATCCGTCGACTGCCATGCGGAGAAAGTCCATGTTTCCGCGCTGGCACGCAAGCAGTTCTGCACCGTCACGCTCCGGGAGAAGGAGCCGACATCCCTGCAGTATGCGGTCCGAAGCCGCTTTGCCGCCTTTTCACGGGCCGATCTCACCCCGCAACCCGCTCCGCTTTCCTTCTCCACGCGAAGGGAGCCGGACGGTGCCATCCGCTTCCGTCTTCCCCGGCAAGGGACCGACAGCGGTCTCCTGCTGGAAGTCAGCGGCACGGAAGGCGATGCATGGGAGCTGCCGCTCGGCGAATGGATGGAAAAAGCGGGATATGACTGGACGCTCCCTTCGCTGGAAGATTTTCTCCTGGAACTCGATTACACCGCCACCCGGATCCAGGTCCGGATCCTGGACTGGGACGGCGGAGAAACGTTGACCCTCACCATCTGACCATGAAAAAACCCTCTCTCAGTATCCTTCCGCTCCTGCTGGTGGCATGCCAGGGCTTCCCGGTACCGGTGGAGCCCGTTCCGCAGGCGGCGGAACAAGCCTATACATTCTGCATCGACGCGGAAACGGAATCCACCCGGAGCTGCTTTTCGGAAGGAGAGGCCTCCGATATCCGGCAAGCCGTCGTCGCCGTCTATGCAAAGACCGGCGACCTGGTCCATACCGGTGCACCCGGGGATCCCGTCGTCCTGAACCGCGACCATCCATACAGCTATTATGTGCTCACAGGCGACCTGACGGAAGATACGGTCCCGCTCCGGGAATCGGCGCTCAGGGAATATGTACATCATTATCCGTTAGAAAGTTCCGGCGGTTTCATCCGCTATCATGACCAGTGGCGGGCCGTGCCGATGGCTGGCGCAGTGACCCTGGCGGCCCCGTCCGGACTCGCGTCGGACGACGGGGTTATCCGCCTTCCGGCCGAGCGCCTTTTCGCCCGGATCGACCTCCGCATCCTGCCGGACGAGAACCTGCTCCGGAACTATACCGTAACCATCCGGTCCGTCAAGGTGAGGAACATCGCGCGCTGCGTCGCACCTTTCGACGCCCGCCTGACCGACCACGGGCTTGTCTCCCCTTATGAAGCCGACATCACACGGAAAGCCGACGCCGAGGGGAGATGGACCCTGTATCTCCCGGAGAATCTCCAGGGCGACCTGCTTCCGGGAAACACGGATCCGGCCCGGAAAACGGCCGACGCGCTCAGTGCAGCCGGGTACAATCCGGACCTGTGCACCTACATCGAAGCGGAAGTCGCCTTCGAAAGCGGGTTCGGGGTCGGCGGAACCGCCCGCTACCGCTTCTATCCAGGCCGGGACAATACCGCCAATTTCGACATCCGACGCAATACCCCCTATACGCTGACCCTGACGCTGACGGCTGCCGGACTCGATATCGAAGGGTCCTGGAAAATCGACACGAGCGACCTGTCCGACCGACGGGAACTGACACTCACGCCCCTTTCCGAATCCGTCGCCCTCGGCGGAATGGCCATCCTCCGGCCGTCCTACAGCGAAGAGGGGGTCGACCGGACGGTCTCCCGACTGGGAGCCAGACCCGGATACCTGGCTGGTTATCAAGCAGATGTCTCCCGCTACATCAGTGGCGGCAGCGTCACCGCGCCGACGGGGTATACCGGCATCGATGTGGTCTGCGATGACTGTGACCATGTCTTTTCCGGCTATCCGAAAAACGGCGCACACGGTCTCCGCCTCGCCTGGTTCCGGAACCTGTTCACCGATGACGGTGCCGGTTACTTTCTCTGCCCCGAATGCGGGAATGACATGGGCGATGAGGAGACCGCGGAAATCTACCACGACGATCCGCTCCCGCCGGAAAGGCAAAACCCGGTCTTCCTGCTGGCCTTCCCGCTCCCGGACGGCGCGGAGGCCGGGTCCGTCCTTTCTTTCTTCGCGGCGACGCACGACGGCAAAAAGCGCGCGCAGGCCACGGTCAGCGTCTTCCGCCCGGGTCTGTTCTCCATGGATACCCACCTGGTTCCCAAGTATCTCGCCCAAAAAGGCCGTGTCAGCGTGCAGGGACTCCCTTCCGGTGTGAACCAGATCCGCTTCCAGCTCCTGTCCGGAGCCGGCGTCATCCGGCTCACGCCCGGAACAAAGTCCTGCGACATCCTCGCGACGGGGCTTGGCGACGCCAGTGTCGCCGTCCTCGACGCGGCGACAGGAGAGGAACTGGGGCGCTTCAGCGTGACGGTTTCCGCCCCGGTGCTGCGCATTTCCAATCCTTCCCTGCACCTGCATCCGGACGGGGATGCCGAGGCCATCGATTGCCAGTACACGACTGCTGAGGGAACACCGCTCCGCCGGGGAGCCGAACTGGACGAAGCCCTCTTCGACCGCTTCCTCCGGCCTGTCTATTTCGTTACCGGACAATTCCTTACATGCAATACGGCCTCCGGCGATGTCTGGATATCGAACGTGGACGGTATCCCGACCGGTTTCTCCGCTCCCGTCGGCCGGGCCGGCGCGCGCGCCGTGGACTGCCCGCAGGCCGGATCGCCCTCCGTCCCCGTCTATTGCATCAATCCTTTCGAAACGATGTCGGATGAAAACACGTGCCTGGCCCGGATCGACGACTACACGCTCCTTCCCCATGAAGAGGCGATGACCGTTTCCATTCCCATCCAGGGGCACATCAATGCGCCGGTTTTCCACGTCGAAGCCAGTCCCCTGCTGGAGTCGTCTCAAGACTGTGAGAGCATGCAGTTCTCGCTGTCCGCCGGAAACACGCATGTCCTGACCGTGACCTGCGGGAAGGAGGGAGAACATGCCCATGGCAAGGTTGCCGTTTCCGTTGCCATTGAGAATGCACGGACGCACCGCTATCTGAATAAATGCATCGGATACGTGGAAGTGTTCCTTCACGGCGCCATCGGAGGCAAGGCCTTGCTTCATCCTGACCGGGAAAGGACCGGCGACGGCTGGGCGTCCTGCTCGATTATCGCGGTCCCCGACGCGGAGGACAGCCCTTTCAACGACCTGTACACCCGCATGACCGGGCATCCGTTCATCCTGGACCACTTCGATGAAAGCAATCTGTATTCCGTCGGAAACGGTATATATTACCAGTCCGACGACAACGACTGGTACGGTCTGAACCACCAGGCGCAGCGGCCGGAAGACAGGATTTACCTCACGCGCTATGAGCGGATCCTCCGCAGCGAAGACGGCATCTGCTACCCGTCCGGCGAAGTGTACCGGATCTATCCCGGACTCATCGATACTTATTATGGTCACTTTTATTCCGTCGGAGACCTGGAAAGGAGCGGGAACATCAATTTCGTGATGGGCATTTACCCGGCGGATATCCCGGGATTCATCCCGGCCGGGACGGATAAAAACGGCCACAACCAGTATGGACTGGCCTCGGAAACCGACAGCGGCGGCCTTCCCTACCGGCTCCTGAGTGTCACGCGCGGGTGGATTGTTTTCGATACGGTCTGATTTTTGGATAGGGATGCGTATATTTGCGACGGAAATGAGATTTCGGATCCTTCTATACGCATTCCTATTCCTTGCGGGCGTGCCACTGCACGCCCAATTGATGCCCTGTGATTCCGTCGTCACGGCTTTTCCGGCGGATACTTCAGGCGCCATTGCCGATTCGCTGATCCGGTATGCCATGCACTACAAGGGGACGCCGTACAAACTGGGCGCCGTTGGGCCGAAACAATTCGACTGTTCCAGTTTCGTCCGGCACGTTTATGCCGGTGTCGGGATTGAGATTCCCCGCTACACCTGGACACAAATCAAGGTCGGCAAGGAAATCCGGCGCGTGACGGACCTGCAGCGCGGCGACCTGGTCTTCTTCGGGAAGAAACGCGGCGTCCGGGACATCGGGCATATCGGGATCGTCGTCGACAGGGATCTGGAACACGGTGATTTCACCTTCATCCACTGCGGCACGACCGCCGGCGTAACGACGGTCCGTTATTCCAGCCCCTATTTCCTGATGCGGTACATGACGGCCCGTCGCATCCTGCCGGACATCCCGGACGCCCGCTGACGGATTTGCCAATCCGGAAAACTTTCATTAGCTTTGCACCGTCTATCGACGACAATGGGGATGTTCTGGTTTTGACAGCGCCGATGTCGGACGGTAAGCACGCCGGGCGTGGGGACCTTGCCCGTTAATCCCAGATCCCGAAAAATTAGTTGGCAACAACAATTATGCACTCGCTGCCTAATTGACTCAGTCATTTAGCTTAATCCGCGACGCCAAGGCTGCGCCGCCGACGAGTATCCCTCGGACTTTACGCCCGCTCTGTTCCGGCCCAGGGGTATCATTCAAGCGGGACGCACCGGTGGACGCCTTTAAAACCGGCCAAGTTTCAAAGGCTACGGTGACAGGTCGCCCGCCTTCCGGCAGCCCGAACCCGACAATCAAAGGAAGGATAAGCGTGTAGAAAGCCGCCTGGTGCGACGTTTGGACGGCGGTTCGAGTCCGCCCATCTCCACAAAAAAGCTGACCGGGAACGGTCAGCTTTTTTGCGGAGATACCGCTTCGCTTCATTGAAGGGGCTGCGCCCTCTCAAACTCCGATTTTCATTTTTTGGAAGTTTTTCGTAAATTGCGGCTTCGATTGATTGCGATGAATGCCGCAGAAGCAGAGAAGGCGTACCAGGCGCTGATGGGGTCCATCCGGACCGTCCTCGAGACCGAGATTCCCGAGGAGGGGGCGCATGACTTCGTCGGGATGGACCTGCTGCTGCATCCCGAAAAAGCCCAGGCACTGTTCCATCCCCCGGTGAACATTTTCCGCGAGGCCCTTATCAAAGAGTTGGTACAAAATAAGTTCCGCGGAGAGAATTACGCTGCGGCCCTCTATTCCCCCGACGCGACGGACGCCGCGATTGCCGATGCGGCCGCCGACCTCTCCTTCGTCCAGATGGAACGGCTGGGCGCACAAAGCCGGCGGCAGCTTGCCGATGAATCGGAAGACGCCACCGCCTTCATCCTGTCCGTGTACATCACCTTCGCTCTTCTTCAGAGGGGAAAAACCGGTGCAGCCGACTTCCGGCTTCTCTTTAACCGCGCCTGGCAGAATTATTTCCTGCATTTCAACTCCCGCTCCGTCCGCCGTTTTTACGACAAGAGCTGGGCCAGCCGCTACAGTCCCGCTTCGCTCTTTTACCCGCTCGGCTAGCTGGCAGACATAAACAACGCAGCTTCGAAGCGTCTCAAAAGCCCCGAAGCTGCGGAATGTGTATAACCAGGAGCCGGCCGTCAGAACGTGAAGCCGAACCGGACGCCGGGGCCGAAAAGGGTGGCATTTTCCTTACGAAGCGCCTGGATTCCCAGCATGGCCATGAGACCGGTGTTCGCATGGATTGCGTAATGAAAGCCATAGAAAGTGCCGACACTGAATCCGAGATCATCGCCTCCCGGAATGCATCCCGCTCTCACGTCCACGAAGGAAGTCCAGGCCCCAAGCGGTTTCAAGTTCGCCCTGTAATCTATGAAAATGTTGAAGAGACAGGCTTCCAAAAGCTCGGAAAACTGTAATTCGACACCCGCACCGACGAATTGGTTCGGGAGGAAGCGATAGCCGCCGACGACATCGAATGCCTTTAAGGTGAGCACGTCGTTGTCGATTTCGCCCGCGGTGATGGAATCGTTGCGGCCAAAGGAGACGAAACCCTGGAAGCCTTTTTGCTGGGCGGAACAGACGCCATGGAGGGCGGCAAGGAGTGCAAGGACTGCGATGAATCGTTTCATGTGTCAGAAAGGTTAGGGATCAACTTGTTGGCAAATATAATGAATTCTGCCTTTTATACAAAAGTTTCCTTTTCCAGGCGCGTGCTATTCATGGCGCATCACAGGGCCAGAATGGATTGCAGGACACGACAATAAACCGGAGGGCATATTCCTACACCCTCTGGCTGGTCCTCTGAATAGGGAGTACGACCCTACTTCTGAGGCTGCGGGATGCCGGCGGCAGGGGCTGCCTGCTGCGGCTGCGGATGACCGGAAAGCTGGGCGGCGATCTTTTCGAAATCAGCCTCGCCGATCATCTTGCAGTTGCCGTTGAATTTCGCGTCGAGCTCGACCTGCAGGCGCTTGATGTGAAGGTCGCCGTCAACGACGCAGCCACCCTTGAGGGACAGCGTGTCCTTGACATAGAAATCGCCCTTGATCGTCCCCAGGAAATCGACGTTCTGGCCGATGATGTCACCCTTGACAACGGCCTTTTCGCCGACAGTGACACGGCCTTTCGAGAAGATCTTGCCCTCGAAGGTACCATCGATCCGGATGTCGTTCGGGGTGGAAATCTCACCTTTGATGACAGTTCCGGCGGAGACTTTGCTCACTTCGTTCACATTTACGTTCGGTTCCATTGTTTTAGCCATATTGTTATTAGTCCAACTGATTCTATACCAAACCCTTTCCGTGGCAGTTCTTGTACTTGAGACCGGAGCCGCACGGGCAGGGATCATTGCGGCCGACCTTCTTGTCGGCACGGACCGGCATCCGCGACTTGGGCTCGCCGCTGTTCGTGGAGAGCTGGGACGGGTCCGTGCGCCGCATTTCGTTCATGCCACGCTGCGGCATCCGCGGCTGCGGCGCCCGCTGCGGCTGGTCCGCATTCGCATCCCGGAGCGGAATAAAGGCACGGAGAAGGAAGGAAAGCGCATCCCGGTTGAGTTCCTGGAGCATTTCCGAGAAGAGCGCATAGCCCTCCTGCTTGTAGATGACAAGCGGGTCCTTCTGTTCGTAAGCGGCGTTCCGGACATTGTCCCGGAGGTCGTCCATATCACGGAGGTGCTGCTTCCAATGCTCGTCGATCTGGAAAAGCACGATGTTCTTGCTGAGGGTCTTGGCGATTTCCCGCCCTTCGGTCTCATAAGCCTTCTGCAAGTTCACGGAGAGATTGAGCATCTTCTTGCCGTCGGAAACCGGCATGGCGATGTTCTGGTAAAGGGAACCCTGCTTCTCATAGACCTGCTTGATGAAGGGATAGACCTTCGTGATCATCGCATCCATACGGCGCTGATAGACCTCCTGCATATGGGCCTGGAGCTTGTCGGCGATCTCGTCCACACCAGCGTCGGAGAAGAATTCCTCATCGAAACCGGGGTCGATGGAGAGCTGGGCCATGATGAATTCCTGGAACTCCTCGAAGTTCATCCCCTTCGCCTGCTCGGCGTAGATGTTCGCCATGTCCGTCATCATGTTCTGGACATCGATCTCCACGCGGTCACCGGAAAGCGCATTGCGGCGCCGGCTGTAGATCGCCTCGCGCTGGTAGTTCATCACGTCGTCGTATTCGAGCAGGTGCTTACGGACACCGAAGTGATTCTCTTCCACGCGTTTCTGCGCCGTTTCAATCGCATTGGAGAGCATGTTGGAGACAAGCGCCTCGTCTTCCTTCATGCCGAGTTTATCGACCACGGAAGCAATCCGCTCCGAGCCGAACTTGCGCATCAGGTCATCTTCCAGGGAGATGTAGAAGGTCGAAGAACCGGGGTCGCCCTGACGGCCGGCACGGCCGCGGAGCTGGCGGTCGACACGGCGGGAATCGTGGCGGGTCGTGCCGATGATGGCGAGACCGCCCGCCTCCTTCACTTCCGGAGTCAGCTTGATATCGGTACCACGGCCCGCCATGTTCGTCGCGATCGTCACCTTCCCGGCCTGGCCGGCCTGGGCGACGATTTCGGCTTCGCGGGCATGCTCCTTCGCGTTCAGCACGTTCGGCTGCAGGCCGCGGAGGCGCATCATGCGCGCCAGGAGCTCGGAGGTCTCGACGTCGGTCGTACCGACGAGGACCGGCCTGCCGGCCTTGGAGAGTTCGACGACCCGGTCGATGACGGCGTTGAATTTCGCCTTCTTGGTGCGGTAGATGATATCGTCCTGGTCGTCACGGATGACCGGCCGGTTGGTCGGGATCACGACGACGTCCAGCTTGTAGATGTCCCAGAACTCACCCGCCTCGGTCTCGGCGGTACCGGTCATACCGGCGAGCTTGTGGTACATCCTGAAGTAGTTCTGCAGGGTAACGGTCGCAAAGGTCTGTGTCGCAGCCTCTACCTTGACATTTTCCTTGGCCTCGACCGCCTGGTGGAGACCGTCGCTCCAGCGCCGGCCCTCCATGATACGGCCGGTCGATTCGTCCACGATCTTGACCTTGTTGTCCACGATGACGTAATCGATGTCCTTGGTGAACATCGCATAGGCCTTCAGGAGCTGGATGACGGTATGGACACGCTCGGTCTTGATGGAGAAATCCTCCATCAGGGCATCCTTCTTCTGCTGTTTTTCGGCCAGGCTGAGCGACGCGTCGTGCTGGATGTCGGCGATGGCGGAGCCCATGTCCGGCAGGACGAAGAAATCGGAATCGCCGACGGCCTTCGCGAGGACATCATGGCCCTTGTCCGTCATATCGACCGTATTCTGGATCTCGTTGATGACGAAATACAGGTCGTCGGTCACGATGTACATCTGGCTCTCGTTGTCCTGCATGTAGAAGTTCTCGGCCTTCTGCATGAGCTGTTTCATGCCGGGCTCGGAGAGGAACTTGATGAGCGGCTGGTACTTCGGGAGTCCCTTGTGGCAGCGGTAGAGCAACTTGGAGCCCTCGTTTTCATCCCCGGCGGCAATAAGGCGCTTCGCCTCGTTCAGCGTCTGGGTGACGAGCGAGCGCTGCTTGGTGTAGAGGCTCTCGACATAGGGACGGAACTCCATGAACTGCTCGTCGTCGGCGGCCTTCTGCATCGGACCGGAAATGATAAGCGGGGTCCGGGCGTCGTCGATCAGGACGGAGTCCACCTCATCGACGATGGCATAGTGGTGCTTCCGCTGGACGAGGTCGTCCATCCGGATGGCCATGTTGTCACGGAGGTAGTCGAAGCCGAACTCGTTGTTGGTGCCGAAGGTAATGTCGCAGTTATAGGCACGCTTGCGCGCGTCGCTGTTGGGCTCATGCTTGTCGATGCAGTCCACGGAGAGGCCGTGGAACATGTACAGCGGTCCCATCCATTCGGAGTCACGCTTGGAAAGGTAGTCGTTGACGGTGACCACATGGACGCCCTTGCCGGCCAGCGCGTTCAGGAAGACCGGAAGCGTCGCGACAAGGGTCTTGCCCTCACCGGTCGCCATTTCCGCGATGCAGCCCCGCTGCTTCTTGTCGGTCTTGACGCCGCCGTTCAGGACGATGCCGCCGATCAGCTGGACGTCATAATGGATCATGTCCCAGGTCACCTCGTTGCCGCCGGCCTGCCAGTGGTTGCGGTAGATGGCCTTGTCGCCCTCGATCGTGACGAAATCGTGGCTCGTCGCGAGCTGGCGGTCGAAATCATTGGCCGTCACCTCGATGGTCTCATTCTGGGTGAAACGGCGGGCGGTCGATTTGACGATGGAGAAAGCGTCGGGAAGGATCTCTTCCAGGACCTTCTCAATCGCCTCGTCCTCTTCCTTGACCAGTTTGTCGGACTCCGTCGCCAGCGATTCCTTCTCGGAAACCGGGATTTCCTTCTCCAGCTCCGCCTTGATCTCGGCGATGCGCTCCTCGAACGGGGCTTCCACTTCCATGATCCGGGCACGGAGCTCGGCCGTCTTGGCGCGGAGGCCGTCGTTGGAAAGGGCGTCAATGGCCGGATAGGCGGCAAGCACCTTGTCCAGAACCGGTTTGACCGCCTTCATGTCGCGGTCGGACTTCGATCCGAATATCTTGCGTAATACGTCTGCTAAAGCCATATGGGTCTGTCTGAATCTGTTTACACGTACAAAATCTTACAAATATAAGAACAATCGACGGATAAACAAAAAGATTGCCAGGGCTTTTTTCTGACAATCTGGCAGTTCAGCAGGTTCCCTTGCGGGTACGGCGGATCCCGGGCAGCATCCGGACCAGTTCCAGCCAATAATGCCAGGGCTTGAAGGAACGGTACTTCAGGGTTTTGACGCCGGTGAACAGGGTCACATAGCCCAGGCGCTCCCAGAGCGGACGGTTGATGTTGCACAGGCGGGCGAGGTTGCCGGCGAAACAATTGAGGCGGATCTCCTGCGCCTTGTCCACGGGGCGCTCCGCCCGGTCGTGCACCGCCCGGGCGGACAGGGCGACACCGATCTTGAAACCATGGTATCTCGCACGGTCACAGTAGTTTACATCCTCACCGTACAGCGGGAATATCGGTGCAAAGAGGCCTACCTTCTCCAGGCAGGGACGCGTGATGAGCCAGTGCGCCGCCATGATGAAGGGAAGGGAGCGGAGCGGCTCGGACGCCGAGAGACCGCCGGCTTTCCGGAACCATTTTTCGAAGCGCCGGTCAAGGGTCGTCCCGTCCGCCTGGCACTGGAGCGGACTGAGAATGCCGAAACAGGGAGCGGAAGCGGCCATACGGGCCATTTCCTCCAGCGTTCCGGGGAGCACCCAGGCATCCTGGTTCAGGAGATAGACAGCGTCATATCCGTTCTCGATCGCATGCTGCAGCCCGAGGTTGTTCGCACGGCCGAACCCCAGGTTCTGCCCGCTGCGGACCAGCATGGCTTCCGGGAAACGGGCCGCCACAAAATCGGCGGAGCCGTCCGTGGAACCATTGTCCACGACGAAAAGGTCCACGGCGGACAGCAGTTCCGAACGGGTCCCGGAAACACTGCCGAGGCAGCGTTCCAGCCACGGCATCCCGTTGTAGACGACAACGATCACAAGCAGTTTCTGAGGGCTCATCGGTGCAGTTCGTGATAAAAGTCCGTAAAGATCTCCTTCGTCGTCCGGCCGCTGAAGGCGATGCGCATCACATTCCGGGCCGTCGCGTACATGATGGCATTCCTGCCGGCCGGATCGCTCCGGTCCGAAAAGCGGTACCGGACGCTGCGCAGCGCTTCAATCAGCCACACGTAACAACCAAGCAGAAAACGACTTACCATCGTCTTTCCATAGAAGAGGATGGCTCCGCGGACACGCGTCGGCTTGATGGCCGCTTCCAGCGGCGAAACCGTCCCGCCGGCGACGTGGGTGATGACCACGTCCGCATCGGCATAAACCCGGTAACCCAGTTCATTGAACCGGTGGCCCAGGGCGATGTCCTCCGGGGTAAAGGTAAAGGTCTCGTCGAACCAGCCGGCCGCACGGAACGCGTCGGTCCGGGCCAGGAAGCAGGCCCCGTTCAGGGTCCAGGTCCTAAAAAGGCCTCCGTGCATCGTCCAGCGGGTCTTTTTCGTTTCATCCACCAGGTGGAGATAGTGGGCCATCCAGCGCCCGGCCGTCCAGGGTCCGCGGCCGCAGGTCTGGACCCGCCCGTCCGGGAAGCAGATCTTCGGCGAGACCACCGCCGCGGCGGCCGGCAGCCGGTCGAAATCGGCGACCAGCCGGTCGATGACCGGCGTGGAGAAATACGTATCGTCATTGACGACGAAACAGTAGCGCCCCTGCACCTGCCGCAGGGCGAGGTTGTTGTTCTCCGAGAAACCGCGGAGGCCGTCGCTGACCACCACATGTGCTTCCGGATAGTCCTTCCGAAGCGCCGCCAGGTTTTCAGGCGTGAAGCGATAGGCGACAACCCACAGCTCATACGAGACGGTCGTATGGGAGCGGATGCTCTCCAGACAGGGGTACAGGAGGTCCGGCCTGTTCATGCAGACGATGACGACACTTACTTCCATATCAGATGCTTCAGGCGCTTCACTTTAACAATCAAATCAACAAGGGGCCCTTGCTTCCAGGCCTGCAAGGCTTCCGCCCGGACGGCATCCGGCAGATCCGGGAAACCATACAGGAGCCGGTAGCGGTTGTCCGCGATGATGCGCCGGAAACGGAGCGGCGAAAGCCAGCCCCGCCGCTCCAGTTCGCGATAGACCCGGAGCGACTCCTGCAGGCCCCTGCCGCTCACGGCATCCTCTGCCGTCCGGTTAGCGCCGTGCTGCCGGAAGAGGTTCATCGCATCCACGACGAAGGAGACATTCCCCTGCGCGGCAATGCCTGTCCAGAACAGGATGTCCCCCGCCCCCCGGAACTCCGTGAATGAAGGATCTACCGCCAGCGCCGCTTTCCGGCTGAACAGGACCGAACTGGCGTTGGCAATGACATTCCGCGGGGCCAGATATTGCCGGATGAAGCCCGGCCCATCCATCGTGAAATCTTCGAAAAAGGCCCGCTGATAGCGCTGGATGCCGAGGGAATTGCCTTCCGGCCCGATTTCGGTCGAACGACAGAAGGCGAGCACACTCCCCTCTTCCATGCTTTCAACCAGCCGCTCCAGCATCCTGGGCTCGCAGCTGTCATCGCTTTCCGCAATCCAGACACAGTCCCCCGTCGCCGCTTCGATCCCCTTCATCCATTGCTTGAAGGGCATACCGCTATTCTTCTCATTGACAATTACTTTTGAAAAGCAATCAAAGGCGGAAACAACCGAAAGGCTGTCATCGGTCGAAGCGTCGTCGAGGAAGATGATCTCGTCCGGCCGGCGGGTCTGCGCCAGGATGCTCCGGATCCGCTCCTCCAGGAAAGGGGCATGGTTGTAGTTCGGTATGATGGCACTGATTCTCATGGACAAACCTCCTTCAAAGCCTGCAGGAACGCGTCGAATCCCTTCTGCGCGACCTCCGCGGCCTTCCGGCCTGCATCCGGAGCTGCAACCAGCGGAACGGCAAGTGTATCCGCAATGACCCTTGCCCGGCCCTCAGGCGTACGCACGGCATCCGTGATGTCCACCACACGGGAGGAAAGGCCCAGCGAGGCAGCCAGACCGCTCATTTTATGTTCATAGGAGAGCGCCACGAAAGGCACGCCGTTGTTGATGGCGAAGACCACCGAATGGTAGCGGGCGCCGACCAGGAAGGCACTCCTGCGGATAATGGCCTGCTGGACGTCCGAACTGTAGGTATCCGGCGCGACAAAAGCGCCCTCCGGTGCGACCTGTTCGAAGAAAAGCCGGTCATTCTCAATCCAATGCGGCCCGTTATAGAGCTGCGGCAGGAGAACCGCCTTGCAGCCGGGATGGGCCGCTTTGAGCGAAGAGAGCATGCCGGCAAAGAAGTCCCGGATGGTCTCCAGCGGCATTCCCTTGTAGCGGTAGTGCCAGACCAGGGCATTCGGAACGAATACGAAATACGGGCTTTCTCCCACATAATCAAGCACTTCCTTCGGAATGTCGGCAACGGGACGCTCCAGGAATGCACTGTCGAGCGTCTCCACGCACGGACGGTCCCCCACATAGGTCTTCGAAACCGCATCCCGGATGGAAATGAAGCGCATCCCGTCCAGGACCTTCCCCGCTTCCCGCTTGAATCGGACGCGGTCCGGGTCGCTCTCCGGGAAAGGACCTACCGAGCGGCCGAAATACAGCAGCGGTTTCCGAAGATGGAGCGCCAGTTGGAGATAAAAGAGGTGGTGCCAGTCCTTGAAGCCGCCGAGATTGATCCCGCCGGGGGCACTGACGACGGCATCCGCCTCCCGGTACAGGGCCGAAAGACGGCGGATGGACGGATCCAGGTGCCAGAGGAAACGGAGGCCGTATTTCGCCCCGTATAAGCGGCAGCGGTAATAGAAAAGGTCTTCCTCCGTGTGGACATATTGCACACCCGGCACCATGAACGGGGCCATGTCCGCCTCCGGATAGCGGTACGGGACCGTTATCCGGATCCCGGGAACGGCGGCAAGCAGCGAACGGACCAGCGCCTTATGGGCCGATTCGTCGCCGCGGTTGCGGATGGGCTGGTCGATAAGGAGGATCTTCATGCCTGTTGCGTGTGGGTTTCTGATACCGGTTTCCGGACCGAAGCGGCCACATGGAAATGCGGCTCCATGCAGCCGATGCCGATGACCAGCACCGGAACCTCGTAATCCGGGATGCCGAAGTCCCTGAGACCGAGCAATTTCTCCGCTTCGAAGCCGCAGGAGAGCGGAATCGTTCCCAATCCTTTGAAATGCAATGCGTTGAGCAGGTTCATCGCATACATTCCCCCGTCCACATAGGGCTGGTGCGTCTCGTAATAAAGGAATGCCCGCCGGTCGGCGGTCACCAGGATGCAGGTGCCGATTTCCGTTTCGAAACCACGGCAGCCGCCCTGCCAGCGCAGCAGCGCGTGACAGCGGTCTCCGGTGAACAGATGCGTCCGCCATGCCTGCCGGTTGCAGGCGGAAGGGGTCCGCGATGCAATCGCAAGCGCCGCATCCACAGCGGCGGCAGGAACCGGATCCGGTGTGAAATAACGGATGGAATGCCGGCTGGCCGTCAAGGCGTCGAAATCGCCCTGCGCCGACTGGCGGACCGCTTCCGCGTCCAGTTCGACGACGGCATCGGCCGGACGGGCGTCATACGCAGCCAGGCGTTTCTTCAATGAAGGAAGCGCAATGCCATGATTCTCAGTATATTCCAGATAGTTGGCCAGGATACCCAGCGGTCCGTCCAGGAAGCCGTCTCGTCCGAAGCGGGCGACGTAAGCATCGATGCGTCCGAGCAGATGCGCCGCCTTTTCCTCGCCGAAGCCATGGCGGGGCGCCCGGAGGGAAAGCCCCTTTTCCAAGGTATGCGCCTCCCGCCGGATCAGGTTCTGCAACTTGGCGATATCCTTTTCGGGAGCGCACGAGGCATTGTAGCGCCTGTTGAGACGCAGGAACGCCCGCGCCTCCCGGCGGAAAGAACGCCGGACTTTCAACCAGTTCTTGATGCGGCCGTACGGAGTCATTTGCGCGTGTATTTACGAAGGATGGAAAGGGCATAGGCGCGTTCGCCCGGGGTTGCGGCGAAAAGCCAGGAGAAGAGGGCGATCGAGCCCGTGCTGGCGGCCAGGACGGCGAGGAGGCGCCAGATCGAAGCCGGAAGGAGGAACCAGACAAGCCCCGTCACCAGCACGGACGGCACCGTCACGGCGAGCACTTTCCAGATCGTCTCCCGCACGAATTCCGCCGGGGGAAATCCGATCTGCCCCTTGAGTATCAACAGTTTCACCCCAACGAGGAGGGAATAGACGATGATATAGACGACATATGCCGTCTGCGGCGGCATGCCCAGCGCGAAGCACAGCCAGGAGACCGGGAAAACCAGGAAGGTAAACCCGCCGACGATCAGGTAATAGCGCCGGATCTCCCCCGTCGCCATGGCCAGCATGGCCAGGGAATTGCCGAACATATCGACCATGTTGGCAACAATCGCCAGCGGAACGAAAATATCGGTATAGGCGGGGTAATCGCCCAGCCAGAGGGTCAGCAGGCGGTCCGACTCGAAGGCGAAAGGCAGGGCAAAAAGAAGCATCAGCAGCCATGAATACTTCGCTCCCTTGCAGACGAGTTCGTAGCAATAGGAGCGCCGCCCTTCCGCATAAGACTTGGTAATCTGCGGATTCAGTGCCGTCGTGAAGCTTGTAACGAACTGCCGGACAATGCCTTCCACCTGGACGGCATAGCCGCGGGCGGCATTGACCGCAACGCCGAAATACAGGTTGGTCACGATATTGACGCCCTGCGTGTTGCAGAGGTAGGAGGCGGACCCGAAGAAGTTCCAGCCGGCAAATCCGGTCATTTTCCGGAAGGTCTCCCGGTCGAAGACAAGCCGGCCGCGGCATTCCGGGAAACGGCGGCAATAGGCCGCATAGATGCCGCGGACCGCCAGGGCGACCGCGACCATCAGCACCGCGTAGGTTTTCAGTTTGTCGAAGCCGGAGACGGACAGCAGCAACGCCACGCCGAGTTTCAGCACGGCTTCGACGATGCTGATGAACGCGAAGGCGCGCATCTGTTCATGGGCGATGATGACCGCATTGAACGGCACGCTGACGAGGTTGATGACGAGCACCAGCATCGCGCACTGCATCACCCAGTTCGCGGCGCCCAGCCTGTCCGGCGGGATGTTGTAATGCCCGTTCAGGAACCAGAGGCCGACCGTTTCAACCAGCAGGAAGATGATGCCGGAGAGGATCAGTTCCACCACGACGCCGGTGGAGAACACCGTCCGCAGGTCGGTCGTCCCACCCGCATCCCGCTCCCCCATGCCGTAGGTCAGGAAGCGGCTGATAGCGGTGGAAAGGGAATTGGTCACGACGGTGAACATCATGACGACACCGCCGACGGCGTTGTACACGCCCACATCCGTCTTGCCCAGCGCCTGCAGGACGACCCGCGAGGTGAACAGCCCGATGGCCATCAGCAGGAACATCCTGAAATACAGGAACACCGTATTCCGGGCGATCCGCCGGCTCCTGTCGGACGGAAGGGTTTCTGGACTCGACGTTTTCATGCGCGCATGTTGAACTTACAAAAATAATCATTTTTTCGCTTTTCCGGGCCCGGGCGGAAGAAACTTGCTTATCCCGTTAATTTGACTTACATTTGTAGTCTTACACAACGAAGGCAATGTCCAGTATTTCTCGTTTGAAAAAACTGCAGGAGCGCTACCTCAGCACGCGGCTCATCTTCGTGGCGGATATCTTCCTTTCCTGCCTCGCCTCCCTGTTCGTCGTGCTCGGTGCAAACTATATCTCCCAATCAGGGAACCTGACGCAGATGTTCCTTGTCAAGTACATGGTCACATCCGCGCTCGCGTCGGTCCTGCTTTTCCTCCTGACGGGCACCTACCGGATCATCATCCGGCATTTCTCCGCACGGGACGGCATCCCTTTCTTCTTCGTGGCGCTGGGCAAGGCGCTCATCCTGCTGGCCGTGATGGCCACGTCCTATACCCTCGGACGTGCCATCCCCTTCATCCTCGTCATGGATTTCCTGCTCACGCTCTTCCTGCTGCTCGGAATCCGGATCTCGATGATCATCGCCTATGAGTACATCAACGGCCGCATCCAGGACCGTTTCCGCCACAAGCGCGTCCTTGTGTACGGGACCACGGACAAATCCGTTTCGGTCATCACCCGTCTCCAGCAGTCCTCCCAATACAAGCTGATCGGCTTCCTGGTCCGTTCCGACGGCACGCACGAAATCCTCATCGACCGGCTCAAAGTCTATTCCTTCAACGATGAGGAGAGTTTCTCCCGCGTGGTCCGGAAACTCTCCCCCGACAGCATCCTCTTCACCAGCGGGTCCGATGTCCGGACCGAGGCAAACGGCGTCATCGACTATTGCAGCCGCCTGAAAGTCAAGGCGCTGATCATGCCGCCCTTCAACGAAGTGGCGGAAAGCGCATCCCTCCTCAAGCCCCGCGAGGTGAAGGTGGAAGACCTGCTGGGCCGGGAAGAGATCCGGATTTCCCTGAACGAGATCGACGAATCCTTCCGGGACAAGGTCGTCATGGTGACCGGCGCCGCCGGCTCCATCGGCTCCGAACTCTGCCGGCAGCTTTCCGCTTTCGGCCTCCGGAAACTGATCCTTTTCGACAACGGGGAGACGCCCACCCATGAACTCCGCCTGGAACTCCAGGACCAGTATCCCGACCTGCCGTTCGTGCCCGTCATCGGCGACGTGCGCAACCGCAACAGGCTGGATTACGTTTTCCGCACCTGGCATCCCCAGATCGTGTTCCATGCCGCCGCCTACAAACATGTCCCGCTGATGGAAGAAAATCCGGCCGAGGCCATCCACGTCAATGTCATCGGCACCCGGAATATCGCGGACAAATGCTGCGAATACGGGGTGGAAAAAATGGTGATGATCTCCACCGACAAGGCCGTCAACCCGACGAACGTGATGGGCTGCTCCAAGCGCATCGCCGAAATCTATGTCCAGTCCCTCGGCCTGTCCATCCAGAACGGCGGCCATCCCGGCAAGACCCGTTTTGTGACGACCCGCTTCGGAAACGTGCTGGGATCAAACGGTTCCGTCATCCCGCGCTTCCAGGAGCAGCTGGCCCAGGGCGGCCCGCTCACGGTCACCCACCCGGACATCACCCGTTTCTTTATGACCATTCCGGAGGCCTGCCGCCTCGTGATGGAGGCCGCCGCCCTGTCCGAAGGGAACCAGATCCTCGTCTTCGACATGGGCGAACCCGTCAAGATCGACACCCTGGCCAGGCGCATGATCACCCTCGCCGGCCTTGAACCGGACAAGGACATCAAAATCGAATATACCGGCCTGCGCCCCGGCGAGAAGCTCTACGAAGAGGTCCTCTCCGACAAGGAGAATACCCTCCCGTCCTTCCACGAGCGCATCCGCATCGCCAAAGTCCGTGAATATGCCTTCGACGAGGTCACGGCAGCAACGGAAAAGCTCGAGGAACTGTCCAAGAAGGTGGACATCCCCGAGCTGATCCAACTGATGAAACGGCTCGTACCCGAGTACAAGAGCCAGAATTCCGAATTTGAGAAATACGACAGGAAGGACTAGACAAGTCCCTGGTCCATCATCGCATCCGCCACTTTGATGAAGGCCGCCGTGTTCGCACCACGGACATAATTCACCGTGCCGTCCTCATTCGTTCCGTATTTCAGGCAGGCGGCATGGATGTCGGACATGATCCGGCGGAGATGGCTGTCCACTTCCTCCGCCGTCCAGTGCTGCCGCATCGAGTTCTGGGTCATTTCCAGCCCGGATGTGGACACACCGCCCGCATTGGAAGCCTTGCCCGGCGCATACAGCAGGCCGTTCTCCTGGAAGACGTGGATGGCTTCCGGAGTCGAAGGCATGTTGGCGCCTTCCGCGACGCACATGCAGCCGCCGGCAACCAGTTTCTCGGCATCTTCCTTCCTGATCTCATTCTGCGTGGCGCAGGGAAGCGCGATATCGCAGGGGATGCGCCAGGGGCGCTCGCCGGGATAATAGGTCGATCCGGGATACTTGTCCGCATATTCCTTGATGCGTCCCCGGTAGATTTTCTTCAGTTCGAAGACATACGCCATCTTCTCCTCGTCCAGGCCGTCGGGATCATAGATGAAACCGTCGGAGTCGGAGAGCGTGACGACCTTGGCGCCGAGACGCATCGCCTTCTGGGCGGCATACTGGGCCACATTGCCGGCGCCGGAAATCAGAACCGTCTTGCCCGCAAAGCTTTCCCCGCGCGTTCCAAGCATCTGCTCGGTGAAATAGCAGAGGCCGTATCCGGTCGCTTCCGGACGGAGCAGCGAGCCGCCCCAGCCGAGCCCCTTGCCGGTCAGCGTACCCGTGAATTCGTTGCGGAGACGCTTGTACTGGCCGAAAAGATAGCCGATCTCACGGCCGCCGACGCCGATGTCGCCCGCGGGCACATCGGTATCCTGACCGATATGGCGGAAGAGCTCCGTCATGAAACTCTGGCAGAAACGCATCACCTCGTCGTCGGACTTTCCGCGGGGATTGAAGTCGGAACCGCCCTTGGCACCGCCCATCGGAAGGGTGGTCAGGCTGTTCTTGAAGGTCTGCTCGAAAGCGAGGAACTTCATGATGGAAAGATTCACGCTGGGGTGGAAACGGATACCGCCCTTGTAAGGACCGAGGGCACTGTTGCACTGCACGCGGAAACCGCGGTTGATGTGGACCTCGCCCCTGTCGTCCGTCCAAGGGACGCGGAAGATCAGGATCCTTTCAGGTTCAACGATGCGTTCCATCACCTTCTTGTCCATCAGGTGCGGACAGGCAGTGATGTAGGGGGCGACACTTTCCACGACTTCGCGGACGGCCTGGTGAAACTCCGCCTCGCCGGGATTCCTGGCGATGACGTCCGCCATGAAGCGGTCAACATAATTCCGGGTAAAACTGTCCATAGGTCTTCTTCGTTAAATACACTACTCCCACAAAGTTAGTAAGAATTTTTAAAAAGCGCGAAAAAAATCAAAAAAACAGCCTCATCGGCTGTTGTAGGCAGCCAATGCCTTTTCCAGGACCACCAGCGCCCGTTCCAGTTCCTCCGTCTCAAGCACATAGGCCATCCGCACTTCATCCTTTCCGGAACCGGGAGAGACGTAAAAGCCCGCTCCGGGCGCCATCATGACGGTTTCCCCTTCGTATTCGAAATCGGTCAGGCACCAGGCGCAGAAATCCTCCGCATCCTCCACGGGAAGGCGGACCATCACGTAGAAGGCGCCCTCCGGCATCGGAGCGAATACCCCCGGAATGCGGTTCAGGCCGCCCACAAGGCAATCCCTCCGCCGACGGTATTCGGCATTCACTTCGGCCAGATAGGACTTCGGGACATCGATCGAGGCCTCCGCGACCAGCTGGCCGAGCAGCGGCGGACTGAGCCGGGCCTGGCAAAGCTTGAGGACAGCCGCACGGAAGGCGGCATTGCGCGTCACCATGGCCCCGATGCGGATACCGCACTCGCTGTACCGCTTCGAAACGGAATCCACCAGCACGGCGTTCTCTTCCAGGCCTTCCAGCTGGAGCGCAGAGATATAGGGACGCCCGCCACCATAGACGAATTCACGATAGACTTCGTCGGAGATCAGGAAGAGATTGTGCCGCAGGACAATCTCCCGGAGCCGGAGCATCTCCCGCCGGCTGTAGAGATAACCGGTCGGATTGTTGGGATTACAGATAAGGATAGCGCGCGTACGCGGGGTGATCTCCGCTTCGAAAGCATCGATCGGCGGCAGGCGGAACCCATCTTCGATCCGGGTCGGGACGCTGCGAACGGTCGCGCCGCAGATGGCCGCGTAGGCCTTGTAATTGGCATAGCAGGGATCGGTCACGATAACCTCGTCGCCGGGGTCCAGGCAAGCCATGAAAGCGAACTGGATCGCCTCGGAGCCGCCTGTCGTGACAATGATCTCCTCCGGGGAGAGGGAAATGCCGAAGCCGGCATAATAGGATGAAAGCTTCCCGCGCAGGGAAAGGTTGCCCTCCGAGGGACTGTAGGACAGGACCGGCTGTTCCATCCGGTGGATGGCCGCGAGCGCCTGCGTCGGGGTCTTGATGTCGGGCTGGCCGATGTTCAGGTGGAGCACATGGACACCGCGCCGTGCCGCGGCACGGGCCAGCGGGGCGAGTTTCCGGATCGGCGAAGCCGGAACGGCCTGCATTCTTTCAGACAGCGCAATCATAGCCGTTCAAGCGCCTCCTTCGCCTTTTGTGCATCCGCCTCGCCGACGACGACGGAGATGCTCAGTTCCTCACCGCCCTGCGAGGAGGCGACGACATTGACCCCGGCCGCACCGAGGGCGGAATAAACCCGCCCCGAGATGCCGGGCACGTGCCGCATCCCCTGTCCGAAGACAGACACGATCTCCACTGGAACAGATGTGTAGGAAAGGTCGGTAAAACTGGAGCGGAAAGTATTGGATATCAGTGCATCCAAAGCCCGCTTCGCCTGTTCCGTATCCGGGCGTTTCACAGCGAAACTGATGCTGTATTCGGCAACGGACTGGGAGATGAAATGGATGTTCACCCCTTCCTTCGCAAGGATGCCGAACAGGGCGGAAGAGATACCGACGCTGCCGAGCAGGCCGCTGCCATAGACCGTCAGCAGGGTCATGGCGCCGGAACGGACGACACCGGTAATCCCCTCAGGAGCGCGGCCTTCCGGCGCGGGCCCGATGGTAAGAAGGAGCGTCCCCTCCGTATCAAGGCCGGCGATCTCCACGGGGATGGCCGCTTTCCTGGCCGGCAGCATGGCCGGCGGATACACGGGCTCGCCGGAAGAGAAGCGCTGGGCCGCTTCCTCGTAGGTCAGGGCCGAAGATTCCGCGTACGCGAAGCCGGACACGTAATGGCGGACCGCCCGGGCCTGCAGGACGGCGGCCAGGATGCTGGCCGTGAGTTCCGACCCGCCAGCCCCCAGATTGACCGTCTCTCCCGTGACTTTCCGGCCGAAGGAACCGGCGACCACCGTCAGGGAAGCACTCCCCTTCAGGTCGGCAATACGCTTCTCGGTCAGCGGCCGGTCAATCATCGGGATCCCGTTATTGCTTTCACACAGAATCACTTCCCGGCCGTCCAAAACCGTCTGTGCCCCCAAGGCGGCGCCCAGGCACTGGCCGCAAAGCTGGACGAACAGCGCATGGAGATAATCCGTCAGGCTGTTGTCCCGGAAACTGAGCGACATACCCTGGCAGAGAACCGAATAGATGATCTCCGCCGCCGCGTCCGCCTTCCGCTGGAAAGCCGGATCCGGGGCCAGGTCCTTGAGACGGCTGATCAGGGAGAGCAGTTCGGCATGGGCGTCTGTCCGGTCCACGAGTTGCCGCTCCAGCACCGCATCATAGGCGCCGGACAGCGTTTTGCCGGGAGCGACGACGACACAGTCGCCGGCACGGAGATCCCGCCTCAGGAAAGGGAATTCCCGGGCGGAACCCTCATCCAGGAGGACATGCGCAATCAGCAATTCATTCATACGCAGCTTCTTACTTGACAATCGCGTGGAGATCCCTGCGGTCCGCGCCGAGCCGGGCCTCCACCACATTGATGATATAGTCGCCCGTCTTCTCGAACTCGGAGATCAGGTCCATGTAGACCGTGCTGGCATCATACCCGTAAACGTGGTTGTCCAGATCGCGGATATTCTTTTCCTTCAGCTCGTTACGGCAGGCGTTGATCTTCTCTTCCAGCACCTCGGAGGCAACGATGTCGTGGTCGTCCCTGCGGCCGGCGAGGAGGACGTTCATCTGCGTAAGGGCCTCGTCGACCAGGTCGTACATGCGGATCACGCCGGCGAGCTGGTTCTCGGTGAACTTCGATTCCGACTCGCGCTTGCGGCGCTGGATGCGGGCGAGGTTGAAGCAGCTGTCGCCGATGCTTTCGAGTTCCCCGATCTGGCGGAGCATCGCGCGGATCTTTTCCTTCGTCTCGTCGGACAGGTGGGCGTCGCCGACCTGGCCGATGTAGCGGCCGATCTCGTTCTCCATGTTGTCGCTGATCTCCTCGTACTTGGTGATGCGCTCGAACAGCTTCTGGTATGCCGCGTCGTCCTCCGTCGCATCCAGGTCCCGGACCATGCGGAACATCCGCTGCATCCGCTCGCCGAAGAGGGCGATTTCCTTCTGGGCCTGCAGGACGGAGATTTCCGGGGTCTTCATGAGACCGCCGCGGATATACTGCAGCCGGAATTCGTCCTCGTCCTCGCTCTTGCGCGGCTGGATGATCTTGCAGACAATCTTCTCAATCTGCGGGATGAACCAGATGAGGACGGCCGTATTGATGACGTTGAAGCAGGTGTGGAAGGTCGCCAGCGCGAAGGAGAGCCGGGTGGGATCCTGCTCGGGAGCGGTAGGGTCCAGCCCCACGATCCCGCAGACCATCCGGACGAAGGGGAAGAAGAAAACCAGCACCCAGCACACGCCGAAGACGTTGAACAGCAGGTGGGCCATCGCCGTCCGGCGGGCCTGGGTATTCGCGCTCATGGCCGCCAGGTTGGCCGTCACGGTCGTACCGATGTTCTCGCCCATGACCAGCGCAATGCCCTGGAAAATGGTGATGGCGCCGGTCGCGCAGAGGACCATCGTGATGGCCATCAGGGCCGCCGAACTCTGCACGAGCGCGGTCAGGACGGTGCCGATCAGCAGGAACAGGAGGATGGTGCCGTAGTTGGTCTTGAAACTGGCGAAGAAATCCACGACCGCCGGCTTGCTCGCGAGGTCCATCTCCACGCCCGTCGCCTTGAGCATGCCGAGCGCGAAGAGCAGGAAGCTGAGTCCGAAGAGGAAATCACCGACATAGCGGTGCTTGCCCTGCTGGATCAGGATGATGCCGACCAGGAAGGCCGGCCAGACCAGGTTGGCGATGTTGAACGAAAAACCGGCCGACATGATCCAGGCGGAGAGCGTCGTACCGATGTTCGCGCCCATGATGATGGAAATGGCCTGTGCAAGCGTCAGGAGGGCGGCATTCACGAAGGAGACCGTCATGACGGTCGTCGCGGCGGAGGATTGGACCGCTACCGTGACGAGCGCGCCGGTAGCCACGCCGGAGAAGCGGTTGGTCGTCATCGCGCCGAGGAGGTGCCGGAGTTGGGGGCCCGCCATTTTCTGCAGGGCCTCGCTCATCACCTTCATTCCGTAGATCAGAAGGGCGATCGAGCCAAGGAGTTTCAGGGCAATCAGCATATAAAAACGATTTTCGGCACAAATTTACAACGCAGGCGCGAAAGATGAAAGAGCCGGAAGGCAGATTATGCGAGTTTTTTCGTATTTTTGTGCCCGCATCGGGCAACGATTGCTGAGAGATTATGCTGCAAGAACTGTTTCTCGGGACGGGCATCGCCCATTCCATCCTCCTTTTCGCCGTCGTCATCGCGACCGGCCTGTACCTCGGACGCTTCAAGGTCGGCGGCATCACCATCGGGTCCACGTGGATCATCTTCCTGGGGATCCTGCTGAGCCATTTCGGCTTCCGCTCCGACCCGACCGTCCTCGCCTTCATGAAGGATTTCGGCCTCATCCTCTTCGTCTTCTCCATCGGCCTGCAGGTCGGTCCCGGATTCTTCAATTCCTTCCGGCAGGGCGGCATCCGGATGAACCTCCTCGCGTGCCTGCTCATCCTCCTGGGCGTGGCCACGACCTATATCCTCCACCTGGTGACGGGCGAATCGCTCGAGACGATGACCGGCGTGATGTCCGGCGCCGTGACCAACACGCCCGGCCTCGGTGCGGCACAGCAGACGCTCTCCGACACGATGGTCGCGGGCGGGGCGGCAAAGGAAACCGCCGCCGCGGCTTCTTCCAGCCTGGCAGCCGCCTATGCCGTCGCCTATCCGGTCGGCGTCCTCGGCGTCATCCTCGTCATCATGCTCCTCAAGGCCCTGTTCAGGGTCGATATCGAGAAGGAGAAAGAAGACCTGGACAAGGCGGAGGACAATACGGCGGACACCGCGCGCCGGATGCACTGCGAGGTCGTCAACCCGGCCATCATCGGGCTGTCCCTGAGGAAAGTCATCGCGGAAGCGGGCGGCGGTTTCGTCATCTCCCGGATGATGCGTGACGGCGTCGTCTTCGTCCCGGACGCGGACACCGTCTTCCAGATGGGCGACAAACTCCTGATCGTCACCTCCCAGCCGCACGTGGACAGTCTCCGCATCATTTTCGGCGAAGAGATCCCGATGCACCAGAAGGACTGGCAGAAACTTGATGAAACCCTGGTCACCCGGCGGCTTGTCATCTCGCGCAGCCAACTGACCGGCAAGCGTTTAAAGGAACTCAGGCTCCGCTCCGACCACGGCGTCACGGTCACGCGCGTCATCCGTGCCGGCGTCGAACTGGTGGCCGGTCCGAACCTCATCCTCCAGATGGGCGACAGCATCCTGGTCGTCGGGACGGAGCATGACATCCATTCCATCGCGGAAATCGTCGGCAACAAGCCCGAGAAGCTCACGCATCCGAACCTGATCCCCATCTTTGCCGGCATCGCGCTCGGCGTCGTCTTCGGCTCCCTTCCGATCCGTTTCCCCGGTATCCCGCAACCGGTCAAGCTCGGCCTCGCCGGCGGACCGCTGCTGATTGCGATCCTCCTCGGCCATTTCGGCCCGAAGTGGCACATCACCACCTATACGACCCAGAGCGCCAACATGATGATCCGGGAAATCGGCATCGCCTTCTTCCTCGCCGCCGTGGGCCTCGGCGCCGGTGCGGATTTCGTGTCATCGCTCATGAACGGGGGCTTCTGGTGGATCCTCTACGGGGCCATCATCACCATCGTGCCCGTCTTTGCCGTGGGGCTGCTGGCCCGGCTGGCCTTCAAGATGAATTTCTACCAGGTCAGCGGCCTGCTCTGCGGCGCGACCACCAATGCGCCTGTCCTCGCCTTCGCGCAGGGCGCATACGGAACCGATTATACTTCTGTCAATTACGCGACCGTCTACCCGCTCAGCATGTTCCTGCGGGTCCTCGCCGCCCAAATCCTGATCCTGATCGCCTTATGATGAAAAAGTACCTCCTGGCCATCCTGGTCCTGCTCACCTGCAGTCCCCTGCTCCGGGCTCTGACCCCGGACGGAACCTTTATGTTCGCCCGACGGGACACCTGCGACCTTTATCTGGACATCTACCGTCCCGCCGAGGGCGCCGCGACCACGCTCGACAGCAAGGAAAAGCCCGCGCTCCTCTTTGTCTTCGGCGGCGGTTTCATCATCGGCGCGCGGAACGAGTCCTGGTACTTTCCCTGGTTCCAGGCGTTGCTGGACGAGGGCTATCCCATCGTCGCCGTCGATTACCGGCTCGGCCTCAAGGGAGTCCGGATGCGCTTCGACCCCTTCCACCTGATCGAATCGGCCAAGCTCGCCAAACGGGCGGTGGACATGGGCGTCGAGGATGTCTTCTCGGCCGTGGAATTCCTGTTCGCCCATCCGGAACTCGGGATCGACCCCGAGAACCTGGTCATCATGGGCAATTCCGCCGGAGCCATGATCTCGCTCTCCTCCGAGTGGGAGGCCTGCAACCATGGCGCACTCGCTGCGAACCTGCCGGAAGATTTTCATTTCAAGGGCGTTATGTCCTTCGCCGGGGCCATCATGAGCGACACAGGGGTCCCCGTTTACAAGCGGACGCCCGCTCCGCAGCTGCTGATCCACGGCACCGTGGACGGCGCTGTAACCTACACGAAGACCGCCTTCGGCCGCTACGGCATGTTCGGCAGCAGCGCGCTGGTGGAGAAGGTCTTCGCCAAGAACGGCTACATCTACCAGTTCTACCGCTACAAGGACCACACCCACGACATGGCCGGCAACATGTTCTACAACATGCCCGAACAGATCCGCTTCCTCGAGGAGGAAGTCATCCGCGGCCGCGGCCGCGTCATCGACGCGATGGTCGATGATGCCGGCATGCACGTCGGCGAGCTCATCGACCTGTCTATGATCTACAAGTAACCCTCCGGCGGTCTCCCCCGGCCGAGGATGGGCACAGCAGCATGAACATGCGGTATATCCTGCTTCCGGAAGAGAATATCTCCCGCCGGCTGGCCTTCTACCTCGCGATGGAAGAGGTTGTGGCGCGGCGGTATCCGGGAGTGGATGCGTTCTTTGCCTGGCGGGTGTCCCCTACGGTTATCGTAGGGCGGAACCAGCTGATTGACAAAGAGGTGGACTACACTTTCTGCCGGGCGAACGGCATCGATCTCGTACGCCGCAAGAGCGGTGGCGGGGCCGTATTTGCCGACGAGGGCGACCTGATGTTCTCGTATGTACTCACGGCGTCTGACGCGGCGGGCGCGTTCCGCGATGCGATGAAGCGGACCGCCGGCGTGCTGCAGGCGGCCGGGATCGAAGCCTCGCTGTCCGGCCGGAACGACGTCATGGTGGACGGGAAGAAGGTTTCCGGCGCGGCGCTGTACCGGATCGGCGACCGCTGCATCGTCCACAATACGCTGCTGTTCCAGACCGACCTGGATCTGCTGGAGCGCGTCCTGACCCCGCCGGCGGAGAAGCTCGCCGGGAAAGGCGTCGCTTCCGTCCGGGAACACGTGATGAACATCGGTCCCCGGACCGGCATGGACATCAATGAATTCCTGCGGTTCACGCGCCATCGGCTCTGTGGGGATGAGACCTTGACATTGACATCCGATGACATCCTGGAGGCGGAGCGCATCGCCGCCCTGCTCGGGTCGGAAGCGTTTGTCTTCGGCCACAATCCCCGGCATACCCGGGTGCGGAAGGCCCGGATCCCCGGGGTCGGCTCGTTTGAAGCCTACCTCGAAATCAAAGGAGAGAAAATCCTGGACATCAACCTGATGGGTGACTTCTTCGTCCTCGGCGAACTGGATACGGACCTGCTGGGAAAACTCCGCGGACTCCCCTATCGCCGGGATGCGGTCACAGCCGTCCTTCGGAGCATCCCCATCGAAAAAATCATCCGCGGGCTCTCCGCGGATGATTTTCTCGATCTGCTGCTGGACGGAAAGTCCTAGCGCTTCGAAGTAACTTCCTTCTCGTACTTTTCGACGGCCTCGATGGCTTCCATCCCGACCGGGACCCCGTTCTTGAGGCAGAAATAGTCCCAGACCGCGTTCCAGGGCAGGACCTTGTCGAGTTCCAGAAGGCCGAGTCGCTGGAAATTCTTCCCTTCGGCTTCATAGGCGCGGAGGGTGCCAAGCGGCTCGAGGAGCGCCATGAGGAGCGACTTCTGGGCCGCGCGGGTGCCAATCAAGTAGGCGCCGATGCGGTTGATGGAGCCGTCGAAATAGTCCAGGCCGATGTGGGCCCGGCCGAGGGCGTCGCAGCGGACGAGTTCCTTCATCAGCTCGGTCGTCGCATCGTCCACGAGGGTCACATGGTCGGAGTCCCAGCGGACCGGGCGGCTGACATGGAGCATGACCTCCGGGCAGAAAAGCAGGAGCGAGGAAATCTTGTCATAGACATTCTCGGTCGGATGGTAGTGGCCGGTGTCAAGGGTCGGAATGACGTTGTTCTTGGCGCAGTAGGCAAAATAGAAGTCGCTGGAACCCACCGTGTAACTCTCGAGGCCGATGCCGAAGAGCTTCGCCTCAAGGCAGTCCTTCATATGGGCATAGGGCTTCGCGAGGATTTCGTCGAGGGATTCCTTCAGCAGCTCACGGTACTTCATCCGGTTGACAGTGAAGTCCTTGCAGCCGTCATGGACCCAGATGTTCAGGATGCAGGGATCGCCCTGGCGGCGTCCCATCTCGTCCGCAATGGCCCGGCAGCGCTTCGTGTGCTCGATCCAGAAGGCGCGGATCTCCGGATCCGGATTGGCCAGGGAGAGGTCGCCGCTCTTCGGATGGGAGAAGGAGGTGGAATTGAAATCCAGCTTCATCCCCTTTTCGGCCGCCCACTGCATCCAGCCCTCGAAATGTTCGGGGCCGACCTCGTCACGGTCGACGAACTTGCCGCCGAACTCGCCGTAGATCTCATGCAGGTTGAGCCGGTGAGTGCCGGGTATCAGGGAGGTTGCCATTTCGATGTCGGCACGGAGTTCTTCGACGTTCCGGGCCTTGCCGGGATAGTTGCCGGTGGACTGGATGCCACCGGAGAGGGAGCCGGCGTTCTCGAAGCCGGTCACGTCATCGGCCTGCCAGCAATGGAGGGAAATCTGGATGTCCTGCAGCTTTTTCAGGGCCGCATCGGTGTCGATGCCCAGGGCGGCATAGCGCTCTTTTGCGATTTCGTACGCCTGGAGGATGAGTTGCTCTTTCATATCGATTAAAACTTTATTTCGAAGGATGGAAGGTCTTGACGGAGAAGGATTCAGCGATGATGCGGCGCATCTCCCAGCGGTCGCGGACGAGGCCGGCGGCCTTCGCCTGGACCAGGAGGTTGCCGATGGCTGTCGCCTCGACCGGCCCGGCGACGACCGGGATGCCGAGCGCATCCGCCGTCCACTGGCTCATGAGATCGTTCGCAGAACCGCCGCCGATGACATGGAGTTTGTCGATCGGGAAGGGGGCGAATCCGCGGAGCATGTCCAGTACCTCGCGGTAACGGCGGGTCAGCGAGTGATAGATACAGGCGACCATTTCGCCGTCCGTAGCCGGTTCCGCCTGGCCGCTCTCCCGGAGGGCGGCGTGGATTTCCGCGTCCATGTCGGCCGGGTTGGCGAAACGGGGATCGTCGGGATGGACCGTCGACGGGAATGCGCGGGCCTCCCAGGCCATGTCCGCCAACTGGGCATAGGTGTATTCGCGACCCTCGCGGGCCCAGGCGGCACGGCACTGCTCCAGCAGCCACATGCCGGTGATATTCTTCAGGAAACGGGTCGTGCCCTCGATGCCGCCCTCGTTTGTAAAGTTGAGCCGGGCGGATTCCGCGGTCATCACCGGCGCCTCGAGTTCGATGCCCATGAGACTCCATGTGCCGCTGGAAAGGTAGGCGAAGCGGCTGTCGGCCGCCGGGACGGCAGCGATGGCGGAGGCGGTGTCATGACCGGCAACGGCGATGACCGGAACCGGTCCCAGCCCAGTCTCCTCAGCGATTTGCGGGCGCAGGACGCCGACGCGGACGCCGGGCTGGACAACGGGCAGGAGCTTCGAGGAATCAATCCCCAGCCGCTCCAGAAGCGGTTTTTCGAACGCGCGCGTCCGCTGGTTCATCATGCCGGAGGTCGATGCATCCGTGTACTCACACACACGCTCCCCCGTCAGCAGATAGGAAAGCAGGTCCGGCATGAACAGGAGCGCTTCCGCCTCCTTGAGGGCCGTGCTCCCCTCTTTTTTCTGGGCATAGAGCTGGAAGACGGTATTGAAATCCATGATCTGGATGCCCGTCGTCCCGTAAAGCTCCGCCCGCGGGACAATGCCGAATACCTCATCCGGTATCCCGGCGGTATAGGGGTCGCGATAGGCCCGCGGCAGCCCCAGGACGCTCCCGTCCGGAGCGATGCAGCCGAAGTCCACGCCCCAGGTGTCGATACCGATGGAATCGGGGCGGACTCCCTCCCGGCCAAGTTGCGTGAGGCAGGCAAGGAAATGCTCATAGATGGAATAGACATTCCAATAGAACTTGCCGCCGATCTCGAGGGTCCGGTTCGGGAAGCGGTAAACTTCCTTCATCGAGAAGCGGCCTTCCGCGAGGGTACCGAGGATGGCACGGCCGCTCGTCGCACCGCAGTCAAATGCCAGAAAATGATGCGTTTCCATAGGGAGCTAGAGTTCAAAAACAGCCATGACCGGCAGATGGTCCGAGGGATAATACCCGTCGAATTTGTCGGTAAGGGCGCTGAAACTTTTGAGTTTGCCCGTGGTGTAGAAGATCAGGTCGGACGGGTGGGAACTGGCCTTGTTGAGATCCCGGGAAGGGTCGAAAGCCTGGTATGTTCCCTTGGGGCCTTCCCTGAAGCCCTTCTCCTCCGCAACGCGGAAAGAATCGCTGTAGGCCGCGCGGAAGGCCTTCAGGGCAGCCTCTTCGTCCGAATCCGGATTCATGTCGCCGACGACGAACTGTGGCAGGCCGGTCCCGTTCTCCTGATGCATCCGCTCGATGATCAGCTGGGCGGATTTCTCCCGCACGCCGGCATAGTCGTTGCCGCTGTTGTTTACTTCCAGGTGGGTCGAAAGGTAATAGAACTGCTTGCCGGAGGCCTTGTGCTGCAGCTTGACCCAAGCGGCGACGCGATGGCGCGTCATGCCGCCCCAGTTCACGGAGCCGGACGGCTTGTCCGGCGTGTCCGACAGCCAGAAACGGCCCCAGTCCACGATCTCGAACCGGTCCTGCCGGTATCCGATGCCGACCGCCTCCCCGGAGGTCCCGGTGTCCCTGCCCACAAAGTAAAAGGCGTATTCCGGCAGCATTTCCTTAAAGTCTTTCTGCTGGTTTGCAAGGACTTCCTGGAGACCAAACACGTCAAATCCGTGATTCCGCACCACCGCCATGCAGTTCGCCTTGCGGGCCTGCCAGTCCTTGTAACCGGTGTCCGCATCCGTATCGAGACGGATATTGAATGATGCCAGGCAGAGTTCGACAGGTTCCGCTTCCGGTTCCGTCTTCGGATCCGGCGGGGTAATGGGATTGACCTGATTCTCCCGGCACGACACCGCCACCAGCAGCACGGCCGCGATCAGATAGAATACCTTTTTCATAACGGGCTCATCCTTTACATATCGAACAAATATACACATTATTTCGGAATATTCCTGCAAATCGTTCGGCAGGGCCGTCCATTCCAATGCTTTATTGGCTTGCTCGGCAGGGCCGTCCATTCCAATGCTTTATTGGCTTGCTCGGCAGGGCCGTCCATTCCAATGCTCCGGGACAGGGCTCCGGAGTCAGAAGAAATTCCTCCGGAGCCCTGTCCCTTCGCCAATGGACGGCCCAAATGGAGGAGGAATAGCGAAGCGGAGTAAGCGGAAGGACAGGCTTCCAGGCGAATTTGTCTGAACCTGGAAGCCTGTCCTGCAGCGTCGGAGCGGAGCGGTTTATTGCACCGCGCGGAGGGCGCGCATGGCGTTCAGGACGGCGAGGACGGTGACGCCGACATCGGCGAAAACGGCCATCCAGAGCGTTGCGAGGCCGAATGCAGCCAGCAGGAGCACCAGCAGTTTGATACCGATGGCGAGCCAGATATTCTCCCTGGCGATGCGGAGCGTACGCCGGGCGATGCGGACGGCGAGCGCGACCTTGGAGGGCTTGTCGTCCATCAGGACGACGTCCGCCGCCTCGATGGCGGCATCCGAGCCCAGCGCGCCCATGGCAATGCCGATATCGGCGCGTGCGAGGACGGGCGCATCATTGATGCCGTCCCCGACGAACGCCAGGCGGCCTTCGCCGAGCAGGGCTTCCACCTCGCGGACCTTGTCCGCCGGGAGGAGCCCGGCGCGGTAGGAATCCAGGCCCAGCCGTTCCGCAGTCTGCCCGGCAATACTCTCCTGGTCACCCGTGAGCATCACCACCTTATCGACGCCAACCTCATGCAGGGCTTTAACAACGTGCACCGCATCCTCCTTGATCCGGTCGGAGATGACCACATGGCCGGCATAGACCCCGTCCAGGGCGACATGGACAATGGTCCCGCTGTGGTGGCAGGGATGCCAGGCCGCGCCGACCGCATCCATCAGTTTGTCGTTGCCGACGGCGACCGTCTTCCCGTTGACCAGGGCCGTCAGTCCCTTGCCCGCATATTCGCGGATCTCCCCGACTTCGCAGTCGTCATGCTCGGCGGGATAGGCATTGCGGAGGGCGGTGGCAATCGGATGGGTCGAGTAGCGTTCCACATGGGCCGCCAGATGCAGAAGTTCCTGTTCATCAAGGATATCCGGATGGACAGCCGTCACTTCGAAGACCCCCTCCGTCAGCGTGCCGGTCTTGTCAAAGACAACGGTTCGGAGCTGCGTGAGCGTGTCCATGAACGCGGCGCCTTTGACAAGGATGCCCTTCCGCGAGGCACAGCCGATGCCCCCGAAGAAGGCGAGCGGGATGGAAATCACCAGCGCACAGGGGCAGGAAACCACCAGGAACATCAGGGCGCGGTAAATCCAGGTCGCCCAATCCCCCGTCAGGAGCGACGGGACGAAAGCAAGCAGGACCGCAAGCCCCACGACAATCGGGGTATATACCCGCGCGAACCGCGTGATAAAGCGCTCGCTGCGGGACTTGTTGCCCGCCGCATGCTCGACCAGTTCCAGGACCTTCGAGGCCGTCGATTCGCCGGCGGGCTTTTCCGCCCGGACGCGCAGCACGCCGCTGAGGTTGACGCAGCCGGAAAGCACGCTGTCGCCGGCCGTCACTTCGCGGGGAACGCTCTCCCCCGTCAGCGCGACGGTATCGAGGCTGGATGTCCCTTCCAGGATCATGCCGTCCATCGGGACGCGCTCCCCGGATTTGACCAGAACCACCTCACCCACAGCGACTTCTTCCGGGCTTATCGTCACGATTTCCCCGCCCCGCTCGACATGGGCGGTATCCGGACGGATGTCCATCAGGTGGGCGATGGATTTCCGGGACCGGCCTTCGGCAATGCCTTCGAAGAGTTCCCCGACCTGGAAGAACAGCATGACGAACACCGCCTCCGGGAACTGTGTCCCGGCGCCGGGCAGGAAACCGATGGCGAGCGCCCCGACCGTGGCGACGGCCATGAGGAAATTCTCGTCCAAGGCCTCCCCGTGCAGCAGGGCTTCCGCGGCCTCATGCAGCGTCTCCCAGCCGACGATCAGGTACGGAACCAGGTATAACAGAAGGTATTGCCACGTCGCCCAGTCGGTCTTCCTTTCGATGATGACCGCAGCGGCCAGCAGGAGGGTCGCCAGGGTGATTTTGATTATGCTTTCTTTCGCACCGCCTTCCTCATGGTGATGCCCGTGGGCTTCGCCGTGCCCGTGTTCATGGCAGGCGCATTCCGCCCCGTGATGATGTTCATGTGCCATATCATTGAAGTTTTACGGCACAAAGGTACGGTCCCTTTCCCGCAACCGGGTTGCAAATGTGCTAGATTCCCTGCCGGTCCGCCTTTCTGACGATGGCGACATAGGTGAGCAGGACCACATTCATCATCAGGGAATAGAGGATGGCGGGGATGGCCATCTCCTCGTTGGCGAAAACAAGGGGGCTGGAGGCGATGGAAATGGCCTGTGCCGCATTCTGCATGCCGACCTCGATGACGACGGTACGGCGCTGTTTCGGGTCGTTACGGACCAGGCGCGACAGAAGGGAGGACACGCCGATGGCCAGAAGGATCAGGGCGGTGACGCAGAGGCCGAGGATGCCGAGGTTTGCAAGGATGGTCTGCCGGTGTTGGAAATAGAATACCGAAATAAGCACCAGAAGCAGCGGGAAGGCCAGTTTGGTCAGGACCTTGTCCGTCTTTTCAGCGCCTTTCGGCCAGGCATAATGGAAACCGATTCCGAGCAGGACCGGCAGGAGCATGAGGACCAGGTTCTGCTTGATCAGGTTCCCGACCGGCAGGGTGATGCCGATGCTTTCCCCGACGAGACGGGTCGCCCAGCTCATCACGATGGGAATGGTCAGGAGCGTGATAAGGCTGCTGAGCGCCGTCAATGTAACGGAAAGGGCGACATCCCCGCCCGCTAGTTTGGAGAACACGTTGGAAGACCTTCCGCCCGGACAGCAGGCGATGAGCACAAGGCCGATGAAGAACACCGGAGGCAGCCGGAACAGCCAGGCCAGTCCCAGGGCGATCAACGGAAGAACGACCAGCTGTCCGGTCAGCGCCACGGCGATGGGCCAAGGGCTCCGGAAGACTTTCCCGAAATCCTCGAACCGGAGCGAAAGCCCCAGGTCGAACATCAGGAGGGTCAGGATGGGAAGGACGATCCAGATGGTATTCATGCTTGCAGAATTGCTTGGGAGACGATGGTTTCCGTCCCCATCCGGCCGCTTTCGGCGAGGCGGATCATGGCCGCGGCCACCTCTTCCGTAGGCATGGGCTTCCAGGCACGCATCAGACCGATGGCATTGAGCGCCTTGAGGATCGCAACCCCGGCCTTCTCGCCGAAGCGGTCACTCCCCTTCCGGATCAGGGACGGCGGCTGAAGGATGAAGCAGCCCGGGAATCCAAGCGCCTTCACCGCCTCCTCCAGTTCCCCTTTCATCCGGGTGTAGAAGATGCCGGACTTCGGGCTGGCGCCGATCGAAGAGACGAGGACACAGGTCGGCACCCCTTGCTCCCGCGCCGCTTTTGCCGCTTCATATTGATAGGTATAATCGACCTTCCACTGCCCCGCCTGGCTGCCGGCCGCCTTGATGGTCGTACCGAGGCAGGAGAACAGCACATCGCCCGTGAGCAGGCCGTGCCATTCCCCGGGCTGGTCGAAATCCACGACATGGACCGCAGCCTTCGCGGACCCGACACTGACGGGGCGCCGGACAAACAGCTCGATTCTGTCGAAATGATCATCAACAAGCAGCTGATTCACAAGGTCTTTCCCCACTGCGCCCGTGGCGCCGAGAACCAGTGCCTTCATGCTCAGAAATCAATCTCGACGGGGGCTGCCGTGAAGGAGCTGATGGTGGCTTTGGCGTCTTTCAGGAAATAGACGGCCGTGTTGTCGTCGTTCTCATCGTACATGGAACGGAGCCCGGGATTGGCATCGAGCATGGCCTTCTTGACCTCCACGCGCGGGTCTTCCACCAGGGTGGCCTTGATGCGGAGCCAGCGTCCTTCGGCGGCATCATAGGCGCAGATGGCGACTTTCGGATTGGCGGCGATCTGCTTCGCCACGTTCTTCACATGGCCGGTCTGGATATAAAGCTTGCCTTCAATGATTTCGGCCGTGCCGAATGGCCGGACCTCCGGCTGGTCGCCATCGACCGTGGCGAGGAAATACGCGCCTGCCTTGTGCAGGAAATCTCTGACTTGTTGCATGTTGTCTGGATTGGAGGATTGATACTCGGATGGATTCACGGCGGAATCGGCCTCTTTTCCGGCCTGCTGACCGGCCCGCTGACCGCAGGAGAAGAGCGCCAGCGCCGCCACGGCGAGAAGAAATACTTTTTTCATGGGCAAACCCTCTTTTGGAATGAGGATTCAAAGATAACACTTTTCTTCGGTATCCCATACATTTCCGCCATCGCGGCATCCCGGTCCCCATCCGGAAGCCACGTCGTACAATGCAATAGTCGTCAATTATTTAGTGAGACAGAAACAATAACCTGCATCATCGGTACCTGCTGCTTCGCAGCCCTGTCCGGGTAAATGCCACCGGTGAAACAGAAATAATAACCTGCATCACCGGTGTCTGCTGCTTCGCAGCCCTGTCCGGGTAAATGTCACCGGCAATAGAAATAATAACCTGCATCACCGGTGCCTGCTGCTTCGCAGCCCTGTCCGGGTAAATGTCACCGGTGACGCAGGTTATTATTTCACAATTCATTAAATAAGTGTTACATTTGTACCCGTGCTATCAAACTTTCGTGACGATATGAAAAAGAACCCGTACGTTACACCCCGGAGCGATGAGAGGCTCCTCCATCTTCAGTACAATGCCCTGGCTTCCGGTTCCACGGACAGCGTCCATGACAACGGGCTCCCCAGCCTGGAAGACGACACTTCCACGCTGAACTGGTTTGACACGCTGGAATAAGGGAGGATTCGCCATGAAAAGATTTTTCTGCCTGCTGGCGGTCCTGGCCGCTGCCGGCGCCTGCAACAAGGCCGATTGGACCGACAATACGCCGGTTGGGACCCCCGTCTCCAGTCTAACCGTCTCCAGCGGTCCCGTGACCAGGACCGCCACCGACGGCTCCCTGCAGATCCGCTGGACCGCCGGGGACCAGATAGCCGTCTATGGCAATCAACTGGAGGAAGACGAGGTCGCCACCCCGTTTACCATTACCGGAGAGGGCGGAAGCAGCACCGCCACCTTCGCCGGCAATCCTGTAAACTGCGCAGAATACGGCATCGCCGTCTATCCCTACGAGGAATCGCTCGACAAATACCGGAAACTGCAGAAGACCGGCGTCGCCAACACCTGGGTGCCCAAGGTGCAAACCTATGTCCCGAACAGCATCCCGGACCGCGCGATGGTCATGGCCTCCCGCTTTGATGCGAAAGAAGGCGCCATGACCTTCACGGCCCTTGCTTCCGTTCTGGATATTCCTCTGTACGGCGATATTTCCGTCACGGGCATCAAGGTCGAAGAGTATTCCGACGCGACCACGATGGGCGGCAAGAATCTCTGCGGCCAGACCAAGATTACGTTCGATGAGGCCGGCGTCCCTTCCGTGACCACTTCGGAGACCAGTTTCGTCGAACTCGTCTGCGAAACGCCCGTCGCACTGAACCCCACGGCCTCAGGAGCCACTTCCTTCAAAATCGTCGTGAGCGGCACCGCCTCCTTCCACCACCTGCGCGTCACCGTCTCCGACAACGAGGGCAAGTGGCGCACCGTCAAGATCGGAGGGACATCCGAACTGACGACCCTAACCCCGGGCAAGGTCTATTCGCTGCCGCCGATGGAGGTGCAGCGGATTCCGGCGGAAGTCATCGCGGGCTGGAAACTCGCGAGCGGATGGAACAACACCGAGTACAACGCCGGCTTCACGGTCGGGGCGTCGGACAACCTCGCCATGGACGCCGAGACGGGAATGGCGAAGCCGACGACCGGCAGCGGCTACATCATGCTGAAGAACAATGACCAGTCCTGGTTCCGGACGACCTTCTCCTCCGGCACGCCTACCGGGACGAACAACCTGGTATTCGTCCCCATCACGCAGGGTGACGAAATCATCCTCGCCGCGACCGACTGCCCGCTCCAGAGCGGAGACCAGGTGCAGCTCCAGTGCTGTCTCTGGGCCTATGCGTCCAAATCCAACCTCGCAAAAGCCAATACCTCCAAGGCCTATGAACTCAGCTACAGCCTGGACGGAACGGCATGGAACAAACTGAAAGACTATTCCTTCAGCAACAATACGAACACCGCGCCGACCGGATTGGACGGGGCTTCCGCGGACGTCTCCGAGACCGTGACGCTGCCCCGGTCAACGAACCGGATCCTGTTCCGCTTCCTGTCCACCACCAACGAAGGGACGGCCGGCGGCGCGGTCAACGCCACCGGCCAGACCCGCCTCTCCGCCGGCTCCTCCGGCCAGCTCGCCATCCTGAAACTGTAAAACTTATTCGGTACCCGTGCCGGGTTCCTCGTCGTAGTATTCGGCCGAGATCCGGGACTGATAAAGCTTCCTCTCCTCCCAGCTCGCCTCGGGACAAGCCCTGTCATACATCGCCATCTTCCTGGAATAGCGCTCGCGGGCGCGGCGCTCTTTCTCGAAGGTCATCCGGGTCTCTTCTTCCGTCTTCTCGAACTGGATGACATTGTTGATGGAAAGACTCATGGTGACACCGGTTACGTCGTGATCGGTTCCCATGTAGGCGAAAGACCACCCTTCCGCCTTCAGATGGTCGATCAGGGCGCGGATGGCGCTCAGCCCGTATTCCTTCGAACAGTTTTCATACCCGTCGGTAATGATGGTCACGACGACGGAATAGTTCTCCTTCCCGGTCAGTTCTTTTTCCAGCTTGGTGAGCGTCCGCCCCATGGCATCGTAAAGCGGCGTGGCCGCTCCGGGGACGTAGGTCTTGACGGTAAGGATTTCCGCCTTTTCCGGGTCGGCATTCCAATAGACTTCATCGATGGAAGTACTGTCGAAGAGCACGAGGGTGATGAACTGCTCCTGCGTCCCGGCAAACTGCTTTTTTGCGGCCTTTACTCCGCCCAGCACTTCGTTGAAGCCCTGGATGGCAGGGCGCTGGATGTCCCACATGGATCCGCTGCGGTCCATGATGATTACGTTGTAAACCTTTGTCGTTGCATTTGTCTGTTCCATAAAGCGTCTGTTTTTATTGTTATTATATTGTTAATTGTGTCAATTCGACGCAAATGTACGACATTTTTTCGATAATGCAAATTTTTGCGTCAGAAAGACACAAGAAAATTGCAATATTACCGTAAAAGAGCTACCTTTGCCGATGCAATGGAAAAGAATTATACATACGCAAAGGGGGCGAAGTACCCTTACCAGTACAAATACGAACACATGGCCGTCACGACGGACTGCGTCATATTCACCTATGAAAACCGTACGCTGAAGGTCCTTCTCATCCGCAGAGGAATGGATCCTTACAAAGGAGAATGGGCATTCCCGGGCGGATTTTTAAGGATGAATGAAACGGCTGAAGCGGGCGCAATGCGCGAATTGATGGAGGAAACCTCGCTGGAAGCATCTACCATACGGGAGCTGGGCGTCTTCTCCGACGTCAAGCGAGACCCGCGCGAGCGCGTAATTACCATCGCCTATTATGCGCTGATCAAGCCCTCCGGTGTCGTAGGAGGAGATGATGCCGCAGAGGCTGCCTGGTTCCCGGTCCAGGACATGCCCAAGCTCGCCTTTGACCATCAAAAGATTTTTGAAGCCGCGATGGAGCGGCTGCGCCGGGATATCCATTTCGAACCGGTCGGTTTCAATCTGCTGGACGAAACATTCACCATCCCCGACCTCCAGCGACTCTACGAGATTATCCTGGGCACGACCTTCGACCGCCGCAACTTCCAGCGGAAAGTCCTCGCTTCCGGCATCCTGGAAGAGGTCCCAAAAGAGGAGGAACCGGTCCTGGAGTGCTGCATGGCGGAACCGGAAATGGCGTCAAAGATTCCGGAAAGGCGTCCCGAACCCGGTTCCGCCCCCATCCCGGAATCCGCCCCTGGACCCATCCTCGAAGAAACGTTCCCCCCCAAGCGCCGCCCCGGCCGCATCGCCTCCCTCTTCCGCCTCAACAAGGAGAAATACGCCGAGATGAAAGAGGAAGGAGACAAGTTCGAGTTCTGACGGGGGGGGGGGCCAAAAGGCTCAATACCCGTAAACCAGGCCGTATTTGGCGTGGAGGAACTGCAGCGAGCCATCCGCCTTCATCCGGCGGATTTTTTCGTTGATATAATCCAGCAAGTCAGCTTGTTCCTTGCGCATCAGGACGCCGATCTCCCCCCGGGTGAAGGGCTGGTCCAGCAGCGGCGCGGCCAGTCGGGGGTCATTCTGGACATACCAGGGAGCCTCCGTGATCTCCGTGATCATCACGTCGGCCTCCCCTGCCGCCACCTTGGCCGGAATCTCTTCGTTCCTGTCATGGACAATCAGGGTACACATCGGGAGGGTCTCCCGGGCGAACTTCTCGTTGAGGCCGCCCGGATTCACCATCACCCGCACGTCCGGCCTGTTCAGGTCTTCGACGCCAGTGTATTTCCCGGCATCTTCTTTCCGGCACAGGATGGTCTTGCCGTTGCGGAGATAGCCGTCGGACATGGCCATCGACTCCTGCCTGGCATCCGTGACGGTGATCCCGCCGATGGCGAAATCGAACAGTTCCGGGTTCATCACGTCCGCCGACAGGGTCGGCCAGGAAGTGGGGACATAGCTGATGCTGACGCCCAGTTCGTCCGCGATCGCTCCGGCCACATCGATGCCGAACCCCCAATACTCCCCTGTCGCGGGTTCCTTGTAACTCAGCGGACGGTAATCCCCCGTCGTCCCGACAAGGAGGGTGCCCCTTCCCTGGATCAGGTCAATGGCCGGGGTCGGGGATACCCGCTTCAGCGTCCCGCAGCCGAGTGCCGCAGAACAAAAGACCAGAAACAGGAATAATCGCTGGAAGTGTCTCATTATCATAGATCCATCAATGCCCGGTCATAGACCATCCGCTGGAATTCCACGCCGAAGGCATGCCGGATATCCGCCTTGCGGAACCCGATGCTTTCATAGAGGGTAATCAAGTGCGGCATATCGCGGTCTGCGACGAGGGTTATCTTCTTATATCCCATAGAAAGCCCCTTCCGGATCCCGTCTTCCAGAAGGGCCCGCCCGATACCACGGCGCCTGAACTGCGGGAGGACGGCCAGCGTATCCAGATAATACTCACCGGGATCGGTTTCCTGCTCAGACTCCCCTTCCATCCTGAAGAACTCCGGCCAAAGGACGGAAAACGTCTTGTGGCGCATCTCTTTGTAGATATCTCCCGGATACGAGAGCAGGGAACCGGCAACAGCCCCGTCCCATTCCGCAACACGGGTACGGATATAACTGTATAGCAAATCGTTCCGTCGCTCGCTCTCACACAGGCGCCGATAAATGTCTTCATCCTTCGGGACTTCAGTCTCGAAGTCATGGAAATGCATCCCCGCCATGATGCATTGGGCGAGGAAAGGGGCGTCGGTAGGGCTGGCGTCCCGGATGGTGTACATCAGGAGAGCAGTTCCTTGACCACCGAGGAGATCGTCCGGCCGTCGGACTGCCCGGCGAGGGCCTTGTTGGCGGCGCCCATCACCTTCCCCATGTCCTTGATGGAGGCGGCGCCGACCTGGGAGATGATCTCCCGGACCCGGGCCTTCACCTCGTCGACGGAGAGCTGTTTGGGCAGGTACTTCTCCAGGGCGGCCGCCTCGGCCAACTCATTGTCAGCGAGTTCCTGGCGGCCAGCAGCCGTGTACTGTTCGGCGGATTCCCGGCGCTGCTTGATGAGCTTCTGGACCATCTTCAGCACATCCGCGTCCGTCACCTCCTTGCTCCCGCCTTCCGCGGTCTTGAAAAGGAGGATTTCCCCCTTGATCGCCCGGGTCGCGGCGAGCGCAACCGTATCCTTGGCCTTCATGGCCGCTTTGATGTCTTCTTGAATCTGCTGTTCCAACATAGTATAAGATATTTAATAGCAATCATTTGAAAATGAAGCCCGCTTACTCGGGGATCTCCCGCTTCATCCTTTTCCGGTCATACGCCTTCTTGGACTTGTGCAGGACCTTCCGGAAGGAGACCGGCTTTCCGTACCGCTCGATCTCCTCCAGCCTGGCGGCCCGGCGGTTGGCCAGCATGAAGTCGGCCTCCGTGATCCGCAGCTTTTTCTGTTGTTTCCGCGTCTTCATCTCACCTTTCGTGTACAAAGATAGTGAAACATTTCCGTAACTCGCCGGAAATCGATACCTTTGTACAGGACACAACCCCTTGATAAATCCCATGTTCCACGTCAGCGACATCATCACGACGCCCCCGGCGGAGTTTGCGAGCCCCCTGCAACGCAAGGTCTATGAGACCTTTGCGGCACTGGACATCCCTTTCGGCAGGGTGGATACCGATCCGGGCCTCACGATGGAGGACTGCCGGCATATCGACGCGAAAATCGGCCTCCGCATCGTCAAGACCGTGTTCCTCTGCAACCGCCAGCAGACGGAGTTCCGGCTGTATGTCACCCCGGACGACAAGCCTTTCGTGACACGGGACTTCTGCGCCGCGCTGGGCGGCATCCCGAGGGTGTCTTTCGCTCCTGCGGACAAACTGCAGGCACTCACCGGCGTCCAGGTCGGGGCGACCACCATCCTGAGCTGCATCCTCCCCGAATGCGCTCCCGTACACCTTGTCATGGACCGGGAAATCGCTGAAAGCGAGTGGTTTGCCTGTACGGACGGCACGCCGACATGCTTCGTGAAAATCCGGACGAAGGACCTGCTGGAAAAATACATCCCTCATTCCGGGCATCACCTTACCGTCATCTGATATGAAAGAAGAACAAACCTCCTATCCCTGCGAGAACTGCAGGTTCCGCGCACATTATGACAGGGACCCCAAATCCGTCCTCGGACGATTCTGGCGCTGGCATATCAATTTCTGCCCGGGCTGGAAGAACTATTTCACCCACCAGGACGACGGGACGAAAGCCGCCCTCCGGGAGAAATACCACTTCGAAAAGTACCGGTAGGCGCCGCTGCAGGAAAGGTTTTTGCAAGTTACGGTGCGGCAATGAAAGTAGAAACCCCATGAAACGCCTTTCCGCACTCCTCGTTTCGGCCCTGCTCATAGTCCCCTTCACCGGGGCCGCGGCCCAGTCCATCCAGAATGCCACCTACCAGACGGTCGGCTACATCAAATCCGACGGGACCATCCAGGACAGGACCTACAAGACCATCGGCTATATCAAGGACGACGGGACGGTCCAGGACCGGACCTACCGGACGGTCGGCTATCTCAAGGGCGACGGCACCGTCCAGGACCGGACCTACCGGACGGTCGGGTACATCAAGGGGGATGGCACCGTCCAGGATAGCCAATACCGGACCATCGGCTACGTAAAAAAGGACGGCACCGTCCAGGACAGCCAGTACAGGACCATAGGGTATGCCCGCGATATCCCCCGCAACTGGGCTGCCTTCTATTTCTTCTTCCAGAACTGAGAGCGCTCCGTCATGGCACGCTCCACCCGGTTGAGCGTGTCGAAAAAGCGCTGGGTGGCCACGGCAGGGCCGAACAGCAGGAGGCCGAAGGTATTCCAGCCGAACATATGCCACCAGGATGTATATGGACCTTCCAGGCCCATGTCTATGGCCTTGGCTTTCAATTCCTCCGCGATGCGGGCCATCCAGACGAGCGGGTAGATGAAGGCCGTCGGGATGCCCAGGAGGTAGGCGACCCAATAGCGCTGCGTACGGCGACCCAGGATGAAGTCCAGTTCATCCTGCAAGCCGCTGAGCGGCATATACAGCAGGAAAAACAGGCCCGCCGTGCAGAAATCGATGAGGCCGAACAGGAAGCCGGGGCGGTCGGTATGGGGGAATGGCCGGTCGGTCTGCTGTTCCGGACTCATACCCATTCATAGTTTTCCTTCCCCGCACCGATCTCAAAATGGTACTTGACGATGCCGAGATCGATGCGGGTATAGCCGGCCATGGAGAAGAGCGGTTTCACATCCACCCGCCCGTCAGGGTGCAGGAAGAACTTGAATTTCTGCTGGTTGACAGCGGTGGGGGCCAGTATGGCGGCCTCGATGCCGCGGAGGAACCATTCCGGCGGCGTGGCGGCGGATTCATAAAACTGTCCGGCGGGACGCATCGGGTGCTGCACCCCCTGCGACGCCCCGTAGCCGAGGGCAATCACGCAGTGGACGATATCGCCCGCCCGGAGGGTAAATGTCCCGGGTATCTTCTTGTAGGTCAGCCCCACCCAGCAGGTATTCAGGCCGAGGGTCTGGGCCAGGAGAACCAGTTCCTCTCCATGATAACCGATCCGCTCCTCAGCCGTATCCCCTTTCGGCCCGGCCATCACCAGGTAGTTCTTCACGAGGGAGAACTGCCCATATTTCCACATGCCGGACGAAAACGCCTTCGGCTCATCCAGCACCAGCTGGACATTCAGCCCGCTCTCCCGGTTGATCCTTTCCATCGCCGCCCGGATCGCAGCGGCCTTCTCCGGCTCGATGGGCCGGTCGATGTATTTCCGCACGGAATGCCGTGCCTTTATTGCTTCGATAAGTTCCATCCGTTCATCCATTATTCTGCAGCAAATCTGCGACTTTTCACGGAAATATGCAAGGCCGTCCGCTCTTTTTCCCCTCAGGGGCATCCGGAAGCGCAGGGAAAAGCGTAACTTTGCGGCATGGCCTGCAAAGTAGTCATATTCGATCTGGACGGGACGTTGCTCGACACGCTGGCGGATCTCGGGGAGGCCGTGAACCATTCCCTCGCCCGGCGCAGCCTCCCCCTCCATGATCGGGAGGCGTACCGCCTGATGGTCGGCCACGGGGTCAGGAACCTTGTGACACAGGCGCTTCCGGAAACGTATCGGAACGATGATGCATTCATCGACGCATGCCTGGCGGATTTCAAGGACTACTACACCGCCCACATCGATGTACATACGAAGCCGTATGAGGGGATGCCGCAATTGCTGGAAGAACTGTCCCGCCGCGGCGTAGCCCTTGCCATCGCTTCAAACAAATTCCAGGCGGGGACGGAAACCCTCGTCCGGGAATTCTTTCCGGGGATTCCCTTCGTCTGCATCCTCGGCAACCGGGACGGCTTCCCCCTCAAGCCGGATCCCGAAATCGTACAGGAAGTCCTCCGGAAGGCCGGCCAGCCGGCCTCGGCCGCCGTCATGGTCGGCGACTCCCCCACCGACATGAAAACCGCCCGCAACGGCGGCATCCGCGGCATCGCCGTCCGCTGGGGCTACCGCGACATGCCTGCCGCAGCACCCGGCGCACCCAACGCATTCGCGTCAGCCGCCAACCCGGCCGAACTCCGCGCCTTCCTCCTCGACTGATTTTCCCGCACCGCAGGGCAAAAACGAGCCTATTCACCCGCCGCGACACACAACACAGGAATTGGAAAAAGTCCTGCACAAAATCGGCCTCAGAGCGCTATTAACGTGCTGCACCTGCATCCTGGAACTCCAAGTCGTGCACAAAAACGGCCACTGAAGGCCATTTGCGTGCAGCACTATTTTCGGCAGGGCCGTCCACCCCCCTTGCTCCGGGACAGGACTCCGGCCTTCGGAAAAACTCGTCCGGAGCCCTGCCCCTGCGCCTAAGGACGGCCCACACAAGCTTGACCCGGAGCACGCCCCAAAGCGAGAAGAACGAACCCGGAGCGCAGACAAGGCCGAGTCCCGGCACTGGGCCGTCGGAACGAAGCGACGGGCCGTCGGAGCGGAGGATGGCAGCATCGAGGAAGGGTGGCAGTAAAGCCCCGTTGCAAGAACACCGAAAAAGCCTTACATTTGTAAGCGCAAAACAACAACGACAATGCTCAAACCCGGAGACCGCATGCCGTCCTTCGAAGTCATGGACCAGGACGGGAACATGGTGAAATCCAGCGATTTCATCGGCAATGGCCGCAAGACCATCATTTATTTCTACCCGAAAGACAACACCTCCGGCTGCACGGCCGAGGCCTGTTCGTTCCGGGACAACTATGCCGCGCTCACGGCCGCAGGATACAACGTCGTGGGCGTGAGCAAGGACAGCGCCAAGTCCCATGGCGGGTTCCGGGCTAGATATGAACTCCCGTTCCGGCTGCTCGCGGACACGACAACGCAGATGCTGCAGGATTTCGGCGCGTGGGGAGAAAAGAAAATGTACGGAAAAACGACCATGGGCACGCTCCGCAGGACCTTCATTTTCAATGAGGACGGCATCCTCGAGCGCATCATCGAGAAGGTGGACACAAAGAACGCCGCCGGACAAATCCTGGAGGGCTGAGCATGAACTCGATCGGCAACATCCTCTGGCTCATCCTCGGCGGTCTCGTGATCGCCCTGATCTATTATCTCGTGGGGCTGCTGATGTGCATCACCATCATCGGGATCCCGTTCGGCGTCCAGCTGTTCAAACTGGGGACCTATGCCCTCTGGCCCTTCGGCCATGACATCGTGAACAAACCGGAAGAACCCGGCTGCCTCTCGATCGTGATGAACCTCATCTGGATCCTGCTCGGCTGGTGGGAGATCGCCCTGATCCACATGGTATGCGGCCTGCTTTTCTGCATCACCATCGTGGGCATCCCCTTCGGCCTCCAGCACTTCCGGATGGCCCTTTCGTCCATCTTCCCCTTCGGCAAAGAAATCCGCTGACATGTCCCAAGCCATCGACACCATCCTCGCCTTCAACCGGCAGTTCGTGGCCGAGAAGGCCTATGAACCCTATATCACCGACAAGTATCCGGCCCGGAAACTGGCCATCCTCACCTGCATGGACACGCGCCTGACCGAACTCCTCATGAAGGCCCTGGGCCTGCGGAACGGCGACGCCAAAGTCATCAAGAATGCCGGCGGGCTGATCCTCTCCGAGACGGATTCCGCCATCCGGTCCCTGCTGGTCGCCATCTATGAGTTGGGCGTGGAAGAGGTCATGGTTATCCACCATTCCACCTGCGGCGCCTGCCACATGAGCTACGGCGAATTCAAACCGCACATGCTGGAGCGCGGCATCGCCGAAGAGACGCTCGCCACCTGGGAGGAAACGAAGGATATCGCCGGATGGCTGGAAGGGTTCCACGACACGGAAGCATCTGTCCGAAAGACCGTTGCAGCCATCGTCAATCATCCGCTCGTCCCGAAGGACGTGACCGTCCGGGGCTTCATCATCGATTCAGTGACCGGCGCCCTGACGGAGGTCTGACGCGCACTGCAGCAGTTATTCAAACAAGCGGATCGATGCCGCGCCGCCAGAAGCGGGCGGTGATGTCGGCGAAGCGGCGCCCGGCGCGAGTAATCACGGGCCCGGAAGCGGGAGCGTTGCCGGCGCCAGAGATTGCCTCCTCCCCTTCCGCCAGCGCACGATACAGGCGCTGGTTGGTCGTGCGGGCGTTCAGCGGGCCGCACTCCGCACGGTAAGGGCCAACCTTCACATAGTCAAAAGCTTCCCACAACGCATCCTCGAGGTCTTCGCGGCCGCTGTAAAGCGCGACGGCGAGGCCGAGCGATCGCACGTGGGCAGCTAGCGCGAGCAACGCCGCCGGATCGCGTCCCTCCCCCAGGAAGAGAAAGCAGTTCACGCCGAAATTGTCCCCGACGAGCCGGTCGATGATCTCCGCCGTCAGTTCCTCGCCAACGTCCTCCCGGAGAAAGGGCGAATGGCAGCCGGGACAGTTGCCGCGGCAGTTGGAGACTTCCACGGCCAGGGTGAGCCGGTCGGGGATCTCCTCCAGCACCACGGAGGTCATTTCGGGAACATACTTCAGCATGCGGCGGGGCCCCGGCGGAACCGGCGGTTCTAATTCTCGATATAGAACCGGTGGGCCGCCTCTTCCTGGCGCATCTCGCTGAACGAGGAGATCCGCTTCAGGTATCCGATGACGCGGGTCAGGTAATCCAGGTTATGGCTCCCGCAACGGGGACACACGTCCAGGGTATCCTTGCTGAGATAGCCGCAGTCGTTGCAGACCGTATTGCGGCAATTGAATGTGAAATAGTTGGTTCCGTAATGGGCGGCGGTATTGAGCAGCTGCCGGTACTGCTCCTTGGAAAGGTGCTCCGCGATGTTCATGTGGAGGGCCGAACCGCCGTCGAGATACTTGACGAACTCTTCGCCGTGGAGCTTGAACTTGTCGATCATCGACAGGCTCTCGTCCTCCGGATTGTAGAAATAGGAGCTGTACATCCCATGCTTGCCGGAGACGAAATACCCGTCCTTCTTGTCCCACTTGTAGTTCTTGCCGGAGAGGTTCTCGCCCGGGACAAACTCGGTGTTGAACATGCAGTCGCGGGTACGGTCCTTCCGGTTGGCCACGTTGATCGTCTCCAGGAGGGTGTTGACGAACTCCTTGTAGGCATCGTTCGGGCTGATGGTCAGGCCGAGGAACTCCGCGGCGTCGGTCAGGCCGTTGACGCCGACGGTCAGGTACTGCTTCCGCATGTCGATGAAACCGGCGCGATAGACGTCGAGCATGTCGGCCTTGAGGAAATCCTTGATGATCTCATTGAAGGCCGTCTGGTACTTGTGGACCCGCACGGTATGCTCCGTAACCGCCTCACGGATATAGCGGTACAGCGTCTCCTTGTCATAGGAATCCGGGGAAAGGGCGACGCCGGCGGGCATGTCAATCCCTTTCTCGACCTTGAAATAACGCCGCGCCGCATCCTGGATCAGGCGGTTCAGGTTGAGCGTCATGACCGACTTGGAGCCGGTCGCGACGGAAGCCGTGCCCATCGAATACTGGTGGGTCGTGTGGTTGTGTTCGTCGTCCCCGAGATCCTTGAGGGAATTGCGCAGGCGGCAGCAGCTGGAAAGACTGTCCGGGCTGTTGGACAGATAGCAGAAGAAGCTGTGTCCCTCGGCCCACATCTCCGCCGTGAAGTCGGCATACTCCTTGTCGGCGAAATCGTCGCCGCCGTCGGTCAGCAGCGCCATCGTCTCGACCGGGAAGGTCAGGATGTAATGGTTACGCTCCTCGTTGAACCAGCGCATGAAATGCTGCTGGAGCCAGGAAAGGGTCTCCCACTTCGGGGCCGAACCGTCCGGGAAGCGGAAATCGCCGAACACGCCTTCGAAATAGGGCTTGTCGAAATAGCCGATGTTCCAGAAGACGGTCTGGTAGCCGCGGTTGCCGGCGGGCATGTTCATCGAGTGGACGACCTGCTGGAAGCAATTGTCGATCACCTTCTTCAGGGTACGCTGCTTGGAGTTTTTCTCCACCACCTCGGCCAGGCGGGAAAGGTAGTCGTCGCCGTAATCCTTACGGATGAAATAGTCCAGGTACATGAGGAATTCCGGCGTCGCGACCGCCCCCATGAACTGGGAGGAAATCGAATAGACGAGGTTGATGAATTCACCGCAGAAAGACTTCAGGTCAGTCGGCGCAATCGACACGCCGCCAAGCTCCCGGAGGCCCGACACGAGGAACGGATACATCGTGATGGCGACGCAGTACGGGTAGCCCGGGGTGCCGCTCTCATCATGCTTGTAGAGGACGTGCGACTCCAGGTCGGCGATGTACTGCTTCGCAAGCGAACGGCCGTACAGGGAACGGATCTTGTCCTGCATGATGTAGCGGTTCTGCTTGATGTTGTTCTCCTTGTAGAGCTCGTGACCGAGCGTCACGATGTTCTTGTTCGTGACATTGGCGTTGGCGTCGAACTTGGAGCCGGTCGCCGCGTTGGAGGCGTTGATATAGTCCTTGATGAAGTCGTTCTTCTTCCGCAGGTCCGCGCCGCGGTCGAAGGTCTCGACATATTCGAGGGCGACCTTCTTGTTGATGGACATCAGCGAGTCGACCACCTGGCGGCGGATCTCCTGGCTGGACATCTTGTCATAGATATAGAGGTTGTCGGCGATCGAGACCACCACGTCTTCGGGACAGGGCTGTCCCGTGTGGACATAGGCAAGGCGGATGCCGTTCATCAATTTCTCCCGGTCGAACTCCTCAAAGGTTCCGTTTGTCTTTCTGACTTCCATAAGTCGCTATATTTCAATTATTTACAATAATACCAAATCCAGAATGAGGTGAATAAACACGGACTGCCCGGGGCAATCCGTCGTCTCGTTCCCATTTTCCGGATACAAATTTAGACAGCTTCCCCCGGCTTTTCACCGGGGGCGTGCAGAAAGTTTTTAACAATCTTTTCCACAGGGGAAGCCGCTCCCCCGCTCAGTAATTGAAACGGAACTCGTCCACATAGACGACGCTGCCGCTTCCGCCGGTGAAAAACTCACCGTAGCGGCTGGATGCGACGATGATGACGGCATGCGTGGGAATCTTCCCGCTGCGGTAATCGAAGGGAATCTCAAAGGGGATGTACCCGCCCGTGTCCCGGTCCAGTTCCAGGAAGGCGCGTCCGATCACATGCGGATCCGTCGCCCCGTCGATGAAAGACTCGTCGTTGGTGATGATATGATAGGGCTCCTTCCAGTCGGTGAGGACAACCTCGATCATCCCCTTGTCCGGCTTTCCCTTCATGTCCGCATGCGGGGCCTTGGCGAAATTCACCGGGGCCGGGATATAATGGAAATAGCCGGAGAGACTCTTCGGGCGGCTGTGGAACGGGACGCCGAAAAAGAGTTCAGCGCCGCTGAAGCGGACGATGCGGCCGAAGCGGCCCGTGTACAGGTTCCCGGCTACGAAAGCCCAGACGACCTTCCGGCTCATGACTTTCGCGGCCGCCTTCCCTTTTCCGGGGACGGCGACATGGTCATATTCCGGCATCGTGCCGTTGATGCCGAGGAGGCTCAGTGCATGGTTGGCGGTATCCCAGACCCGATGGGCATCGGATGCGCCGGCAGGATAGGGATTCCAGGCCCCGGATTCCTTGGACCAGTGGTCGAAATCCATATTATAGAGCTGCGGCCCGTCCTGGGCATGCGCGGAAACAGCGCCCAGAACAAACAGAACGGCAGCGAGATAAAGTCTATTCATCCGCCTTTTCCTTTTTGTCCGCGACAGCCTTCCGGAACATGTCGACGAGGGCATCGATGGACTTATGGATGTCATACTCTTCCGTGGACTCGGCATAGCGCCAGCCCATCTCCCAGCGCTCGACGGGATGGTCGAGCCAGTAGTCGATGCAGGCGGCGAGCGCCTCGGGGTCCTTCGTCGGGAAGAGGCTGCGCTCGTCGAGGGCGAACTGCGACGTCGCCGTCAGATTGCCCTCCGCAATGACCGGAACGACCGCCTGCTGAAGGGCTTCCAGCGCGGAAAGGCCCTCGACCTCCACCGTCGCACAGTGGATGTACAGGTCGGCCTCGGCCGCCAGTTTCCGCAGGCCGTCCCGGTCGTGGAAACGGAAGATCGGGTCATACTTGACGACGCCCTCCTCATACAGGGCATGCGCCTTCTCGCGGACGGAATCCGCCTCCGGGCCGCGGCCGGCGAAATAAAGTTGGATCCGGTCGGCATACTTGGAATAGCGCATCGCTTCGAGCAGCGTCGGCTGGTCCTTCTCGACCGCCAGGCGGCCGATGCAGACGACGAGGAAAGGACGGGAGGGGTCCTCCTCCGGGTCACGCGGCCGCAGCGTCACGTCCGGGATGATGCCGTTCGAGATGAGGTGGAGCCGGGACTTGAAGCCGAACTTCTCCAGGCGCTCCATCACGTTTTCCGTGGGGCACTGGATATCGGTGCAGTAGTTGAAAACGAAATCGCGCCAGATACGGAGCATGTTGTAATTAAGGAACTTCCAGTCGCCCAGATTGATCGAGCAGAAGAGGTTTTCCGGGTGGAGATGGTAGGTCGCCGTACAGGGAACGCCCATGGATTTCGCAATCCGGGCCGTTACCATCTGGATGATGAAAGGCTCTTCCAGGTGGACGACATCCGCCCAGCCGACGGCCTCTTTGATGAGGGAGATGTCGGTCTTGGCGAACTTGTAGCCGTGGGATTGGACGAGACCGTCGAAGACCGGGACATGGAAGTCCGAGAGGACATAGTCGGGCTGCGGGGTTTCCGCTTCATGGTTGCGGCCGGAAAGGACGCGGACTTCCTGCCCCGCTTCGCGGAGATATTGGACTGTGCGGCGGGCGGAGGCGGAAAGGCCGTTGCCCGGCGCGTAGAAATTGTTGACGACAAAAAGTATTTTCATAACATCGTTTCAAAAGGGCCGCAAATATACAAAAAAAAACAGCCGGTGCGGCACCGGCTGTTCCCTTATTTCAAAAAGCTTGCCCAAAAGGACTATTTCTTGATAAACTCGACGCGGCGGTTCCTGGCGCGACCCTCGTCGGTCTTGTTGTCGGCGACGGGTTCATGGGATCCCTTGCCGACGGAGCGGAGGTTGAACGGATCCACGCCCAGGTCCTCGAGGGCCTTGACGACGGCCTCGGCGCGCTGCTGCGAAAGCGGGTCGTTGACCTTGTCGGAGCCCTGGTTGTCCGTATGTCCCTGGACCTCGAAGCGGGCCTGCGGATTCTTCTTCATATAGTCGGCCACCTTCTGGATCTCCTCCATCGATTCGGGCTTGAGGACCGCCTTGCCGGTCTCGAAAAGGATGTTGTTCGTCACGAACTTGCCGGTCTCGGCAATGGCCTTCTCAATGGCCGTCATCGACTGCTCATTGCGTTCGTACAGGTCGACGGCGCCCTTGGCCAGACGGATATTGGTGATATAGTCGACATGGTCCTCCCAGAACTCGGTATCGACGGTGAACCAGTCCATCGCCCTGGCGTTGGGGACGTTGATGATGCGCTTGCCGTTGACATAGGCCTTCAGGGCGCGCTTGTTGAACGACAGGGCGAAATGGTTCCAGTCATTCAGGTCCATGATGTCATCGATGTCCTTGTTCCCTTCCACCTCGCCTTCCCCCGGCTTGGCGATACTCCAGCTCATGTTGTTCAGTCCGACCCAGATCCGGCTGGAAACATAGTTATCCTCCGTACGTAGATAGAGGTTGTAACAGGCATTATTGCCGGCAAAGAAATCGAACTCAAGCGTGTAGACCTCGGGCAGATACTTCTTGTTGCCGTCCTTGATCAGCGGCGTGATCGACGTGCTGGAACCGTGCTCGAACTTGATGGCCATCTTTCCGTTCATGCGGGCCACCTCGGCGTTGTTCTCGATCAGGTCCCACTTCGAAGGGAACTCTCCCATCTTCTCTCCCGTCAGGTCGTCCTCGAAGATGACGACGGTGCCGGGGACGAAGTCGCTCTTCATCTCTTCCCCCTTGGCCGTCTTTCCCTTCTTCTGGCCGTCCTGCTGTTCGACGGCGGCAGCCTCTTCGGTATCCTGGTCTTCCTGGGCGGCGTTCCGTTTGTCCTTGTCCTTCTTCTTTCCGCTCAGCAGGTCGTCGACGCCCTTTTCGATCTTGTCGCCGATGTTGCGTTCCACTGCATCCTTCGCCCTGTCTTTCAGGCGGTTAAGGATGCTTTGCCCCGATGCGGTCGCCGTGGCGAGCACGAGGATGATTGCGAGTAATGCGGTCTTTTTCATTGCGTTATGCTTTTATCGGTTGTATTCCACTTACAAAGATTGTATTTTTTTCCGGAAAATGCTACGGGGAGGGAAATTTTTGGTAATAAACGGATAAATCCGTAACTTGCACAGGATAACACGAAACTGCATGGACCCGGTCAAGATCATCGAAATCAAGAAGAGCGTCTTCGCGGACAACGACATGGACGCCGACCTTCTCCGGAAGGAATTGAAACAGAGGGGCGTTTTTCTCCTGAACATCATGTCCTCCCCCGGCAGCGGCAAGACTACGACGCTGATCCGGACCCTCAACCTGCTCAAGGACAGGATCCGCATTGCGGTGATGGAAGCCGATATCGACGGCGATGTCGATGCCGTCAAGATCCGCGAGGCCACGGGCATCCCCTCCATCCAGCTCCATACGGGCGGCATGTGCCACCTGGACGCGGAAATGACCCGCCAGGGCCTTGCGCACATCGACCTGGACCATACCGACCTCGTCATCCTGGAGAACGTCGGCAACCTCGTCTGCCCGGCGGAATTCGACACCGGGAGCTGCGCCAACGCCATGATCCTGTCCGTCCCCGAAGGCGACGACAAGCCGCTGAAATATCCGCTGATGTTCTCGGTCTGCGACCTGGTCCTCATCAACAAGACGGATGTCCTGCAATGCTTCGATTTCGACATGGACCGCTGCCGGAAGTACATCCGCAAGCGCAATCCCCGCGCGAAGGTCCTACCCGTGAGCGCCCGGACGGGCGACGGCATCGACGCCTTCGCCGGGTGGCTGCTCGAAAAAGTCAATAACTGGAAACAATAACCGATATGCCTGAAATGTCCAAACGCTTCGTCCCGAAGCATCTGGGTGACAAGAATCCCAATCCGAAACTCCTCAAGTTCGTCCGCCACGTCACGGACCGTGTTCCCGGAAAGATCAAGATGACCACGGAAGCCCCTGAATACTGGGGCCTTGCCTGCATTTTCGAGGATGAGATGGACGCGGTGACCCGGGAAGCCGCGCTCGACCTGCTCCTCGACATGCTGCCGAAGAATTTCTTCAAGGTCCGCGAGCACAGGAGCTATCAGCTGCTCCATCAGTGGAACAGCGAGAAACACTACACGCCGGACGACGCATCCTTCGACGAACTCCTGGACAAGCTGGCCTTTTTCGGCATGCTCGAGTATGACTACGGGGACAAATACACCGCCGACGGCCCCGTGCCGGGCACGACGTACAAGCGCGAGGACCGCATCTACTGGGTCCCGATGTTCGTCCCCGGATCGGCCGAATACACCAACATGAGCACCTACCTCATGGACAAGCATCCCGAACTGGCGATGTTCTTCGAGCGGATGACCTTCCTTCCGCTGGAGAAGGTCACCCCGATGGTCCCGATGGGCGGATCCGGCATCGGCATGCATGTCATCCCGGTGGAAAAGGCCATCTCGATGGAGAATGAATCCGTTGATATCGAGCACATTTCATACTGGCTCAAGCGCTACGAGGGCCATCTCGGCGTGGGCATCTGCTCCTGCCGTTACGGGCGGAAGAAACTGGACGAGGGTTGCGCCGACGACTACCGCGACTGGTGCATCGGCGTCGGCGACATGGCCGATTACCTCGCCGAAACCGGCCGCGGCCACTACATCACCTACGACGAGTGCATGGCCATCCTGAAGAAGGCCGAGGACAACGGCTTCGTCCATCAGGTGACCAACATCGACGGCGAGGGCAAGATCTTCGCCATCTGCAACTGCAACGTCAAGATTTGCAACGCACTCCGGACCTCGCAGCTGTTCAATACGCCCAACATGTCCCGCAGCGCCTATGTGGCGAAGGTCGATCCGTCGAACTGCGTCGCCTGCGGCCGCTGCGTCGAGTACTGCCCTGCCGGCGCCGTCCGGCTCGGCCAGAAGCTCTGCACCTCCCACGGTGCCGTCGAATATCCGCGCCAGGAACTGCCGGACGCCGTGAAATGGGGCCCGCACAAATGGACCGAGGACTACCGCGACAAGAACCGCATCAACTGCTACCCGACCGGCACCTCCCCCTGCAAGACCGCCTGTCCGGCGCATATCGCCGTCCAGGGCTACCTGAAGAAGGCGGCCGAGGGCAAGTACCGTGAGGCGCTCGAACTGATCAAGCGCGAGAACCCGTTCCCGGCCGTCTGCGGCCGCGTCTGCAACCGCCGCTGCGAGGACGCCTGCACCCGCGGGACCATCGACCAGCCGGTCTCCATCGACGCCGTGAAGAAATTCATCGCCGAGCAGGACCTCAACGCCGAGCACCGCTTCGTGCCGGAAATCAACATCGCCTCCAGCGTCCAGGAGCGCTGGGAGGAGAAGATCGCCATCATCGGCGGCGGCCCGGCCGGCCTGAGCTGCGCCTATTACCTCGCCACGATGGGCTACAAGCCGACCGTGTTCGAGCGGAACGCGGAACCCGGCGGCATGCTCCGCTACGGCATTCCTTCCTATAAATTGGAGAAGGACGTCATCGCCGCGGAAATCGACATCATGCGCGAGATCGGCGTCGAGATCCGCACCGGCGTCGAGGTCGGAAAGGACATCACCATCCAGCAGCTCCGTGACGAGGGCTACAAGGGCTTCTATGTGGCCATCGGTTGCCAGGGCGGCCGCCTGCCGGGCATTCCCGGCGAGGCCCTGCCCGGTACGACGACCGCCATCGACTTCCTCCGCGAGGCCAATACCGGCAAGGTTCCGGTCAGCGGCAAGGTGGTGGTCGTGGGCGGCGGCAACGTGGCCATCGATGCCGCGCGTGTTGCGAAACGCAGCGGAGCCGCGTCGGTCACGATGCTCTCCCTTGAGACCGAAGACATCATGCCGGCGTCGCCGGAGGAGCGCCGCGAAGCCCGCGTAGACGGCGTGGTCCTGAACCCCGGCTGGGGCCCGAAGGAGATCCTCGGCACAGACAAGGTCGAGGGCATCGTCTTCAAGAAGTGCACGTCGGTCTTTGACGAGAACCACCGGTTCGCCCCGAAATACGATGAGAATGAGCTGATTACGCTCGAGGCAGACCTCGTCGTCTTCGCCATCGGCCAGACGGTCGTCCTCAAGGAGCTCCTCAAGGACACGAAGGTCGAATTCTTCCGCGGCGTCTATCCGGTTGCTGACAAACTGACCTACCAGACCGCCGAGGAGGACATTTTCGTGGGCGGCGACTGTTTCACCGGCCCGAAGTTCGCCATCGATGCGATCGCCGCCGGCAAGGAAGCCGCCGAATCGCTCCACCGCTATGTCCAGCACGGCCACATGACCATCGGCCGCAACCGCCGCGATTTCATCGAACTGGACAAGTCCGACATCGTCGTCGAATCCTACGACAACGCCTCCCGGCAGGAAGCCGGCGACGCCGCCCGCGAGGATCCGTTCCGCGAGTATCACCTCACGCTGACGGAAGAGCAGGTCCGCAAGGAAACGGCGCGCTGCCTCGGCTGCGGCGCTTCCGTCGTGGACCCGAACAAGTGCATCGGCTGCGGTATCTGCACGACCAAGTGCGGCTTCGACGCAATCCACCTCCACCGCGAGCATCCCGAGGCCAGCCACTTCGTCACGTCCGAAGACAAGTTCAGCGGCATCCTGCCCTATATGCTCAAGCGCACCGGCAGGATCCTGTTCAAGAAAAAAGACTGATGCACGAACTCGGCATCGTCTTCTACATCATCCGGGACGTGAAGAAAGTCGCCGAAGAGAACGGCGTCTCCCACGTTTCCGCGGTAGTGATGAACATCGGTGAGGTGTCCACGGTCATCCCGGACTACCTCACCGACTGCTGGCGCTGGGCCGCCGACAAGGAAGACCTGCTGCGGGGCTGCGAACTGAAGGTCAACATCATCCCCGCCGTCACCCGCTGCGAAGACTGCGGGGAGGAATACGAAACCGTCCGCTACGGGAAGGAATGCCCGCACTGCCATGGCGACAATACCTTCCTCGTTTGCGGGAACGAGGTTGAAATCAAAGAAATAGAGTGTTAATCATATGGAATCAGTCCTACATACGCGTCCGGCGCTGAAAAAGGAACTGGACCGGGCTGCAGAGGTCGCGGGCTACCTGTGGCAACGCGGCTGGGCGGAGCGGAACGGGGGGAACCTCACCATCCGGATCACGGAATACGTTGACGACGTCCTCCGGACGCGTCCCGCCCTCTGCGCTCCGCAGCCGATCGGCATCCGGCTTCCCAACCTGAAAGGCTGCTGGTTCTATTGCAAGGGCACCGGCAAGCGCATGCGGGACCTCGCGCGGGACCCGATGTCGGCAGGGAGCATCATCCGGATCACGGAGGATTGCGCCCATTATGAAATCGTGGCCGACTCCCCCGTCATGCCGACCTCCGAACTCCCCTCCCACCTGTCCCTTCAGGATTACCTGATCGGCAGCGGGAGCAACTACAAGGCAACGCTGCACACGCATCCGATCGAACTTGTCGCCATGTCCCATGCAAGGGAATTCCTGGATTCAGAGCGGCTGACGCGCCTGCTCTGGGCCATGATTCCGGAAACGCTCGCTTTCGCCCCGCTCGGCATCGGCGTCGTCCCCTATGCCCTCCCCTCTTCGGTCGAACTGGCCTCCGCGACACTTGAGATGATCAAGCGTTACGATGTGGTACTCTGGGAGAAACATGGGACTGTCGCCGTAGGACCGGACATCATGGAGGCATTTGACCAGACCGATGTCCTCAACAAGGCGGCCATCCTCTACAAGACCGCAAAGCAGTTCGGTTTCACGCCGGAAGGCCTGACGCCGGAAGCCGTCGGGGAGATCCGCGACGTATTCCACCTTCCTTCGGAAAGGCGCGGATAATTTTCCGGAGCGCGGCCATCTCTTCGCTTTCATATCGGCTGTTGACAGAATAACAAAAAGCCAAGGACGCGGATCCTTGGCTTTAAAAAATATTTCCCGAACGAAAGATCTAGTCTACAGGAGTGAATGTGTAGCTCTTGATGACGATGGGCTTCGCTTCGGCTTCACCCATGGCATTCCCGGGCTGGAAGACGACGGATACGGTAATCTTCTTGTTGGCCTGGTCCTTATACTCCTGCGCAACTTTGTCGGCGGCGGCAATGACGGCTTTGTCGCCGGCATCCGTGCGGAAGTCATAATCCCTGCCGGCAAGGATGACAGCGTCCCGGATGGCACCGAAGATGATGCCGGAACCCTCAGAGGTGTAGACAGTGATGTCACAGGTTGCGGTGTACGACCCGAAAACCTTTTCGTTACCGGTGATTTTGGTGCAGGCGGAGAAACAAAGGGACAGGCAGGCTACGGCCGCCAGGGCGATGAATTTGAACTTCTTCATAATGATTTATTTAACTGATTGAATGATTTAACTTGGGATAGCGGAGTTCAGCGGACGAACTCTTTCAAGAGCTTGTGAAGGAGTGCGCTGACGTCGCCGCTCTCTCCGGGATGGGAGGCAAGGGTCGGGGTCTCGTTGACGAAATGCACGATCCGGTTCGTCTCCCCGTCGATGACGGCGCAGTAGAGGACGTTGCCGTACGGGTCGCTGACGGAGTAACTCGCGGAGGGGTTGGT